>NZ_CP060695.1:2799935-3471153 GCF_014352875.1 Polaribacter pectinis
AAGGAATGTTTATATAATCTAACTTTTGAGTATATGTTCCACTATCATCAAGTATTTTATAACCTTGTTGAGAATAGGTAATTTCTGGTTGAATTGAAAATATTTTTCCAATATAAGATTCTCCATAAACACCTATATGAAATCCGTGTAATTTTGCAGTTTCTGAATTTCCATCGAAATTTACTGAAGATAAATTATAACCTCCTTTTATACCTGCTGTTGCTCTCTTATTACTTTCTTGAGCGCTTAATGATATAATACTTGCAATCATAAACGCAACTGTTATATATATTGTTTTCATTTTTTGTTGATTTTAAAATTATTTACCGCCATTTGCTTTTAAATCTGCCAAACACTGTGCGTCTAAAGTTGGCACTTGTCCTCCAGAAATCATACTACCAATTCCTTGACTGGTTTCTGCTGCCCAATACATTAAACAGTCTTCTTCAATACAATGTTTTGGATGGTCTGAATCTTCATGATCGCTTTGTAAATTGCTTCCTAAATTTGTTAAACCTAAGATATGCCCGAATTCGTGATTGATTACTGAAGATTCTAACAAACTTCTTTCTGGTTCAAAAGTACTATCACTTAATCCTTGTATTGTTTCTTCATAAATAACAAAAGAAGTGTTCCAATAAGCAGAACCTAAAATAGAACCTTGGTTATTGTCTCTAGAAGATTTTCCGTTAATAAACAATACCCAAACTGCAATTGTTTCGTTAGAATTGTATTTGGTTCTATGTTCTTTTTCTATATCTACAACTTCATCTAAAGTATACACCGTTTTTCCTGTAGTTGGAATTACTTTTGTTACAAACTCCACTCCATTTGGCTTGTTAGTTCTATTCTGTATAAAGTTTTTAAAATTATTTAAAGCTGTTTCTGTGGGTTTAAAACCTTCTACATAAGCAATTTCTACAATCATTTTTTTAAAAGTATCTGCAGAAAGTAAATCATTTGCAGAAGAACCCGTTGTTTGTCGGTTTAATACAACATTTGTGCTTCCGTTATTTTCTTCATCTATATTTTCTGTTTCTGATGTACAAGAGAAAATAATACAACAAATAAAAACGGTTTTTAAAAAAATATTTTTCATGTAACTTTATTTTAAAACTTTACAACTGCTACAAAATAATGCAACAGTTGTAAAGAACATTCTACTAACTAACTAACTAACTAACTATCCTTTAGAGGCAATATGATATTTTTAAATCTTCTTAAAAGTTAAGGTTACAGATGCATCTGTTTTACTATGTAAACTAATTAAAGTGTTACTATAAGTACTTACTACCCAATCATTACCTAAAGCACTAACTGCTGTATTACTTGCAAATGTTGTGTTTAAGAATACTTCAGTTTCCGAACTTACTGCATACGTTCCTTCGATTTCTCCTGTTGTAGTATTTACAGTGTCTTTTGCAATTAATTTTAAATCGTTTGTAAATTCTATTGTATAATTTACATAATCGTTTGCTGTGTTAACTCCTGCAACAATGTAACTATCTACAGTAAATTTTGCTCCGCTTAAAATTGCTTCTACTTCTACAGCTGTTTCAGCTGCTTCATCTTTTTCGTCTTCAAATTGTACACATTCAGAAATTGAATCTGTAAATTCTGCATCGCTTTTAATTTGTACTTCTGTACCATTACTTAAAGTTGCATTTATTGGATAATTAACTGCAAACAACTCATCACTTTGTAAATCTGTCATAAAAGTATATAATTGCTTTTCAGATTGTACAACAACACTTCCTGTTTGTTCTAGAGTTATATCGTATGTTAACATTGTTATAGGAAAATTGATATCTACACAAGAGATTGCATCTTTTCCTTGTGCTTCTGCACTTTCACATTCTTGTTTTAGAGCATCTAGTTCAGATTGATTATTTACTTTAACTTCAGTATAACTACTTGTTTTTACATTAATAGGAAAACTAAAAGATACTGAATCATTATCATCATTAAATTCTCCCATAATATCTAAAACTGCAGAGAAATCTAATTTACTAATTAAGGTAATTTCTTGTCCATTTACTGTTGCAGTTAATGGAAATAGTAATTCTGTACAAGCGTTACCGTCTAAAAAATCATCATCAGAACCATCATTCATAGCTGCTCTTTCATAATTAGATGCAGTTGGCGATGTAGATGAATTTGCGTTTGGGTTTGTACCTGTTTGGATATTTTCTTCTGATTGACAAGAAGTAAATCCTAATATTGCTGTAATTGCAATTGCTGTAAATAATTTTAATGTTTTCATTTTTGTTGATTTTATAATTAATGTTATTTGTTTCTATAAGTAAAACAACTTTGTTTTATTTTACCCTACTTTTATTTTCGAAAGACTAATTTTGCGCCCTTCTGTTAGTAAAACAACTAAACATTTATTTACCCTACCTTTGTCATCAAAATTTTTTATTTTTATATTTTAAAACCCTTATATGGCTGATAAATCTCTTTGTAATGAAATTTATTTTAATGAGTTTTACACTTCTCACATTCAGTCTGCAAGTAATTTTGCTTACTATAAGAGTGGTGATAAAAATACATCTTTAGATTTAGCGCAAGAAGCTTTTATAAAAATATGGGAGAATTGTGCTAAAATAGATTTTGCCAAAGCAAAGTCTTACTTATTTACTGTTGTTAACAATCTTTTTTTGAATAAAGTGAAACATGAAAAGGTTGTTTTTGAATATGCAAAAAGCAGTCCTTATTTAGATGTTAATAACCAAAGTCCAGAATATTTATTAGAGGAAGAAGAATTTAAAGATAAGTTAAAAAGAGCAATTTCAGATTTAACAGAAGGTGAACGTGAGGTTTTCTTGATGAATAGAATTGATGGCAAAAAATACCGAGAAATTGCAGAAACTCTAGAAATTTCTCAAAAAGCAGTCGAAAAAAGAATGTCTGCAGCATTAAAAAAATTAAGATCTAAAATTGATGGCATTTAAAGGTAGGGTAAAACACTATTTAGTTGTTACATATATATAGGAGTATAAAATGAAAGACGAAAACAACATATTAAAATTACTAAACAGAGAAATCTCTGATGAGGAATTGGCACGTCTAAAAGAAAGTAAAGACTTTACAACTTTAGAAAAAATTGCACATTATTCAGCACAAATAGAAACACCTAAAGTAGATGTAGAAAAAAGTCTTGCAGCATTAAAATTAAAAACAGAAAGTACTTCTAAAAAAGGGAAAGTTGTTCAATTTAACTTTAAGAAATTGTATAAATATGCAGCAGCAGTTGTTGTTTTATTAACAACTTCTTATTTCTTTCTTTTTAATAATGAAGCTAATTTTAACACCAATTACGCTCAAACAAAAACCTTTAATTTACCAGATAATTCTGAAGTTGTTTTAAATGCAAATTCAGAAATAACATATTCTAAAAAAGACTGGGAAGAAAGTAGAAATTTAGATCTAAATGGAGAAGCTTTTTTTAAAGTACAAAAAGGAAAAAAGTTTACAGTAAATACAGAAATAGGAGAAGTAACCGTTCTTGGAACAGAATTTAACGTAAAAGAAAGAGAAAATTATTTTGAAGTAAAAACTTACGAAGGTTTAGTAAGTGTTTCTTATAAAGACACGCTTGTAAAACTGCCAAGAGGAACCATTTTTAAAGTAGTAAATGGTAAAATAGATACCACAAATACGTTTGATATAAATGAAAAATCTTGGTTACAAAATGAATCTAATTTTAAAAGCACACAATTACGTTTTATTTTAGAAGAAATAGAACATCAATTTGGTTATAAAATAGAAACAAAAGACGTTGATTTAGACGTTTTATATTCTGGTGGATTTACACATACAGATATAAATATAGCGTTGCAATCTGTAACAATTCCTTTACAATTATCGTATAAAATTGAAGATAAAACAATTACTATCTTTAATTATGATAAATAAATTCAACCTTTTTTTTATCAGTTTTTTATTGATAATAAGTGTTTCTTTTGGACAAAATTCTACAGAAAAAGTAGCACTTTCTTCTCTATTAATATCGCTTGAAAAAACCTATGATATTAAATTTTCTTATTCTGATACTGATGTAAAAGATATTATTATAAGCAGACCAAAAAAAGGAATTACTATTGACAAATTACTGTCTTTTTTAAACGAAGAAACTTTTTTACAATTTAAAACTTTAGATAATAGATATGTAACCGTTTCTTTTTTAAATAAGTTTATTTCTATCTGTGGAACAGTTTTAGAAGCAAAAACATTAGCGCCTTTGTTACTTTCTTCAGTAAAAGTAAATGGGTATAAAATAGGTACAACAACTAATGATAATGGAGAATTTTTTCTAAAAGATGTTCCTGTTAATTCAACAATAAGTATTTCTTTTATCGGGTTTAAAACAGCAAAAATTTCTGTGAAAGAATTGTTTTCTAACAATAAATGCAAACAATTATTTTTAGAAGAAGATTCAGAAGAATTATCTGAAGTAACCGTTGCAAACTTTATAACTACAGGTTTACAAAAAGGTATTGATGGAAGTACTGTTCTTAACACAGAAAAATTCGGAATTTTACCGGGTTTAATAGAGCCAGATATTTTAAAAACAATAAAAATTCTTCCTGGTGTAGAAAGTGTAAACGAAACTGTTTCTAATATTAATGTTAGAGGTGGTACAAACGACCAGAATTTAATGCTTTGGGATGGAATTAAAATGTATCATTCAGGTCATTTTTTTGGTCTTATTTCTGCTTACAATCCATATTTAACAAAGAAAGTTTCGGTTACAAAAAACGGAACAAGTAGTGCATTTTCAGACGGAGTTTCATCAACCATAAATATGGAAACTTCTAATAGAATTACCAATAAACTTTCTGGTGGTGCAGGTTTTAATTTGTTAAGTGCAGATGCTTTTTTGCAAATTCCAATAAAAGAAAATTTAGAGTTTCATGTTTCTGCAAGAAGGTCTTTTACAGACCTTATAAATACACCAACTTATAACAATTATTTCTCGAGAAGTTTTCAAGATAATTCAGTTTCTTCAAATACTTTAAATAACTCTGAATCTAACTTTTATTTCTATGATTATTCTTTAAAAGTTTTATACGATGTTAATTATAATCATGCAATAAGTGCTAATTTCATCCATATAAAAAATAATTTAGAATATACAGAACAATATACTTCTAACAATACTTCTGTTGAAGAAAATAGTGCTTTAAAACAAGAAAATTTAGGTGCTAATATTAGTTGGAATGCAGATTGGAATGCTAATTTTTCTACCAATTTTTCAGCATTCTTTTCAGATTATAAAATAAATTCTTCAGATTATAATAAAGACACAGATCAGTTTCAAACGCAGTTTAATAATGTGTTAGAAACAGAAATAAAACTAGATTCTAAATATGAATTTTCCGATGTTTTTCATTTTTCCAATGGATTAGTTTTTAATGAAATTGGTATTAGAAATACAACTACAGTTAATGCACCAACTTTTTCTACAACGGTTAAAGATGTGCTGCTAAAAAGTGCATTCTATTCGGAATTAGAATATAAGAAAAACAATACTTATGTAAGATTTGGTGTACGTTCTAATTACTTTCATAAGTTTAAAAAATTTATAATTGAGCCAAGAATTAACATTAGACAGAAATTAAATACTGAATTTTCTTTAAAATTAGAAGCTGAATTAAAAAACCAAACAACGGCTCAAAAAATAGATTTTGAAGACAATTTTTTAGGAATAGAAAAAAGAAGATGGATTCTTTCTGATGATGAAAATACACCAATAGTAAAAAGTAGGCAAGCATCTTTTGGTGCAGCCTATTCTAAAAATAAATTATATGTAGATATTACTGGTTTTTATAAAAAAGTAGATGGAATTACAGCTGCAAACCAAGGATTTTACAACAATACACAAAACTTTAATTCTATTGGAAATTATGAAACCAAAGGAGTAGAATTTTTAATAAATAAACAAACTAAAAATATTAGTACTTGGGTAAGTTATACGTATTCTAAAAACGATTATACTTTTGATGTCTTTACACCGCAAACATTTTCGAATAGTTTAGATATTACACATTCTGCAAGTGCAGCTTTTAATTATAATTTTACTAAAAAATTAAAAGTTTCTTTTGGTGGTGTTATGCGTTCTGGAAAACCGTACACAAAACCTGTTGTAGGAAATGAAACTATACAAAATGGTAATAGAACCATTGTAAATTACGACAATCCTAACAAAGAAAGATTAGATAATTTCTTTAGAATTGATATTTCTGGAAGTTATAATTTTAATTTTTCTGAAGTAATTAAATCTACTATTCGTCTTGGTTTTACAAACATCACAGATAGAAAAAACACTATAGATTCTTATTATGTTGTAGATAATTCTAGCGCTAATAATGTGAGAAGAGTAAATAATTATTCACTACCATTTACACCTAATTTAAGTTTTAGAGTTAATTTTTAGAAGAAAAACTATTCTTTCTTTTTCTTATAATTATCAAAATATAAGGCACCTAACAAACTAGCTCCAATAACAATTCCTCCTAAAGCATCAAAAACTTTTTGACCTTTAAAAATAGCATATAAAGAGAAAAAAATAGAGGCAATACTTATTACTATAATAAAATATTGAAGTGGTTTACTCATAATTAACTTTTAGTTTTTATCCATTCTAATATGAGGAATTCCATCTTCTAAATACTCCTCTCCTATTTTTACAAATCCGTGAGATTCATAGAATTTTTTTAAATATACTTGTGCAGAAATAGTAATTTTATCAACTTTAAAATGATTTTCTACTGCTTTTATAGAAGCTTTCATTAAATCGTGTCCAAAACCATATTTACGTTCTTCAGCTGCTACTACTACTCTACCAATACTAGCATTATCAAAATAATCTCCTGGTTTAAAAATACGTGTATACGCAACTATTCTATCTTTTTTTCTACCAAAAACATGTAAAGATTTTTGATCTTTAAAATCTACATCTTGATATACACAATCTTGTTCCACCACAAAGACTTCTGAACGTAATTGAAGAATTTCGTATAATTCAGTTGTATTTAATTCAGAAAAAGATTTTACTTGAAACTCCATTAACAAGCACAAGAAATTTTATCTACTCTTGTTGCGTGTCTTCCACCTTCAAACTCTGTAGAAAGAAAAACATCTACAAAACTAATAGCTTGTTGTAAAGACACAAAACGTGCAGGAATCGTTAAAACGTTTGCATTATTATGTTGTCTTGTTAATTCTACTAATTCTTTATTCCAACACAAAGCAGCTCTAATTCCTTGGTGTTTATTAGCTGTCATTTGTGCGCCATTTCCAGAACCACATAAAATAATACCTAATTCGGCTTTACCAGATTCTACAGCATCTGCTGTTGGATGAATTGCATCTGGGTAATCCATAGAACCATTTGAATCAGTTCCAAAATTTAAGACTTTATAGCCTTTTTCTTCTAAATGTTTTATAATTTCGAACTTGTATTCTGTTCCTGCGTGATCATTACCAATGGCAATTGTCATAATAAGTTGATTTTAATTGAATTATCTGCCACAAAAATATAGAATTTTATGGTTATGAACAGTTATAAACATCTTAAAATTTAGCTTTTTTAATAACTCTTTAATCTTTAAACTTTTAGCGTTTAAAGAGAATGTTAAGAAGTTGTAATGAGAAACTCGTAACTTTATTTGGTGATTCTAATTATTATTACAATACAGCGAGTCTTATGACATACACAACTTTTTTTATTGATTTTTGATAAAAGTTTATCAACATAAAATTTACAATTTGTTTACATAGAATACAATGTTAGTTATTCATAAAAATAGGTTAATAGCTGTTTATAACTTTTGTTAATAACTGTATTTTAAGATTGATTTCTAACCTTTTAAATACCTCATAAAATGTAGATGTTTTTTAATAACTCATTAATTAAAACAAAAAGAGATTTTTTTATAGTAGCTATTCACACACTATTATAAACACCATTGTTTTTTAAAATTTATTAAAAGGAAAAATTATTATAATATAGAATGTTGATAAGTATGAAAACTTCAAAAAAAATAATGAAATGAATTTAAGAAAATAGCAAGATTAGCGTCAAAAAATAAATTAAGAGAGAAAAAGTAAGAAAGTTTCAGAAAAATTTAAACCGTTTTTTTTTCCGCTTTTAAAATATATAAAGTGTCTTTATGAACTTCTACAGTTTGGTTGGTATTTTCAGTTTTATTCAAAGAAGTATTTATAGTAATTACAGTAATAAAGATTCCTGTAAGAAATATAAAGGCGAATAAAGCGATAATTTTACGTAGATTTTTCATCTTAATAAATAACTTCTTTCTATAAAGACGTTTTAAATTAAGAAACGTTACACTAAAATTAAGATTTTTTTAACATTTAAGTTAATTCATAATAAAGTTAATCGCTTTTTCAATAATTTCAACAGAAACTGCTCCAGCTCCAATCAATTCTCCATCTGCTTGTATAAATGGTTTTTCGGTTTGTGGAATTACTGTAATCTGTTTCGTTTTATAAGTTTCCACTTTTTTATGATGCACAATTTTTCCAGAATATAACTTCGGAAGATTCAAAACCAAATCGAAAAAAGTAAGGTTTTTAGCGATGGTAATATCTAATAAACCATCAGAAGGGTTTACATTTTCTGTGAATTGCATTCCACCACCAGAAAATTTACAAATGCCGAAAATTGTCATCAAACAATTGGTTTCAATCACTTTATCATCAAAATTAATTTTAAATATTGATTTTTTATAGAACAACAAACCATAAATTCCGGCTAATAAATAAGAAATTGAACCAAACTTTTTTAAAGATTTTAGTTTGTTAACAATATAACCATCATAACCTAAACCAGCGACATTATTAAAATAAGTAAGTTTATTATCCGCAGTTTTTAGAACACCAATATCTTGTAGAATTATATTCTTTTTAGAGATAATTTCTATAGATTTTTCAATATTATTAGGAATATTATAGGTCTTTATCCAATCGTTTCCTGTTCCTAAAGGAATTACACCAATAGTTAGTTCGGAAGTTTTTACATACCTTTGCAACATTATTCCGTTAACTACATTGTGTAGTGTTCCATCTCCACCAACGGAAATAATGTTTCTAAACCCTTTTTTGATAGCGTTTTGTACCAAATCAACCTCGTGTTTAGAGAATTGTGTAAAAGCAAAAGAATAGTCTAAATTCTTGTGTTTTAAGTTTTGTTGAATTTCCTTCCATTGTTTAGAAAAATCGCCATTACCAGAAGTAGAGTTTGCAATTATAAACCAAGAATTAATATTGATTTTATCAATATGAGACATAAAAAATAAATTAATAAACAAGCAAAGTACAAAATTGAATCGTAACAATTAATTAATAAGATTCAAGAGAATAAATACTATTTTAGTATCGTATTAAATACAAAATTATAAATGACAAAAAAGAAGAAAAAAATATATAAAAAGAAAGGAAAAGTTGTAAAAGATTTAACTAAAAATATATTCAGAATTTTAAATGAAGACAGTAGTAGGTTCTTCAATTATAAACAAATAGCTTCAAAATTAAAAATTGAAGATACTGATGGGAAAAATCAGGTTATTAAAAAGTTAGCAGAATTAACTGCTACCAAAAAAATTAAAGAAGTAGACAGAGGAAAGTTTCAAATTAATGAAGATAGAAAGTATTCTATTGGAACATTAGATGTTACTTCAAACGGAAATGGATATTTTATAACAGACGATTATGAAAACGATGTTTTTATTCCAAATATTAACCTAGGTAAGGGTTTACATGGCGATGTTGTAAGAGCTTATGTTTACAAACGTAAGCGAAGTAACAAGTTAGAAGCCGATGTTGTAGAAATTATAGAACGTGCAAAAACAGAGTTTGTAGGTGTTTTACAGAAGAATAAAAATTTCGGATTTGTAATTTGCGACAACCATAAAATGTATGCAGATATTTTTATTTCTGAAAACAAGATGAATGGCGCAGAACATGGAGACAAAGTGCAAGCTACTATTCAAGATTGGCCAGAAAACTCTAAAAATCCGTTTGGAAAAATCACGACAGTTTTAGGAAAACCTGGAGACCATAATACAGAAATGCATTCTATTTTATTAGAATACGATTTGCCTTATGAATTTGAACCAGAAGTAGAAAAAGAAGCGCAAAATTTAGAATTAGAAATTACAAAAGAGGAAATTGGTAAGCGTAGAGATATGCGTAAAGATTTAACTTTTACGATAGATCCAAAAGACGCAAAAGATTTTGATGATGCATTATCATTTACAAAATTAGAAAATGGTAATTTCGAAGTAGGAATTCATATTGCAGATGTTTCGCATTATTTACAGCCAAAAACTATTTTAGATGATGAAGCTTATGATCGAGCAACATCTGTTTATTTAGTGGATAGAGTAGTGCCAATGTTGCCAGAAATGTTGAGTAATGGTGTTTGTTCTTTAAGACCAAATGAAGAAAAATTAACTTTTTCAGCTGTTTTTGAAATCAACCAGAAAGCACAAATTGTTAATGAATGGTTTGGTAGAACTGTAACGTATTCAGACCAACGTTTCGCGTATGAAGAAGCACAAGATATTATAGAAAATGTAACGTTGTCAGACGATGTTCAACCTTATACAATGCCAGCTGATATTTCTATTATTGACGAGGAATATACAGTTACTCCAGAAGTGGTAGAAGCAACTTTACAATTAGATAAATTGGCAAAAATTCTTCGTAAAAAGAGAATGAAACAAGGTGCAATTTCTTTTGATAGAGTAGAAGTGAAGTTCAATTTAGATGAAGAAGCAAATCCAGTGGGTGTTTTCTTTAAAACGTCTAAAGATGCTAATAAATTAATTGAAGAATTTATGTTATTAGCTAATAGAAAAGTGGCAGAATTTATTGGAAGATCTAAAGGAAAACCATCAGGAAAAACGTTTATTTATAGAGTTCATGATGAGCCAAATGAAGAAAAATTAGCTTCTTTAGAAAATATTATTGGTAAATTCGGTTATAAAATAGATACAACTACAAAAGCATCAACCTCAGATTCTTTAAATCAGCTTTTAAGTGATGTAAATGGAAAAGCAGAATCGAATATGATTGAAACGCTTGCTATTAGAACCATGTCTAAAGCAGTATATACCACTAAAAATATTGGACATTATGGATTGGCTTTTGACTATTACAGTCATTTTACGTCACCAATTAGACGTTATCCAGATGTTATGACACATAGATTGCTTCAACATTATTTAGATGGAGGAGAGACGCCAAAAGCAGATCCTTATGAAGAAAAATGTAAACACTCTTCTAATAGAGAAGAATTGGCTTCTAAAGCAGAACGTTCTTCTATAAAGTATATGCAAGTGAAATACATGCAAGATCATAAAGATGAAGTATTTGATGGTGTAATTACAGGTGTTACAGAATGGGGAATTTATGTAGAAATTACAGCCAATAAATGTGAAGGAATGGTTAGAATTAGAGATATAAAAAGCGATTATTATATTTTTGATGAAAAACAATATGCAATTATTGGGCAATCCACTAAAAACATGTATCAATTAGGAGATGATGTAAAAGTTCAGGTAAAAAAGACCGATTTAGAACGTAAACATTTAGATTTTAATTTGATTGAAGAATAAAAAATTAAAAAATGATTTTAACAACAACACATAACATAGAAGGTTTTAAAATAGTAGATTATTTAGGTATTGTAACTGGTACAGCTTACGATTCCAGTTATTATTCAAATGGAACAAAAATGTCTTTTAAAGATATGTTTAGCATGTCTAAATATTATGAAAAATATACTTTAGGTCTAGAGGCTATTAAAGAAAAAGCATTTCAGAATTTAAAAGACAATGCTTTAAAATTAGGTGCAAATGCAGTTGTAGGAATTCAATTAGATGTAGAGCCTTTGGCAAATTCATCAACTTTATTAGTTTCAATTACAGGAACTGCTGTAAAAGCTGAATAACATTATTTTAACGATATTCGCACAATAAAAACTAGTAATAACCTTTATAGTGGTATAATTTTTGAATAAAGATTATCAACTAAACCTTTTAAAATGAAAAATTTAGCTTTTTTAACCCTTTTATTTGTTGCATTTTTAACAAATGCACAAACAACAGTTACTAAAAATTTAGGCGATTATAATACTCTAAAAGTATATAATGGAATAGAAGTAGAGCTTGTAAAATCATCTGACCAAAAGTTAGAAATTACTGGCGATAAATCTGAAATGGTAAAAATTAAAAATGTAGATAATACCTTAAAATTATCTTTACCTTTTTCTTTAAAACCAGAAGATAATTCTGCAAATGGTAAAATATTAATAAAAATATTTTACAATAAAAATATCGATATTATTGATGCAAATGAAGGAGCAACCATTACTGGTAAGGATTTTAACCAAGATAAAATAGAAGTAAATGCACAAGAAAGAGCATTTATCAACTTAACTTTAACAACAAAAGAACTTAAAGTAAGATCCTCTTCTGGAGGAATTATAAAACTTTCTGGAACAACAACTAACCAAGAAGTAGATGTAGATTTATATGGAATTTACCATGGTTTTAATATGAAATCTTCTAATAATTCTAACGTAAAAGCAGGTACAGGCGCTAAAGCAGAAATTTTAGCTGATACAAAGTTAAATGCAACAGTTAGTTTTGGAGGTTCTATATTTTACAAAGGAAATGCTGAAGTTGTTAAAGATAAAAAAGTAATTGGAGGTATTATTCAAAAAAGAAATTAACAAATAGTACTGTTATACCCTTTTTTGTATCTTTGTAGTAATAAATTTAGAAATTATGAATAGTCTATATATATTTTTCGGAATGATTGGTGGACCACAAATTATTATTATTGTTGTGGTTATTTTATTATTATTTGGTGGTAGAAAAATACCAGAATTAATGAGAGGTTTAGGAAGTGGAATTAAAGAATTTAAAAACGCTGCTAAAGAAGAACCTGAAGAAAAATTAGAAGAAAAAAAATAGTTTTTTAAACTAGTATTTTAAAAATATAAAAGCTCTATTGTATATACAATAGAGCTTTATTTTTGAAATAAATAAATCCCCCAATTTATCCAATTTCTTATTTTCATTCAAATATAATCCATCATAAGTCACTTATAAAAAATTTGTTTTAAAAAGGAAGAATTTAAGTATTTTTGGGATAAATGGGAAGCTTTATTGTATTAAATGAACCAAGGCTTGTTTAGAAAATTTCCTTGAAACTGGTATGTCTAAAGGAATTATATCAGATTTTAATAAATAACCTCTTGCATTACCACTAATATCATTTATATACTTTACATTAATAATATAGCTTTTATGACACCTAATAATGTTAGAATATTCTTGTAAACTTTTATTTATTTGAGTTAATGTAACACGTAGTATTTTTTCTTTTAAACCTTTTTCTTTCATTAAAAAAAAGCTTGCATAATTGCCTTGTGAAGTAATATAAACTAAATCATTTAAATAAAATTTGATACTCTCTTTTTGGTTTTCTGAAAAGATTTCAATTTTATTTGTTTCTAATAATGATTCTCTTTTTAAATTATCATTATTTTTTAATTTAATAATATTAGCTCTTAATTCTCTTTTAGTTCTAATTTCTCTCTCGTTTAAAAATATAAAAGAAGTTAAAGGAAAAATACTAACAAGTAATGTGTAAAATAAAAATTCTAAAAAAGGAATTCTATTAAAATGATTAATTTCTTTATACGCTTCTCCAAAATACCAGAGTAGAAATGCAATTAAAGTTACTCCAACAAGAATTAAAATTATGTTTTTACCTAATGTCCAATTATCTTCTCTAAAATAATTTTTAAAAATTAATGAAGGAATATATAAAATAAAAAAAGTACCCATAAAAGCTACAAATCCAAAACCTAAAGTATATTCAAAAAGAATTTCATCAATTTCAGCTAGATAAAATGGCTTAAAAATGTATAGAAAAAGAAAAATGAACAAACCATGATACAAACTTATTTTTAGTTTATATTTCATAGATGGGTTAAAATAATAAGGTGTTTTAATCCAGGTTACTATTCTATTTATCATTGTTTTAATTCAGCTTAATTATTATAATTATTTTATCATATTTAAAAGTTCTTTTTTAGAGAATTTTCTTGAAATGGGTATTAGATTGGTAAAGTTATTAGAATTTAAGTAATATCCTCTGGCATTTCCAGAAACACTGTCTATAAAATTTGTATTTATTATATAAGATTTATGACATCTAACAATATTAGTATATGTTTTTAAGCTATTTTGTACTTTAGTTAAAGTACTTCTAATTACTTTTTCTTCTATTGTATTTTCTTTTTTTAAATGAAAACTTACATAATTACCTTGTGATGAAATATATAAAAGTTCATTAAATGTAAATAGAATACTTTCATTATTATTATCACCAAAAATTTCTACTACATTGTTTTGTTTTTCTAAAGCTTTTGGTGTTTTAGAACTCATTATTTCTTTAGAAGTTTTTTCTTTCTTAATGCTATAAATTCTTTCAATTGTAAAAGTTAGAATTATAATAGGAAAAAATGAAAGAGCAGCTGTGTACAAGAAAAAATCTAATGGAGATTTTGTTGTTATTTCACCCCTAATTAGCGTATTATAGTACCAATTACCAAGACTTATAAAAATAGTTACAAAAAATAAAAACAAGATGTTTTTACCTACAGTCCAATTTTCATTTTTAAATGTTTTTTTAAAATATAAAGGACAAAAAACAAAAAATAATAGATGAATTAAAAAACTTACAATACCAAAACCACCAGCATATAAATAAATATTATGATCTAAATTTTGAATGCCAAAAGGTTGAAAAGTTAATAAAAAAAGAAAAATAAAAAAACCCAAGCCTAAACCAAGTAAGAAATGAGTTTTAGGTGAAAAATAAAAAAAATAAGGTTTAGAAAGCCAAGTAATTAAAGGTTTCATAGATATTTAATTTATTAATTCTTTTAACTTTTCTATTGGATAACTTCTAGAAACAGGTATTGGTTTTGACATTTTTTTAGATTCTAAAAAATAACCTCTTGCGTTTCCAGAAATAGAATCCATAAATTTAGTATTAATAATATAAGATTTATGGCATTTTATAATATTAGAATACTTTTTTAAATTAGAATTTACATTGGTTAATGTATTTCTTAAAATTTTCTCTTCTATACCTTTATCTGTACTGATATAAAAACACACGTAATTTCCTTGAGAATTAATATAGACAAGATTATCTAAATTAAAAGTGATGTTTTCTTTATTATTATCTCCAATTATTTTTATGCTTTCATTTTTAACTTCAACTGGAGTTGAAACTTTAAAAGCCATAATATTAGAAGAAACTTTTTCTCTTTTTTGTCTATAAAAATATTCACTAAAATAAGTGAATATAAAAATAGGGAAAATAGATATAGTATAGGTATATGTAAATATTTTCTCTAATGTTAACAACTCTGTATTTTCTGTATTTTGAAACTTGTTATTATACAACCAATTACAAAGACTTATACAACTAACTAAAAGTAAAAGAAATAAAATATTCTTACCAATGGTCCAATTTTCATCTCTAAAATAATTTTTAAAAATTAAAGGAATTAAGACAAATAATATAGCTTGTGTGCTAAAAGTAACAAGGCCAAAACCTAGAGAATATAAAAATAAATTACCACCTAAATTAGCCATGCCAAATGGTTGAAATAGGTATATAAAAAGGAAGATAAAAAAACCAACTCCAAAAGCTAAACTTAAATGAACTTTTGGAGGTAATTCAAAAAAATAAGGTTTTTTAATCCATTTTAAAATCACGTATATCAATTTTACAAGGGTTCCAGAAATAGCCGTAATAACTTAAATGAGCTGTTAAAGATTTATTTTTTATAGGTAATTAATCTTTTTTCTTTGGTTTTGTATTTTTCATAGCTTCACCAATTTGGTTACTTGCTGTAAAACTAGCTACCATATCATTTAGCATTTGACTTCCTGCTTGTGGTGAATTTGGTAATAAAATTAAGTTACTGTTTGTTTCTTGTCCTAAAGATTGTAGAGTGTCATAATGCTGCGTTACAACTATTAAAGCAGATGCTTCTTGAGAATTAATACCAACTTGGTTTAAAACTTCTACAGACTCTTCTAAACCACGTGCAATTTCACGTCTTTGGTCTGCAATACCTTGTCCTTGTAAGCGTTTGCTTTCTGCTTCTGCTTTTGCACGTTCTACAATTAAAATACGTTGTGCATCTCCTTCATATTGTGCAGCAACTTTTTCTCTTTCAGAAGCATTAATTCTGTTCATAGCTTCCTTTACTTGTCCATCTGGATCTATATCCGTTACTAAAGTTTTAATTATATCAAAACCATAATCAGACATTGCATCATTTAATTCTGCTTTTACAGCTAATGCAATATCATCTTTTTTAACAAATACGTCATCTAATTTCATTTTAGGAACTTCTGCTCTTACTACATCAAAAACATAAGAAGTAATTTGATCATGAGGATAATCTAACTTATAAAAAGCTTCATAAACTTTTTCGCTAATTACTTTGTATTGTACAGATACTTTTAATTTTACAAATACATCATCTAATGTTTTTGTTTCTATAATTACATCTAATTGCTGAATTTTTAAACTTAATCTTCCTGCTATTTTATCAATCAAAGGAATTTTAAATCGTAAACCAGATTCACTAATTGTGTTAAATCTACCAAAACGTTCTAAAATGGCTGCAGATTGTTGTTTTACTGTATAAAATGATGAAAAAATGATAAGTACTCCAAGTACAATAACAATTGGTAAAAAAGGAATCATAGTTATATTTTTTAGTAGTTAATATTAGTTATTTGTAAAGATACTGAATTTAAGAATGTAATTATTTGACGCAAATTATTAAAAATGTTACAATTTAAAAACAAAAAAACCTCTCAAAATACTTGAGAGGTTTCTTTTTCTTCATAAGAAAAACTATAATTTTTCTATTGCGTTTTCTATTCTTTTAATAGTTTCTTCTTTACCAATCATTGCCATTATATCAAACAAATGAGGTCCAGCTAATTTACCAACTAAAGACAAACGTAAAGGTTGCATTACTTTTCCAAAACCAATTTCTTTAGCAGTAATCCATTCTTTAATTTCTTTCTCTGTATTTTCTGATGAAAAATCTTCGATTGAAGAAATAACAATATTTAATTCTTGCATCAATTCAGAAGTTCCTTCCTTCCAGTTTTTCTTTGATGCTTTTGCGTCATATTCAGTTGGAGTTTCAAAAAAGAAAGAAGATAAGCCCCAAAAATCTGTTACAAAAACTGCTCTTTCTTTAATTGAAGAAACTACTTTTTGTACAAATTCTTTGTCTTTGTTTATTCCTTTTTCAGCTAAAATAGGTAGGTATAAATCAGTTAATTCAGTATCAGATTTAGACTGCATGTATTGTTGCTGAAACCAGTTAGTTTTATCCGGATTAAATTTTGCTCCAGATTTACTAACACGTTTTAAATCAAATTCTTGTATTAGGTTTTCTAATGAAAATATTTCTTGTTCTGTTCCAGGATTCCATCCTAAAAAAGCCAACATATTTATAAAAGCATCTGCAAAATAACCATCTTCTTTGTAACCTCTAGAAACATCGTTTGTTTCTTCATTTGTATATGCTAAAGGAAAAACAGGGAAACCTAATTTGTCTCCATCTCGTTTACTTAATTTTCCTTTACCAACAGGTTTTAAAATTAAAGGTAAATGTGCAAATTTTGGAGCATTCCAATCAAAAGCTTTGTACAATAAAACATGTAAAGCCATTGATGGTAACCATTCTTCACCACGAATTACATGGCTAATTTCCATTAAATGATCATCCACAATATTTGCTAAATGATAGGTTGGCATACCATCACTTTTAAATAAAATTTTATCATCTAAAACGTTGGTATCAATTTTAATTTCTCCACGAATTTCGTCATTCATCACCAAAATTTCATCTTGTGGAGATTTAAAACGAATTACATATTTATCGCCATTATTAATTCTGTTTTGTACTTCTTCATCAGTTAAAACCAATGAATTTACCAAACGTCCTTTTGCTCGATTATGCCAATTGTAAATAAAGGTTTTTCCTTCTGCTTCATGACCTTTTCTTTCAGCATCTAATGCTTCAGCAGTATCAAAAGCATAATACGCCCAACCAGAATTTATTAAAATATCTGAATATTGTTTGTATAAATCTTTACGTTCCGATTGTCTGTAAGGACCAAATTTTTCATTTTTTCCTGGACCTTCATCAAAAGGAATATTACACCATTCTAATGAGTCTATTATATATTTTTCTGCGTTTGCAACATAACGTGTTTGGTCTGTGTCTTCTATTCTTAAAATAAAAGTTCCGTTATATTTTTTAGCAAATAAGTAATTGTATAAAGCTGTTCTTACACCTCCAATATGTAAAGGTCCTGTAGGACTTGGTGCAAAACGAACACGAACATTAGATTCCATTTTTTCTATTTTTTTGATGGCGCAAAGATAGTTTTTTATTAGAAGAGGAGAGAAGTTAGAAATAAGAAAAAAGAGATACTTTTCTTAAGAGTTTTAGTACTTTTATTTTTTCAACTATTTATAAATGAATTATAAACCACATTGCGATTTATGCGATCATCAGATTTTAAATTTGAAAGATGGAAATTTATGTGGATTAACAAGAAAAAAACCAGATTTTAATAGAGTTTGTACTAAAATTCGTTTAAATAATAAATTAAAACACAATTTAGAAGAAATTTTAATTGAATTTGAAGAGTTAAAACAATCAAAAAGTAAAGTTTATTTAGGTGTTATTTTTACTTTAATTTTTGGAATTTTTGTAGTCTTTTGTGGTTACTTTTTTTGGAGATTTTTTCTAAATAGAGGGTATGCTTTTTCAAGAGCTTATGTAGAATACTTGTTATTTGTACTAGCTATAGTTTTATCTACTGGTTTTGTATTGATAAAAAAATCTTTTAATAAGTTTAGTTACTATAGAAAAAGTATACAAAATATTAAAGAAGAAAAGGAACATCTTGAATCAATGTTAACATTATATAACAAAAAATACAAGTATAAAATAAAGTTTGGTAAAGAAGTTCATGATGCTCAAGAGGTCTTTTTTGATGTTAAAATTTTTTAAATTTAAATCAAAAAACCCTTCAAATTTTAAAATTTAAAGGATTTAGTTATTTAATTTATTGTTGATAATTGAAATCTAAAAAGTATTAAAAATACCAATAGAAAAAGCAGATTTTTTTGCAACATTATTTCCAAAGAAAGCGTTACCAAAACCGGCAGTAATTCCTAAATCGCACAATTGTAAAATTCCTTTTAATCCATACGCACCATATTCTTGATCGTTAACGTATAACCCAGTATCTAAATTATTTGCAGGTAAAACAACATTTCCGTTTTCGAAAGATTTTACAACATCTACATAACCAATTAACCAAATATTTTTAGATATTTTTCCACCAAACTCACCACCAATTTTAAAATTAGAACTGTAATCATTTGTTCTAATATCTGCACCAATATGTGTTTGTAAAAATGTTTTTCCAAAACTTTTTCCGGCTAAAAATTGAGGAGTAAAAGTAAACGCATCATAACCAGTTCTAATACCTGTTGCATTATCATAAGAACTAGTATTTATTTCTGTTAATAACTGCCCAGCCAAAACCCAACCTTTATTATAAAATTGATGTTTTAATCCTAATTGAATATTTCCAAAAGATGTTTTACTACCAGAGTCTGTACTTGCAATTCCGCCAATAAAATTTGGAGAATCTGCAGTTTTTATAGACTTTAAAGGAACACTAAAAACCAACGAAGTCTTGTCTGTAAACCCATATTCGCCATAAACTTGATAAGTTCTATCTGTTATATTTCTTTCGGTTGTATAATCTGGATCTCCAAAAATTTCATTATAATCAGAAATTGTTGAGTAAGAAAGATTCACAAATAAATCTCCTTTTTCTTTTGTCCAAGGACTTTGTGCAAAAGTTGTAACTGTAAAAATTAAGAGAAGTGCTGTAACTATATTTTTCATAAAATGATGTTTATTAGTTTTTAGTAGTTGTAGGTTTTAATTACTTACAAATTGATTTAACAAAT
The DNA here is from genome assembly GCF_014352875.1 of Polaribacter pectinis. Taxonomy (NCBI): domain Bacteria; kingdom Pseudomonadati; phylum Bacteroidota; class Flavobacteriia; order Flavobacteriales; family Flavobacteriaceae; genus Polaribacter; species Polaribacter pectinis. Next base: position 2,820,087 of record NZ_CP060695.1, read on the forward strand.
AATTTCATTGAGAATCCTTTCAAAAATACTATTTTTATTAGTTGATTATGAGCGGATTTAAAATTATCGAGAAAAAATTACATCAGTTTACCAGAAAATTCTACGTAAACGAACTTATAAAAGGAAGCATATTATTTCTTTCTTTAGGATTTCTATACCTATTTTTGACCTTATTTTTAGAGTATTTTTTATGGTTAAAACCTACAGCTAGAACTTTTCTTTTTTGGGTTTTTATTGTGGTAGAATTATTTCTATTAATTAGGTTTATTGCGTTTCCTGTTTTTAAATTATTAGGTTTAAGAAAAGGAATTTCTCTAGAAGAATCTTCAAAAATTATTGGAAGTCATTTTCCAGAAGTAAAAGACAAATTATTAAACGTTTTACAATTAAAAGAAACTGTAAATCAATCTGATTTATTATTGGCAAGTATCAACCAAAAATCTGAAGAATTACAACCAATTCCGTTTGTAAAAGCAGTAGATTTTAAGAAGAATACCAAGTATTTAAAATATGCAGTTGTACCAGTTTTAATTTGGTTAATAGTCTTAATATCAGGTAATAATGGTATTTTTACTCAAAGTTTAAAACGTGTTGTAAACCATAGAACTGTTTATAATCCTCCAGCACCATTTTCTTTTTCTTTGCTTAATAATAGCTTACAAGTTGTTCAAGGAAAATCTATTAAAATCGATATAAATACAGATGGAAAAGTTTTGCCAACTGAAGCAAAAATAATTTTCGAAAATCAAGAATATTACCTTCAAAATAATGGAAATGGAACTTTTTCTTATGTGTTTTCTGATGTTCAAAAACCCATTACTTTCTTTGTTGAAGCAAATGGAATTCAATCTGAAGGTTATCAAATAAAGGTAATAAACACGCCAACAATTAATAATATTTCTCTACAATTAAATTACCCAAGATATGTTGGTAAGCGTAATGAAACCATTCAAAATACTGGAAATATAATTGTACCAGAAGGAACTAGAATTACATGGAAAGTGCAAGCCTCACAAACAGATTCTGTTGCTTTTATCAATAATGAAAATAGAACGCTTTTTAAAAATATGTCGAAATCTAATTTCGAATTTGCAAAATATATTAGAAACGCTCTTAATTATCAAATAACATCTTCTAACAGTAATCTTCGAGATTATGAAAATTTACAGTTTTCTGTAGGAACCATAAAAGATGAAGTTCCTACGATTTCTGTACAATCAAATATCGATAGCATTTCACGTGGTACAGCACAATTTGGTGGTCAAATTTCTGATGATTATGGTTTAAATAAATTGCAAATTGTTTATTATGATGAAGACAATTCTCAAGATCAAAAAACATTCGATTTACAAATAACCAAAGAAAATATTCAAACTTTTTTCTATCAATTTCCTGATGGATTAAATTTAAAATCAGGAATTAATTATGAAATCTTTTTTCAGGTTTTTGATAATGATGCTGTAAACGGAAATAAAAAAGCAAAAAGTAAAGTTTTTAATTACAGACAAAAAACTACAGAAGAAGTAGAAGAGGAGTTGTTGCAAGAACAGAGAAATACCATAAATGATATGGAAAACTCAATTCAGAAACAGCAGAAACAACAAAAAGAGTTAGAGAGTATTCAGCAGAATCTTCAAAATAAAAAGAACATTAGTTGGAACGATAAGAAAAAGATAGAAACTTTTATAAAGCGTCAGAATCAATACAAACAAATGATGCAACGTCAAACAGATAAATTAAAAGAAAATCTAGACGAAAAAAAGGAGGAAAGTGAGAACCTTCAAAATAAAAAAGAAGAATTAAAAAAACGAATCGAAGAATTAAAAAAGATTGATAAGCAGCAAAAGTTATTAGATGAAATTGCTAAAATGGCTGATAAGATTAAGAAAGAAGATTTAGTTAAAAAAGCCAAAGAATTAGCACAGCAAAACAAACAACAAAGAAGAAGTTTAGAGCGTATTTTAGAATTGACCAAGCGTTTTTATGTGGAACAAAAAACCATGCAAATTGCTAATAAGTTAGATGAGTTAGCCAAAAAACAGGAAGAGTTACAAAACAAAGAAGAGAATACTTTAGAAGCTCAAAAAGAAATTAAGAAAGAGTTTAACGAAATTAAAAAAGAATTAGAAGAACTTAATAAAGATAATGAGAAGTTAAAAGAACCAATGGAAATGCCAGATGTGGAAGATGAAAAAGAAGATGTAGATAAGGAACTTAATAATTCTGAAAAAAGTTTAGATAAGCAAGACAAAAATGCTGCAAAAAGCAGTCAGAAAAAGTCATCTAAAAAGATGAAAGAAATGAGTGCTAAAATGCAAAAAGCTATGATGGATATGGAAGGAGATTCTATTGAAGAAAACATGGATGATTTGCGTAAAATTTTAGAAAACCTTGTAACCTTTTCTTTTAAACAAGAAAACTTAATGAACAAGTTTAGCGAGACTTCTACTTCACATCCAGACTTTGGTAAAGACTTAAAAAAGCAAAATGATATAAGAACTTATTTCGAACATATAGATGACAGTTTGTATGTTTTATCTATGAGGCTTCCAAAAATTTCGGCAACAATTCAAGACGATTTATCTACAACACATTATAATTTAGAACAATCTTTAGAAAATTTTTCTGAAAATAGATTCGACAATGGTATTTCTAACCAACGTTATGTAATGACTTCCACTAACAATTTAGCAGACTATTTAAGTAATATGTTAAATAGCATGAAAAATGCTTCCATGAAAATTGGGAAAGGAAAAAAAGGAAAATCAGGAGGTTTTAGTTTACCAGACATTATTAAAAAACAAGGAGAGCTTTCAGAAAAGATGAAAGAAGGAATGAAAAAAGGTCAAAAACCAGGACAGAAACCAGGTGAAGGTCAAAAAGGTGGAAAAGAAGGTAAAAAGCCTGGTGAAAAAGGTGAATCTGGTAAAACAGGAGAAAGTGGTAAAAGTGGCGAGAATGGAAAAACTGGTGAGAAAGGGAAAGATGGTAAAGGAGGAAAGTCTGGAGAAAATGGAAAAGAAGGAGGAAAAGGTAATGGAGAAGGTAATGGTGAAAATGATGATTTAGATGGAGAATTATATGAAATATATAAACAACAAAGTCAATTAAGACAGCAATTACAAGAAGCTATAAAGGAAAGTGAAAGCGAATCTGGTAACCCAAATGGAAATGGAGATGCTAAAAAAGCATTAAAAACTATGGAACAGTTAGAAAATGAAATTTTAGAAAAAGGATTCAATGCTGTAACGCTTCAAAAAATGCAAACATTAAATTACGAATTGTTAAAGTTAGACAAAGCTGCTTTAGAACAAGGAAAAGATAAAAAAAGAAAATCCACAACAAATTCTAAAGAATTTCAACGTAATAAAATTAAGGAAATTGAGTTTAAAAAGTTGTTCTATAATCAATCAGAAATATTAAACAGACAATCATTACCTTTGCAGCAAAATTATAAGAAAAAGGTTCGAGAATATTTTTCTGAACCAGAGAAAAAAGAGAAATGATAACGTTTAATTATGAGACAGATTTTCAAATTTCTAATGAGCAAATTTTAGAAAATTGGATAGAAAGTATTATTGTAAACCACGATTGTGAAGTTGGAGAAATCAACTATATTTTTTGTGATGATTCTTATCTTCATAAGTTAAATGTTGAGTTTTTAAATCACGATACTTTAACAGATATTATTAGTTTCGATAATTCTTTAGGAAAGCTTATTAATGGAGATATTTATATTTCTGTAGAAAGGGTAGAAGACAATTCTAAAGATTTTAAAGTTTCTTTTGAAGAAGAATTACACAGAGTAATGATACATGGTGTTTTACATTATGTAGGTTTTAAAGATAAGTCTGAAGAAGATCAAAATGAAATGACAAAGCAAGAAAATATTGCTTTATCTTTGTTAAAAAATTGATATTCAGTTAATTAAATATTAAGTTTCACGTGGAACTATAAAAAATGAGTTTATTTACAACAACATTTGACGTAATAGTAGTTGGTGGAGGTCACGCAGGAAGCGAGGCTGCTGCAGCAAGTGCAAATATGGGTGCACATACTTTATTAATTACAATGAATTTGCAAAACATTGCGCAGATGAGTTGTAACCCTGCAATGGGTGGAATTGCAAAAGGACAAATCGTTCGCGAGATTGATGCTTTAGGTGGTTATAGTGGAATTGTTACAGACAAAACTGCCATTCAATTTAAGATGTTGAATAAATCTAAAGGACCTGCAATGTGGAGTCCAAGAGCACAATCTGACAGAATGCAGTTTGCAGAATGTTGGCGAACAATGTTAGAGCAAACAGAAAATTTAGACTTTTATCAAGATTCTGTAAATGGTTTATTGTTTGATGAAAATAAGATTATTGGAGTAAAAACTGCATTAGGTTTAGAGATAAAAGCAAAGACCGTAATTATAACTGCAGGAACTTTTTTAAACGGATTAATTCATATTGGTGATAAAAGTTTTGGTGGTGGTAGAGCAGGTGAAGGAGCATCAACAGGAATTACAGAAGACCTTGTAAAAAAAGGTTTCGAATCTGGAAGAATGAAAACAGGAACTCCTCCAAGAGTTGATGGACGATCTTTAGATTATTCTAAAATGATTGAACAACCTGGAGATGAAATCACAGAGAAATTTTCTTATTTACCAACCTCAAAAGCATTAAAAGAACAACGTTCTTGTTGGTTAACATATACAAATTTAGATGTACATGATTCTTTGCGAGAAGGTTTCGATCGTTCACCAATGTTTAACGGTAGAATACAATCTACAGGTCCAAGATATTGTCCTTCAATTGAAGATAAAATAGATCGTTTTGCTACGAAAGATAGACACCAGATTTTTGTAGAACCAGAAGGTTGGACAACTTGTGAAATGTATGTAAATGGATTTTCGACTTCTCTTCCAGAAGATATTCAAGACAAAGCAATAAGGTCTATTGAAGGTTTTGAAAACGTGAAGTTTTTAAGATATGGTTATGCAATTGAATATGATTTTTTTCAACCAACTCAACTAACGCATTCTTTAGAAACCAAGTTGATTGAGAACTTGTTTTTTGCTGGACAAATTAACGGTACAACTGGTTATGAAGAAGCTGCTGCGCAAGGTTTAATGGCTGGTGTAAATGCAGCTTTAAAAACTCAAGGAAAAGCACCTTTTATATTAAAAAGAAACGAAGCTTATATTGGAGTTTTGGTTGATGATTTAATTACTAAAGGAACAGAAGAGCCTTATAGAATGTTTACTTCTCGTGCAGAATATAGAACCTTGTTAAGGCAAGATAATGCAGATTTAAGATTAACTCCTATAGGTTTTGAACTTGGTTTAGCATCTAAAGAAAGGTTAGAAAGAGTTCAAGAAAAGAAAAGAAAATCTGAATTGTTGATTAAGTTTTTAAATGAAACTAGCGTAAAGCAAGATGAAATTAATCCTATTCTAGAAGCAAAGAATTTGGCTTTAATTAATCAATCTATGAAACTCTATAAGATCGCAGCTAGACCTCAATTAGATTTTTCCGACTTTAAATCCGTAAAAAAATTAGCTTCATCTATAGAAGAAAATAACATAGATGAAGAGATAATTGTTCAGGCAGAAATACATCTAAAATATTCTGGATATATAGAAAAAGAAAAGAATAATGCAGATAAATTGAACAGGTTAGAAAATGTTATTATTCCATCTAATTTTAATTATGAAAAAGTAAAATCGCTTTCATTTGAAGCTACTGAAAAATTGAATAAAATTAAACCAACATCAATATCGCAAGCTAGTAGAATTAGCGGAGTTTCCCCCAGTGATATTTCTGTTCTTTTAGTTTATATGGGTAGATAGCTTGTCTGCGAATTTGCTATTGTTCCTCGTGGAACAATCACAAGAAAAGAAAAAAGAAAAAGTAAATAATGGGGAAAGAAAAAGAATTCTACAAAGGCTTACAACCTTTTTTAAGTTGTAAAGATTATACAGTTTCTGGAGAAAGTTATGAGGTAATGATTAATCAATCTTATGAGATGTTGGTTACTTCACCTGTTCCAGTAGATTTAGAAAACTACTACGAAAGCGAAGATTATATATCTCACACAGATTCTAAAAAATCAGTATTTGATAAAGTATATCATGGTGTCAAAAATTACACATTAAAGAAAAAACTACGCTTAATTAATTCTTTTAAAACTGAAGAAAAAAATCTTTTAGATATTGGAGCAGGTACAGGAGATTTTTTAAATGTTTGTAAAAATAAAGGTTGGAGTATTTCTGGAGTAGAACCAAACATTAATGCAATTAATATTGCTGCAGGTAAAGGTGTTTTTTTAAAAGAAGAACTCTCTGAACTTAAAGATGAAAAATTTAATGTAATTACACTTTGGCATGTTTTAGAACATGTAGAAAATTTAAAAGAATATATTGCTACTTTAAAACAAATGCTTTCTAAAAACGGTAGAATAATTGTTGCTGTACCCAATTACAAAAGTTACGATGCAAAATATTATAAAGAGTATTGGGCAGCTTTTGATGTTCCAAGACACTTATGGCATTTTTCTCAATGTTCGATTCATAAGTTATTTTCTGAAGTAGAAATGATTGTTGAAGATACGTTGCCAATGAAATTCGATTCTTATTATGTTTCACTTTTAAGTGAAAAATATAAATCAGGAAAAATGAATCCGATTAAAGGGTTTTATCGTGGTTTGCTATCAAATTTAAAAGCAAATAGTACTTCACAGTACTCTTCACTAATCTATGTGATTAAAAACCTTTAAAAAGTCTTTTAATCACGTTTATTGAGTTTTATAATAAGATAATTAGGAAATACATTAAGAAAATAAGAAAACCTCTTAAAACGCATGTTTTAAGAGGTTTTTTAATAAATATAATTTATAAGTTAGTTAAATTAAATAGTTTTTAGCTATTTAATAAAAATACACCAAAGACTGATATAATAAAATAGACAGCTAAAGACATCGCTCCTGCATAATCTTTTGCCAAACGTTGTCCTATTAATAAGAAAATTAAAGTTACAGCAGAAAGCTCAACTCCAAGTATAGCAATTTCCATTGCTCCAGAAGTATAAATTTGATACACACCAACAATCATTAAAATTCCGGCGATAACTTCTATAATTAAAATAATTGCTAATAATAACGGAACGCTATTTTTTAATGGAGAATTTTCGAAGTGTTGTGTTATAAAAGAAACATTTCCATTCCAATCTAAAAGTTTGTCTATTCCAGATTGAATAAAAGTAACAATTAAAAAAAATAGAATTAATATTTCTGCAGGATGATCTGAAAATAATATCATAAGTTTTTATTGATTTTAAGTTGATTATTTTCCAAACAAACGTTGAAAGAAACTTTTTGTTTTTGTGGTTGCTTCTTTAATTTCTTCCTTTGCATCTTCCGCTAAATCTGCCAAATTTTCTGCTGCTTCACTTGCAAATTCAGACGCTTTCTCTTTCACATCATCAAACATTTCTCCAGCATCTTCTGCAAAATCACTTACTTTTTCTTTTGCTTCGTCTGAATATTCGCTGAATTTCTCCTTCACCTTATCCATATTTTCATCAGAAAAAGTTTCGTTTATTTTCTCTTTTGCAGCATCAAAAGTCTTGGTGGCATCTTCTTTAAATTCAACAGCTTTTTCTGTAGCAGAATCTTTAATTTCATTTGCTTTTTCCTTTAAACTATCTAATGTTTCTTTAGATTCTTCAGAAATTGTTTTCTTTATTTCTTTTGGTTGTAATTTTTCTTCTTTATTTGACATAATTAATTGATTGTTAGTTTTTTATATTATTTAAAAGCTTGATCTATTGGTTCCCAAAGCTCTATTTTATTTCCTTCATTATCTAAAATCCAACCGAATTTTCCATAATCGTAGGTTTCCATTTCTCCAAAAATAGTAACACCTTCTTTTTTAAGTTCGGCTAATAATTCAACTAAATTTTCAACCCTATAATTAAACATAAAGTCCTTTTTTGAGGGTTCGAAATATTTGGTGTCTTTTGCAAACGGACTCCATTGAGTAGATGCGTCTTTTCCTTTTGTATCTTTCCACCAAAAAGTAGAACCATAATCATCTGTATTAAAACCCAAATGTTTTTTATACCAATCTTTAGATGCTTTTGGATCTTCAGATTTAAAAAATAATCCGCCAATTCCTGTAACTCTGTTTTTCATTTTATTTCTTTTTAATGTTCGTTTCATAGATCTCAACCCATTCTTTTACAGATAATTTTTTACATAATTCTGCAATTAAATCATAAGGAATATCATCTACTTTTTTAAAACGGATGCAACTTTTTCCCATATCTAATTTTCGAGAATTGTGTTTTGGATACTCATTTACAAACCAATCATGGATTTCTGGAACTGCATAAATTCCACTATGATATAAATTAATGGAGTTTTTTTGAGAAGCAAAACTCATAAAAGGCAAAGGTTCTTCAGGTTTACAATGATAACCATCTGGATAAATTTCATGTGGAACATAATATCCAATCATTCCATATTGCATGCCTTCCTCAAAGTCTTTTGGTAGGTTTTTTTGGATGGTTTCTCTTAACTTTTTAAGCCCTTCTTGTCTTTCTTCAGGAGCTTGACTAATGTAATCTTCAGGAGAATTTGCTTTGTATTGCATGACTTTAGGTTTTAAGCCAACAAGTTAACAAAATTTTACTTTTATTTTATCGACAATTGTTTGCGCTAGTTTTTCCTTGCTTTCAACAGTCCAACCAGCAACATGTGGAGAGAGAATTACGTTCTCTGAATTGATTAAATAATTAAAAGCATCTGGCATTTTATCATCAGAAAAAAGGTTTTCAAAAGAGGTTTTTTCATACTCTAAAACATCTAATCCAGCACCTAAAATTTTACCAGTTTTTAAAGCTGAAACCAAATCTTTTGTAACTACAGATGTTCCACGTGCAGTATTTATCAACCAGAAATTCTTTTTAAAACTATTGATAAATTTCGCATTTACCATGTTTTTTGTGAGGTTAGTTTGTGGCGTGTGTAAACTTAAAACATCAGCATTTTCTTGTAACTCTTGCAACGAAACTTGCATACAATTTTCATCGCCAACATTTGGTTTTAAATCGTAACAAAGAACATTTACATCGAAACCACGCAATTTTTTTGCGAAAGATTTTCCCATGTTTCCATAACCAATTAAACCAACCGTTTTTCCATCGAGTTCTATTCCGCGATTTTCTTCACGCAACCATTTTCCGTTTCTAACTTCTTTATCGGCTTTATTCAATTTATTAAAAAGCGATAATAACATTCCTAAAGAATGTTCGCCAACTGCATTTCTATTTCCTTCTGGTGCAGCAATTAATTCGATATTTTTAGATGTTGCATAGGCACAATCGATATTTTCTAAACCAGCACCAACTCTTCCAATAAACTTCAGATTTGTAGCTTTGTCGAGGAAGTTTTTATCAATAGAAAACCTACTTCTAATTATAAAACCATCGTAATTATGAATTTTAGCTTCAATTTCTTCTTTTGAAGACGTGTAATTTTCATCATTTGTGAAACCCAACTCACAGAGTTGTTTAAGTAGAAGAGGGTGATTTGTGTCTAAATGGAGAATTTTCATCTGTATTATACTTTTTTTTTTGACCACATAGAAATATAGTCAACATAGATTTAATGTGTTTTCACTCTTAAAGAATTACTAATAAATAACTCTATAAAATTAGTTAATCCATTTTTTAATAATTAAAAATAAAGCACCAATAGGAAAGAGATATATGGCATAAAACTTAAAGAATTTCAAAAAAATGTTTAACAATGGTGAGAAAGAATTATTTTTTTCTTCTGTTAAATGAGATACCTTTTTTGATATAAAACCAAAACATATCCGCACAAAAGGAATTAATAATAGATAAATTACAGTAAAATAAATTTTCTCTGATATTTCCATTTTATATTTTTTCCAACAACAGTTCCTTCCCTTTGGGAAGGTTAGGATGGGCTTTTAATACTGCTCCTTATCACTTGGAAAATCGCCACTTTTAACATCAGTAATATAGCTTTCAAAAGCGCCAGTCATATCTTTATATAAATCTAAATATCTACGTAAAAAACGAGGATGAAATTCGTGTGTCATTCCAATCATATCATGGGTAACTAAAACTTGTCCATCAACACCATTTCCAGCGCCAATTCCAATTACAGGAATAGAAATTGCATCTGCAACTTGCTTTGCTAATTTTGCAGGAACTTTCTCTAAAACAATGGCAAAACAACCAATTCTTTCGAGCATTAAAGCATCTTCCATTAATTGTTCTGCTTCTTCTTCCTCTTTAGCTCTAACAGTATACGTTCCGAATTTATAAATAGATTGTGGCGTTAAACCCAAATGGCCCATTACAGGAATTCCGGCATTTAAAATACGTTTTATAGATTCTTTTACTTCCTTTCCACCTTCTAATTTTATAGAATGTCCTCCAGATTCTTTCATAATTCGAATCGCAGAACGCAAGGCTTCTTTTGGGTCCGATTGGTAACTTCCGAAAGGTAAATCTACCACAACCAAACAACGTTCAATTGCTCTAACCACAGAACTTGCATGATAAATCATTTGATCTAAAGTAATTGGCAACGTAGTTTCATGTCCAGCCATAACATTAGAAGCAGAATCGCCAACTAATAAAACGTCAATTCCTGCACTATCTAAAATTTTTGCCATGGTATAATCATAGGCAGTTAGCATAGAGATTTTCTCTCCATTTGCTTTCATATCCACCAAAGATTTTACAGTTACACGTTTATATTGCTTTTTAGCTGTAGACATATTTTTAAGTTTTTAATTCTGGTAAAAGTAAGAAAAAGCAATAGATGTATTACAAGTTAATATTTAGTTAATCTTAAACAGATGTATTCTTTCAATGCTTTTTTTGATTAATTTTAGAAATTATAATTCAATTTTTATGACGAGAATTCTAATTTTATTGATTGCTTTTGTCTTATCAACCCAAATAAATGCGCAAGAAAACAATGAAGAAAAAGCGATAAAAAAGGTAATAGAAACTTTCTTTGATGGTTTACACAAAGGTGATAGTATTGTAATGAAAACAACACTTCATAAAGAGGTTAAAATTCAAACAACAGCTACAAATAAAGAAGGGGAAAAGGTTTTAAAAACAGATAGTTTAAAGAAATTGTTAACTTCTGTTGCCAATAAAAATCCAGAGCATATTTATTTAGAAAAACTAACATCCATAGATATTAGAATTGATGGAAATTTAGCATCAGTTTGGACGCCTTATGAGTTTTATTTCAATGGAAAATTTAGCCATTGTGGTGCAAATTCATTTCAGTTATTTAACAATAACGGAACTTGGCAAATAATTTATTTGGTAGATATGCGAAGAAGAGAAAATTGTGAAGCATTAAAAGAAAAAAAATAGCAGTATATTTGATTTTTAATTTTTTGAATGACAGAGCAAACACACACAATAAATTCTAATAAATGGATAGATAATTACGCAGATTATATGTTTAATTATGCCATTGTGCGTGTAAACGATAGTGATATTGCTAAAGATTTAGTACAAGATACTTTTTTTGCAGGATTAAAATCTGCTAAAAATTTCCAAGGAAAATCAACAGAAAGAACTTGGCTTGTTTCTATTTTAAAGAGAAAAATTATAGACCATTACAGAAAAATAAATTCTAAAAAAGGGAAAGCCGAAGTAAGAATGAATTTTTATGACGATGGTGAGAACGAAGGAAATTGGATTGAAGAACGTGTACCACAAAATTGGGATAACGCTTCAGAAAAAAAAATAGAAACAGAAGAATTAAGAAACCAATTAGAGTCTTGCATAGATGCTTTGCCAGAGAAATATGCAATGGTTTTTAGATTGAAAACAATACAAGAATTTGAAACCGAAGAAATCTGTAAGGAGTTAGATATAACTGCGTCAAATTTATGGGTTATTATACACAGAGCAAGAACACAATTGCGAAAATGTATGGAAGATAACTGGTTTAATAATTAAGAGATGTTTAAAAGACTAAAAATAACTTGTGACGAGGCTACAACTATCTGTGATAAAAATCAGTATGGTGAGGCTACTTTATTAGATAAAATAAAGCTAAATATTCACTTTATTAGATGTAAAATTTGCTTTAAATATACAAAGCAAAATATGACACTTACAAAGATTTATAAAGGTCATGCAATTAGTTGTAAAGAGTTAAAACATTGCTTAAGTGCAGAAGATAAAGAAGCACTTAAAAAAAGTTTAGAAAATAATAAGGCATAAAAGAATTTTTCGTGATTTTTAAAAAATCACATTTTTTGATTTTTTGTTAGATTGAAACGGGATTTATAGAAATATAGATTCCGTTTTTTTGTACTTTTGAAAATAAGATTAGTAGACCTTTAGATTTTATGATTTTGTGATAAAAATTTCTAGTAATCTAACCATCAATAAATTTCTAAACAAATGCACTTTTTACCAGAAAACATAGATAATTACGTTGTAGAACACTCTCAACAAGAACCAAAAATTTTACAAGAATTAAGCAAAGAAACTTGGCAAAAAGTTTTAAACCCAAGAATGTTAAGTGGTGCTTTTCAAGGAAGAATATTATCTATGATTTCGAAGTTAATTCAGCCTAAAAATATTCTCGAAATTGGCACTTATACAGGCTATTCTGCACTTTCTTTAGTTGAAGGTATGCATATTGAAGGAAAATTGTTTACAATTGATAAAAACGAAGAATTAGAAACACTTCAAAATAAATACTTTGAAAAATCTGGTTATAGAAACAAGATTCATCAATTTGTAGGAAATGCTAAAGAAATTATACCAAAAATTGATGAGAAATTCGATTTGGTTTTTATTGATGCAGACAAATCTAACTACATTAATTACTTTCATTTAATTATAAATAAAATGAATCCTGGAGGAATAATTTTATCCGATAACGTACTTTGGAGTGGGAAAGTGGTAGAAAAATTAGATCCAAAAGACAAAGACACAAAAGTACTTTTAGAATATAATAAACTTTTGAATGAAGATGCTAGAATAGAAACTGTTTTGTTACCAATTAGAGATGGTTTAACAATTAGCCGAGTAAAATAAGGTATTTAATAATTGATTTAAGTAAAAGCAAATAACGCTAAATAAATTACATGTTACGCTTTATTGGTCCGGTAAGATCGTCTATATCTTTTTTAACTCTCTGAAATTCTTCGCTAATTCCTTTTGTAGAATCTTTAGCAACGTTAGAAACAGCATCTGTATCAATTTTATGCTTTTCAGAACTTTCGTTAATTTCTTTTTTAATATCGTTTGTAGCGTCTTTTACTTGGCGCATTCCTTTCCCTAAACCTCTTGCTATTTCAGGAATTTTATCTGCACCAAAAACCATTACCACGATTAACATGACAACCATAATTTCTGGACCGCTAATAAATAAAAGAATTGAATTCATATTACAAAGATAATGAGATATTTTAATAAATTGAACAAACTATTATTTCTTTAACAATACATTCTATTTTATTAATATGGTAAGCTATTTTTTAAAATTTAACTTTGCTTGTCGATCATACATAATAATGCTTCCTGCTACAGAAACGTTTAAACTTAATTCTGACTTAAATTTTACTAAATGATGCGATTTTTCTATAGCTAATTTAGACATTCCATGATCTTCTGCACCTAATAAATACACACAACGTTTAGGGTGTTTAAAAGTCTCTAATTGAACCGCTTTTTCATCTAGTTCTACACCAACTAACATGGCACCTTTTGGTAGATTGTTAAAGAAATCTTCAAAAGTTTCGTAATGAAAATAAGGCATTGCACCAAAAGCTTTATGAGTATCGCAAGCTTGTTTTGCATACCTATTACCAATGGTAAATATAAAACTTGCGCCTAAATTTTGTGCCGAACGCCAAAGAACACCTAAATTTTCAGGAGTTTTTCCATTCTGAATTCCAATTCCGAAAAAACCTTGTTCTAAATTATTTATCATTACTTTTTTGTCAACATTCGCTTAATTTCATTCAATTTCATTAACGCTTCAATTGGTGTTAAGGTATCTATATTTGTTGATAAGATTTCATCACGAATATTTTCTAACAATGGATCATCTAATTGAAAGAAACTCAATTGCATTTCTTCGTGTTGAGATTGTTTTAAAACGTCTTTAACCTCCGAGTTTTTATTATTTTTCTCTAATTGAGCCAATATTTTATTCGCTCTATGAATCACCATATTTGGCATTCCAGCTAATTTTGCTACGTGAATACCAAAACTATGATTAGAGCCTCCAGAAACGAGTTTACGCAGAAAAATAATATTGTCTTCCAATTCTTTTACAGACACATTAAAGTTTTTAATGCGCTCGAAAGTGGAAGTCATTTCGTTTAGTTCGTGATAATGAGTTGCAAATAATGTTTTTGCTTTGGATGGATGTTCATGCAGAAATTCAGAAATTGCCCAAGCAATCGAAATTCCATCATACGTAGAAGTTCCACGACCAATTTCATCTAATAAAATTAAACTTCTATCAGAAACATTATTCAAAATAGAAGCAGTTTCATTCATTTCTACCATAAAAGTAGATTCGCCCATAGAAATATTATCACTCGCACCAACTCTGGTAAAAATTTTATCTACAATACCAATTTTTGCATTTTGAGCAGGCACATAACTTCCCATTTGTGCGAGTAAAACAATCAAAGCAGTTTGTCTTAAAATGGCTGATTTACCAGACATATTGGGCCCAGTAATCATAATTATTTGTTGCAAGTTTCTGTTTAAAACAACATCGTTTGCAATATAGGTTTGGTCGATTGGCAACTGCTTTTCAATTACAGGATGCCTTCCATTTTTTATGTCCAAATCTGTGCTTTCATCCATAATTGGGCGCACATAATTGTTATCAATCGCTAAAACAGAAAAAGAGAGTAAACAGTCAATTTTTGCAATAATTTGTGCATTTTCTTGTACTTTTTGTACAAAACCGATGACATATTGCAATAATTTAGAAAAAATTTCTTGCTCTAAAACTTGAATTTTTTCTTCCGCTCCTAAAATTTTAGTTTCGTATTCTTTGAGTTCTTCAGTAATATAACGCTCTGCATTTACCAAAGTTTGCTTGCGAATCCATTCTTCAGGAACTTTGTCTTTATGCGTGTTTCTAACTTCAATATAATATCCAAAAACATTGTTAAACGCAATCTTTAAACTGTTGATTCCTGTGCGTTCTGTTTCACGAGCTAACATATTGTCTAAATACTCTTTCCCTGAATTGGAAATCGCACGTAAATCATCTAATTCTTGATGAACGCCAGAAGCAATTGCATTTCCTTTATTGATGTTTACAGGAGCATCATCTAACAAAGTTTCACTAATTTTTTCAATTAAAACTTCACAAGTATGTAATTGATTTCCGAGTTCTTTTACAGCTTTATTTTTACTTTTTTGTGATGCTACTTTTATCGGTAAAATCGCTTTTAAAGAATCTTTTAAAAGTACAATTTCTCTTGGTGAAGCTTTACCAGTGGCAACTTTAGAAATGAGTCTTTCTAAATCGGAAATTTGTTTTAATTGATAGGTTACTGTCTTCGAAAAATCATCTGAATCTATAAAAAACTTTACCAATTCATGACGATTTTTAATTTCATCAATGTTCTTTAAAGGCAAAGCCAACCAACGTTTTAATAATCGTCCACCCATTGGTGAAATGGTTTTGTCAATAACATTTAAAAGTGTGACAGCATTTATAGAATTCGGATTGTACAATTCCAAATTTCTGACAGTGAACCTATCCATCCAAACATAATTGTCTTCTGCAATTCTACTAATTTGTTGAATGTGTTTTAACTGATTGTGTTGTGTTTCCGATAAATAATATAAGACTGCTCCTGCAGCAATAATTCCGTTTTTTAAATCTTGAACGCCAAAACCTTTCAATGTTTTTACCTCAAAATGATTCTGTAAAGTTTCGTTTGCATATTCTGCTTGAAAAACCCAATCATCCAAATAAAACGTATAATATCTGTTTTCAAACAGTTCTAAAAATTGTTGTTTGTGCTGTTTTTGAACCAAAACTTCACTTGGCGAAAAGTTTTGCAATAATTTATCTATGTATTCTTCATTTCCTTGAGCAACCAAATATTCGCCAGTAGAAACGTCTAAAAATGAAATTCCGAGTTGTTTTTTATCAAAATGAACAGCAGCAAGAAAGTTATTTGTTTTAGTCTGTAAAACTTCGTCATTTAAAGAAACTCCAGGCGTAACCAATTCTGTAACTCCACGTTTTACAATGGTTTTGGTCATTTTTGGGTCTTCTAACTGATCGCAAATTGCAACACGCATTCCAGCTTTTACCAACTTTGGTAAATACGTATTTAAAGAATGATGAGGAAAACCTGCCAACGCAGTTTCAGTCTCACTTCCTGCGCCTCTTTTTGTAAGTGTAATTCCTAAAACACCAGCTGCTTTTTTAGCGTCTTCGCCAAAAGTTTCGTAAAAATCTCCCACACGAAAAAGCAACATTGCATCAGGATATTTATTCTTGATAGCATTGTACTGTTTCATTAAAGGCGTTACCTTTTTTGGTTTGGATTTTGCCAAGGTTTTGGAAATTTTCAGTTAGTTTTGCGAAGATAAAAATAGTAAGCAGTTTTCAGTAGCGGTTTGCAGTGAACTTATCCACAAAATATGAGAAAACTAAAAAATAACGAGTTAGGTAGAATTACGGTTGATGAATTTAAATCTGTAGAAAAAACGCCTTTAATTGTCGTTTTAGACAATATTAGAAGCTTAAATAATATTGGTTCCGTATTTAGAACTTCGGATGCTTTTCTAGTTGAAAAAATCTATTTATGTGGTATTTCTGCAACTCCACCAAATAAAGACATTCATAAAACTGCTTTGGGTGCAACAGAATCTGTGGCTTGGGAATATGCTGAAGATACTTTGGAATTAGTTAAAAAATTGAAAGGAGAAAGTGTAAAGGTTTTATCCATAGAACAAGCAGAAAACAGCACAAAACTGAATGATTTTCAGCCAAAAAAAGGCGAAAAATATGCAATTGTTATGGGTAACGAAGTTAAAGGAGTACAACAAGAAGTGGTTAATGCTTCTGATTTTTGTATCGAAATTCCGCAGTTAGGAACCAAACATTCTTTAAATATTTCTGTAACGACTGGTGTAGTAATTTGGGATTTGTTTCAAAAAATGCAGTAGAAATCTTTTTTATTAAAAATGAAAAGGCTATTTTTATGAGGCTATAAAATGTAAGAAATTATTACCTTTTTTACCCTATGAAAAAGAACATATTCCTGTTTTTATTTTTTACCGTATTTGTTGCCTTTTCGCAAAAACAAAAAGACTCTATTGCTTTCTATTTAAAGAACGCGAAAGGTGTAAACAAGTTTTTATATTTAAAAAGAGCAGTTCTGCTTTCTGAAGAATTAAAAATAGACTCTCTTATTAAACAAACAAGTATTGAGTATGCAAAACAAAGTTATTTAATCAAAGATACTTTAGGACTTACATTCTCTAAAAACAAATTGCTAAACCATTTTCAACTTACAAAAGATTCTTTTTCTCTAGCTAAAGCTTATCATTTAGAAGCTTTAAACCATAAGATAAAAAATAATTTAGATAGTACTTTTTATTATTACCATAAATCAAAAAATGTTTCTTTAGCTCTTAAAGATTCTATTGAAATTGGTAGAAGATTATTATCTATGGCTATTATACAAGTAAAAGAGTTAGATTTTTTAGGTTGCGAAATAACAACAATAGAGGGTTTAAAATATATAGAACCAATTAAAGAATACAGAACTTTAATTTCCTTATATCAAACTTTAGGGAACGCTTTAGGAAACTTAAAAAAACCAAAAGAGGCTAGAGATTATTATATAAAAGCAAAGGAAATTACTAAGTTTAACAATGTTAAATATAGAAGAGAGAAAAATTACTTAAACTTATTGAGTAATATTGGAATGACCTATAAAGATGAAGGGAATTTAATTAAAGCTACCTCTTTATTTAAAGAAGGGTTAAATTACGATAGTTTAGATATTAAATATCCTGAACAATACCAAGTTCTATTAGGAAACTTATCTTCCATATATTTTAGAGAAGGAAAAACAGATAAAGCAATAGAAGGCTATAAAAAAGTTTTAAAAAGTAGAATAAAAAGTAAAAACCTTTATTCTCAAAGTGTTTCACACTGTTTTTTAACAGAGGCATATTTAAAGAAAAAAAAATACTCTTTGGCAAAAAAACATGCAAACCAAGGTTTAGCATTAGCACATAAAACAAGAAATAATAAACAAATTTTAATGTTTTATAAATTTTTGTCAGAACTTACTAAAGGTGAAAAAGCTAAAAAGTATTTAGAAAATTATATAAAATTAAGTGATAGTTTATTTACTCGAGAGAGAAACTTAAAAAATCAGTTTGCAAAAGTTAGATATGAAACTTAAAAAAAGGATATAGAAAATGCAAGTTTAAAGGATGAAAACACAAAGAAACAGTTGCTTTTTGAAAGGGAGAAACAACAAAAAACAATTGGTTGGTTAGTTGCAGGAGTAAGTATTTTATTTATTGGTTTTGGAGCAAGTGTTGTTAACAATAGAAGAAAAAAAATACTTTTCGAGTCGAAATTACAACAAGTAGAAGTACGAGAAAAAGAACGACAACAAATAGCAAAAACATTACATGATGAAGTTGCTGGAGATATAAGAATGTTGCATTTAAAATTAGCCAAAACGAATAAAATTGAAGAGGCAAAAAGTTTACATTCTATTAATGAAAATGTTCGAAATTTATCGCACCAATTAAGTAGCGAAAGTTTTGATAAAGTATTTTTTAAAGATCAAATAATTAATCTAGTTTCAGATTTCTTTGAAGCTGATTTTAGAATAAAAGTAAAGAAAATTGATAGTATTTTATGGAAACCCATAAACAACGCTATTAAAAGAACTTTATTTTTGTCTATTAGAGAAAGTCTTCAAAATGCTAAAAAACACGCAGCAGCTAAAGAAGTTATATTAACTTTTAAGGAAACTAAAAAAGTACTATTTCTAACAATTTTCGATAATGGAAAAGGGTTTGATATTTCATCAAAAAAAACAGGTATTGGTTTAAAAAATATGCAAGAACGCATTGAAGAAATTAATGGTGTTTTTTCTATTAAAAGTGAATTAGAAAAGGGAACAGTTATAAATATTGAAATACCAAAAAGTGGCAGTTAAAACAAGAATTTTAGTAGCAGATGACCATCAATTAGTAATACAAGGAATTTTATGTTCATTAAAAGAAGTTGGAGATTTCGATGTTGTAACAACTAATACTTGCGATGAAGCTTTTCAGTTGATAAAAACGAATCAAAAAACAAATCCTTTTCATTTATTATTTACAGATTTAAGTTTCGATAATACAAATTCCGAAAGTAAATTAGATGGAGGAGAAGAGTTGATTAAAGCCATTAAAAATAATGAAATTGATATAAAAATTGGTGTAATCACTGGCCATACAGAAACCAATAGAGTGTATAATGTTATTAATAATTTAAACCCTAATGCATATTTATTAAAAAGTAAATGCGATGCCACAGAAATTGGTTTTGCTATTCAGAAAATGCTAGCTAATGACTATTATTACACACATGAAATTCATCAAAAAATAATGCGTAGAAACATTGTTCAAATTCAAATGGATGATGTAGCAATTCAGATTTTAAAAGAGCTTCCAAACCACCCAAAAATTAGCAATTTAGAAGGAATTATTACAAAAAATGACGGTGTTTTTTTAAAACTACGTTCTATAGAATTAAAATTAGCAAATTTAAGAATAGATTTAAATGCAAATAACAATACAGATTTAATACTAAAAGCAAAAGAATTAGGAATTGTAGATTAGTACTGTTTTTCGGAAATCCGTAATTCTATCTACGGCTTTCCGTAATTTTTTTCTAAAAAAGTAATATACCTTTACATTGTATTTCTGTTTTGCTAAAAACAGATGTAAATACAAGGGATTAATTGCAGATATGAATTAGGGGTTTATATCTAAATATTAAGAGAAAAAGTAAAAAACCTTTCAGTTTAACTGGAAGGTTTTTTTATATACCTAAAATAAGTTTTGCAATCATAAAGTAAATTAATATTCCAAAAATATCATTACTTGTAGTTATAAATGGCCCAGTTGCAATTGCAGGATCTATACCTCTTTTGTTTAAGAATAATGGTACAAAAGTACCTATTAAACCAGCAATAATAATTACAACTACTAGAGATGCAGAAATAGCTAAAGCAAGGTCTATTTTACCTTCGTAAGCCCAAACAAAAAAGAACAGAAACAAAGCTAAAATAACACCGTTTAAAGCTGCTAAAAGCATTTCTTTTAAAAGTCTGCTATTGATACTTCCTTTTACATCGTCATTTGCTAAACCTTGTACAATAATTGCTGAAGATTGTACACCTACATTTCCTGCCATTGCTGCAATTAAAGGAGTAAAAAAGAATAATGCTGCGTATTTAGAAAACACATCTTGAAAACCTTCCATAATGATAAACGCACCAACACCACCAACTAAACCTAAAAACAACCAAGGAATACGTGCTTTTGTTAACTGCAAAATACTATCGTCTGAATCTACGTCTTGCGTTAAACCTGCAGCCATTTGGTAATCTTTGTCTGCTTCTTCTTTTAAAACATCTACAATATCATCAATAGTAATTCTTCCTAATAAAACGTTGTTATCATCTACAACTGGTATAGCTTCCAAATCGTATTTTGTCATTATTTTAGCAACCTCTTCATCATCTTCATGCACGTTTACAGAATCTACTGTGTCTTTAGATATATCTGCTATTTTTTGATCAGATTTTGCAATAATTAAATCTTTTAAAGACAATCTACCAACTAGTTTATCTTCTTTATCTACAACATAAATAGAGTGTACTCTTGTAACATCTTTTGCTTGTCCTCTAATTCTACGCATACAACCAGCAACTGTCCAAGTTTCATAGACTTTTACCAATTCTTTTGCCATCAAAGCTCCAGCAGTGTCATCATCATAAGATAATAATTCTTTAATATCTGCAGCTAAATCATCATCTTCTAAAGCATTAATTACACGTTTTTGACGTTCTTCGGAAAGTTCTCCAATAATATCTGCAGCATCATCTGTGTCCATTTCTCCAACTTCATCTGCAATTTCTTGTGCAGATAAACTTCCAAGAATTTTTTCACGAGTGTCTTCGTCTAATTCTGTAAGAATTTCAGAGGTTTTTTCGCTATCTAAAAGTTTTATAATATAAATAGCTTCATCGAAAGTTACTTCGTCTAAAACTTCTGCAATATCTGCAAAGTGTACTTCAGAAAATAAGATAGTTAATGCTTTATCATCTTTAGAAATGATAAGTTCAGAAAGGTTTTCTAAAAAGTCATCAGTAATTTCAAATGCCATTATTCACTAGTTTTTTAGTCAATTCTATAAAATCGTCTACAGATAGCTGCTCTGGACGTTTTGCAAATATAGGCTCTTCTTTTAAAGAATCTGAAAGATTGAAAGATTTTAAACTAGAACGCAACATTTTTCTACGTTGATTAAATGCTGTTTTTACAACTCTAAAAAATAGTTTTTCATCTACAGGAAGTGAATAATCCTTTTTTCTGATGAATCTTATAACACCAGAATCTACTTTTGGTGGTGGATCGAAAACCGTTGGTGGAACAGTAAATAAATATTCCACATCAAAGAAAGCTTGTGTTAAAACAGATAAAATTCCGTAAACTTTAGAACCTTCTTTTTCTGCAATTCTCATTGCAACTTCTTTTTGAAACATTCCTGCAAATTCAGGAACGTATTCTCTATTTTCTATGGCTTTAAAAACAATTTGTGTAGATATATTATAAGGGAAATTACCAATTATAGCTACTTGTTCTTTATTAAAAATTTCTTGAATTTCTTTCTTTAAAAAATCACCTTCAATAATCTCAAATTTTTCTTTAGAAGTGTTTAAGTTCAGGTGTTCTAAAGGAAACGTTTCATGCAAATAGGCAACAGATTCTCTGTCTAATTCCATGACCGTAATTTTAGGTTTTTTTTGCAATAGATATTTGGTTAAAACACCCATTCCAGGACCAATTTCTAATACATTATCATAGCCATTTTCTGTTAAAGCATCTGCAATATTTTTTGCAATTGTTTCATCAGTTAAAAAATGTTGGCCAAGATGTTTTTTTGCTTTTACAGACATTACAGTTCTTTTTTGCTTCAATTACAAATGTACAAACATTAATAACCAAGAAATTGATAAAACGAAATAGTTACTTAATAATCCTTTTAAACTTATTTAAGAGTAGAGTTTTTAATTACTTGCAACAGTTGGAAAAAATTCATTAATTATTTTAAGTTCTGTTCTAAATGCCACCATTTTATCTGCAAATTTTGCACCGTCTTTTCGTAATTTATCTGCATCAAATTGATAATAATCATCTAAATCTTCTCTAGTATTTGCTGTGTATTGAACAGAATAGGTTTTGCCTCCCATTTCTTCATCAACTAAAACCTGCGTAAGTTTTGCAGATAGAAATCTGCCTGTATTTAGAACATCTGTAATGTGAGTTTCCATCCAGTTTAACCATTCTTCATGAACAGATTCATCAATATTTATAGTTACGTTATATATATACATTTTTAAGGTTTTTATTAGGTTCACTTTAAAAAATTACAAGTTGTCTCCTCGTAATTTTCGATATTTTTTTCTGGCATCTACCAAATAAATACTAGATGGGTGTTCAAAAATAATTTTCTGATAGTATTCTTGAGCCTTTTCTTTATTGTTTAAATTATTATTATAGATTTCTGCCATCATAAAGTAAACATCATCGGTTAAAAAACCTTGATTATCAGCTGCAATTATTTTTGCCAAATTTAAAATAGCTTCTGCATATTTTTTTTGTTTTATATGAAGTTTTGCTTTAAAAAATAAAACATCGTCATAGATTACTTCTCCAGGAACTAATCCATTTACAAAAATATCTTTTTGTGTAAATAACTTATCTAATTCTGCCAAAGCATCATCATCTTTATTTTGAAAAGCTAACAATTCTGCATTTGCTAATTGTTTTAAACCCGAAGGAATAGAATCAAGTGGTTCATTATCTGTAATTTTTAAAAACAATGCTACAGCATCATTTGCAATCAATTGTGTTGTAGATCCTTTTAATACTTTTAATTGTGCTTTAGCCCAAGTAAAATCGCCTTTAAAATAACTTGTTTGTGCTACTTTAAAACGAGCTTGTTGTGCTAATTCGTGATTTTTTAATTGTGTTTGAATTTGAGAAAAGTAAATTAATGCTTTATTAAATTTACCGGTAAAAACTAAAATATCACCTAATTTTAATTTAATTCTTGCTTTGTCGAATTTAGAACTTGAAAAATTAATGGCATTTTCAAGAACTTTTTTTGCTTCATTTGGTTTGTTTTCAGAAAAAGTTAAAAAATCTGCATATGCTACTTGCAATTGTATTGTTGCAGTATTTTTACCAAATTCTGTAAATAAGGATTGAAACAAGGCTTCAGTTTCAGGATTTTTTGTGGCAACAGCTATTTTAGCCAAGTATAAATTTGCATCAATTTTTTCTTCTTTTAATGTGGATTTTTGGTTGATAAAAACAAAACAATCATTTGCGGCATCAAAATAATTGTTTTCGAAAGCTATTTTACCTAAACTATAAATTTTAGAGAGGTCTGTAGGATTTCTTTGATACAAAGCTTTTTCTTGAATTAAAGCTTTTCCATAGTCTTTTTGCTGAGCAAATAACCAAGCTAATAAAACATTCCAAACATCTTTTGGGTTGCTTGCAGACTTTCTTAAAAGGGTTTTTCTGAATAAAACGTTTGCTTCGTTTTCTGAATCGTCTGTAATATATCTGCTAGTATATCTTTGTACAAGGCTAAAATAACTTTCTTGTTTGTCTACCATATCTATGTATGATTCAAACATTTGTTTATAATCTCCTTTTTCACCATAAATTTGCGCAATTTGAAAATTATAATTGGCATTTTTATTGGCTTCCATTGCTTTTTTATAGGTTAAAATTGCATAATCTAGCAAATTGTAATCTTTAAAAAGCCTTCCAATAATTCCGCCATAAGCAGCATTTTTCCCCAAATTATTTAAAGCTAAATCGTAGTTTAGTTTTGCTTGTTCTTTTTGTTGTTGTCTTTCGTAATTGTATCCTAAATAGACGTACAAATAAACTTGACTGTTATTTGCTTTTATTCTACTTTTTAGTAAGTTTTCTGCTAACAGAAAGTTATCTGTTTCTTGGTAGCAAGAAATTAATCGTCCAAGATAAGTGGTGTTAAAGGAAGATTTGTCGTATAATTTTTTAAAAAGTTGTGTTGCTTTCTCATATTCTCCTTCTCTGTAATAGTTTTCTGCTATCAGATAATCGTTTTGATCCGTTTTCTGTTGTATGTTTTGTGAGAAACAAAACGTTGTAACAGAAAGAAAAATAAAAAGAAAAAGGTTTTTCATCGAAATCAAAGATAATTAAGAAATATGTTAAAATTTTATTAAACCAAAGGCTTTTTGAAATTCTTTTGTAACATTTTGGCACAGAAGTTGTCTATATGGTAAGTAACTAATCAAAAACTAAATATTATGAATACTTTTTCTCAACAATACCAAATAGCAAAAAACAACTCAATAGAGTTTATGAAAAACGGACAAATTTCTGCGTATTTGAACGCTCTTGTAGAAATGAATAAATACAAAAGATTAATGATTGCAGTGGTTGCAAATTAATTTTAGTTGCTAGTTTTTAGTTAAAATTGTTACTAAAAACCAACAACAAAAATTATTAATCTATAAGGCTAAATCCACAATAAGGAACTAATACATCTGGTATTTTAATTCCTTCTGCTGTTTGATAGTTTTCTAAAATTCCTGCCAAAACACGTGGTAATGCTAAAGAACTACCGTTTAAAGTATGTGCAAATTCGCTTTTCCCATCTTTGTTTTTAAAACGAAGTTTTAATCTGTTCGCTTGAAAAGTTTCAAAATTTGAAGCAGAACTAATTTCTAACCATCTGTCTTGTGCTGTAGAAAATAATTCAAAATCGAATGTTAAAGCAGCTGTAAAACCAGTATCTCCACCACACAAACGTAAAATTCTGTAAGGTAATTTTAATTCTCTTAAAATATCTTTAATATGCTCTACCATATCACTTAAAGCATGGTAAGATTTGTCTGGATGCTCCACTCTTACGATCTCTACTTTATCGAATTGATGCAATCTATTTAAACCACGAACATGCGCTCCATAACTTCCAGCCTCACGTCTAAAACAAGGTGTGTAACCAGTTGCAGTTATAGGAAAATCGCTTTCCTGAATTAAATTACCACGAAACATATTTGTAATTGGCACTTCTGCTGTAGGAATTAAATACAAATCGTCTACAGTAGAATGATACATTTGTCCATCTTTATCTGGTAATTGCCCAGTTGCAGTAGCAGATGCTGCATTCACCAAATGCGGTACTTGATATTCTTTATAACCAGCTTCAATATTTTTATCTAAAAAATAGTTGATTAATGCACGCTGTAATCTTGCGCCTTTTCCTTTGTAAACAGGAAAACCTGCACCTGTAATTTTTGTACCTAATTCAAAATCGATAATGTCGTATTTCTTTGCCAACTCCCAATGAGGAAGTGCATTTTCTCCTAAATCAGGAATAATTCCTTCTTTAAAAATTTCTTCATTATCTTCTTCCGAATTTCCAGCTTTTACAGAAGCATGAGGAATGTTAGGTATTTGATATAATAAATTCTGAAGTTCATCTGCAAAACCGTTTAAAGTTTCAGACAATTCTTTAGATTTCTCTTTTAACTGACTAGTTTTTTCTTTTAAAATGTTCGCTTTTTGTACTTCTCCAGATTTAAAAAGACCTCCAATTTCTTTGGATAAAGTATTAGATTCCGCTAAAATATCGTCTAAAGAAACTTGAGTTGTTCTTCTGTTTTCATCGGCAGTTAAAACCTGCTCAATAATAGTTTCAGCATTTGCAAAATTACGTTTTGCCAAACCATCTAAAACGGTTTGCTTATTTTCTCTAATAAATTGTACTTGTAACATTTTGTTCTGTATATAAGGAGCAAATATACAGTAAGCTTAAGAATTTAGCAATGTAGAATTAAAGATTGTTTTTTATATAATCTCTTGCAGTTTCTTCGTCTTTTTTAAGTTGAAGAATTAGTGAATCTAAAGAATCGAATTTTTCTTCATCTCGTAAAAAGTAGATTAAATCTATGTTTAAATTTTTGCCATATAAATCTTGGTTGAAATCAAAAAAATGAACTTCAATTGTTTGATGATTTCCATTTACGGTTGGTCTGTTTCCAATATTCATCATTCCAAAAATAGTGTTATTTTCTATGGAAGATTTTACCACATAAACTCCTGTTTTAGGTATCAGTTTGTACTTTTCTTTAACATCTATATTTGCTGTTGGATAACCAATTTTTCCTCCTAATTTTTTTCCGTTTACAACTTTACCATTCAGCATAAAATTATAACCTAAATAATTATTAGCAGTTTTTAAATTTCCAGAAGCTAAAGCACGTCTAATTTTTGTAGAACTTACAGAAACATCATCAATATCTTGTGCCGGAATTTCTTCTACCTTAAAATCGTACAAATGACTGTATTCTGTTAATTGTTGAATATTTCCTTCTCTGTTTTTACCAAAATGATGATCGTAACCAATAATTAATTTCGAAATATTAAACTGATTTACCAAAACATCTCGCACAAATTCAAGTGCAGTAATCCTTGAAAATTCTTTACTAAAAGGATGAATTATTAAATAATCTAAACCAGTTTTTTCTAACAGTTTTGCACGTTCATCAATCGTGTTAATTAATTCGATGGTAGCATCTTTTTGCAACACCATTCTTGGATGTGGAAAAAAGGTAAGTAAAACAGATTTTTTTCCAGCTTGTTTCGCTTCAGAAACCAGTTTTTCTAAAATTTTCTGATGCCCAAAATGAACACCATCAAAAGTACCAATAGTAACAAAAGTTTTTTCTTGTGTAGAAAAGTTAGAAATATCTTGAATGGTAATCAAAAAAGTAAATATTTATGATATTACAAATGTACAACAACTATACGTTTAAATAAATAGATTAATTTGTTTTTGAATCTAGATTTTGTTAAAAAAAGACAGTCTTTTTTGACAAAACAACAAATTTAGCTATCAAATAATCAATAATTCAAAAAAAATTGTATTTTGCGTATCAGTTAACAAATAATTCAAATTATGATAAAAAAATTTTTACTTCTAGCGTTTATAGCTTTTGGTAGTATTACAATGGTTGCACAAACCACTGTTACTGGTGTAGTTACAGATGCCGCTTCAGGAGAAACACTCCCTGGAGCCAATATTAAAGTTTCAAGAAAAGCAGTTGGAACAACAACAGATTTTGATGGTGCTTTTACTTTAACAGTAACTGACAATCCGCCATTTACAATTGAAATTTCTATGCTAGGTTTTCAAACTGAAAAGGTAGAGATTACAAAAAACAACCAAAAAGTTGAGGTTAAATTAACAGAGAATGCTACATCTTTAGACGAAATTGTGGTTTCTGCTTCTAGAACACCAGAACGTATTATGGAATCTCCTGTAACTATTGAAAGAATGGATACAAGAGCTATAAAAAACACTTCTGCGCCTTCATTTTATGATGGTTTAGAGAATTTAAAAGGTGTAGATATTAACACAAACAGTTTAACTTTTAAATCTGTTAACACTCGTGGTTTTGCAACTTTTTCTAATACACGTTTTATGCAGTTAGTAGATGGTATGGATAATTCATCACCAGCATTAAACTTTGCATTAGGTAACTTATTAGGAATGTCTGAATTAGACGTAAAAACGGTAGAGTTATTACCAGGAGCATCTTCTGCTTTATATGGAGCAAATGCTTTTAATGGTATTATGTTTATGACAAGTAAAAGTCCTTTTGATGATCAAGGAATTAGTCTTTCTTTAAAATCTGGATTAACAAGCCAAGATGCTGCTGGAGATAATATGTTTTATGATACAAGTATTAGAATGGCATACGCTTTTTCTAATAAGTTTGCTGCAAAAGCAACTTTTTCTTATTTAAAAGGAACAGAATGGTTTGCAACTGATTATAGAAATACAGCTAATGGAGGTTATACTTCTGGAGACAGAAATTCTGATAGAAATTATGATGGTTTAAATGTATATGGAGACGAAGTTTCTACAAACTTAAGAGGTGTAGCACAAACTTTAGAAGGATTGGGTATAATTCCTAATGGTGCATCTGCATTAATTCCTAATGAAAGTGTAAGTAGAACAGGTTATGATGAAAGAGACTTAATGACTTATGAAGCTAAAAGTGTTAAATTTGGTGGTTCATTAAATTACCGTCCTTTTGGTGATGATCGTTTAGAAGTAATATGGAATTCTAAATTTGGAGTTGGTAACACTATTTACCAAGGAACAAATAGATATAACATTAAAGACTTCTTTATGGAGCAACACAAATTAGAATTTAGAGGAAAAAACTTCTTTGTAAGAGGTTATATGACCAATGAAGATGCAGGTAATTCTTACGATACTCGTTTTGCAGCTATTAACATAAACAGATCATGGAAAGATGACAACACTTGGTTTGGACAATATGTTGGAGCTTATTTACAAGGAACTTTAGGCGGTTTAAATTCTGATCAAGCACATGCAATTGCTAGACAAACAGCAGAGACAGGAAGATTATTACCTGGAACAGCTGGTTTTCAGTCTGCTTTAAATAAAGTTTCTTCAGACCCAGATTTAGTTACGGGTGCAAAATTTCAAGATGCAACTAAATATTATCATGCAGATGCCAATTATAATTTTCAAGATGTAATAGATTGGGCAGAATTTCAAGTAGGAGGTTCTTACAGATTATATTCTTTAAATTCTAACGGAAGTATTTTTACAGATTATGATGGGCCAATTGAATACAATGAATATGGTGTATACACACAAGCTCAAAAACAATTTTTAGAAGAAGATCGTTTAAAAGTAACAGCTTCTATCCGTTATGACAAAGCACAAAATTTTGATGGTAATTTCTCTCCAAGAGTTTCTTTTGCGTATGCAGGTGGAGAAAATAAAAACCAAAACTTTAGAGCATCTTTTCAAACAGGTTTTAGAAACCCAACAACACAAGATCAATACATTGGTTTAAATGCAGGTAGAGGATTTTTAGTAGGTTCTGCTCCAGATAATTTAGATAGATATACAACCTCTCCATTAACGGTTAGTGGTTTAGGGCAAAACTTTACAGGTTCAGGAACAATTTCTGTTTCAGGAAGAGCTGCTTATGAGAATGCATTTTCTGCAACTTCAGTAGAAGCTTTTGCAGCAGGACAGGTAGCTGCTCCAACAAATGCAAATGTATCTTTAGTAAAACCAGAAAAAGTAACTGCTTACGAAGTTGGTTATAGAGGTTTAGTAGAAGCTGGAGAGCAAAGAGTAACAGTAGACATGAGTGTATATTACAACCAATATGAAGACTTTATTGCAAATAAAAATGTAGTAGTTCCTTTTTATGGTGATGTTGATTTAACACAAACTGCACCTGTTGGACCAGGTGGAGCTCAAGTTCCTTTAGCTTTAGTTGCATTAGGAAGTGGAGATTTTACAGCTTTTCAAACTTATACAAACTCTGCTGCAGACATTAGTTCTTATGGAGCAACAATTGGTTTAAACACAAGTATTTTAGGTGGGTTTAATTTAGGGTTAAATTATACGTATGCGAAGTTTGATTTCGATCAATCTACAGATCCAGATTTCGAAGCTGGTTTTAACACACCAGAGCATAAAGTTAAATTACAGTTTGGTAAAAGAGATTTATTTGAAAACTTTGGTTTTAATATAAACGCAAGATGGCAAGATGAATACAGATGGGAATCTACGTTTTTAGATGCTACAATAGCTTCTAGAACTGTTTTAGATGCACAAATTAACTATAGAGTTCCTAAATGGAAATCTGTATTTAAACTAGGAGGCGCAAATTTAACAGGTCAAGAATACGTAAGTGCACCAGGAGTTGGGGCAATAGGTTCTCAATATTACCTTTCTTGGACAATTAATAACTAATAAAAATAAGATATTTTATGAAAAATTATAAATATATAGGATTGTTTCTTTTATCTATTGGTTTTGCATCTTGTGATGTAAACAATGAATTAGACACAATTCCTGAAGAAGTTGTACCGGAAGTACAATTAAATACAAACGGATTAGATTTCTCTAAATACGTGTCTTTAGGAGCCTCTTTTACAGCAGGTTTTACAGATGGAGGAATGTTTAAAGCGGCTCAAGAAAATTCGTTTCCTAATATTTTGGCAAACAAGTTTGGTGTGCAAGCTAGTTTTAATCAACCTTTAATGAATGATAATATTGGTGGTCTTTTATTAGGCGGAAATGTTATTCAAGGACCAAGGTTATTTTTTAATGGTGCAGGACCAGCTTCTTTACCAGCAACTCCAACTACAGAAGTTACAGTGAACGTTGGTGGAAATTTAAATAACTTTGGAGTTCCAGGAGCAAAAAGTTTTCATTTATTGGCTGCAGGTTATGGTAACGTAGCAGGAATTCAATTAGGTTTAGCAAATCCTTATTTTGCAAGAATGGCTTCTAGTCCAAATGCAACAGTTTTAGGAGATGCAATGGCGCAAAGCCCAACATTCTTTACTTTATCTGAAATTGGAGGAAATGATGTTTTAGGATATGCAACTTCTGGTGGATCTGGAGTAGATCAAACAGGAAATCCAGATGCAACAACTTATGGAGGTTCAGACATTACAGACCCGGCTCTTTTTAGTCAAGTTTTTAATGGTTTAGTAGCTACATTAACTTCTGGAGGAGCAAAAGGAGTAGTGGCAAACGTACCTTATATTACTTCTTTATCTCATTTTACAACTGTACCTTACAATCCAATTCCTATGAGTGCTGGTTTGGCTGCACAAGTAAATGCTGCATATGCTCCTTATAATGGTGGTATTCAGCAGGCTTTTGGAGTATTGGTTCAATTACAAGTAATGACACCAGAACAGGCAGCTGCAGAAATAGCTAAAAGAACAATTAGTTTTTCTGCTGGACAAAATGCAGTTGTAATTGTAGATGAAAGCTTAACAGATTTAGGAGCACTTAATCCAGCTTTTGGTGCTTTAAAACAATGGAGACAAGCAACAGCAGAAGATTTATTAGTATTAACAAGTTCTTCTTTTATTGGAACGTTAGCAGACCCTAATAATCCCTCTAGTGTAAACGGTGTTGGTGTACCATTAGCAGATAACTGGGTAATTACTCCAGAAGAGCAAATGGCTATAAAAACAGCTACAGATTCTTATAACGCTACAATAGAAGCTACAGCATCTGCAAATGCAAATATAGTTTTGGTAGATTTTAAAGGTCTTTTAGACGAAGCATCTACTACAGGTATTGTTTTTGATGATTATACAATGACAACTAGTTTAGTTACTGGTGGTTTGGTAAGTTTAGACGGAATTCATTTAACAGCAAGAGGTTACGCTTTAATGGCAAACAAAATTTTAGCAGCAATGGATGCAGAGTTTGGTTCTAACTTTACAAAAGCAACTAACGGTTTAGCTAAAGCAGGAAATTATCCTACAAATTACTCACCTATGTTGAGGTAATTAAATGTAATTTATTATACTAAAAAAGGTTGAGCATTTGCTCAACCTTTTTTGCTTTATATTGAAGTTTAACTTTTAAGAAAGCATCATTATCGCTCTTTTTAAAGCTACAATCATTACATCTATTTCTTCTTTTGTGTTGTAAAAAGAGAAAGAAGCTCTTACGGTTCCTGGAATTTTATAGAAGTCCATAATTGGTTGGGCACAATGATGTCCTGTTCTAACAGCTACACCTAATTTATCTAAAATTACGCCAATATCATATGGATGAATTTCACCGACATTAAAAGAAATAACCGCAGTTTTTTCTGAAGTTGTTCCGTAAATTTTTAAACCTTCAATTTTTAATAATTCTTTGGTTCCATATTTTAGAAGCTCATCTTCATAACTTGCAATGTTATCGAAACCAACAGCATTCATATAATCTATTGCGGCTCCAAAAGCGATACCACCACAAATGTTTGGTGTTCCTGCTTCAAATTTATGTGGCAAACCTGCATAGGTTGTTTTCTCGAAGGTAACAGTATCTATCATTTCTCCTCCACCTTGATAAGGAGGTAATTTTTCTAACCATTCTTGTTTTCCATACAACATTCCAACACCTGTTGGGCCACACAATTTATGTGCAGAAGCCACATAGAAATCAACATTTAAGGCTTGTACATCTGGTTTTATATGTGGAGTTGCTTGTGCTCCATCAATTAAAACAGCAGCACCAAATTTGTGTGCAGTTTCTATAATTTCTTCAATAGGATTAACAGTTCCCAAAGCGTTTGAAACATGATTGCAAAAAACCAATTTCGTTTTTTCGTTTACCAAATTATGATACGCTTTCATGTCCAATGAACCATCTTCCAACATTGGAATTACCTTTAAAATAGCGCCTGTTTTTTCACACAACATTTGCCAAGGCACAATATTAGAATGATGTTCTAAGGCAGAAACAATAATTTCATCATCTTTATTTAAAAGTGATGCAAAACCAGATGCAACTCTATTTATGGAGTCTGTTGTACCAGAAGTTAAAATGATTTCATATGCGTGTTTTGCATTAAAATGATGCTGAATTTTAATACGCGCTTCTTCGTATTTATCAGTTGCTTCCTGGCTTAATGTATGTACTCCTCTGTGAATATTTGCATTGTAATTGCTGTAATAATCTACAATGGCATCAATAACAACTTGTGGCGTTTGTGAAGTCGCTGCATTATCGAAATACACCAAAGGTTTTCCGTTTATTTCTCTTTTAAGAATGGGGAAATCTGCTCTTATTTTATCAACATTTATCATACAAATCATTTTAAAGTACAAAGATAAAGGATGGAATTTTAAAGTGATAAGAAAGTCGATATGATTTTCTTATTTTTACATCACTAAAATTTGTGTTGATGAAGATTTTCAAGAGAATATTACTTTTATTAGCGGTTTTTATATTAATTGCTGTTATATATAACTATCCGAAATTGAATATGTTATCTGGCTATTCAGCAAAAAACACTGCTTCTTCTGTTTTTCTTTCGGAAAGAACTTTAGAATTTACAGATACAACAGATAATAATTTTTCACCAGTTAATTTAGCTACTGATAAAGTAGATTTAGAAAAGCAATTTGCAACTTCTTCTGCATTAGGTTTATTAACTAGAAAAGCAATTTATAGAAAAGGTTTAGGTTCGGTTTTAACGTTGGATGAAATTGATGAAACAGCGCCATATTTAGTTCCTAAAAGACTAAAACCTGATAATAAAACTCCTTTTCCTTATGGAAATGCGCCACAAAAAGACACAGTTTTTACCAATGTTAATTATAAAAAGTTAGAAGAAGCAATCGATTATTTATTTGAAGAGAATAACCAAACTAGAGCAGGAGTTGTTATTTATAAAAACCAAATTATAGCGGAAAGATATGCTAATGGTTTTAGTAAAGATTCTAGAATTTTAGGATGGTCTATGACAAAAAGTATTACAAGTACTTTGTTCGGAATTTTAGAGCATCAAGGAAAAATAAATGTACAGAATAAAGCGCCAATTGAAGCTTGGCAAAATGATGAAAGAAAGCAAATTACTATTCATAATTTATTACAAATGAATTCTGGTCTAGAATGGGATGAAAATTATGATGAAATTTCTGATGCAACTAAAATGCTCTTTTTAGAAAGAGACATGACACAACAACAAATACACAAACCTTTTGTTGGTAAACCGAACGAAACATGGAATTATTCTTCTGGAACAACCAATTTATTATCAGGAATTTTAAGGAATCAATTTAAAACACATCAAGAATATCTAGATTTTTGGTATGTAGATTTAATTGATAAAATTGGCATGAATTCTATGGTTGTTGAAGCAGATTTAGACGGAAATTACGTAGGTTCTTCTTATGGTTGGGCAACACCAAGAGATTGGGCAAAACTTGGTTTATTGTATTTACATAACGGAAACTGGTATGGAGAACAATTATTTGCAAAAGATTGGGTAAAATATGCCACTACAGCAACACCAACTTCAAATGGTTGGTATGGAGCACAAATTTGGTTAAATGCCGGGAAAAGATATCCAGATGCGCCTAAAAATATGTACTCATTTAATGGTTTTCAAGGACAAAATGTTTTTATTTTACCAGATGAAGAATTGGTAATCGTAAGAATGGGATTAACTAAAAATGCAGACTTAAACCAATTTTTGAAAGAAGTTTTAAATTCTATAAACTAAAAAAACCATTCTTTTAAGAATGGTTTTTTATAGTTGAATGTTTGTTTAATCTATTAACTTTTTCCTTTCACTAAACTTATGGCTATTGCTACAATACCTAATGCAATAGTAATATAAGAGTTCGTGTTATCTTGTGCTTTTACAAGGTCTAAATCACCAATTGAAACTTGTGCTTCTGGCTGAATCATTGTATAAATTCCGTAACCTAATAAAATAATTCCGGCTACTAATAATACTGTTTTAATACTTTTGTTCATGATGTTGATTTTTTATAAAGTTAGTCAATTTTTAACAAAACTAAATAAATGATGCAATTCACATTAACTTGTTTGAAACAAAAGTTAACTGTATTACTTACAAATCAAAACCCATATTAACGCCTAATTTGTTTGCGATAATTTTGGTAATTCGTTGTTTTACTTCTGGTATTTTTACACTTTCTAGAACAGTATTCGCGAATGCATACATTAATAATGCTTTTCCTTCTTTTTTTGGAATTCCACGTTGTTGCATGTAAAATAAAGCGTCATCATCTAATTGCCCAATTGTACAACCGTGAGAACATTTTACATCATCAGCAAAAATTTCTAGTTGAGGTTTTGCGTTTATAGTTGCTCTATCGCTAATTAAAACGTTGTTGTTTTGTTGATATGCATTCGTTTTCTGAGCTTCTTTTTCAACAATTACTTTTCCGTTAAAAACTCCAGTAGAACGTTCATCAAAAATTCCTTTGTAATCTTGATGAGACTCACAATTTGGCTCTATATGATGTACTAAAGTATGATGATCTACATGTTGTTTTCCTTCAATAATTGTAATTCCTTTTAAGATAGAATCGATATGTTCTCCTCTTTGATAAAAGTTTAAATTATTTCTTGTAATGTTTCCTCCAAAAGAAAAAGTATGTACAGAAACAATACTATTCGATTTTTGTTCGATATAAGCATTGTCTACCAAAGATGCTTTTAAATCGTCATTCTGAATCTTATAAATATCTACAGTTGCATCTTTTGCTGCAAAAACTTCTGTAACAGCATTTGTTAAAACTGGATTAGAAGTTAAACTTTGGTGACGTTCTATAATTTGAACGTGTGCATTCTGTTCTACCACAATTAAGTTTCTTGGCTGTAACATAGTTGCAGCTTCAGAACCTGTAGTAAAGTTTATAATTTGAATTGGCTTTTCAACCTCTGTATTTCTTGGAATATTTATGTAAGCACCTTCGTTTGCAAATGCAGTATTTAAAGAGGTTAAATTGTCTTGTTTAGCAATTTTATTGAAATAATTATCAATAACAGCTTTGTATTTTGATTTTGTTAATGCAGAAGACATTAAGCAAACATCAATTTTATCGTGAGTAGTTTCTGATAAAAATGAGCTATACTTTCCATCAATAAAAACGATTTTATACGAATCTATATCATGGATAAAGTATTTTTTTACGTGTGCTAACTCAATTGCATTTTCTTTATGAGGAAATAAGCTATAATCTTGCTTTAAAACTGAGTTTAAAGAAGTGTATTTCCAAGCTTCCAATTTTCTTGTTGGGAAACCTAAATTTTCAAAATTTTGAAGCGCTTCTGAACGAATCTCGTGAATATCCGAATTGGTGTCTACACGATTTTCAAATGCTACGTATGATGATAGTAATTTATCTTTTAATTCCATTTTTTTTATGTTTAAAGTTCAAAATTTTGAATTCAAAGTTGCTGAACCTTGAACTAAAAATTTTGAATTTTGAACAAGAATTAGGTTTAAACCAATTCTTGCTTAATCCAATCATATCCTTTTGCTTCTAACTCTAAAGCTAAAGAAGCATCACCTGTTTTTACAATTTTTCCATCATGTAAAACGTGAACAAAATCTGGAACGATATAATCTAATAAACGTTGGTAATGCGTAATTACAATTACTGCATTATCTTTCGATTTTAATTTGTTAACTCCATTTGCAACGATTCTTAAAGCATCTATATCTAAACCAGAATCAGTTTCATCTAAAATAGCTAATTTTGGCTCTAACATTGCCATTTGAAAGATTTCGTTACGTTTCTTTTCTCCTCCTGAAAAACCTTCGTTTAAAGAACGAGATAAGAATTTACGGTCTATTTCTAACAATTCAGATTTCTCACGAATCATTTTTAACATGTCTTTTGCAGGCATGTCTTCTAAACCTTTTGCTTTACGAGTTTCGTTAATTGCAGTTTTTATAAAGTTGGTTACAGAAACTCCAGGAATTTCCACTGGATATTGAAACGATAAAAAAACACCATTATGAGCTCTTTCTTCAGGAGCAAGTTCGCTAATATCTTCACCATTTAACTCAATGCTACCAGCTGTAACTTCGTACTCTTCTTTACCAGCAATAATGTTTGCCAAAGTACTTTTTCCAGCACCATTTGGTCCCATAATTGCATGAACCTCTCCAGCTTTTACTTCTAAATTTAATCCTTTTAAGATAGATTTATCGTCTATACTCGCTTGTAAATTCTCTATTTTTAACATCGCCTTTTGCGTTTATTTTTTTGATAATATTTTTTCTAATTTTTTGAAATCTTCTGGTGAATGCTGAATGATTACTTCTGCATTTTTTTCTTTTGCAAAATCTTCAAACTTGTTCATACTTTCTAAAGTTTGTTTTGCATCATAATTAAATGATGGAACTCCTTTATTTATTCTGTTTTCTTCGAAATGATACAAATCTCCTGTTAATAAAATAGGCTTTTCTAAACCTAAATCAACATATAAAACTTGGTGCCCAACTGTGTGTCCTGGCATGTATTTTATAACAACAGTTCCATCACCAAAAACATCGTAATCTCCATTTATTTTTTTTACATTTTTTAATTCAGCAACTGCAGGATTTTTAGTTTTTAAAGTATCTCCTAAAACAGAATTGTATTCATTTTCTTGAACAATCCAAGTTGCATCTTTCATGTAATTTGCATGTCCTGTATGATCGAAATGTGAATGAGACATTGCAAAATATTCAAAATCATCAATTTTAAAACCAATCGTTTTTAATTGATTCGCCAAAGAATCTGGTCTTTGAATTCTAAAAACGCCACTTGGCTCATCAAAAGGTTCTGGCACAACTAATTGTTCTGGCAAACCTGCATCCCACATTAAGTTTCCTTTTGGATGTTCAATTACATAATATGCATCTGTAAACTGCTTTGTTTGTCCAGTATACGTTGTGTCTTGAGAGAAAACTTCTAACTTTTTTACAAAAATAGAACCACCAACTAATTGATGTAATTTTACTTTTGGTTTCGAAACTTCTTCGACCTTTTTTTCTGATTTTTTACAGCTTACAACGCTAATTGCAAGGAATAAGAAAAGTATTTTTTTCATTTTGATTGAATTTTATCCTACAGAACCTTCTAAAGAAATTTCCAATAATTTTTGAGCTTCCACAGCAAATTCCATTGGTAATTTATTTAATACTTCTTTACTGAAACCGTTTACAATTAAAGCGATTGCTTTTTCAGTATCAATTCCACGTTGGTTACAATAGAAAAGTTGGTCTTCACCAATTTTACTTGTAGTTGCTTCGTGTTCTATTTGTGCTGTCTTATTTTTTACTTCAATATATGGAAACGTATGTGCACCACAAGCATTTCCCATTAAAAGAGAATCACATTGAGAGAAATTACGTGCATTTTCTGCTCTCGAATTAATCTGAACTAAACCTCTATATGAATTTTGAGAATTACCTGCAGAAATACCTTTAGAAATAATGGTAGATCTTGTGTTTTTCCCTAAATGAATCATTTTGGTTCCAGTATCTGCTTGCTGAAAGTTGTTTGTAACTGCAATCGAATAAAATTCACCCACAGAATTGTTCCCTTTTAAAATACAAGAAGGATATTTCCAGGTTACTGCAGAACCAGTTTCAACCTGTGTCCAAGAAATTTTTGCATTGTTTTCACACAAACCTCTTTTGGTAACGAAGTTATAAACTCCACCTTTTCCTTCTTTATTTCCAGGATACCAGTTTTGTACAGTTGAGTATTTAATTTCTGCATCGTCCATTGCAATTAATTCTACAACAGCTGCATGTAATTGATTTTCATCTCTACTTGGTGCTGTACAACCTTCTAAATAAGAAACATAACTTCCTTTATCTGCAACAACTAAAGTTCTTTCAAACTGTCCTGTTCCACCTTCGTTAATTCTAAAGTAAGTTGATAATTCCATTGGACAACGAACACCTTTTGGAATGTAACAGAAAGATCCATCAGAAAAAACTGCCGAATTTAAAGCTGCATAAAAATTATCTGTTGTTGGTACAACTGTTCCTAAATATTTTCTTACCAATTCTGGATGCTCTTGAATTGCTTCAGAAATTGGCATAAAAATAATACCTTTTTCACCTAATGTTTTCTTGAAAGTTGTAGCAACAGAAACTGAATCCATTACAATATCTACAGCAACATTGGCTAATTTTTTTTGTTCGTCTAAAGAAATTCCTAAACGCTTAAAAGTGTCCAATAATTCTGGATCTACCTCGTCTAAAGAATTTAATTTAGGCTTCTTTTTTGGTGCAGAATAGTAAGCAATGTCATTAAATTTTGGTTTCTCATAATTCACATTTGCCCAATCTGGCTCTTCCATTTGTTCCCAAACTCTGTAAGCTTCCAAACGCCATTCAGTCATCCATTCTGGCTCGTTTTTCTTTTTAGAAATTGCGCGAACAACATCTTCACTCAACCCTACAGGAAACGTATCACTTTCTATATCTGTATAAAAACCGTATTTATATTCTTGGGTTTTTAATTCTTCTTCTAATTGCTCTTCTGTATATTTTGACATCTTTTTTTCTAAATTTTAAAGTGAAAATGACTCTCCACAACCACACGTTCTGTTGGCATTTGGGTTGTTAAAAACAAATCCTTTTCCGTTTAAACCACCAGAATATTCTAATGTGGTTCCAACTAAATATAAAAAGCTTTTTTTGTCGACAATGATTTTTACGTCATTTTCTTCAAAAACTTTATCGTTTTCTTCTTTTTTGTTATCGAAAGTTAAATCGTAAGACAAGCCTGAACAACCACCGCTTTTAACACCAACTCTCACAAAATCTGTGGCAGCGTCAAAACCATCGTCAGTCATAAGTTCAATGACTTTCTTTTTTGCTGTATCTGAAACTTTTATCATAATTTTAAATAGATTAAATCTAAATTGGGTGCAAATATACAATATAAGTCGCAGAAAACCACAGAACTTTCATTATGAAACGCAATGTAATAATTGGTTTTATTGATAAGAGTTTTTAAAAGCGCAAAAACTATTTTTTGATAATTTTTTGATGGAGATTTCCAGAATTGGTACTTATTTTAATAAAATAAACACCAGAGTTTAATTGTTTTAAATCTATTTCAGTATTTTTAGATTGAAGTACTTTTTTACCCAACATATTGTAAACAATTGTATTTTTAATTTCAATATTACTTGTTATTTTTACGTTTAAAATATCTGTTATTGGATTTGGGAATATAGAAATATTTTTTTCTATAAAATTTTGATTTTCAACACTTAATACAGTGTTGTCTCTTGAAATTAAATGAGATTCAGGATCAAATTCTACTGAACTAACCGTAAAACTTACGTTTTCCGTAAATACTTGTCCGTCTGTTGTATTGTCTAAAACTACGTCTAAAACTTCACCATTTGTACCTTTTATTCGAACAGGAACATTGGCTTCAAAAAATGAAACAGAAGAATGACTTTGGGTTTGATTTACAGTAATATTTATTTTGTCAGCAGTTGTTTGATTCCATCCAAGATTATAACTAGGATATCCTTGATTGTATATCCAATCATTAAAAAATTCATCTAATTGCAAACCACTAGAAGTTTCCATGTGTGCAATAAAGTCTGGTGTTTTAGCATAATTATATGCCAAATTTGGGTCTGTTATATAATTTTTTAAGCCACTAAAAAAATTAGTGTCGCCTAATTTTTTACGTAACATGTGTAAAACCATTGCGCCTTTATTGTAGCTTAATCTGCTACTAAAAATTCTATTTACACTTGTTGTGTCGGCATCAGAAAGATACACTGCACCATTTGTAACTGAAGTAATAGAGTTATTTCTAGAACTTCGCCAGTTTTGGTAACCAGCTTCACCATCTAAATGTTCTATAGTTAAGCCAGAAAGAAAAGTTGCAAAGCCCTCATTTAACCAGATATCTTTCCAACTTCCACAAGTAATTTTGTTTCCAAACCATTGGTGTGCAAGTTCGTGGGCAATTAGTCCTCTGTTAAAACTTCCCATAAAAGAAACAGTTGTGTGTTCCATTCCACCACCCCAACCAAATTGAGCGTGACCATATTTTTCGTTTTCAAACGGATAGTTGCCAA
Organism: Polaribacter pectinis; assembly: GCF_014352875.1. NCBI lineage: Bacteria > Pseudomonadati > Bacteroidota > Flavobacteriia > Flavobacteriales > Flavobacteriaceae > Polaribacter > Polaribacter pectinis. The sequence goes on from NZ_CP060695.1 coordinate 2,860,910, forward strand.
ATAAATCGATAAAATGATTCATAATATCTACGGTAACACCTGTGCTATTTTGAGCAGATGTTAAACTTTCTGGATACACATAATTTACAATAGGAAAAGGATTTCCGTTGTTTGGAACTGTGTGAGAATAAGTTTGGTAATTGGTAACTGCAATTGCGATAAGATATGCAGGAATTGGGTATTGATGTTTAAAATGAGTGGTTTTATTTCCAGCATTTACAGTTGTACTTTGTTCTAATCCGTTAGATACTGAAACGTATTGTTGTGGAGCAGTTATGTACACGTCAATTACATCAATTTTATCATTTAAATCTTGTTTACAAGGCCACCAACCTAAAGCGCCATAAGGTTCTGAAAGTGTCCAAAGAACAGGTGTGCCATTATGTGTATTTACTTCAAAAGAACCAAAACCATTACTTGTTGGATTTCCATTATATTCTATTGAAACTGATGTAGAATTATTGTTTAATAATGTATTTTGAAGTGTAATTACCAACTCATCATTTGCATTTTGAGAATATGATAATGGGTTTCCATTTTCAGAAACTTTGGTAACAATCATATTATCATCTAAATCGAAAGTAACCGTTGTTAAATCTTCTTTTGCTGTAAAAGTTGTGGTAACTTTCCCTGAAATACTTGCTACTGAAGGATCTACAGTAAATTCTAATTTATGATAAGTTACATCGTAATTAGATGTATTTGGGTTTGCTCTAAAGTGAATTTTTGAAGTTGCAGATTTTGCTTCTGCTTCAGAAATTTCTTGTATTTCTTGTGCAGTTGTATTTGTAAAAGTGATAAAAACAAAAAAAAGGAAGACTACAAAACGAATCATAATAAGAATATTAGACTATAAATGTACTTCTTTTTTTACAATGATAATTTTATGTACTGTTAAGAATTTGTTTTTCTAATTACAAAAAAACCTTTGTTGAAGTCGCTTACAATAATATTTCCGCTCGGTAAAAACGGATAGACACTCCAGACTCCATTTTTTTCTTGGTTGTTGTTTTCTGGATAAGTATCAAAAAAACCTACTTCTTTAATATTTTTATTCTCAACATCAGAAACATCTAATATTCTAACTCCAGCAGTTGTATTTGCTTGGTATAATAAATTACCATTTATATAACTAGTTACGTCTATAGCGTTTGTAGTTCCTTCAAAATCGAAAGAATGTATTGGGTTGTCTAAATCTGTAAAATCGAAAACAATAGACCTTGTGTTTATTGCTGAATTTTGTTCGTCTTTTTCATCACCAATAATAAAAAAATTAAGGTCTTGTGTAAAAGAACCTCTAGTAGTTTTACCAATATTAGTGTAATTTATGGTAGAGATTTCTGTTGGGTTTTCTTTGTCTGTAACATCAAGAATAACAATGTTGTTATCATTACTACCCACAAAAATTTCTTTATCAATATAATCTGTATCAGGACCATTGTAGGTAATTACTTCTGCGTTATTAGCATAAGAATCTTTAATGTAAAAACCTTTTTCTACAGCAACTGGTGTTTTGCTAATGTCTAGAAAAACAGGACTACCATTGTCTCTAGTTGTGCCAAGAATATAAGCAAAACCACTAGTTTCATTTATAATTATATTTTTAGCAGAACCAATTAATGAGTAATTTTCATTACTAGAAAATTCTACTGGAGGTTCCTTTACATCTTTTAATTGACCTAAACTAAAAATTTGCATTCCATGACCTGGAGCTTCACTAACAATATATGCAAAAGAACTAAAAACTTTTATATCTCTAATAACATTGTTTTCTGTAGTAGTTTTTAAAGTACCAATAATTGTTGCTTTTGCTGGGTTGGTTATATCTATAAAAGTTACCCCTTTATTTGTTCCCATTAACGCATATTCTTTGTTAGTATCAGGATCTACCCATCCCCAACAATTACTACCGGTTGTATCTGGACCACCAATGTCTTCTAAAGAAAAATAAGTCAATAAATCATAATCGTTACAAGGATATTCACCTGCAAAACCATCTTCACATTTTGCAATAGGATTTATAACAACTTGTTTATTAGTTTCAAAAACATCTTTTTTATCGCAATTAAATGCTATTAGTAGTAAAATCAGTAAACTTTTTTTAATCATTTTCATTTTTTTGGAAGCTATAAAAGTCCTTGTTTCTATAACGTAATATTATAGTTTTAGTATTCTGAACAAATATAATCATCAAAAATAAGATTTATATGCCAATATTTTAGAATGTAAGTATCTTTGCAACATGTTAGAAGATAAAAATACACAAAAGACCTCATTAGCTGAACTTGGTGAGTTTGGCTTGATTAATCATATTACTCAATATTTTAAAATTGAAAATTCATCAACAGTTAAAGGTATTGGAGATGATGCAGCAGTTTTAGATGCATCAGAAAAACAAACTTTGGTTACAACAGATTTGTTAATTGAAGGTGTGCATTTCGATTTAAGTTACATGCCATTGAAGCACCTAGGATACAAGGCTGTAATGGTAAATTTATCTGATGTATATGCAATGAATGGTTTTGCAGAACAAATTACGGTTTCAATTGCGGTTTCTAATCGTTTTCCTTTAGAAGCTATTGAAGAATTGTATGCAGGAATTCAATTGGCTTGTAATACATATAATGTTGATTTAGTTGGTGGAGACACAACATCATCTACTAAAGGAATTTTAATTTCTGTAACAGCGATTGGTAAAGTTGAAAAAGAAGATGTTGTCTATAGAAACACAGCCAAAGAAACTGATTTAATTGTAGTTTCTGGAGATTTAGGTGCAGCATATTTAGGTTTGCAAGTTTTAGAAAGGGAGAAACAAGTTTTTAAGGTAGATCCAAATAATCAGCCAGATTTAGACAATTATACCTATTTAATTGAAAGACAGTTAAAACCTGAAGCTAGAAAAGATATTGCTGGAATTTTAAAAGAATTAGAAGTTAAACCAACTTCTATGATAGATATTTCTGACGGACTTTCCTCGGAACTTTTTCATATTTGTACACAAAGTAAAGTAGGTTGTAAGGTGTATGAAGAGAAGTTACCTTTAGATCCACAAGTTATTTCTACTTGTGAAGAATTTGAGTTAGATTCTACAATGGTTGCTTTAAGTGGTGGTGAAGATTACGAACTTTTATTTACAGTGCCAATTGCTGCTTTTGATAAAATAAAAGACAACCCAAATTTTTCTATTATTGGACATATTACTGCAGAAAACCAAGGTTTAAATTTGGTTACAAGAGCCAACCAAGAAATTGAGTTAAAAGCACAAGGTTGGAATGCTTTGAAAAATGAATAAATAGCATAAAAATAATATATAAAAAAAGCGCAAATTTTTAATTTGCGCTTTTTAATTTTCTAGTAATATTGCTAATTACTAAAAAGGGATTTATCTAAATTCTGATTAAACTTAACGTCTTTTGTAATCTCTTCTACCCAAACATCTTTAAGAACATTTGCTTCCCAGTCCGACTTTGTGTATTTACGATATGTAGTTAACAAAATACCATTTATATTCTCGTATTTTACTCGCATTAAAATTGGGTCTGTAACATTTTTAGATACTACAGTAAATAAAAATTGGTCTACTAAATTAGTTTCTGTATTAATATAAAGTTGATAAATGTCGGAAGCTTCATCTCCAGTTGTTGTAAAAGCAACTTTAACAATATCGTATAATTTTCCCTCTACATTTTCTTGCTTCAAAAATTCATAATTAATATTTGGGTCTAATAATTTTTGCATCATTGCAAACCAATAAAAATTGGTTTTACGAGTAAAAGTAACGCTTTCAATTGCATTTTTATCTGTAACTTCTTTTCCATCTATTTTAACCCAAAAGTCTTTTCCATTATAGCCTTGTTCCATTTTTCCTTTTAATTCTGGCAAGGTTCTTTCGTGTTTTAAATATGTACCATGAGACAATTCTCCATTAAAAATATACGATTCAATTGAAACATCTTCTTTTTGGTCTGGAGTTCTATATGTGTAATGGAAAACGATATCTTTAAGATTTAATAAATCTTGATAACTCCCAGTTTTTTGGGTCATTTTATAAACTAGTTCATGTCCTTTATTTTGAGATTTTGGTGTTTGAACTTCTATTGTTTTATTTGTTTTTTTTGTTATGGTTTCTTTGTTTCCACAGGCTGTTAAAAACAAGATGAAGATAATTGCAAACATTAATTTTGAATAACTCATAGTTTTTTATTTTGAAATTCCCTCTTAATAATAAGGGTTAATAATTTTATTGATGTTTTTATTTTAGTTATTTTCTTTAATTGCTTCAGAAAGAATTTGCTTGAATACATCTACAGGTTGTGCACCTGTAATAGCACTTTTATTATTAAGCACAATTGTAGGTACAGAATTAACTCCTAGATTTTTCCAATAGTTTTGTTTAGCTCTTACCTCTTTGCGTGCTTCTTCGTTGTATAATTTAGTTAAAGCTTCTTCAGCATTTAACCCAACTTCTAATAAAGCTTCTCTTAAAACATCTTCTTTTGATACATCTTTTCGTTCGGTAAAAAAGGCTTTTGTTAATTGCATTTTTAAATCGGTTTGTTTATCGAATTCTTTTGCATATTCTAATAAAAGATGGGCGTTAAAAGTATTTGCCATTCGCATGTCGTCAAAATAATCAAATGTAAAACCAAGTTCAGCACCAGCTGCTACCATTTGCTTTTGCGATTCTTTTTGTTGTTCAAGAGTAGCACCATATTTTTCTGCAATATGTTCTTGTACGTTTTGTCCTTCTGCAGGCATGTTAGGATTTAGCTCAAAAGGTTGCCATTCAATTTCTATCTGATCTTGAATACCCAATTCTGCGATTGCTTTTTCCAAACGTTTGTATCCAATAGTGCACCAAGGACAAACAACGTCGGAAACAATATCTATTTTTATTGACTTTTTCATTGGTTATATTTTAAATTCCATTAAGAATTATGCTTTTTAATAAACCTCCCAATTTAATGGAAGGTTTTAAATGATAATCTTTTTTGTAGTTAAGCTTTCGTATTTTCTTTAGACCAAGCAAACTTTTTAAATCCTGCATCTACAGGAGTATTAGCAATATGGTTTACATAATTACTAATTGTTTTTTGAGATAATCCTAAAATAATTTCCAACACTTGAGTTTCGTTATAACCAACTGCATAAAATGCATTCAAATCTTCTTGTGTAACATGCCCTCGATTACGAACAATTTTTAACGTAAATGTACGTAACGCTTCTAATTTAGGACTTTCAAGTGGTGTTTCATTTCGTAAAGCTTCTGAAATAGCATCATCTACTTTCATCATTTTTGCAATACCTGTATGAGCAGGAACACAATAATGACATTCATGTTCTACGTTAATGGTTTGCCACACAACTGTTAATTCGTCATTATTAAATGAAGAATCTACAAAAAGTTGATGAATGGTTTTATAGGCCTCTAAAATACCTGGAGCTCCTGCTAAAACCCCATGTAAACCGGGAATCATTCCGTATGTTTTTTGAGAATTTTCTAATGATGCTTTGCTTCCTTCTGGCGCAGTTTCAATATTGTGAATTTTTAATGTTGTCATAATTTTTATCAATTTATAAATATTATTTAAACTAAACAATCGTTTAGTTATTTGTTAAAAAAAAGGTTAAATATTTTTGAATGTCATTTCAATATAATCTTCTATTTCTTCTTTGTTATTAACTCTTGTTGCAGCAGCTAAACCATGTTTTGCTAAAACTAAAAAGTTAGCTTCTTTATTTATTGTTTCTTCATCTTTAGAAGAATCTATTTTTAATTTTTCTATAAATAATCTTTTTAGATTATCCATAAATGAGTTAATCTGGTTGTTTACTAGTTCGTCTTCACTTGTAGAAAACTCATTATATGTGTTTGTTACTAAACAACCTTTTTCGTTGCCTTTTTCATTACAAACGGCTACAGAATCATAAAAAAACTGTTTAATATCTTCAACGCCATTAGAAGCATTTTTAAATTTATCGAACATTGCTTTTCTTTTAGAATTGTAGCTTTTTAAACTTTCTAAAAACAAACCATGTTTATTACCAAAACTAGAATATATAGAAAACTTATTTATGCCCATTTCTTTTTCAAGCATTTGCATAGATGTATTTTCATAGCCGTTTCGCCAAAACAAATGCATTGCTTTGTCAATAACTTCTTCTTCTATATATTGTTTTTTTCTAGCCATTGTTTTAATAATGCCACAAAACTAAACAATCGTTTAGTAATAAAAAAATATTTTAATGTTTTTTATTTTTTTTCTAATTATTGATACAAAACATATCTTGGAGGCTTTATTCCATTCAATCTTAAATAGACCAAAATTTGAGCTCTATGATGCGTAATATGGTCTGAAAGTAGCAATAAAATTTGTCTTTTACTTCTATCTAAACCTAAATAATCTAAACGATTGTTAAATTTAGAAGTATCAAATTCTTTTATAAATTTTATGGTTTCATCAAAAGTTTTATTGATGGTTGCAATCATTTCATCTTTCGATTTACTTGCTACTTTTAAAGTGTTGTCTGTGTTCCAATCTCTTGCTTTTCTTTCTCCTAATAAAGACTGACAATGCCAATCCATTGCCCAAGTAATATGCATTAAATTTTCTGCAAAACTCATAGATTCTGGTGTTGCTTTAAAACCATATTTGTCTTCTGGCATTTCTTCAGCAACTAAAACTAAATATTTTCTAGAGTTTTCTAATCTTTCTAAATAATCTTTTATAAAATCCGTTTGTGCTGTTTTTGTTTTGGATTTACAAGATGCAAATAGAATGATTAAGGAGAAAATTAAGATGCGTTTCATAATTATTTAGTTTTTGATATGGAATATTGGTTTTATACAGATTAAATCCCTTCCACAAACTCCAAAAACACTTTTTCATGAAGGTCTAAATCCAAATCTGGAGAAAGCGAAACTCTTGCAATATAATCTTTATCGCCTTCTTTTGTAGTTCCTTGAGTTGAGGTTGCAGGAATTGTCCAATAACAACCTTTTAGTTGCCCGTAACTTACACAATACTTACTCTCATTAGGAATTTCAGTAATCATTAAATTGATTAATTTATGATTCAGTTCTCGTTTATATTCTTCCTTTTCTTCAGCAGAATTTCCTTTTGTTGGTAAATCCAAAGAAAAAACTGAAGGTGTAAAACCTTGTTCTGCTAATTCCTCTGACACAAAATTTATTTTCGCTTCTGGTAACGTTTCATGAATAAAATTGACAAATTCACGTGTATTTCTATACGCATCTTTAATTCTTTGGTTCATTGAAGGCATTTGTTTTGCCAAGATTTCCATTTGAATATCTGTGGCCTCATTATCACAAAGATTTAGGTGGATTTCTATTTTCTCCATTAAATTTGCTGTTTTATTGTTTCCAACAACATAGCCAGCAGTACATTTTCCTCCACTTGGAAATTTAGAACCACTTGCATAAGAAATCGTTCTAACTTTAGAAAGAATTTCGCCTTCGCCTAAAAAATGAACATTTGGGCAAAAAGTTTGATCCAAAATAAAAACAGGGTCAATCGCAATTTCGCCATTTGCATTTGTACGTTCTTTGCTTAAAGCTTCCTTTAATTTGATTAAATCCGGAACTTCAACTCGTGGATTCGTTGGAATTTCAGCAATTATATAAGGAATTGCATCTTCGTTGGCGATTTTCTCCAAAACTGTATTGATGCTCTGAACCATATCATTATCGCCATCAACTGGCAAATCCACAACTTCCACATTTGCATCACAAGAAGCAACACGTCTTGCTTGGTCGTTTGTACCTCCATAACAATTTGGCGGAACAATAAATTTAATGGCTTTTTCTGGATGATTTTCTTGTGCATGATGAATTAAACCCATCATAATTGCATATTGAATAGACAAACCACTTGAACCCACCAAAGGTTTTAACGTAGTTTCTGTAACATTTTTAATGGAATTTAAAACACTCTTTTTATTCGTTTCAAAATCATCAATATTATTTATAAAAGGCGTATTTTCAACCAAAGATTCTAATGCAATTAAACAATTAGAAGGCGTCATTGCAATAGTTTCTCTTCTTCTTACATGCTGAATATCGGGAATATAAGATTCATTTTCTTGTCCATTTATCAATAAAATACTTCCTAAATTTTTATAAATATTGATGTAAAAATCGATGTTTGAATGTAGATTTTGCGTAGAAATTTTACTTTGTTCTGCAATGAAAATGGTACTTCCATCAAATTCAGATACATCTGAAGCATTTTCAATCTGTTTCAATTCAAATTGATAGCCATAAACACTTTTTAAAATTTCTGCATTAAAAGATTCTGGCAACTTTTCTGAATATAAAATTCGAGTCCTTTTATTCGCCAATAAATTCGTTCTCAAAATCGCCAAAACAGGCATTGTTTCAGATGAAAAACTAATGATGTTTTCAGAGTTTAAATCATGTAAACTTGCAATTAACCATTCTAAAACACAAGATAAAGGATGTCCTAATCGAATATAATCATACGCTGTTGGTAATTCTTTCAGAGCAGAATTATCAAAATTATTAGTGTTAAATAAAGCTTCAAATTGATTTATAAATTCGGTTTTTGCCAATTCTTCATTATAAATATCTAATCTGTGTGTCGTTAGATGTAGCCAATCTTTTGGTATATTTTCTAACACGTTTTTTATATAATTGGGTAATTTATTGTTTTGCATAATTTTTATCTTCTTGACAAGTGGTTGCAAGTTACATCAATTCGATTTTTTAAAAAAGTTAAACTAATTAATTAGTTTTTTAAACACATAATTATTTAAAAAAGGTTTTTGACTTTCTTGACGATAGTCAATGAATAAGGTTTGGTAAGAATTTATTTTTGTAGTAGTAAATTTTTAAAATTATAAATTATGAAACTTAAATTTAAGGCATCGTTACTTCTTCTTTTTATTTCTATATTTTCATTTGGTCAAAAAAAGACTTCAACAGTTTCCTTATCAAATGAAAAAGAAACCACAAACTATAAACATTCTCTAGGCTCTTCTTTCTTTATGCTAGGAAATGTAATTGCAGATGAATCTCCAGATTATTTTTTACTAACTTATGGATACAAACTCACTCAAAAAGACAGAGTTTTTGTAGAATTTAATACTTGGCAATATTCAGAACCTTTAGGAACGTATGGTAATTCTAAAGAGTTTTATCCTGGTTTTGTAAGAGCTTTTGGTTTGGGCTTTGGTTATCAACGTTTTCACTGGAAAGGAGCATTTACAACAGTATCCGCAACATCATTTATGAAACAATATCATGATATAAATGATAAAAAAACTCAAAAAGGTTTTCAATTATATCTACAAGCAATTGTAGGTTATCGTTTCGAATTTTTTAAAGAACGTTTTTACATAGAACCTGCTTATGCTTTAAAATATTGGCCAATTGACACAAATTTTCCAGTGGATTTTGCTAAAATTGAAGAAGGAAAACCGGGTTATATTTTTGAACCAAGTTTAAATTTTGGATTTAGATTTTAAAATTGTGTGTTATAATCAGTAATATTAAACAAAATGAAAAATTATTTATTGACAATTATTTTATGTGGATTTACTTTTATTGCTAAATCTCAAAACGCAAGTGTAGAAGAATCAACCTACGGAATCCAAACTGGAATATTAGGAGTTTGGTTTCATAACGAGACAAAATTATCCAAACAAATTGCATTACGAAGTGAATTAGGACTTGATAGCGGAATTTTTGGAGGAAGTTTCTATGATAAAGTTGGTTTTTTAATGACACCTGTTATCACTTTAGAACCAAGATGGTATTATAATCTAGACAAACGAGTTTCAAAATCGAGAAATATTGCTGGAAATAGCGGAAATTTTGTTTCAATAAAAACAAGTTATACTCCTGATTGGTTTGTAATTTCAAATTATGACAATTTGAGAGTTGTTAATCAAATTTCAATAATTCCAACTTGGGGGATTAAAAGAAATATAGGAAATCATTTTACTTATGAAACAGGAATAGGAATTGGATACAGATATTACTTTGCAGAAAATGCTGGATATTTGAAAAATGAAGGAGAAGTTGCTCTTAATTTACATTTAAGAATTGGTTATCGATTTTAATCTGAATAAAAACTTACGTAATTTTATAAATCTATAATTTTTTACCTTTAAGAAAATTCAATAACATGAATAAAACACCTTTTATTATACTATTTCTTTTACTCTCGAATATTCTTGTTTCCCAGAATTTAGATGCTGAAATTGATAAATTATATCAAGTTAAAAATAACGAACCAGGATTTTCTGTTGCAGTATTTAAGGGAGATAAAATTATTGTTGAAAAACAATATGGAAGTTCTAATCTTGATTATGACATTCCTGTAACAAATAAAACAGTTTTTGATATAGGTTCAATAGCCAAACAATTTACTGCAACAGCAATTTTATTATTAGAACATCAAGAAAAATTATCTATAAAAGATTTAGCCAATAAATATATTGAAAACCTTCCAAGGTATAAAAAAGGAAATCCAACTATTGAGCATTTGCTAAACCAAACAAGTGGCATAAAAGAGGTTGACCCTTATCTTGAAGTGTGTGATATTAATTGGAGAGATTACATAAAACCAGCAATGGTAACTAATATAATTACAAACATAGATGAGCTCAACTTTTCGCCAGGAGAATACTTTTATTACACCAATGCAAACTATATTTTATTAGCTTCTATTATAGAAAAAGCTTCAGGAATGTCTTATGAAGACTACTTACAAAAAAATATTTTTAAGCCACTTAAAATGAACAACACCATTGTAAACACAGATGTTTATAGAACAATTAAAAATCGAGCAATTGGTTATATGGAAGATGAAGGTCAGTTTTATAAAACACATAAATACGGTTTATTTTATGTTGGAGATGGACAAATACTAACCAATCCAGAAGATATGTTTCAATGGCATCTAAATATTAAAAATTCAACTATAGGAACACTCGAAATCTGGAAAAAAATGAACACCAAAGCCAAATTGAATGATGGAACTATTATAAATTTTGGTTTAGGAGTAGAATTTGAAATGTATAAAGGTTATAAAGCAATGGGGTTTGATGGTATGATTAAAAGTGGTTTTGTTTCAAAATACCTTTATTTTCCAGAACTAGACCTTGCATTTTTCACTACTCAAAATACTTATGATTCGGATTTTGAAGACCGTTTTTTTAAACTAATTGACTTATACATTCCTAAAAAACAACCCAAAGAAGAAAATACAGCAAGTAATAAGACAATAAATCTTACAAATAAAGAACTAGAACAATATGAAGGTTCTTATATATATTATTATAATGATGATGACCGAAAAGCAAACACGATAAAAGTAAAAAATAAAAAATTACAAGTTTTAACATTAGATGGCGATAAAATTACAGAGTTAATTCCAATAGGTAATCATAGGTTTTTGTTTGGCGAAAATGATAAATCTATTGTAGAGTTTAGTTTTATTGGTAACCAGAAACAGTTTACTTATGACGATTTAGACAATGAAAAACCAATGCTTTTTAAAACTTTTACACCTTATGAACATTTAGAAAAGGAACTAAAAGAATATGAAGGGCAATATTTTAACGAAGATTTTCAAATTAGCAAAAAACTTCAATTAGAAAACGGGAAACTATATTATCATTATAAAAATGGTGCTTGGAAAAAAGAAATGAGTTCTCTTTCAAAAGATTTATTAGAAATATCAATAAGTCCAATTGAATTTATTAGAACGGATAAAAATGAAATCAAAGAATTTAAAATTATGGGATTGTCATTTAAAAAGATATAATTACATGCTTAAAATATGCATCTAATTATACAAACCGCATTATTTAATATCAATTTAAATATATTGTTATTGGAAATTTTCGTGTTGGTTTTTCTTTTCAATTTAGTTTAAAATTAAAAAACCTTTTTATGAATAATCAAGAACCTTTTTGGAATAAACTCTCTAAAAATTACGATAAAAAAGCGAAAGATGAAGCTTATCATTCAATCATCAAAAAAAGTAAAAAATACTTTAAGAAAAGTGATGTTATGCTAGATTTTGCTTGTGCAACAGGTTTATATGCTGTTGAATTTGCAAATGATGTAAGCGAAATAGAAGCTTTTGATATTTCATCTGAAATGATAAAAATTGCAAAAAGTAAAGCTGTTGAAAATCAAATTAATAACATCTCTTTTTCACAAACAACACTTGATAATAAAAAGTTTAAAAGAGCAAGTTTTAATACTGTTTTAGCATTAAATATATTACTCTATTTTAAAGATTGTGAAAATGTTTTAAACAGAATGAACTATTTACTAAAACCTAATGGTTTAATGATTACTTCTACAGCTTGCTTAAAAGAAAAAAGAACATTTATTGGCATTTTATCTAGTTGCATTATTTTCATTTTAAAAAAACTAAAAATCTTACCTTATTTAAGGTTTTTCACAAGAAAAGAATTAGAAGAAAAAATTGAAAGTTGTGGGTTTAAAATTATTGAAACAGCTATTTTAATTGATAAACCAGCCACAGAATATTATATAGTTGCGCAAAAAATTAATTAACTACTCTTTTGTAGCTATTTTTTTACGAATTCTACTTAAAGTTTCTGGTTTCATACCAAGATAACTTGCCAACTGATATTGTGGCACTTTTTGAAGCAAATTAGGTCTGTTTTCTAATAGATTTAAATACCTTTCTTTTGGTGTTGAATTTTTAAATTTTGATAAATTTTCTTGATGAGAACCCAAAACTTTCTCCATTTCCACACGACATACTTCTCCAAATCTAGGGTATTTTTTATACAAAGCATTTTCTTTTTCAGCATTCATAATTGCTACAGTAGTTTCTTCTGTGCAAGTAAAATAATATTTAGAAGGTTTTTTATTTGCCATACTATCAAAATTAACAGCAGATTGCATTTCAGTATAAAATTCTGAAGTTATTTCTTCTCCATCTTTTATCGAATATTCTCTTATACAACCTTTAATAACAACAAAAGCATCTTTTGCAATTTGCCCTTCTTTTAGCAAGTCTGTTCCTTTTTCAAATGTTTTAATGGGGAAAGCTTCTAAAATTGCTTCTTTTTCGATGTCGTTTAAATCCATAAAATTAGACATCATCTCAACTAAAGTATTTTCCATAAATTTCTAATATTTTATTTTGAGACTATTATTTTTTTACAAAACTCTTTAAAGCTTCAATTAATTCCAATTTATTTTCAATATGACTCATGTGTCCATCATTAAAAACAACAACTTCAGAATTTGTTTTTTTAGCTTCAGCTAAAGACAAATCAAAATTTAAAACAGGATCTTTTTTACCAATAATTATCAGCTTTTTAAAGTCATTTTCTGCTAAAACATGATTTCTATTTGGGCGAATTCTCATGCCTTCTTGTCCTGCAATATATCCTTGAATTGGAGTTTGTAAAGCTTCATGCAATGCCGATTTCATTTCCTCTTTAAATTTGATTCTACTTTCTTCGCCATACAAATTAGAAAAAGACATTCTAACCATGTTTGTAAAGTTATTCTGAATCATTTTGTTGGCACGTAAACGTAAATTTTTACGTTCTTCATCATCTTCATTGGAAGTGGAATTCATTAAACACAAACCTTTTACTTTCTGCGGATTTTTTTCTGCAAAAGCCAATGCAACATAACCACCCAAAGAATGCCCGATTAAAATAGATCTCCTGATTCTTAGATGTTTTAAAACGGCTTCAACAGTTTCTGCAAACAATTCCATAGAATGAGAATACCCAATACATTCTGTTTTTCCATGACCTAATAAATCAATGGTAATTACTCTATTTCTTTTAGAAATTTCAGAAATTATGTCTTTCCACATAGTAGAATTCTCCAAAAAACCGTGAATTAAGACAACTGCAGTTCCTTTTCCTTCATCAGAAAAAGAAATGTTCGCGTTTTTAAAAGTGATTGATTTTTGCATCAATCAAAAATATGTATATTTCACGTTTAAAAATAATTCTACAATCATGAAATTTATAAAAGGATTCATTTTCGCTTTTCTGTTATCATCAACAGTTATTTCTGCTCAAATTCAAGATAAAAAATTAGACAAATTAATTCAAGAAACCTTAACAACTTTCGATGTTCCTGGTATTTCTGTCGGAATTTTAAAAGACGGCGAAATTGTCTACGCAAAAGGTTATGGAGTTAGATCTCTAACCACAAAAAAAGACATGAACGAAAATACCTTGGTTGGTGTTGCTTCCAACAGTAAAGGTTTTACGTGTTTTGCGTTGGCAATGATGGTAGATGAAGGCAAATTAAATTGGGATGATAAAGTAAGAAAACACATTCCAGAATTTCAATTATATGATGCTTGGGTAACACAAGAATTTACGGTTAGAGATTTAGTCACACACAGAAGTGGAATGGCTTTAGGTGCAGGAGATTTAATGTTTTTCCCTGAAGGAAACGATTTTACAGTTACAGATGTAATTAACAATGTAAAGCACTTAAAACCAGAAAGTTCATTCCGCAGTAAATTTGCATATAACAACAATATGTTTATTATTGCTGGGGAAGTTTTAAAACGTGTAAGTGGACTTTCTTGGGAAGAATTTATCGAGCAAAAAATTATGAAACCTGTTGGCATGAACAACAGTAAAGCGTCTTACAACAGAGTTACAAACCGCACAAATATTATTGATGCACATACAAGAACTGAAGGAAAAGTAATTCAAATTCCACATGATTGGAGCGAAACTGCAAACGCTGCAGGAGGAATTGTAAGTAACGTAAAAGACATGCTTACTTGGGCGAAATTTTTAATGAATGATGCTGTTACTTCTGATGAAAAACGCTTATTAAGTTCAAATCAATTTCATGAACTTTGGCAATTGCAAACACCTTTAAAAGTGGGTAAAAATGATTGGTACAATTCTAATTTTAGAGGTTATGGTTTGGGTTGGTTTTTAACGGATGTAAAAGGCGGACACAAACAAGTATATCACACAGGTGGTTTGTTGGGAACTGTAACGCAATTTACCATGATTCCTGATTTAGATTTAGGAATTATTGTACTTACAAATCAAATGAATGGAAACGCATTTAATACGATTACAAACACGATTAAAGACAGCTATTTAGGTTATAAAGACAGAAATTGGATAAAAACCTATGGAGATAGAAATGCCAATTATTTAAAATATAACGACAGTATAAAAGCAAGTGTTTACAAGAAAGTTTCTTTAGCTAAAAACAATAAAAGTTTACCAAAACCGAGTCAGATTGTGGGGACTTATAACGATGCTTGGTTTGGCGATGTTATTATTTCTTTTGATGGAAATACATACACCATAAAAAGTAAAAGATCTACTGATATTTCTGGTGAATTATTACCTTACAACCATACAACATACGTTGCAAAATGGAACAATAGAAGTTTTGATGCAGATGTTTTTGTAAACTTTACTTTTGATGAAAAAGGAAACGCAACAAATGCAGTTATGAAATTCGTTGCACCAATTACTGATTTCAGTTTCGATTTCGAACATTTAAACCTTAAAAAAGTCAATTAAATTGAATAAAACAAAAGAAATTTGGATTGCCGGTTTTGCACTTTTCTCGCTCTTTTTTGGCGCAGGAAATTTAATTTTACCACCATCTTTGGGCGCAAATTCTGGTGCAGATTGGTGGATTGTTGTGTTGGGTTTTGTTTTAACAGCAGTCACTATTCCTATTTTGGCAATTTTCGCACACGCAAAATTACAAGGAACTTTATACGATTTTGGTAAAAAAGTTTCACCTCTTTTTAGTACAGTTTATTGTTTACTTATTTACAGTATAGCCATCGCAATTCCTTCACCAAGAACAGCTGCAGTTACGCATGAAATGACTGTGCAACCATTTTTTGAAACTACACCACTTTTAACAAGTGTAATTTATTTTGTGTTGGTTTTTATTTTTGCCATAAACAGGACAAGAGTAATTGGTTTAATTGGTAAGTTTTTAACGCCAATTATTGTGCTGATTCTACTAATAATTATCGGAATTGCATTTTTTACTTCATCAGGAACTGTAAATCCATCTACTTTTCAAACACCTTTTGTAGACGGAATTTTAGAAGGTTATCAAACTTTTGATGCAATTGGAGGTGTTGTTGTTGGAGCTGTAATTATTATCTCTTTAAACTATAGTTCGCACACAACTTTCGATGCCAAAAGAAGACTTATTAGAAAAGCTGGTTTTATTGCAGGAGCAGGATTGTTATTAATTTACGGAGGTTTAATTTTAAGTGGATCTTTATTTAGTTCAACATTTGCTGAAGGCGCTTCCAGAACTGAAATTTTATCCAGTTTAAGCACACAAACTTTAGGACATTTAGGAACTACTTTTTTAAGTGTTTTGGTTGCTTTGGCGTGTTTTACGACAGCAGTTGGTATTGTAACAGGAACAGCAGATTACATCAAAGGAATTTCCAACGATTCTAAAAAAGCGTATATAATTACTGCTGCAATTGCTTCCATAATCGGAATTTATGTTGGTAGTAGAAAGGTTGATTTAATAATAGAGTTAGCAGTGCCAGCACTAATGTTTTTATATCCAATAACTATTGTTTTGATTTTACTAAACATTGTTCCCGATAAATATGCATCTAAATTGGTGTTTAGAGGTGTAGTTTTAGTGACGTTTATTTTTAGTATTCCAGATTTTTTAGGATTTGTAATTCCAAGAGAAAATTTAGTGGGAATTAAAAATATAATTCCATTAGCAAACTCAAGTTTAGGTTGGGTAATTCCTGCTATTTTGGTGTTTTTTGGGTTGAATTTGATTAATAGAAAGTAATTTTTTAATTATTCTAAATATTTTACGACCAACAAAAAAACAAACCACAATTTGGCAGTCCAAGACATTACAAAATATTCGTTTAAAGATACTTTTTCATTAAGTAAAGTTCAGTTCGATAAAGCGTGTACAATAAATCATAAAGAGCAAATAAATGCATATTCAATTTATTGGATTCAAGAAGGAAAAGGAACGTACAATATCGATTTTGAAGAATATACTTTTAATGATAATGTGTTGTTTTTTCTTTCTCCAGGACAAGTTTTTACAGTCGATTCAGAAAAAATAAAAACAGCTTTTAAACTTACTTTTGTACGAGATTTTTACTGCATACAAACGCACGATAAAGAAGTTGCTTGTAACGGAATTCTCTTCAACAATATTTATGAAACTCCGTTTGTAAAACCATGCGAAAAAGATACAGCAAAACTCAATTTTATTTTAGAGAGTTTGGTGGAGGAATTTCAGCAAAACGAAACTGCGCAATATGACATGTTGCAGGCCTATTTAAAGCAATTTATCATTCATGCAGTTCGTGTAAAAAAGGAAAATCACGTTATAAAAGAAGACACAGAAACCCGTCTTTTTAAAGATTTTAGTTTGTTGGTAGAGCAGAATTTTAGAACGATGCATTCTGTAACAGATTATGCAAATAGATTAGGAATTTCGCCAAAATCTGTCACGAAACATTTTCAGAAATTGGGTACAAAAACACCATCAGAATTTATTAAAAATCGCATTTTATTAGAAGCAAAACGTCAGTTAATTTATACAAATAAAACTGTAAAAGAAATCGCTTTCGAACTCGGTTTTAACGATCCTGCCTATTTTACGCGCTTCTTTACCAAGTCAATTTCCAAATCTCCACTTCAATTTAAAAAGGAACATTAGCATCCATTTTTTTATTAGGGCGTGCCTTTTTTCATAAAAGAAAAAAGTCAGGCTTTCACAACTCGCTTTTTTAAGTTTTATCAAACTTAAAAAGAGCTCAAACAACCTGTTCAATCCTTCACGAGTGCATTTTTGCCAACGATATTTCCTTGTCCAAACAGAAGGAACTTTTGTCCATTTTTAAACCTTCATGTTGGTTGCATCTTTGCAGTATCAAAACGAAAAGTGTTTTTGAGAGCATCTCAAAATTCCTTTAAAATTGTCTTTCCTGCGTATGCAGGAATTAAATTAATCATTTTAAGAAAGTCTTAAAAGAACATCAAAATATAAAATAAAACAAAAAAATGGAAGCACAATTAGAACAAACAAATTTCACAAAAGTCATTGAGAATAATAGCAATGTATTATTAGATTTTTATGCAGATTGGTGTGGACCTTGTCAAACTTTATTGCCAACGATTCACAAATTAGCAGACGAATTAAAAGATGAGATTACCATCAAAAAAGTAAATGTAGATGAGTATCCAGAAATCGCATCAAAATTCGGAATTAGAAATATACCAACTTTAATTTTCTTTAAAGACGGACAAGCAACAGACAGACACACAGGTTTAATTAACGAAAGTAATTTAAGAGACAAAATTAACAGTTTAAAGTAAGCTTTTTTAGGCTGTCCAAACCAAAGGAACTTTTGTCCATTTTTAAAGGTTGAAGTTGGTTGCACCTTTGCAGTGTAAAACTGTAATAAGTAAAATATAACAATTATGAAAACAATAGAACAAACACAATGTCCAAACTGTTGGGGTTACCAAACGTATGATGAGCAAAACCCAGAACAACAAGTTTGCGATTGCAAAAATTAGAATTCAAAACAACAATAAATAAATTAATAAAGAACAAATTAAAAAAATAGAAATTATGAGCACATTTAATGTACTAACAAAAAACGAAGTATCAGAAAATAACCAAGCAATCTTTAATCAATTAGAAAAAGGGTTAGGTTTTGTACCAAATTTATATGCAACTTTTGCACACAGTGAAACAGCTTTGGCAAACTTTTTAGCAATAGGAAATGGTAAAACAAGCTTTTCAGCAAAAGAAAAAGAAGTAATTAATTTGGCTGTAAGTCAAGTAAACGAATGTGTGTATTGTTTATCTGCACACACAGCAATTGGTAAAATGAACGGTTTTACAGAAGACCAAATTTTAGAATTAAGAGCAGGAACAGCTTCTTTCGATTCAAAATTAGATGCTTTGGCAAAATTTGCAAGAAACATCGCTTTAAATAGAGGAGCAACAGATGCAACAATTTTAGAAAACTTATTCGAGCAAGGTTACACAAAAGGAAACGTTGCAGATGCAGTTATTTTAGTAGGAGAAATTACAATTACAAACTATTTACACAGAACAACAGAAGTAGCAGTAGATTTTCCAGAAGTAGAAGTATCAGATATTTTAGAAACAGTTTAAAAAAAATAATAACAATATAAATTTTAAGAAAAGATGAAAAAAATAATCGCAATTTTAGTATTAATAGTTGGTTTTGCATTCAATACAAATGCACAAGAAGTTAAAACAGTTTCTTTAGAGCAAACAAAAGGAGAATTTACACAAATGCAAATTACGTTATCTGAAGGAACGTATGTTTTTGAAATTTCTAACAACAATGTTGGACATAATATTGGGTTTGTTTTAGCACCAAAATCGGATGTAAAAGCGCACATAAAAAACGCGTATGTAACAGAACAAGTGAAGAATAATACAAAGCAAACATCTAAAAATGTAACACTTAAAAAGGGAGAATACGTTTATTTCTGTCCTTTAAATCCAACACCTCAATATACTTTAATAGTAGAATAGTTTTTAAGTTTAGTTAGTTGAAAAGACGAGCAGAAATGCTCGTCTTTTTTTTATGTTTATAATATGAATAGTAGATAAAACGTTAATAAGTTGCTATTTAAGATTTGTAAACGATAAAATCATTATTTTTACACCTAACTTAATTAAAATTTCTATTGTTAAACTACTATTCATATCCTCATACAACTTCTAAAGAATGGGTAACTTTTGTTCATGGTGCAGGAGGAAGTAGTTCAATTTGGTTTAAGCAAGTTCGTGACTTTAAAAAACATTTTAATGTTTTAATTCTCGATTTACGAGGTCATGGAAACAGCAAACCAAAACTAAAAGACACTTTTAAGTCTAAATATACTTTCGATTCTATTACCAATGATATTGTTGAGGTAATTGAGCATTTAAAGATTGAAAAATCGCATTTTATCGGAATTTCTTTGGGAACAATTTTAATAAGAAATTTGGCTGAGAAAAGACCAGAATTAGTACAAAGTATGATTATGGGTGGTGCAATTATCAAATTGAATTTCCGATCTCAAGTACTAATGAAAGTTGGTAATATCTTTAAATCTGTGGTTCCTTATATGCTATTGTACAAACTCTTCGCATTTATTATTATGCCGAAGAAAAATCACAAGAAATCGAGATTGTTGTTTGTAAACGAAGCCAAAAAATTATACCAAAAAGAATTTTTACGTTGGTTTAAATTGACTTCAGAAATAAATCCACTTTTGCGTTTTTTTAGAACAAAAGACATTAAAATTCCTACATTATATGTAATGGGAGCAGAAGATCATTTGTTTTTACCTTCCATTAAAAATATTGTTTCTAAACACAAAACATCATCACTTTTTGTTGTGGATAATTGTGGCCATGTTGTAAACGTAGAGCAACCAGAAACGTTTAACAAACAAACCATTGGTTTTATTACATCTTTAGGATAAAAAGCACTACATTTTTGAGTTTTTAATACCGAATATAAAAATTTTATCAAGTATCTTTACTTTTTAAAAGTTAGTATTATGAATCAAATAATTACATTCGGCGAAGTTTTAATGCGAATTTCACCTTTAGGAAACAGAAAATTTGTACAATCTAATTCTGTAGAATTTTACTTTGGAGGAACAGAAGTAAACGTGGGAATTTCCATCGCAAATTTTGGCGGAAACGTAAAACATATTTCTTGTATTTCTAATGATTTTATTGGTGATACAGCAATTTCTTACTTAAATAAATTTGATTTGGATACTTCTGCAATTGTACGTTCTGGAAGACCTTTAGGTGTTTATTTTTTAGAAGTTGGTGCAGTAATGAGAGCAAGTTCTATTTCTTACAATCGTTCTCATTCTTCATTTTCAGAAATTGTGCCTTCTATGGTAAATTGGGAGAAATCTTTGGAAAACGGAAAATGGTTTCATTGGACAGGAATTACACCTGCGTTAAACAAAGGAAGTAAAGACACTTTGTTAGAAGGTTTAAAATTAGCAAGAAAACAAGGAATGACAGTTTCTGCAGACCCAACTTACAGAAGTGGTTTGTGGAAATATGGTGAAGATGCAAAAGAAGTCTTATCAGAATTAATTAATTATTCAACCATTTTTATTGGCGGAATTAATGAAATAAACGAACTTTTAGGAACCGATTTTTCTTATTCAAATGAAGATTTTATTGAAGCAAGTAAGCAATTAATTGAAAAATTTCCATCTATAGAAAAAGTTTTTGATAAGATTCGAACTTCCATTAATTCTTCTTGGCATAAAATACGCGCAAGAATGTGGAATGGAAAAGAATTTAAAGAAACCCAAGATTTAGATATTACACATATTGTAGACAGAATAGGAACTGGAGATGCTTTTGCGGCAGGTTTAATTCATGGTTTACAAAACTTCGACGATTTTAAAGCGATGCAATTTGCCTCTGCAGCTTGTGCTATAAAACACACTTATTTAGGTGATGTAAACTATGCAAATGAAAAAGATGTAATGACTATTTTAGACGGAAATACAACAGGAAGATTAAATAGATAATATTTAAAATAATAAGCAAAAAAAAAAAGCGAGTTGAAAAACTCGCTTTTTTAAATTTAATTCAGTTTGTTACTGATTCATAATATCTTCAATTTCATCTGCTTCAATAGGAATATTTCCCATTAAATTAAAAGGTTCTCCTTTTTGTTGAATTACAACATCGTCTTCTAAACGAATTCCAAAACCTTCTTCAGGAATATAAATTCCAGGTTCTACTGTAAACACATTGTTTGCTTGCATTGGCTCATGTAAAAGTCCATAATCATGCGTATCTAAACCAATATGATGACTTGTTCCATGCATAAAGTACTTTTTATAAGCAGGCCAATTTTTGTCTTCATTTTGTACATCAGCTTTGTCTAATAAACCTAATTTTAATAATTCAGCTGTCATAATATCACCAACTTCAACATGGTATTCTTTCCACAAAGTTCCTGGAACTAATAGTTTTGTTGCTTCTTTTTTAACGTGATTTACAGCATTATAAACTGCTTTTTGTCTATCAGAGAAACGACCAGAAACAGGTACAGTTCTACTTAAATCACTCTTATAATTTGCGTATTCTGCTGCAATATCAAACAGAATTAAATCGCCAGCTTTACACTCTTGATTATTTTCTATATAATGCAAAACATTCGCATTATTTCCTGAGGCAATAATTGGTGTATATGCAAATCCCTTAGATCTGTTTCTAACAAATTCGTGTAATAATTCAGCTTCAATTTCATATTCCCAAACACCCGGTTTTATAAAATTTAAAATTCTACGAAAACCTTTTTCAGTAATATTACAAGCATGCTGCATTAAATCCAATTCAATTTGGTCTTTTACAGAACGTAAACGCTGTAAAATAGGATTACTTTTCGCAACAGAATGTGCAGGATATTTAGCCAACAACCATTTCGTAAAACGATCTTCACGAGTTTCTGTTTCTACAGAAGCTCTATAATGTTCGTTCGTATTAATATAGAAAGTGTCTGCATACGTAGACATTTCAAATAATGTTTTTTCTAAATCCTGTAACCATTTTACAGTTTTTATTCCACTTGTTTTAAAAGCTGCTTCTTTGGTTAGTTTTTCACCTTCCCAAACAGCAATATGATCATTAGTTTCTCTAACAAATAAAACCTCTCTTAAATCTTCATTTGGGCAGTCAGGAAATAATAATAGAATGCTTTCTTCTTGATCTACACCAGATAAATATAAAATATCTCTGTGTTGCTCAAATGGCATTGTACTATCTGCACTTATTGGATAAATATCGTTAGAATTAAAAACGGCAATACTTTTAGGCTTCATTTGAGAAGCAAAGTTTTTACGGTTTTTTATAAATAATTGTGAGTCTATAGGATTGTATTTCATGTTGAATTATATTTAAAACTCAAAGGTAAGAAATCTAAATGCCAACGTGAAATGAGTTTTATTTTCTTGTAAAAATAAAAACCCTTTCTATTTTTTGAAAACAGAAAAGGTTTAATTATATCAGTTAAAAACGTATTTTATATTTTAATAACGCTTCTTTTTAGGAGCGCCAGTTCTACCACGTCCAGAAGTTGCACCAGCAGGTTTATTTCCTTTAAAGTGTGGTTTTCTTTTTGGTCTTTTATCATCAGTAGAACCTCCAGGATTTCCGTTAGAAGGTCTTTGCTTTTTCTTTTTCCCAAAAGAGCCTTTACTCTGTGTAGCAGCTCTTTTTGGTGGGGCAGTATCAGTAGGTTCAAAACCTTCTAAAACAGAAGAGTTTAATTTCTCTTTTAATATTTTTTCAATTTCACTTTGGTATTCTACTTCCTCACTACACACAAAAGAAATTGCTTCTCCAGCTGCACCAGCTCTACCAGTTCTACCAATTCTATGCACATAGTCTTCAGGTACATTTGGCAATTCGAAATTAATTACGTGAGGTAATAAAGGAATATCTAAACCACGAGCAGCAATATCTGTTGCCACCAATATTTTTATAGAATTATCTTTAAAATTCTTTAACGCTTTTGTTCTTGCACCTTGACTCTTATTTCCATGAATTGCAGCTGCAGAAATTCCAGCTTTAATCAATTTTTCTGTCAATTTATTAGCACCGTGTTTAGTTCTAGTAAAAACCAAAACTTGTGTCCAATTATTATCTTTTATCAGTTTAATGGCAAGCTCTGTTTTTTGTTTTTTATCAACTTTATAAACCTTGTGAGTTACTTTTTTAGCGGTAGAATTTTGCGGAGCAGTTTCTACAGAAACAGGGTTTCTTAAAATAGTAGCAGCTAACTTTTTAATATCGTTAGAAAAAGTAGCCGAAAACATCAAATTCTGACGCTTTTCCGGCATAAAACTAATGATTTTGTTAATATCTCTAACAAAACCCATGTCTAACATTCTGTCAGCTTCATCCAAAATTAAAACGTCAACTCGTTTAAAAGAAACTGCTTTTCTATCGTGTAAATCTAACAATCTACCAGGAGTTGCTACTAAAATATCTACTCCGTTTTTTAATGTTGCAATTTGTGGTTTTGCATTTACGCCACCAAAAACTACGGCAGATTTAATGTTCACATATTTACTGTATTCTCTAACGTTGTCGTAAACTTGCGCAGCCAATTCTCTTGTTGGCGTTAAAACCAAGGCACGTAAAGGTCTGTATTTCGGGTGTTTTGTTTCCGATAAATATTGTAAAACTGGCAAGGTAAAACCTGCTGTTTTTCCAGTTCCTGTTTGTGCGGAAGCTAAAATATCTTTTCCTTCTAAAATATGCGGAATTGCTTTTTCTTGTATGGGTGATGGTTTGGTGTATCCTTTTTCTTCAACTGCTTTTACCAACGCTGGAGATAAACCTAAATCTTTAAATGTCATAAATAATATTTACGAAACCCGCTTTATGTAGCGGTTTCTGTGGGCAAAGATACGTTGTTTTAAGTTGAAGGCATTTAATTATTTTTTGGGCGTTTTAACAGGCTTTCGCTACTCGCTTTTTTTGTTGAAAAAACAAAAAAGAGCTCAAACAGGTCGCTCTATCCTTAACGCTTAATGAGTGTTTGGCAAAGCTTGTGAACTACTTTTAAATTCGTGAATTCTTGGCAAAAAATCCTAAAACGTGTTAATTTTTTTGATATTCATTTTACAATCAGTAATTTCATCAATTCAAACCAAATTTACTTTTATGAAAACGCTGTTTCAATTCTTATTATGCTGTTTTTCAGCAACATTATTTGCACAAACACCAACAAATTCGAGTGACATTCAACAGTCTTTAGATCAAAAATCTAAAATGATTGAATCTTCATTAGTCAAAAATGTAGCATTTACCAATATTGGACCAACAGTAATGAGTGGACGAGTTGCAGACGTTGCTGTAAATCCAGAAAACCCAACAGAATTTTATGTTGGTTATGCTTCAGGAGGTTTGTGGTATACAAACAATAACGGAACCACTTTTACGCCAGTTTTAGACAATTCGCCAACACAAAACATAGGAGATATTGCTGTAGATTGGTCCTCTGGAACCATTTGGGTAGGAACTGGAGAAAAAAATTCTTCACGTTCTTCTTATGCAGGAATTGGAATGTTAAAATCTACAAACCAAGGAAAAACGTGGACGAATGTTGGTTTGCCAGATTCACATCATGTAAGTAGAATTCTTATCAACCCAAATAATGCTGATGAAGTAATTGTTGGTGTAATTGGACATTTATATTCTTCAAATACAGAAAGAGGAATTTTTAAAACGACAGATGGAGGAAAAACGTGGACAAAATCACTTTTTATAAACCAAGACACAGGGATTATAGATGTTGCAGTTGCACCAGAAAATTTCAA
The DNA here is from genome assembly GCF_014352875.1 of Polaribacter pectinis. Classification (NCBI taxonomy): domain Bacteria; kingdom Pseudomonadati; phylum Bacteroidota; class Flavobacteriia; order Flavobacteriales; family Flavobacteriaceae; genus Polaribacter; species Polaribacter pectinis. Next base: position 2,886,317 of record NZ_CP060695.1, read on the forward strand.
TATAATGTATGCCGCTTCTTGGGAAAGAGAACGTAAAGCGTGGAATTTTGAAGGAAATGGAAACAATTCATCTATTTACAAAAGTGCAGATGCAGGAACTACTTGGACAAAAATTGCGGATAGTTCTGGTTTTCCAACAGGAAATGGAGTTGGTAGAATTGGATTAGCTGTTTTTAATGAAAATACGGTTTATGCTTTGCATGATAGTCAATTTAGAAGACCACAAAACACAAATAAAAAGCCCTCAAAAAGTTTATCTAAAGAAGATTTTAAGACAATGTCTGTAAGTACTTTTTTAAATCTTACAGACAAAAAACTGAATACCTATTTAAAAACAAATGGATTTCAAGAAAAATATAGAGCAGAAAATGTAAAACAAATGGTGCGTGTTGGTTCTGTAAAACCAATTGACTTGGCAAAATATTTAGAAGATGCAAACTCTCTTTTGTTTGATACTCCTGTTGTAGGCGCAGAGGTTTTTAAAACCACAAATGGAGGTAAATCTTGGAAAAAAACGCACGAAGGTTATTTAGATGATCTGTATTATTCTTACGGATATTATTTTGGTGAAATTAGAGTAGACCCACAAGACGAAAATGGAATTTATGTACAAGGAGTTCCTATTTTAAAATCTAAAGACGGTGGAAAAACCTTTATATCTATCAGTAAGGAAAATGTGCACGCAGACCATCAAGCATTGTGGGTAAACCCAAAAAAACAAGGACATTTAATTGACGGAAACGATGGCGGATTAAATATTTCTTACGACGATGGGGAAAATTGGATTAAACTAAACGACCCGGCTGTAGGGCAGTTTTATTCTGTGTATGCAGACAATCAGAAAAACTATAAAGTCTATGGTGGCTTGCAAGATAATGGAGTTTGGGTGGCAGATAATAACGCAAGAATTGATAAATATTGGCAACAATCTGGTCAAAACCCTTATGAATCAATTATGGGAGGAGATGGAATGCAAGTTCAGGTAGATGATAGGAATCCGAATATTGTTTACACAGGTTATCAGTTTGGAAATTATTTTAGAATAGATAGAGAAAAAGGAAAGCAAGATTATATTCAGCCAAAACATACGTTGGGCGAAACTCCTTATCGTTTTAATTGGCAAACGCCTATTCATTTATCGAAACACAACCAAGATATTTTATATTTAGGAGGTAATAAATTACACCGTTCCTTAAATAAAGGTGATGATTGGGAAACAATTTCTGGAGATTTAACAACAGGAGGGAAAAAAGGAAATGTTGCTTACGGAACCTTAACTTCAATATCTGAAAGTCCGTTTCAATTCGGTTTAATCTATGTTGGTTCAGATGATGGATACATTAACATAACTAAAAACGGAGGAGGAAGTTGGACACGAATTTCTAATAATTTACCACAAAATTTGTGGGTTTCCAGAGTAATTGCTTCAGCACATAAAAAAGAAAGAGTTTATGCAACTTTAAACGGTTACAGGTTTGACGATTTTACAACGTATGTTTATATGTCTGATGATTATGGGCAAACATGGAAAAGTATTAGTAGTAACCTACCAACATCTCCAGTAAATGTGATAAAAGAAGACCCAGCAAACGAAAATATATTGTATGTAGGAACAGATAATGGATTATACGTTTCTTTCAACCATGGAAATTCTTGGGAAGCATTTTCTAAAAATTTACCAAATGTAGCAGTTCATGATTTGGTAATTCAGCCAACAGCAAAGCATTTAATTATGGCAACACATGGAAGAAGTTTATACAAAGCAGATATTTCACCTCTACAAGTATTTGATGAAGATTTAGCAACAAAGTATGCTTATATTTTTGAAATTGAATCCATTCGAAAAAGGAATTCTTGGGGAAGTTCTTGGAGCAAATGGTTGCCAGCAAACACACCTGTTGTAAACATTCCTTTTTATGTAAAATCTAGTGGTAAAATAACTATTGATATTTATTCTGAAGATACAAAGGCTACAAAAAGTGTGAAAGTAAACTCGATTTTTGTTACTGCAGATAAAGGTTTTAATGAAGCAAAATTTGATGTTTCTTTTTCTGAAAAAGGAAAAAAAATATACTTAAAACAACATAATGAGATAGATATAAAACCAGCAAAAAATGAAGTGAACTATTTGCCAAAAGGAAAATACACTGTTAAAATTGGTGATGCTGAAAGTGAATTTGAGGTAAAGTAGTATTTGTAATTTCAATAATATGGAATCAAAAAAAGTAGAAATAGAAGCTAAAGTTGATAAACCAATCCAAAAAGTATGGGAATTTTGGACAGAACCCAAACACATTACAAATTGGAATTTTGCATCAGTCGATTGGCATTGTCCTTATGCTGAAAATGATTTGAAAAAAGGTGGTAAATTCTCTTTTACAATGGCTTCTAGAGACGGAAAAATGAGCTTCGATTTAGGTGGAACTTATGATGAAGTAACTGAAAACAATCAAATTTCCTCTTTTTTAGAAGATGGCAGAAAAGTAGATACTTATTTTACAGCAGAAAATAATTCAACAATTGTTAAAACGATTTTTGAAACAGAAAACACCAACCCAATTGAAATGCAAAAATCTGGTTGGCAAGCAATTTTGAATAATTTCAAAAAATATGCTGAAAATAGATAATCTTAAACATAAAAAAATCCGATAAAAATTTAATTTTCATCGGATTTTCTTTATTTGTCATTCCTGAACAAACAGAAATTTATTTTAACCTCTTATAATTCTTGTTTTAATGTTTTTGTTTCTATTCAGAGTCTAACAACTTCAAAGAACTCGCAACAAATCTTCCATCAACAACTTCGCCAGTAATTTCTCCTTTACGAACTACGTTACAAAAACCGATTTTCTCATCATGAGCATCTCCAAAATCGTCGATATTAAAACCATCAACAAAATAAGCTTTATCGTCTAAACGAACTGCTAAACTACATCCATCTTCAGAATCTAAATCAAATTGACATTGTCCACAAGAGACTTCTGCAACTTGTGTTACTTCTTTCTTATTACTGCAAGAAAAAGCAATCATAAAAAGGGATAAAAAAAGTAATTTTTTCATAATTATATATTTAAATTATTTTCGAACTTCCAACTAAATACTTTCTACTTTTTAGAGCTCCAAGAATCTCTCAATCCAACAGTTTTATTAAAAACTAATTTATCAGAAGTAGAATCATCATCAACATTAAAATACCCCAAACGTTGAAACTGAAAACGCTCGCCAATTTCTGCAGTTTGTAAACTTGGCTCTAAATAAGCATTAATAATCTCTAAAGAATCAGGGTTAATAAATTCCATATAATCTTTGTCTTTATGCGAGTCTGGTGCTTCATCTAAAAACAACCTGTCATACGCTCTCACTTCAGCATTAATAGCGTGTTTAGCAGAAACCCAATGCAAAGTACCTTTTACTTTACGTTTACTTTCTTCAGTATCCATTCCAGATTTTGTTAAAGGATCATATGTACACTGAATTTCAGTAATATTTCCATCTGCATCTTTTGTACAACTTTCAGCTTTAATAAAATACGCATTTTTTAAACGCACTTCACTTCCTAATTTCAAACGGAAAAACTTCTTATTTGCTTCCTCTCTAAAATCTTCTCTTTCTATATAAATCTCTCTAGAAAATGGAACTTCTCTGCTACCAAAACCTTCTTCATAATCGTTATAATTGGCATCCAACATTTCTTCTTTTCCTTCAGGATAATTTGTAATTACCACCTTTACAGGATCTAAAACTGCCATTACTCTTTTTGCAGTTTTGTTTAAATCTTCACGGATTTTAAACTCTAAAAGCGCAACATCAATTATATTTTCACGTTTAGAAACACCAACTGTTTCTACAAAACTTCTAATAGAAGCAGGTGTGTAACCACGTCTTCTTAATCCAGAAATTGTTGGCATTCTTGGGTCATCCCAACCAGAAACGATTCCGTTTTCAACTAAAGTCAACAATTTACGTTTACTCATAATTGTGTAACTCAAATTCAAACGTGAAAATTCACGTTGTTTTGGCGGATTTGGGTACGAATCTTTACTATATTCATACACATTATCTCTAAACCAGTTGTATAATTCTCTGTGAGGTTTAAACTCTAAAGAACACAAAGAATGTGAAATTTGCTCTAAATAATCACTTTCTCCATGCGTCCAATCGTACATTGGATAAATACACCAATCAGAACCAGTTCTGTGATGATCTTTAAACATAATTCTGTACATTAATGGATCACGCATTAGCATGTTATCGCTTGCCATGTCTATTTTTGCACGTAAAGTATGTTCTCCTTCTTTAAATTTCCCATCTTTCATTCCTTGAAACAATTCCAAGTTTTCTTCCACAGATCTATTGCGAAAAGGACTGTTTGTACCAACTTGAGTTGGAGTTCCTTTTTGTACGCGCATTTCTTCTGATGATTGAGAATCTACATACGCTTTACCATCTTTTATCAATAAAACTGCCCAGTCATATAATTGCTGAAAATAATCTGAAGAATAACATTCTTCCGCCCATTTATAGCCCAACCAAGAAACGTCATTCTTAATAGCATCTACATATTCCTGCTCTTCTTTTGCAGGGTTTGTATCATCGAAACGCAAGTTTACAGGCGCATTATATTTCTGCCCTAAACCGAAACTAATTCCGATTGCTTTTGTATGACCAATATGTAAATATCCATTTGGTTCTGGTGGAAAACGGAAACGTAAATTCTCTTTTGGCATTCCATTAGCCAAATCCTCTTCAATAATTTGCTCTAAAAAATTGAGCGATTTCTTCTCTTCAGACATTGTTTTAATTGAAAAAATTAGAACACAAAATTACGCAAAATACTTGATTGCTATTGAGAGTTTTGTAACAAAATTAGATTTTATGCTACTAATAAATAAACACCATTTATTATGAGCGATCAAATTAGAAATTACACGTGTCCGAAATGCAATTGCAAAACCTATAAATTAGGACAAATGCGTGCAACTGGCGGAACATTATCAAAAATTTTCGATGTTCAAAATCAGAAATTTACCAGTGTAACTTGCGAACGTTGTACCTACACAGAATTTTACAAAACTAAAACAAGCGCAATAAGTAACGTTTTCGACTTTTTTACCAATTAATTTTAGGGCGTTCCCTTTCAGGTCGCGCTTTCCATTGTATCTTTTTATTTCAGAAAAGAAATAAAAAGGATGCCATTTCAACTGCGAAGCACTCACGATTTCAAAAGAAATATTAAAGCATGAGTAATCGCTAACGCAGGCATTTTTGCCAGTTAAAGTTTTCTAAAAGGAAGTTTTACTACTTATTTATTGTTGTATTTTTGTAACAATGAAAAAAGAGGATAAAAAACCAGATTTAGTCGTTTTTAATGAGGAAACTCAAAAATACGATGCTGCACTAAAACCATACGGAACATCCGCAAGTTCGCCAGTAATTAAACCTACAAATACGGCAACTTGGACTGCAGATGGTGTAAGAAGAACCAACAAAATATTAAAAGGCAAATTTGACGAAGTTAGAAAAGAGTATGAAGCTTTAATGGAAAAATTTCATTACAATGACATGCTTTACAATGCAAAATTTGGTTTCGAACCTATTTTCGGAGAAATTTATCACTTGTATAACAACAAGAAAAACGAACATTTTTTATCAATTATAGCTCCAGATCAGTGGGATTTAGAATATTTAGGTTCTTTTAGATTAAACACCGATAAAATGTGGGAAAAAGTAGATTTAAAACCAGATACAGAAGAATAATATGGGAATCATAAAAGTAAATAATATAAAACTCTACGCTTTTCACGGTTGTTTAGATGAAGAAGCAAAAATAGGGTCAGAGTACAGAGTAGATGTAGCCATAAAAGCAGATTTAAGAAAATCTGCAAAAACAGATGAATTAGTAGATACAGTAGATTATGTTCATTTAAATCATATTGTTAAACAAGAAATGGCAATTCGTTCTAAGTTGTTAGAAGAAGTGGCACAAAGAATTTTAGATCGTTTTTTTAAAGAATTAAAAATGATAAAAAAAGCTACTGTTGCAGTATCTAAAATAAATCCACCAATTGGCGGAAATGTAGAAGAAGTGGTAATAATTCTTACCAAAAAACGATGAACTTAAATCAAATTACGGTTCCATCATTAGATTTAGAAAAATCGATTCCTTTTTATCAAAAGTTAGGTTTAGAGTTAATTGTTGAAGCTTTACCAAATTATGCAAGATTTGTTTGTCCCAATGGTAGTTCTACTTTTTCAATTCATCAAGTTAAAGAACTTCCTAAAGGAGACGGAATTTATATCTATTTTGAATGTGAAAATTTAGACGAAAAAGTAGATAGTTTAATTGAAGAAGGAATTCAATTTGATGAAAAACTAGAGGATAAAAACTGGTTATGGAGAGAAGCTAGATTAAAAGATTTAGATGGGAATCAACTTATATTGTTTTATGGAGGAGAAAATAGAATAAATCCACCTTGGAAAATCAAAACATAAAAAAATACTTGCAATACTTGCAATACTTGTAAATTTGCGTAAATTTGCAATCCTATTACAAAAGGTGTCTTGGCCGAGTGGCTAGGCAATGGTTTGCAAAACCATGTACAGCGGTTCGAATCCGCTAGACACCTCTAAAACGTCTCAATTTTTTGAGACGTTTTTTTATTTAAATAAGTTTTAATTTATTGGTTGTTAGAAATATTTTATCTAAAAAATATTTTAGTATTCTAAATTAGTAGTATATCTTTAACTAAATTCATTTTATGAAACAACTTATATTAAAACTATACATCCTTTTTAGTTTATGTTTTACAACAAGTATTTTTGCCCAAGACTTGGTTGCAGAGAAAGGGAGTTTTGGTGTTGATGTTAAAAACAAAATTATTGTTTGGCACGTTACTAATTTAGATGCTATAAAGACTACGAATAAAGATATTAAGACTATAGTTTTTGATAGAAAATTCAAATTAAAAGATATTAAATTCGAAAGTCTTTCATATATAAATGGAATTCCTGTTTTAAACGGAGAGATTTATACGCTATACATTACTAAACTACCATTAGTTCATTTAACAGTAGATACTTCTAAAATGGATAATGTTTTTAAGATACCAGCATATTTTACATTTTTTGATAATAGGAAATACGTAAAAACTACAACAGGTGTAAGATATCGTGGAAATTTATCTTTGTCTTTTGCTAAAAAATCATTCGATTTAGAGTTTTGGAGCGATAGTATTAATAGAGAAAAAAAAGATGTAAAATTAGGTAACTTAAGGTCAGATGATGATTGGATTCTAGATGGTATGTTTAATGAACCTTTGCGTTTAAGATCTTTTGTAGTAACTAATTTATGGGAGAAAATTCATAAACCTTACTACTTAAAAAATGAACCGAAAGCAAAAAGTGGCTTTGGAGTTAAATTTGTAGAAGTTTTCAAAAACAATGAATATTATGGTATTTATCAACTTTCCGAATCTTTAGATAGGAAACAGTTAAAGCTTAAAAAGAATAAAGAAAACACTATTAATGGCGAGTTATTTAAGGCTAATTCATACAAAGGAGGACCAGATTTTACAAAATCTCCTGAAAAATATGAAAACCAAATGTATTGGAATGGTTGGGCTATGCGCTATCCTTCTACTAATTATTCTTTAGGATGGAAAAATTTATCAGAATTATCGAATTTGATTGTTCATGGTTCTGATGAAGATTTTTTAAAGAATATAGAAAGTAAATTTCAAACTTCTAATGCTGTAGATTATTATCTTTTTATCAATCTGTTAAGAGCCACAGATAATTTGGGTAAAAATTATTATTTAGGAAAGTACGATAAAAACGAACCTTATTTCTTTATTCCTTGGGATTTAGATGGTGTTTGGGGAGTCATACAAGATGGAGTTCCTATTTACAATACAAATGATGTTCTTGATAATGGGCTTTTAAAGAGATTATTAGATATTAACCCCAATAATTATAAGAAGAAAGTAAAAGAAAGATGGACTAAATTACGTTTGAAAGAATTTAGTAACGAAAATCTATTTTCTGAAATTAACGGAATTTACCATCAATTTACAGACGAAAAAATCTACGAACGTGAACAATTAGTGTGGAAGAATAAATTAAATGAAACTTCTAATGAAGAACATTATGAGCGTCTTAAAACATGGTTAAACAAAAGATTAAGCTATCTTGATAGTGAGTTTAATAAATTGTAATTAATTTTTTAAAGGTGTTTTTGTAAAATTAGCATCAATAATAAACTCTTCATGGTTTTCAATTAATAAGCCTTGGGTTTTACCCGAAAACTTTTTATCTGCGTGAACAACATCTGTTCTTATCACTTTCCCGTTAAAATCTGTAGAAACGTTTTTAACATGAGTATGACCAATCACTATTTTTTCTGCATCATAGTAATTTAAAACACTATCTAAACCAGAAAGAGTAATTTTCGGATAATTTTTTGTCTTAAAAAAAAGACCTCTGTACCATAAGGGACCTTTTGAGCTAAATAAAAATTTTACAGTTTTATTTTCCGACCTTTTTTTATTTTGAAAGTTTTTTCGCGCTAAATTATTTATCTCATTTAGGCCTAATTTGTATTCTAAAATCTTAGGACTTAAACCAGCATGCACAAAAATGTAACTGCCTATTTTTTCTATTACATTTTTTGTAGCTAACCATTTTCCTAATTCAGAATTTACAGAATACATGTATTTTGTAGCTTCTTTAGGTTTGTTTATTTGGCTAATTTCTTTAGCAGCTTTAATATATTTTTCTTGGTTATATCTGTAATCGCCATTAAAGTTCATTATTTCATGGTTCCCTAAAATAAAATGTACAACACCACTTTGTTTCATTGCTTGTTGTTCTAGTTTGTATATCAACCATAAAACTTGCGTTACATTTTTTCCTCTATCAACAAAATCTCCTATTAAAACTAAATGTCCATCATTATAAATCCAATTGTGGTTTTTATCAATTATCTTATTGGAATACAAAAAGCCTGCAAAAGCATCATAATTCCCTTCAATATCTGATATTACAGTCATTTTATTTGGTAAATCGTAAATTGTTCTTGGAATTGTATGCTTTTCTTTTAGTGAAAAATAAAACTCATCCTTATCCTTATTGTCTGTGCGAACAAGTAAAGAATCTTTATCGAATTTAGGCAGAATAACCAACCTATTTTTTGCATTTACGCTGAATAAAGTATCGTTAATTATATAAGGTCCATCATGTCCAGAATAAATAAGTGGTTTTTTCTTTTCTTTTGCTTTATTGAAACGAACTCTTTGAACACTATCTATTTTTTGTGATTTATGTACGGTTTTTTTTTGGGCAAAACATTCAATATTACTATTTAAAAAGAATAGTAAAGAGAATAGTAAAAAATAATATTTTAAGAAAATAGCTTTCATTTTTTTAGGCAGAATCAGAATGAATTTTGCGAGTTTTAATGCAATAAAAATACTCATCTATTTGCTATTATAAGTCTAATACGTGTTAAACTTTGTTAAAGTAAAAAATTAATAGCCAATCAAAACATTTTTAAAATATAAAGAAAGCACAAGGGTTTTGTTAGGTTTTCTTTGTATGACATTTATCATAATTATTATTATGTAATAATATTAATTTTGAAGAACAATCAGAAAGCTAACTTTTTCAACTAAAATCTATTATTATGAGCTTACAAAAAGTTATTACAATCTTTATTTTATTCATTTCTATAAATATTTTTTCTCAATTTAAAGTAGATGCAGATATTAGATCACGTTTCGAATATCGTCATGGATTTAGCAATCTTTTTCCAGATAATGCAGATCCAGCTGCTTTTGTAGTTCAGAGAACCCGTTTAAACATGAATTATGAGTTAGAGAAACTTACAATTAAAATGAGTTTTCAAGACGTTAGTACTTGGGGAGACACTAGACAAATAGATCCAACGGATAGTAATAATTCTTTTTCGTTATTTCAAAGTTGGGCACAATATGCTTTTGCACCAACTTGGGCAGTAAAAGTCGGTAGACAAGTAATATCTTATGATAATCAAAGAATTTTTGGTGGTTTAGATTGGGCAATGCAAGGTAGATTTCATGATGCAGCGTTGTTAAAATATAAAAACAAGAATTTTATTATGGATTTTGGTTTTGCTTTTAGCCAGCAATCTCAAAGAACAGAGGGAACAGATTTTTTTTTACAAGGCGCATTCACATATAAATCGATGCAATATGCATATCTAAAAAAAGAATACGAAAAAGGAGTGTTTAGTTTTTTGTTTTTAAATACAGGTTTTCAAGACTTTTCTGATGCCAACAATACAATTGCAGATGGTGTAAATTATAGACAAACTACCGGTGCTTTTTTTAAATTTCCAATAGATGGAGTTAAATTTGAAGGGAACGCTTATTATCAATTTGGAAAAGCTAGTGCAACAACAGATTTAAGTGGGTATAATTTAGCTTTAGAAGGAATTTATAAACCAAGCGCTACATTATTTGGTTTAGGTTTCGAAATGTTAAGTGGAACAGATCAAACAGGAGCATCTAAAAATAATTCTTTCTTTCCATTGTATGGAACAAACCATAAATTTAATGGGTTTATGGATTATTTTTACGTGGGTAACCATGTGAATAATGTTGGTTTAAATGATATGTATGCGAAAGCAGTTTTTAAAGCAGGAGAAAAATCTACACTTTTAGCAAAAATTCATTACTTTAGTGCCAATGCAGATTTACTAAACGATGCAGATAAGTACTTGGGTACAGAAGTAGATTTGGTTTATGGACAAAAAATAAATAAAATTATTTCTTTGAATGTTGGTTATTCTCATATGTTTGCTTCTGACAGTATGAGTTTAATAAAAGGAGGAAGACCTAGTAATAATACAAATAATTGGGCTTGGGTTCAATTAAAAATAATGCCAACATTATTTAATAGTTCTAAATAAAAGTATATTGAAACGCAAATTCAAAATTTTACCGGAAGAAACTGGATGGCGAAAAACAGCTTTGTTCTTAATTGCGGTTATAATTGGTCTGGGATTATTTATGGCAAAAGAAGCTAAAGTATTTTCTTATTTGTCAGACGATCCACAAGCCTGTGTAAATTGCCATGTTATGACTTCTGTTTATAATACTTGGCTAAAAAGCTCGCACAGAGAATCGGCAAACTGTAACGACTGTCATGTACCACATGATAATATTTTTGAAAAATATTATTTTAAAGCAAAAGATGGTTTGTACCATGCTTCTGTTTTTACAGCAAGAGCAGAACCAGATGTAATTAAAGCAAAAGAAGCTTCCCAAAGAGTAATTCAGGAAAACTGTATTCGTTGTCATGTACAACAAGTTACACAAGCCAAATACAGTGGGTTTTTAGAAGATCATAAAGAGAATAGAACAAAAAGACAGTGTTGGAGTTGTCACCAACAAGTTCCTCATGGAGATGTTCGTGGAATTTTAACAGTTAAATATAATATTGCACCATTACCAACAGATACAGAAAAAACGGTAATTCCAGAATGGTTAGCAAAAGAGATTAAATAAATTAAACATCAGCTAAAATGAAAAATAAAGTATTATTCGTAATTACAATTATCGCAGTTTTTCTGCTTGGTTTATTAGCATCAAGTATTGTAAACAGAAAGTCTGAAGCAAAATACCAATATGTACCACAAGTAGATATTACTAAAAATGAACCAAGAAATAAAGTTTGGGGAGAAAATTTTCCACTACAATACCAATCTTCTTTACAAACGTTAGATACTACTTTTAGTTCTTTTCAAGGTGGTTCTGCTATGAGAGATGTTTTAGAAGAAGATCCTCGTTTAGTAATTTTATTTGCAGGTTATGGTTTTTCTAAAGATTATAATCAAGGAAGAGGTCATGCTTACGCAGTAGAAGATATACACAATACTTTAAGATCTGGTGGACCAACAACAAAAGAAAACGGACCAATGCCAGCTACTTGCTGGACATGTAAAAGCCCAGATGTACCAAGATTAATGAATGAAATTGGTGTTGCTGAATTTTACAGTGGAAAATGGGCTGGTAAAGTTTCGGAAGTTGTAAACTCAATTGGTTGTGCAGATTGTCACAACGAAAAAACAATGAAATTACAAATTTCTAGACCTGCACTTGTAGAAGCTTTTGATGCTATGGGTAAAGATATTAATCAAGCTACACACAACGAAATGCGTTCTTTAGTTTGTGCTCAATGTCACGTAGAATATTATTTCGATAAAACAAAACCAGGTAAAGAAGGTGTACCTTATTTAACTTTTCCATGGAAAGATGGTATGTCTGTAGAAGATATGGAAAACTATTATGATAATATTCAATTTTCAGATTGGACTCATAAAATTAGTAAAGCACCAATGTTAAAAGCACAGCATCCAGGATATGAAACTTTTAAAACGGGTATTCATGCTCAAAGAGGAGTTTCTTGTGCAGATTGTCATATGCCTTATAAAAGTGAAGGTGGTCAAAAATTTACAGATCATCATATTCAATCGCCATTAAATAATACATCTAATGCCTGCCAAGTTTGTCATAGAGAAGATTCTAAAAACTTAATTGCAAGCGTGTATGAAAGACAAAGTAAATCTACTGAAAACAGATTAAAGTTAGAAGACCTTTTAGTAAAAGCACATTTAGAAGCTAAAAAATGTTGGGATTTAGGAGCTACAGAAGCACAAATGAAACCAATTTTAACAGATATTAGACATGCACAATGGCGTTGGGATTTTTCTGCTGCATCTCATGGAGCATCTTTTCATGCACCTGTAGAAATTGCAAGAGTTATTGGAAGCGGTTTGGTAAAAGCGCAAGAAGCACGTTTAAAATTAGCAAGAATGTTAGCAACTTTAGGGCACAACAAACCTATAGATATGCCAAATATTTCTACGAAAGAATTAGCGCAAGAATACATTGGTTTAGATATGAAGAAGTTAGAAGCAGAGAAAGCTAATTTTAAAAAGAACATTTTGCCAAAATGGTTAGAAGAAGCAAAACAAAGAGAAGATAAAATGGAGATTAAAACAACAGCGTCTCTTAACAAATAAAATATTATAATTTTATAAAAAGATGCCTTTTTCTTGCTAAAAAGGCATTTTTTTTAAGCAAATTTTTAAATAATGAATAAATTTAATCGTTTTCTATCATCACCAAAATTAGCAGTTTTATTATTATTTACTTTTGCGTTTTCTATGGCTTTAGCTACGTTTATCGAAAATGATTATGGAACTGCGACTGCATGGAAAATTATCTACAACGCTTGGTGGTTTGAGATGGTAATGGTAGGACTTGGAATTAGTTTTCTAATGAATATATTTAAGTATAAACTATTGCGAAAAGAGAAGTGGGCAATCTTATTATTCCATATTTCGTTCATTATAATTTTAATTGGTGCAGGTATTACACGTTATGTTTCTGAAGGTGGAATTATGCGTATTAGAGAAGGAGCTTCTTCTAATGTAATTATTTCGAGTACAAATTATTTACATATTCATTTAAGTGATGGTAAAACAAGTAAATCAGTTAGAAAACAAGTTAATTTTTCACCAATAAGTGATAATAGTTTTACTATAAATACAGATTTTAATAACGAACCAATAACTATTTCCTACAAAAATTTTGTGGCAGATGCTATTCCAAGAATTGTAGATGTAGAAGAAGGGGGAAAAGCAATGATAGAAATGATTGTTTCTGCTGGTAATGGAAGAGAAACCGTCTTTTTAGAACGAGGAGAAATTGAAGCTGTTGGAGAACATCAACATAAAATAGGGTTTGAAGTTGATCAAAAAGGAGTCATAAATATAACAGAGAAAAATGGAGTTTTAAGTGTATTGTCACCAAGAAAATTAAGTGTTTTTGAAATGGCAACAGAAAAAGCAAGTGTTATTGTAAAAGATAGTTTACAAACTTTAAATTTAAGGACTTTATATAGAGATGGAGATGCTTCTTTTGTGCCTTTGTCATTTCATGAAAATGGTAAAATAGAGTTAGTAAGTGGTTCTGAAAAACCAAAAGATAATGATGAAATTAAAGATGATGCTTTAGTAGTTGAGGTTGCATCAAAAGGAGTTGCAAAAGAACAAACGATTTTATATAGAGAGGGCTTTTTACCAATAGAACATCACCTTGAAATGAATGGTCTTAATGTCGCTTTGTCTTACGGAGCAGAACCTATAATTATTCCGTTTTCTATTCATTTAGACGATTTTCAACTAGAACGTTATCCTGGTTCTACGAGTCCATCTGCATATGCAAGTGAAGTTCAAGTAATCGATAAAGAAAATAACGAACATTTTGCACAAAGAATTTTTATGAATAACGTATTAGATTATAAAGGATACCGTTTTTTTCAGGCAAGTTATGACACAGATGAGTTAGGAACCGTTTTAGCTGTAAATTACGATTGGCTAGGAACAAATGTTACGTATTTAGGTTATATTTTAATGATTATAGGTATGTTTTTCACCTTATTTACAAAAGGATCTTACTTTACAGTTATCAATAAAAAATTAAAGAAATTGCAGAATACAGCCACAGTTGTTTTGTTAATGTTACTTTCTTTAGTTTCTTACGGACAAGATAAATCACCAGAAATAACAATAAAAACAATAGAGCAACAAACAATAGATGTGCAACATGCAGATTTATTCGGACGCTTAATGGTGCAAGATTTAGATGGTAGGATGAAACCTATTAATACGTTAGCATCAGAGTTTTTAAGAAAACTATCTCGAAAGCCTTATTTTAAATTCACTAAAAATGGCGAGTCAATTTCACTAAATGCGAATCAAGCTTTTTTGGCAATGCAAGCCGCAGCAAATGTTTGGCAATACATACCAATTATAAAAGTGGATATAGAAAAAGGAGGAGATTTATTTTCTGAATTAAAAATTAGCGAAGATAGTTGTGTTTCTTTTATTGGCTTGTTAGATGCAGATGGCAATTATAAACTAAAGGAAGTTGCAGAGGAAGCAAACAAGAAAAAACCAGCAGAAAGAAGTGAGTTTGATAAAGAAGTTTTAAAAGTAGATGAGCGATTTAATATTTTATACAATGTTTTTTCTGGAAATTATTTAAAAATTTTCCCAAATAAAAATGATGAAAATAATAAATGGCATAGTCCAACACACGATTTTAAAGATTTTCCATTAGAAGATGGCGAATTTGCAAAAAGTATTACTGCTACTTATTTTAAAGATGTAAACTTAAAAAAATGGGTAGCTGCAAGTGAAAAATTAGAATATATTAAAAAGTATCAAGACGTTCTTGGTGCAGATATTATACCAAGCAGACAACGTATAGAAGCAGAATTGTGGTACAACCAATTAAATTTAAACTTTTGGTTGTTTCAACTCTATTTTTTTATTGGTTTTATCATGTTAGTTATTTCATTAATTAAAATATTTACAACAAATAAAGTATTAGATTTTGTTTGGAACTCATCTATTATTATAACACTTTTAAGTTTTATTGTATTGACTGGTAACATTATTTTAAGATGGTATATTTCTGGTCACGCACCTTGGAGTAATGGTTACGAAATGTTAGTTTTTGTAGCTTGGACCTTACTTTTATGTGGTTTAATAACTTTTAGACAATCAGATTTTTCTTTGCCATTAGCAACACTTTTTACTGGAGCTTTACTCTTTGTAAGTTATTTAGATTGGTTAAGTCCAGAAATAACAAACTTAATGCCGGTCTTAAAATCTTTTTGGTTAAAAGTACATGTGGCAACCATTGTAAGTAGTTATGCACCTTTAGCTTTATCTGCAGTTTTAGGTTTTATGGCGCTTTTATTAATTATATTTAGAACACAAAAAACCAAAAAAGTAATTAATATTAAAATAAAAGAGCTTACTTATATTAACGAAATTTCGATGACCATTGGATTGTTTGTGTTAACTGTAGGTACTTTTTTAGGTGGCGTTTGGGCAAATGAATCTTGGGGAAGATATTGGGCATGGGACCCAAAAGAAACTTGGGCTTTAATTAGTATCATTGTATATGCAATTGTATTGCATTTGCGCTTAATACCAGGTTTAAAAAGTAGGTTTGTATTAAATGCAGTTAGCGTTTTTGCATTTGCCTCTATAATAATGACATCTTTTGGTGTAAATTATTATCTATCTGGTTTGCATAGTTATGCAGCAGGAGATCCATTACCAATTCCAAAATTTATCTATGTTTTAGGAGCTGTTGTAATTTTAGTAACACTATTGGCATATTTTAGAAAACGAAGTTTCGAAAAGAAGTAATAACTAATTCTAATTGTTTCTTAACGAATTCTAATTTATCAATTTTTAAGGTAATTAAAATGCTATTTTTGAGTTGTATAATTAAATGTACTTCTTATGAAACTCAAAAAGGCACTTCCATTTGCGCTAATTTTTTTATTAATTTTCTCTTGTAAAAAAGAGGAAATTAAGACAGATAATATCTTCAAATTTAAAGAATACATTAGTTATACAACTTCTGGTGTTGTTTCTGTAGCCAATACTATTGAAGTAAATCTTGCAAAAGAAGTAGAAAGTTGGGAACCAAATACAGAAGTAACTTCAGAAATTATTTCTGTAAAACCATTTGTAAACGGAAAAATTAAAACGATTAATAAGCACGCCTTTGTTTTTATTCCTGATGAAAATTTAGATTCAGATACAGAATATGCTGTAACCGTAAAGCTGAACGAAATTTATAAGAATACTACCCAAGAATTTAAAAATTACACGTTTCAATTTAAAACAATTGCACCTAATTTTAATATTCAAACTAATAATTTACAATCGTATTCTGCAGCATATCAATATTTAGAAGGTGTTGTAAAATCGGCAGATGTAATTTCTTTAGATAATGCAAAAAAGCTGATAGAAGCTACACAAAAAGGAACTCAAAAAAATATAGTTTGGAACGAATCTTTTCAACAAGGAAAAGTTTTTGAATTTAAAATTGACAGCATTCAACGTTTTGTAGATGATTCTAAATTAGAAATTTCTTGGAACGGAAAACCAATAAATGCAGAATCAGAAGGAGAAAATGAGCTTCTAATTCCTGGTAAAAATAATTTTAAGGTTGTTAGCTTAAAAGTGAACAATAGCACAGAACAATATATTTCCATCAACTTTTCTGATCGATTAAAAAAACAACAAAACTTCGATGGTTTGGTAACCATTCAGAATGTAAAAAAGCCACGTTTTATTGTGAACGGAAATGAATTAAAAGTGTTTTCTGAAAACAAATTTCAAGGAAATATTTTGGTTTCTGTTTTTGAAGGAATTAAAAATTCTGAAGATTATAAACTGAAATCAAACTTTAAAGAAACCATTACTTTCGAGCAAAAGAAACCACAAATTAGAGCCATTTCTAACGGAACAATTTTACCAAATTCTAATGATTTAAAATTCAATTTCGAAGCAATTAATGTAAAAGAAGTAGATGTAAGAATTATAAAAATTTATGAAGATAATGTGTTGCAGTTTTTGCAAGATAATAATCTTAACAGTTCTAATGAATATGCTATAAAAAGAGTTGGTAGAAGAGTTGCAAAAGAAACAATTACATTAATTAAAGATGAAGAAAATAACACTCAAAAATGGAAAGCGTATAGTGTAGATTTAGCTAAAATGATAGAGACAGAACCTGGAGCTATTTACAGAATAGAATTGAGTTTTAATAAAAATCAGGTTATTTATGACTGCGAAAATGTCTCTTCATCTTCAGTAAATAGCAATGATTTTGAAGAAGAATATTATGAAAGTGATTATGAGGATTTAAGTGAAGTTGAAGACCAAGAAGAAAGAGAAAAATTATATTGGGACAATAAGTTGTATAGTTATAAAAACTATAATTATAATTGGAGAGAAAGAGACAATCCTTGTCACGAATCTTATTATAATAATAAAATTATTTCTAATAATTTATTGGCATCAAATTTGGGGATTATTGCTAAAAAAGGAGATAATAATGAGTACTTTTTTGCGGTAACTAATATTTTAAATACCAAGCCAATAGTTGGTGCAAGTATTAAATTATTCAATTTTCAGCAGCAAGAAATTTTATCAACCAAAACAGATTCTGATGGTTTTGCAACCATAGAAACCTCTAAAAATGTTGCTTTTGCAGTAGTTTACAAAAACAACAATACTGGTTATATTAAACTGTTAGACGGTAATTCTTTGTCTTTAAGTAAGTTTGATGTTGCAGGAAGTAAAACTCAAAAAGGCTTAAAAGGATATATTTATGGTGAACGTGGAGTTTGGCGACCTGGAGATTCTATTCACCTAACTTTTTTGTTGAATGATGCAGATAATAAGTTGCCAAAAAATCATCCTGTAAAATTAGAAGTTACAGACCCAAGTGGAAAATTGGTGTTTAAAAAAGTAACTTCAGAAAATATAAATAACTTCTATAAATATACAGTTACAACTTCACAAGAAGCAAAAACAGGAAATTATACAGCAAAAATTTCTGTTGGTGGCGCAAAGTTTTATCAGAATTTAAAAGTTGAAACTGTAAAACCAAATCGTTTAAAAATTAAAGTAGATTTTAATGATGAAATTCTAACAAGCAAGAATTCAATTAACGGAACTTTAGATGTAAAATGGTTACATGGCACGCCTGCAAAAAACTTAAAAGCAGAAATTAAAGCGAAAGTTTCAGCAACTAATTTCAGTTTTAAAAATTATAAAGAATATGTTTTTTCAGATCCTTCAAGAAGTTTTTCTTCGGAAGAAATAAACATTTTCGAAGGAAAGTTAGATGCAAATGGAATTGCAAAAATCAACAATAAATTAGCTATTGGAAAAAATGCTCCAGGAATGTTAAACGTTCAGTTTTTGGTAAGAGCTTTTGAAAATGGTGGCGATTTTTCTTTGGATGCTTTCACTAAAAAATACGCTCCTTTTGAATCTTTTGTAGGATTAAAATCGCCAAAAGGAAATAGATATGGTTCGTTTTTTACAGATGAGAATCAGACCTTTTCAATTGCAACTGTAGATGAAAAAGGAAAACCAGTTCAAAGAGATGAAATTGAAGTTGAAGTGTATCAAATAAAATGGCGCTGGTGGTGGAGTTCTTCTGATGATAATTTATCAAGATATACATCTAGCAGTTACAATAAATCGTACAAAAAGTTGAAGGTTTCAACAAATTTAAAAGGAAAAGGAAGCTTCAATTTGAATATTCCAGAACGAGATAGAGGAAGGTTTTTAATTAGAGTTATTGATAAAAAAAGTGGGCACGCAACAGGAAGAACAGCTTATTTCTATAAAAATTGGTGGCAAAATGCTGGTTCTGGCGATAAAGAAGCTGCAAAAATGTTAATGTTTTCTGCAGATAAAGAAAAATATAATGTTGGCGAAACTGCTAAAATTACATTTCCTTCTGGAAGTAAAGGACGCGCATTAATCAGTATAGAAAATGGCACAAAAGTATTAGAAAGTAAATGGGTAGAAACTAAAAAAGGAACCACTTCTGTAGAAATTCCTATCAACAAAAATATGGCGCCAAATGTGTTTGTAAATATTTCATTATTACAACCACATCAAGTTTTAGAAAACGATTTGCCATTACGTTTGTATGGCGTAATTCCGCTTTTAGTTGAAGATAAAAAGACCAAATTAGAACCACAAATTTCAATGCCAGATGAATTGCAACCAGAAAAAGAATTCACGGTAAAAGTTTCTGAAAAAAACAACAAAGCAATGACTTATACTTTGGCAGTTGTAGAAGAAGGTTTGTTAGATTTAACAAGATTTAAAACTCCAAATGCGTTTGATGTTTTTTACGCAAGAGAAGCTTTAGGTGTAAAAACTTGGGACATTTTTGATGATGTAATTGGTGCATATTCAGGAAGTATAGATCAGGTTTTTGCAATTGGTGGAGATGGAAGTGCAGCAAAAGGTAAAAACCAAAAAGCAAATAGATTTAAACCTGTAGTGCAATTTTTAGGTCCGTTTTATTTAGAAAAAGGAGCGACAAAATCACACAAAATTACGTTGCCAAATTATATTGGTTCTGTAAGAACAATGGTGGTTGCAGGAGATGTAAATAACGAAGCTTTTGGAAATGCAGAAAAAGCAGTACCATTTAAAAAACCTTTAATGGTATTGGCTACGTTACCAAGAAAATTATCGCCAAAAGAAAAAGTAACCTTACCAATTACCATTTTTGCGATGGGTAAAAAAGTGAAAAATGTTACTGTTAAAGTAAAAACATCCAACGGAATTTCTGTTGTTGGAAGCGAAACTCAATCCATTAATTTTACAAAACCAGATGAAAAAATGGTGTATTTTGAATTGGATGTTTTAAAAGCAAATGGCATAAATACTGTTGAAATTATTGCAATTGGTAATGGAGAAAAATCAACTTATAAAGTAGAATTAGATGTTGTAAATCCTAACCCAATTACATCCAAAATAATTGATAAGAATATTGAAGGAAAACAAACTCAAACGATCAATTTTAATACGTTTGGTATAGAAGGTTCAAACGCAGCAATTTTAGAATTATCTACAATTCCGCCAATGAATTTTTCTGGCAGATTAGAATATTTAATTCGTTATCCACATGGTTGTGTAGAACAAACGACTTCTAGTGTTTTTCCACAATTATTTTTAAATGACATTTTCGATTTAACAGCGGATAAAAAACGCAAAATTCAAAAAAATATAGAAAAAGGAATCAAAAGATTAGGGAATTTTCAGCAAGCAAATGGAGGTTTGAGTTATTGGATTGGAGAAAATTACACCAATGATTGGGGAACAAGTTATGCAGGTCATTTTATGTTAGAAGCTTCTAAAAAAGGATTTGTTTTACCGTTAACTTTTAAAAGTAATTTTGTTAGATATCAGAAAAACGCAGCAAGAAATTGGAGACCAGATTATAGAAATAATTATACAGATTTAGCACAAGCTTACAGGTTGTATACGTTGGCTTTGGCTGGTAGTGCAGATTTATCTGCAATGAACAGGTTGCGAGAATTTAAACAAATTTCTAACGAAGCAAAATGGCGTTTGGCAGCAGCGTATGCTTTAGCGGGGCAAAAAGAAGCAAGTATAGAAATTATGAATACTGCAAACATGAATTTTAAGAGTTCTAAATACAGTTATTATAGTTATGGTTCTACAGACAGAAACAGAGCAATGGCTTTAGAAACAATGTTACTTACCAATCATAAAAACACCAAAGAAACTGCAAAGTTTATTGCAAAAGAATTATCAAGCAAAAGATGGATGAGCACACAATCTACAGCTTATAGTTTGTTATCAATTGGGAAAATGGTCATTAAAAACGGAGGAAAATCCATCAATATAAATTACATAAATAAAGGAAAAACTGAAACCATAAAAACAGAAAGTTCTATGGTGCAAAGAACTTTAAACGTTAAAAAAGGAACAAATGCCATCATTATAAAAAATGATGAAAATAATATTGTTTTTGCAAGAGTTATAAATTCAGGAAAGTTGCCTTTAGGAGATGAAATTAAAGAAAGTAGAGGTTTAAGTGTTTCTGTTGATTATAGAGATTTAAAAGGAAATAAAATTAATATAAATCAGTTGAAACAAGGGCAAGATTTTGTTGCAAAAATTACGGTTAGTAATCCTAAAAATCAAACAGTAAAAGATATTGCATTAGCTCAAATTTTTCCTTCAGGATGGGAAATTGTAAACACTCGTTTTACAGATTTTGGTACAACTACAAAAAGCGAAGCACGTTACACAGATATTAGAGACGATAGAATTAATTTCTATTTTGATCTAAATGAAGGAAGAAAAGCATCAGAAACAAAAACATTTACAGTTTTACTAAATGCAGCATATTTAGGAACGTATTATTTACCAGGAATTCAGGTAGAAGCAATGTATGATAATGATTATTTGGTAAGAACAAAAGGGAATTGGATAAACGTAATTAAATAATTTGATGCAATTTGTAAATTACATAAATTGTCATAAAAAGAAAACAATATTTCTTGTTGTTTTGCTGATTTTCTATGCTTTTTGTTTGCCAAAAGAATTGTTTACAAAACCAACATCTACAGTAATTACAAGTAATAATAATGAATTGTTGGGCGCGTTAATTGCAAAAGATGGTCAATGGCGTTTTCCACATAATGATTCTGTTCCAGAGAAATTTAAAACCTGTTTAATTCAGTTTGAAGATGAGCATTTTTATAAACATCCAGGTTTTAATCCTGTTTCAATATTAAAAGCTTTAAAACAGAATTTACAAGAAGGAAAAGTAAAAAGAGGAGGAAGTACAATTACGCAACAAGTTATTAGATTAAGCAGAAATAATAGAGATAGAACCTATTTTGAAAAAATAAAAGAACTTATTTTAGCTACACGTTTAGAAATTAGGGTAAGCAAAGAAAAAATTATTGCTTTTTGGAGTTCAAATGCACCTTTTGGTGGAAATGTTGTGGGTTTAGATGCTGGTTCTTGGCGTTATTTCAACAGAAAAGCTACGGATTTATCTTGGGCAGAAGCAGCAACTTTGGCGGTTTTACCAAATGCGCCAAACTTGATTTACCCAGGTAAAAATCAACATAAATTATTGACAAAAAGAAACCGGTTATTAAAAAAATTACTTACAAAAAAAGTAATCGATTCTTTAACGTATGAATTATCAATTTTAGAAGAATTACCTCAAAAAGCATATGCAATTCCACAAATTGCTCCACATTTATTACAGAAAATTAATAAAGAAAAAAAAGGTGAATTTGTTAAAACTACAATTGATAAAAAAATTCAAAATCAAGCAAATACAATTGTAAAAAATCACTATAATCATTTAAGTAAAAACGGAATTTATAATATTTCTGTGTTGGTTTTAGACGTTAAAACAAGACAAGTTTTAAGTTATGTTGGAAACTCGCCAACAGATAATAAACATCAAAAAGATGTTGATATAATAGATAAACCAAGAAGTACAGGAAGCATTTTAAAACCTTTTTTATATGCAGCAATGTTAGATGCTGGAGATTTGTTGCCAAATACTTTAGTGGCAGATATTCCTACAAATTTCGGGAGTTACAAACCAGAAAATTTTGATAAGAAATATGCTGGCGCTATTTCAGCAAAATTAGCTTTGTCTAAATCTTTAAATGTGCCAACTGTAAGATTGTTGCAAAGTTTTGGTTTAGAGAAATTTCATCATTATTTGCAAAAATTACAATTAAAAGATTTAAGAAATAATCCTAATTATTACGGATTAACATTGGCTTTGGGTGGCGCAGAAAGTAACTTGTGGGATTTATGTAAAAGTTACGCTTCGTTGGCTTCCACAGTAAATCATTATACAGAAAACTCCAGCAGATATTTTAAAAATGAATTTACAGAACCAACTTTTTTTGCTGATGAAAAGATGAATTTTGGAGAAAAAATAGCTGAAAAAATAATTTTTGATGCAGCTTCTATTTACTTAACTTTCGAAAGTTTAAAAGATGTAAACAGACCAAATTCCGAAGAAAACTGGGAATTCTTTGATTCTTCCAAACAAATAGCTTGGAAAACCGGAACAAGTTTTGGTTTTAGAGATGCTTGGGCAATTGGCACAACCAAAGATTTTGTAGTTGGTGTTTGGGTAGGAAATGCAGATGGAGAAGGAAGACCAGGTTTGGTTGGTGTACAAACTGCTGCGCCAATTTTGTTTGATATTTTTGATAAATTACCCAATTCAGAATGGTTTGACAAACCTTTTGATGAAATGCACGAAATAGAAATTTGCGCTAAAAGTGGTTACAGAGCTACTGAAATTTGTGAAGACACAAAGCTAGAATTTATACAAAATGCTGGTTTAAAAACAAAGCCTTGTCCTTATCATATTTTAGTAAATGTAGATGCTTCAGAAAATTATCAAGTAAATACCTCTTGTGAGAATTTAGGCAGCATCAAACAAAAATCTTGGTTTGTTTTACCTCCGTTAATGGAATATTATTACAAGGATAAAAATCCATTTTATAAGTCTTTACCAAAGTTTAGAGAAGATTGTTTGGGTGAAATTAAAAATGCGATGAAATTTATATATCCTACTGAAAAAAGCACCATTTTTTTACCTAAAAACTTCGATGGAAAAAAGAATGAACTGATTTTAAAAGTAGCACATTCAAACCAAGAAGCAACTTTATTTTGGTATGTTAATAATGAATTTATTATTGCTACAAAAGAAATCCATAATGTTGCAATTGATTCTAAAATAGGAGATTACACTATTTCTGTTACAGATAATTTTGGAAATGAAATAAGGCAAGAAATAATCATAAAAGAATAAATAGTTTAAAGTTAGTATGTTGCATTTCAACGAAATAAGCATGCCTTTTATCGAAAAATCAATTTAAAAACTGAAGTTCCATTGTACTTTTGACTCACCAATCGATAATACTAGAAATTATGTTTTTACAAATTTTACCACCAGACAACGTAGCAACAGCTCAATCAGTTTTCGAAAACGAAATAGTTTTTGTTATTTTAGGTTTAGCAATAGCCGTTTATGCAATTTTAAAATTCACTAAATTTTTAAGTAAAATTAAAGTTTCTAAAGGTTCAAATAACCCAAGTTATACTTCATAAGAAAATTTTATAATTAGATTTTTCTTAACAATAAATTATATATTTTTCTACATCTTTGTATTCTATGGTGCTCAATTTTGGGCACTATTACATTTTAAGTCATTAAATGATTATTTTTATGAATAATTTTTAATGATTTTAATTTTTTAGAATGAAGATATATCCAATAGAAACAGGAAATTTTAAGTTAGATGGTGGTGCAATGTTTGGCGTTGTTCCTAAAACTATTTGGCAAAGAACAAACCCTGCAGATTCCAACAATTTAATTGATATGAGTATGCGTTGCATGCTTATTGAAGATGGAAATCGACTAATTTTAATTGATACAGGTTTAGGTTCTAAACAATCAGATAAGTTTTTTGGGTACTACTATTTATTTGGAGATTTCTCTTTGGATGCTTCACTTAAAAAGCAAGGTTTTCACAGAGATGATGTTACAGATGTGTTTTTAACACACTTACATTTCGATCATTGTGGAGGAGTTATTGAATGGAATTCACAAAAAACTTTACTACAACCCGCTTTTAAAAACGCAAAATTTTGGTCTAATGACAATCATTGGAAATGGGCAACAGAGCCAAATCCAAGAGAAAAAGCATCGTTTTTAAAAGAAAACATAAATCCTATTAAAGAAAGTGGACAATTAAATTTTATTCACAGAAATGCCAAAGATCAAATTGGTTTCGATGTTTTATTTATGGACGGTCACACAGAAAAACAGATGTTGCCTAAAATTAAATATCAAGACAAAACCATTGTTTTTATGGCAGATTTATTGCCAACAGTTGGGCATATTCCTTTGCCTTATGTTATGGGTTATGATACAAGACCATTACTTACAATTAAAGAAAAAGCAGCTTTTTTAAATGAAGCTGCAGATAATAATTATTACCTTTTTTTAGAACATGATGCGTATAATGAACTTTGTACTGTAGAGCATACAGAAAAAGGAGTAAGGTTAAAAAACACACACAATTTTTTGGAGATTTTTAATTAGAAAGAGAAGAATGAAGATTTTAAAATCAATTTTATTTACTGCAACTATTGCAGCTGTATTTACAAGTTGTAAATCAACGTCAACAGTAGTTTTAACTCCAAAATATTCAGAAAAGATTATAAATATTCCTGCTAAAAAAGGAGAATTATCTGAAGATGAAATGAACAGATGGAGTCATGCAGATATAGAAAAAGATTCTATTGCAGGGATGAGTGTTGCCAAAGCATATCAGTTTTTAGATGGTAAAAAAGGTGTAGAGGTTATTGTTGCAATTGCAGATTCTGGTGTAGATATAGAGCATGAAGATTTAAAAGATGTTGCTTGGACCAATTTAAAAGAAATTGCTGGAAACAATAAAGATGATGACAATAATGGTTATGTAGATGATATTCATGGTTGGAATTTCTTAGGAAGTAAAGACGGTAGAATAGTAAACGCAGACCAATTAGAAATTACAAGACTTGTAAAAAAAGGACAAGATAAATTCGGAAGTAAAAAAGCTTCTGAAATCGCAGAATCTAATAAGGTTGAATATCAAGAGTATTTAAAATTAAGAGAAGAGTATTTTAATACCATAGAAGAGAAAAAGAAAGAAATAGAAAGCGTTTCTGAAACTTATGAAAGAGTTTTAGAAATTGAAGAAAATTTTGCTGCTGTAAAAAAGTTTACAGGAAAAGAAAATTTAACAAGCGAAGATGTAAAAGGTTTGTGGCCAACAAGTATAAAAATTGCAACTCAAATTGCTGACATTGCCAGTGTTTTAGGTAATGGAATGACAGAAAAAACTTTAATTGAGTATAAAAAAGAAGTTAAAGACTATAAGGAAAATATAGAAAAAGCCATAAAAGGATATGATTTAGATTTTGATTCTCGCCAGTCTATGGGAGATGATTTATATGATATTAACGACAAATATTATGGAAATAATAATGTTATTGGATCTAAAGATTTAGAAATGCATGGAACGCATGTTGCAGGAATTGTTGCAGCTTCTAGAAATAATAATAAAGGTGTTAATGGCGTTGCAAACCATGTAAAAATCATGACAGTTAGAATCGTTCCAGATGGAGATGAACATGATAAAGACGTTGCTCTAGGAATAAGATATGCTGTAGATAATGGCGCAAAAATCATCAATACAAGTTTTGGAAAACGATTTTCTCCAAACAAAGAATGGGTTTATGACGCTCTAAAATATGCAGAAAAAAACGATGTTTTAATTGTAAACGCAGCAGGAAATGATGGAAAAAACATTGATGTTAGAAAATCATATCCAAATGATTCTAAAGATTTAATCACAGAATTTACAGACAATGTTATTACTATAGGCGCATCTAGTTTGCATTATAACGAACAACTACCAGCAAGTTTTTCTAATTACGGAAAAATTAATGTAGATGTTTTTGCTCCTGGAGTAGATATTTACTCAACAGTTCCTAAAGATGAATATGAGGCTATTAGTGGTACATCTATGGCAGCACCTTCAGTAGCAGGAGTTGCAGCTTTAATACGCTCATATTATCCGAAATTATCTGCAAGTCAGGTAAAACATATTTTAATGAATTCTGGAGTCAAAATAAATTTTGATGTTATAAAACCTGGAACTCAATCAGAAAAAATACCATTTTCAGAACTATCAGTTTCCGGTAGAATTGTAAATGCTTATTTCGCATTGCAAATGGCAGATAGTATTGCAAAAGTTAAAAAATAAATTCATAAAAATGATGTATATTTCATCATTCAAATAAAATTCAATTAATATAAGATGAAAAAATTACTCTCTTTTGGATTATCAGTATTACTTCTAATGTCTTGTGCAGAAACAAAAAAAGTTACCTATAATTATTCTGGTACATCTTCTGCAAATAACTCTTATTGGCAACAAAGAGTAGATTATACAATGGATATTGATATGGACGCAAAGAATCATCAATATAAAGGAAATCAGAAATTAGTATACACCAATAATTCGCCAGAAGACTTAAATAAGGTGTTTTATCACTTATATTTTAATGCATTTCAGCCAGGTTCTCAAATGGATGAAAGATCTTTAAATATTAAAGATCCAGATAGCAGGGTAAGAGATAGAATAAGCAAATTACAACCAGATGAAATAGGTTACATAAAAGTAAATTCATTAAAACAAGATGGTGCAGCTGTAAATTTTGAAACAGTAGGAACTATTTTAGAAGTTACTTTAAACAAACCAATAAAATCTGGTGAAAGTGTTACTTTCGATATGATTTTTGATGCTCAAGTTCCTCTACAAGTTAGACGTTCTGGAAGAGATAGTAAAGAAGGTGTTGCTTTATCAATGTCTCAATGGTACCCAAAAATGGCAGAATACGATTTTCAAGGTTGGCACACACCACCTTATATTGCTCGTGAATTTCACGGCGTTTGGGGAGATTTTGATGTAAAATTAACTATTGATAAAAGCTATGTAGTTGGCGGAACAGGATACTTGCAGAATCCACAAGAAATAGGTCATGGTTATGAAGACAAAACCAAACCTTTAAATATACCTAATACAGATAAATTAACATGGCATTTTAAAGCACCAAATGTGCACGATTTTATGTGGGCAGCAGACCCAAATTATAATCACGATGTTTTTAAAATGGTAAACGGAATCGATTTACACTTCTTTTACAAAAAAGATTTAGAAGCAGAGTATCTTAAAAACTGGAAAGAATTACAGCCAAAAACTGCAGAATTAATGGCGTATTTTTCTGAACAAATTGGCGATTATCCATACAAGCAATACTCTGTAATACAAGGTGGAGATGGTGGTATGGAATATGCAATGTCTACTTTAATTACTGGTAAACGTAAATTCGGAAGCCTTTTTGGAGTTACAGCTCATGAAATGGCACACACTTGGTTTCAGTTTTTATTAGCGTCAAATGAAAGTTTACATCCTTGGATGGATGAAGGTTTTACATCTTATATTTCTAACAAAGCAGAAAATGAAATTTTAAACGAAGGGAAAGAAAATCCTCATGCAGGTTCTTACAGAAGTTACTATAGAATTGTAGCTTTTAATAGCGAAGAACCTTTAACAACACATGCAGATAGATACAATACAAATGGCGCTTACGGTACTGCAAGTTACTCTAAAGGAAATATCTTTTTATCTCAATTAGAATATATAATAGGAGCAGAAAACGTTGCAAAAGGACTTAAAAAATACTTTACAGATTTTAGCTTTAAGCATCCAACGCCAAATGATATTAAGCGTTCTATGGAAATAATTTCTGGAATTCATTTAGACTGGTATTTAAATGAATGGACACAAACAATTCACACTATAGATTATGGAGTAAAATCTGTAGATGGAAAAACAATTACTTTAGAAAGAATAGGAAAAATGCCAATGCCAATAGATCTAGAAGTTGTGTACACAGATGGTTCTATAGAAAGTTTCAATATTCCGTTAAGAATGATGAGAGACAACAAACCAACATCTGCTACAGTTATAGAAGATTGGGGTTGGGCAATGCCAACATATACTTTTACAGCATCTAAAACAGTTAAATCTGTAGAGATTGATAAAAGCGGATTAATGGCGGATATTAACCAAGACAATAATATTTTTGGTGAGAAAAAAAAACGATAATACTCTCTTTTAGCTCGTTTGTTTCTTTTTTAAAAATAGGTGGAAAGCATGTTTTAAAACATTCAATATATAATTATATACTGTTTTTAATTCTTTTAGCTGTTGTTTTTAGTTTTAAACAATGGAAAAAGTTACTGTTATTGGTTACATCACTTGTTTTAAGCTACTTTTCTGCAATAATGTTAGTTGCTTATGGTAACTTTATTCCAAAGATAGAAATCATTAAATTTTTGATTCCTGCCATTATTCTTTCATTAGCTTTTTTTACTTTTTTATCATTTAAAAACATTTTAAAAAGTAAAGAAAAATATGTGTTGTCGTTCACTATTTTATTTGGCTTCTTTAATGGATTGGGTTCTTCTGTTGATGTAATTTTAAACATTAAAAGATATGAAAGTGAATTTTTTCCAATACTTGAAGCAACTTTAGGAGTTGGTGCTTCAGTATTAATAACAGTTTTAGGTTTGTTAACAGTAACAACCTTGCTTAAGAAAATCCCTAAATTTGATAAGAAAAAATGGGTTTTTGTTACTTCAGCAGTAGTTTCATGCCTTTCAGTATTTTTTATATTTAAACAGGTTTTTTATTAAAAATATTTAAACCGCACTTTTTTAATGAATAAACTCGTCAATTCTTTCATTTGGTATAAAGCCTTTTAACATTAATAAAAAGCCAAAAATTATTAAAAGTATTCCCATAACTTTTTTCACTTTGTAAACAACTAAAGGAGTCATTTTGCTTTTTAGTTGTTTAGCTAATAGAATTTTACCAATATCTGTTACAAAATAACCAATTAAGATAACACCGAAATAAGAGAAAATAGCATTTTGGTTCATGTCCAAAGTAGGTCCAATAACCAAAACTGTTCCTAACCAAAAGGCCAAAACACCAATATTTATAAAGTTTAAGAAATACCCTTTTATAAATAATTTTAGATAGTTGTTTTTAATAGGAACTTCTACCATTTTAGAAGTTTCAAGTGCTTCTTTTTTGTTAGATTTATCAAGATAAGTAATTAATCCATAAATAATTAAAACCAAACCTCCAATAAAAAATAAACGAGGATCATCTTTAATTTTCTCTAATAAAGACCTACTACCATAATAAGCTATTAAGATAAAAGAAACATCTCCAAGAATAACACCAATATCAAAAGCAATAGCCGCTCTTGCACCTTTTAAAATACTGGTTTGAATCAGCATAAAAAAAACAGGTCCTATCATAAAAGCCATGAAGAAACCAATAAAAAAAGCATTTTTAAAGTCGTAAAAATCCATATTTAACAAAAATACGGAAATTTAAACATCATCAAAGTCTATTGTAATTTTAGATGTAGTTGGATATGCTTGGCAAGCCAAAATTAATCCATCTTCAATTTCACCATCTGTTAAAATAGAGTTTTTAACCATTACAGCTTTTCCTTCAGTAACTTTACACATACAAGAGCTACAAACTCCACCTTGGCAAGAGTATGGCGCGTCTAAATTGTTACGTAAACTTGCAGCTAAAATATCATCTGTTTGTTGCATTGTAAACGTAGTTTCTTCATCATCTAAAAGAACAGTAATTTCTGTTTGTCCTTCTTTAATTTCAGAAACAGCATCTTCATCAACAGAGACTGTAAATAACTCAAAATGAATATTTTCTTTAGCAAAACCACGTTCAATTAATGTTGTAGAAACTTCATTAATCATTTCTTCTGGTCCACATAAATAAGCAGCATCAAAAGTTATGTTCTTGTAACTATTATTAATATAATAATTAGTGTGTGCCTTGTCTATTCTACCAAATAAAGCACCTTCTTGTTGCTCTCTACTACAGATATAGTGTAGGTTAAAACGTTCTGGATTTGCTTCCTTTAAAGTATCTAATTCACTTTTAAAAATAGTATCGGCAGCAGTTTTGTTTCCGTAAATTAATGTAAAAGTAGACGAAGTTTCGTTACTTAAAACATCTTTAATCATGGATAGAATTGGTGTAATTCCAGAACCTGCAGCAAAAGCTATATAATTTTTATTAGGTTTTGGCTCTAATATAAACTTCCCTTCTGGTTCAGAAATTTCTATAAAATTACCAGCTTTTAATTCTGATGTTGCATAGGTAGAAAAAGTACCATTTTCTACAGCTTTAACGGCAACTTTTAAATAAGAATCGGTTGGCGAAGAACAGATAGAATATGCTCTTCTAACTTCTTTACCGTTAATTGTTTTTTTAAGTGTTAAATATTGCCCAGAATGAAAAGCAAATTTAGATTTTAAATTTCCTGGTATTGTAAATAAAAGAGAAACCGCATCTGCGGTCTCTCTTATTACTTCTTGTATGTTTACTTTGTGAAATGTTGCCATTAAAAATGTATCTATTTTACACCAAATTATTTGCTACCAAATATTCGGCTATTTGAACTGTGTTTGTGGCAGCACCTTTTCTTAAGTTATCTGCAACAATCCACAAATTTAAGGTATTTTCTTGAGATTCGTCTCTTCTAATTCTACCAACAAAAACTTCATCTTTATTATGTGCATTAATTGGCATAGGATACACGTTGTTCGCTAAATCGTCTTGCACAATAACACCTTCTGTTTCAGATAAAATTTTACGAACTTCATCTAAATCGAAATCATTATGAAACTGAACATTTACAGCTTCAGAATGCCCTCCAGCAGTAGGAATTCTAACAGCAGTTGCAGTCACAGAAAAAGAATCGTCACGTAAAATTTTCTTTGGTTCTTTTACCAATTTCATTTCCTCTTTTGTGTATCCGTTTTCTAAAAAAACGTCACAATGAGGCAATGCATTTCTACCAATTTTATGAGGATATGCCATTTCTCCATCAATTCCAGCTTCTTCATTATCTAATTGCTGCACTGCTTTTACACCAGTACCAGAAACAGATTGATATGTAGAAATAACCACACGTTTCATTTTATACTTTAAATGCAAAGGAGATAAAGCTGCCACTAATTGAATTGTAGAACAATTAGGATTCGCAATAATTTTATCATCCGCAGTTAAAACATCACCATTAATTTCAGGAACCACCAACTTTTTAGTTGGGTCCATTCTCCAAGCAGAAGAATTGTCGATAACAGTTGTACCAACTTCCGCAAATTTAGGTGCCCATTCTAAAGAAGTGTCTCCTCCAGCAGAAAACAATGCTAAATCTGGCTTCATTTTTAATGCATCTTCTAAAGTAACAACAGTATAATCGTTTCCTTTGTACGCTAATTTTTTTCCAGCAGATCTTGCAGAAGCTACAGGAATTAATTCCGTAATTGGTAAATTACGTTCTTCTAAAACTTTCAACATTACTGTGCCCACCATTCCAGTTGCACCAACAACAGCTATTTTCATTGCCTAAAATTTAATTTATTTTTCGTGCTGCAAATATCCTAAAAAAAAGGATGAACTAAATTACATAAAACGTTATAAATCAATTAAAGTTTAAAAATATAGCAACTATTTTCCTGATGTTTAATTTTCAACAAATTGATATAAAATTATTTTTTGAAGCCATTTCCAGCTTTCACTACTCGCTTTTTTTGCAGAAAAAGCAAAAAAGAGCTCAAACAAACCGTTCAATCTGGGCTAAACCAGTTTGCTAACATTTTTGCTAGTAACAAAGTAATCTCTTTTCTTATATATAAATAGCTTCATCATTCTTCCTTGAATTGATGTAATTTCATCTAAAATTAGTAGATTTGCACCAATAAAATCAATCATTAACTAAAAAAGTATAGCATGCAACTGTACAATAAGTTAAGCGCTGCAGAACGCGCTGCATTAATTGATGAAGCTGGTAAAGACCGCCTCACAATCTCTTTTTATCAATATCATAAGATAGAAAATCCACAATTATTTAGAGACAAATTATTTTTAGAATGGAACGCTTTAGACGTTTTAGGTAGAATTTATGTTTCTTACGAAGGTATAAATGCGCAATTATCTGTTCCATCAGAAAATTTGTACGCTTTAAAAGACCAATTAGACAGCATTTCTTTTCTAAAAGATATTCGTTTAAATATTGCTGTTGAGCAAGACAACAAGTCGTTTTTAAAACTAAAAGTAAAAGTTAGAAACAAAATTGTTGCAGATGGTTTAAACGACGAAACGTTTGATGTTACCAACAAAGGTGTACATTTAAATGCAAAGGAGTTCAACGAAATGTTGGCAAATCCTGACACAGTTTGTGTAGATATGCGAAACCATTATGAGAGTGAAATTGGTCATTTTTCTGGCGCCATAACCCCAGACGTAGATACTTTTAGAGATTCTTTAGATATTATCGAAGAAGATTTAAAAGACAATAAAGAAAACAAAAATTTATTGATGTATTGTACTGGCGGAATTCGTTGTGAAAAAGCATCAGCATACTACAAACACAAAGGTTTTAAGAACGTTTTTCAATTAGAAGGCGGAATTATAGAATACACACGTCAAGTAAAAGACGAAGGAATAGAAAATAAATTCATTGGTAAAAATTTTGTTTTCGATCATAGAAGAGCAGAAAAAATTACAGACGATGTAGTTTCTAATTGTCACCAATGTGGAAAACCTTGTAACACGCATACAAATTGCGCAAACGAGGCTTGTCACTTATTATTTATACAGTGTGACGAATGTTCAGAAGCCATGGAAAATACGTGTTCTACAGACTGCCAAGAAATAATTCAATTGTCTTTTGAAGAGCAAAAAGAGCTTCGTAAAGGAAAAGGAAATAGCAACAAAATTTTCAAAAAAGGTAGAAGCGAAGTTTTAAAGTTTAAGAAGTAATTCAACAATAAATACAAATTAAAAGACCTCAAAAATTGAGGTCTTTTTTTTGTCTTAAATAAAATAAACGAATTCTAAATCAATTAGCGCAAATTCTAAAAAGCATAATATTTAATTAAATTTCCAAACTACTTTTGCTATATAATTAAGCAACAAAAGACAATTTTAATAACTTTTATTTAGCTGTTTTATCATTCTTCGAGAATGCGTATATTTACAGATTAGTGAAGATGAGATTGTATTTATATACCCATCTGATAATCAAAATTATGAACAGTAAAAAGCTTAGAGCTTTTCTAAAAATATAAAATTACATGGCATGTGGAAGTTGTGGTACAACAGAAAATGGCGTACCAAAAGGATGTAAGAGTAATGGTAATTGTGGTTCTGGAACCTGTGGAAGTGGTAGTAATAAATTAGCCGTTTTCGACTGGTTGTCTAATATGACGTTGCCAAGTGGACAAGAAAGATTTAATATTTTCGAAGTACGTTTTAAAAACGGAAGAAAACATTTTTATAAAAATCCAGATAATTTACCCATAACTATGGGAGATATTGTTGCTGTAGAAGGTTCTCCAGGACATGATATTGGAACCGTTTCTTTGGCAGGAGAATTGGTGAAAGTGCAAATGAAAAAGCGCAAAATTACTGAAGATCACGAAGATGTTAAGAAAATCTACAGGAAAGCGAGTCAAAGAGATATAGATATTTGGCAACAAGCAAGAGGTAAAGAAGAAGAAACACAAAGAAGAGGAAGAGAAATTTTAGGACGTTTAGGTCTGCAAATGAAACTTTCAGATGTAGAATATCAAGGAGATGGAAACAAAGCAACTTTCTATTATACAGCAGAATCTCGCGTAGATTTTAGACAATTAATTAGAGATTTGGCAAGCGCATTTTCTATTCGTGTAGAAATGAAACAAGTTGGCGCAAGGCAAGAAGCTGCAAGATTAGGTGGTGTTGGTTCTTGTGGTAGAGAATTATGTTGTTCAACATGGTTAACAGATTTTAGAAAGGTATCTACATCTGCAGCTCGTTACCAACAATTATCTTTAAACCCATTAAAGTTAGCAGGACAATGTGGAAAATTAAAGTGTTGTTTAAATTTTGAATTAGACACCTATTTAGACGCTTTAAAAACCTTTCCTAAACAAGATTTAGTTTTAAAAACTGAAAAAGGAGAAGCTGTTTTTGTAAAGATGGATATTTTTAAACAACATCTTTGGTACACATACAAAGAAGAACGTTTCAAATGGTTTCGTTTAACTTTAGAGCAGGTTTTAGAAATTGTAGAACTTAATAAAAATAATGAGAAGTCTGCAACGTTAGAAGAATATGAAGCTGATGTAGAAATACCAGTAAAGGTAGATTTCGAAGATGCTGTTGGACAAGATAGTTTAACACGTTTCGATGTTCCAAAAACTAACAAACGTAGAAAGAATAATAGAAATAAAAACAAGAAAAAACCAGTTGGTGCTGTTGCAAATAAAACGCAGACAAACCCAAATCAGAAAAGGAAACCAGTAGCTAAACAACACAATAAACAGCAGCCAAAACCGAAGCCAAAACCAAACCCTAACGCAAAACCAAATCAGCCAAAAGCTGAAAATGGTAAGCCAAAACCTAGGCCTAGACCAAACCCAAAAGCAAAGCCTAATCCGAATGCAAAACCAAATGAAAATGGTCCAAAAGGAGAGGTAAAAAAGACTAGCAAACCAAGAAGAAATAATAATAGAAATCGTAATAACAACAATCCAAAAAATGGAAACGATTCAGAAAAATAGTTTTTTTTTAATAATAATAGCTGTGTTTTTTTTGATGATTTCTTGTGATGATAAATCACAATTTAATCAATATAAAGCAATAGAAAATGCTTCTTGGGAAGCCAATAAAAAAATTGTTTTTGAGTTTGATGTAAGAGATACAATTTCACCAAAAAATTTATTTATCAATATTAGAAATAATAACGAGTATCAGTTTAGCAATTTATATCTAATTACGGAATTAAATTTCCCGAATGAAACCATTGTTGTAGATACTTTACAATATGAAATGACAGATAATTCTGGAAATTTTTTAGGTGACGGATTTACTGAAATCAAAGACAATAAGTTATTTTATAAAGAAAAAAAGGCATTTCCAGTTTCAGGAAAATATACTTTAAGTGTGCGTCAAGCAATGAGAAAAAATGGTGAAGTAAATCCAATGCCTTTTTTAGAAGGAATTAGCGATGTTGGTTTTAGCATAGAAAAAATTAATTAAGAATGACAAAAAAGAAAACAACAAATTTTAGTAAATATATAAAATGGTTCTGGGGAATTGTTTTAGGAGGTTTTGGTTTTTTAGTATTATTATTTTTGTTCGCTTCTTGGGGATGGTTAGGTGCTTTACCAACCTTTGAAGAATTAGAAAACCCAGAAACAAATTTAGCAACAGAAGTTATTTCTATTGATGGAAAAACAATTGGTAAATACGCAACTGAAAACAGAACACCAATTCATTATAACGAATTACCTATAAATTTAGTAAATGCTTTAGTAGCTACAGAAGATGAACGTTTTTACGAACATTCTGGAATCGATTTTAGAGGAACAGCAAGAGCAGTTTTAAAACCAGGAAGTGGTGGTGCAAGTACAATTACACAACAGTTAGCAAAAATGCTATTTACAGGAAGAGCTTCAAGTAATATCTTTTTAAGAATAGGGCAAAAAATGAAAGAATGGGTTGTTGCTACAAAATTAGAAAGA
Organism: Polaribacter pectinis; assembly: GCF_014352875.1. Lineage (NCBI taxonomy): Bacteria > Pseudomonadati > Bacteroidota > Flavobacteriia > Flavobacteriales > Flavobacteriaceae > Polaribacter > Polaribacter pectinis. Next base: position 2,923,027 of record NZ_CP060695.1, read on the forward strand.
CAATATACAAAGCAAGAAATCATTGCAATGTATTTGAATAAATATGATTTTCTAAACCAAGCAGTTGGTATCCGTTCTGCAGCAAGAATCTATTTTGGTAAAGAACCTAAAGATTTGGTTATAGAAGAATCTGCAATGTTGGTAGGTATGCTAAAAAACTCCTCTTATTTTAATCCATTAAGAAGAGAAGCAAAAGTAAAACAACGAAGAAATGTAGTTTTAAAACAAATAAATAGAAACGGTTTTATAACAGAAGTAGAAAAAGATTCATTACAAAACCTAGACCTAAATTTAAATTACACACCAGAAAGTCATGATGTTGGTTTGGCTACTTATTTTAGAGGACATTTACAAAAAGTGATGAGAACTTGGGTTAAAAATCACCCAAAACCAAATGGCGAAGAGTATGATATTTTTAGAGATGGTTTAAAAATATTTGTTACTATAGATTCTAGAATGCAACAATATGCAGAAGAAGCTGTAAAAGAACACATGGCAAATTTACAATCACACTTTTTTAAAGAACAAAAGAGAAATAAAACAGCTCCTTTTTATGATATTGAAAAAAGTGATATTGATGGAATTTTAGATCGTGCCAAGAAAAATTCAGAAAGATATAAACGTCTTAAAATTGCAGGAAAATCTTCAAAATACATTAATGAAGTTTTCAATAAAAAAACAGAAATGAAAGTATTTTCTTGGAAAGGAGATATAGACACAATTATGTCGCCAATAGATTCTATAAGATATTATAAATACTTTTTACGTTCTGGTTTGGTTTCTATAGAACCACAAACAGGACACATTAAAGCTTGGGTTGGTGGTATTAATAACAAGCATTTTAAATACGAAGCTGTAGAACAACAAAAACGTCAAGTAGGTTCTACATTTAAACCTTTTGTGTATGCAACAGCTATTAATCAATTAAGATTATCTCCTTGTGATGAATTTCCAAATACGTTATATACAATTCCGAAAGGAAAATATGGAATTCCAGAAGATTGGACTCCAGAAAATTCGAATTTAAAATACGGAGGAATGTTAACTTTAAAAGATGGTTTAGCTGGTTCTGTAAATACAATGTCTGCAAGATTAATAGATAAAGTAACTCCAGAAAATGTAGTTCGTTTAGCAAAAGCTGCAGGTATAGAAAGCGAAATTCAGGCAAACCCTTCAATAGCATTGGGTGCAGTAGATTTATCATTATTAGAAATGGTAGGTGCATATGCTACTTTTGCAAATAAAGGTTTGCGTGTAAACCCAATGATTCTTACAAGAATAGAAGATAAAAACGGAACAGTTTTAGAAGAATTTACTCCAGAAACAAAAGAGGTTTTAAACGAGGAATCTGCCTATGTAATTTTAGATTTATTAAAAGGAGTTACACAATCTGGTTCAGGAGTTCGTTTACGATCTACTTGGAGTTCTGGCGGAAGTGCTGTTACTGGTTTCCCTTATAAATTTACAAATGAAATTGCAGGTAAAACTGGTACAACGCAAAACCAGTCAGATGGTTGGTTCATGGGTATTGTACCAAATTTAGCAACAGGAGTTTGGACTGGTGGTGAAGACAGATCTACACATTTTGCAGGAATTTCTAAAGGACAAGGAGCAACAATGTCTTTACCTTCTTGGGCTTTGTTTATGCAAAAATGTTATGCAGATAAAACCTTAAAAATTAGTCAAGCAGATTTCGAAAAACCAGAAAATTTATCCATTAATATTAATTGTGTCGATAAATCGGATAAAAAAGACGGTGATAAAAAGGATGAAATCCCTGAAGAAGATACTGACTTTTAAAAAAGTCATTTTAATCTCATTTCAAACGCGTTCGATAAGTTAAAAACATACATATTATGATTAACAAAAAAGTAAATAACGTAACAGAGGCTTTACAAGGTGTAAAAAGCGGAATGACGCTTATGCTTGGTGGGTTTGGTTTATGTGGTATTCCAGAAAATGCAATTTCTGAACTAGTAAAATTAAATGTTAGAGATGTTACATGCATTTCTAATAATGCAGGTGTAGATGATTTTGGTTTAGGATTATTATTGCAAGGAAAACAAATTAAAAAAATGATTTCCTCTTATGTTGGTGAAAATGATGAGTTCGAAAGACAAATGTTGTCTGGAGAATTAGAAGTAGAATTAACGCCACAAGGAACTTTGGCAGAAAAATGTAGAGCTGCACAAGCAGGTTTTCCTGCATTTTATACACCAGCTGGTTATGGTACTGAAGTTGCAGAAGGAAAAGAAACCAGAGAATTCGATGGAAAAATGTATGTTTTAGAACCAGCATTTAAAGCAGATTTTGCTTTTGTAAAAGCTTGGAAAGGAGATGCAGCAGGAAATTTAGTTTTTAAAGGAACTTCAAGAAATTTTAATCCAAATATGTGTGGTGCAGCAACAATTACAGTTGCAGAAGTAGAAGAATTGGTTGAAGTTGGTGAGTTAGACCCAAACAATGTTCATATTCCAGGGATATTTGTACAAAGAATTTTTCAAGGTAAAAATTACGAGAAAAGAATTGAACAACGAACTGTAAGACAAAAACAATAGTTATGGCTTTAGATAAAATAGGAATAGCGAAAAGAATTGCACAAGAAGTTCAAGATGGTTTTTACGTAAACTTGGGAATCGGAATTCCTACGTTAGTTGCCAATTACGTTAGAGACGATATAGAAGTAGAGTTTCAAAGTGAAAACGGAGTTTTAGGAATGGGACCTTTTCCTTTTGAAGGAGAAGAAGATGCAGATATTATAAACGCAGGTAAACAAACCATTACAACAATGCCAGGAGCAAGTTTTTTCGATTCTTCTATGAGTTTTTCTATGATTCGTGGTAAACATGTAGATCTTACCATTTTAGGAGCAATGGAAGTTGCAGAAAATGGAGATATTGCCAACTGGAAAATTCCAGGAAAAATGGTGAAAGGAATGGGTGGAGCAATGGATTTAGTTGCTTCCGCAGAAAACATTATTGTAGCAATGATGCATTCTAACAAACGTGGAGAATCTAAAATTTTAAAGAAATGTTCTTTGCCTTTAACAGGTGTTGGTTGTGTAACTAAAGTGGTTACTAATTTAGCTGTATTAGAAGTAAAGAATAATGAATTTCACTTGTTAGAAAGAGCTCCAGGAGTTACTGTAGAAGAAATTAAAAAAGCTACAGAAGGTACTTTGGTTGTAAATGGAGAAATTCCAGAAATGGACGTTTAACATTTTTAAGTATTTCTGTCAGTTAGATAACTGTCGAAAACTAAAAAAATAATATTTAAGAATGAGTTTTCTTTCCTTTTGGAAGAAATAAAAAGACTTCAATGAAAATAATATCATACAATGTAAACGGAATTAGAGCTGCTTTAAAAAAAGGGTTTATAGATTGGTTAAAAGCTGCAAATCCAGATGTTATTTGCATCCAAGAAACAAAAGCACACAAAGAACAATTAGATGTAACCGAGTTTGAAAACGCTGGTTATCCTTATCATTATTGGTTTTCAGCACAAAAAAAAGGATATTCTTCTGTAGCTATTTTCTGTAAAGAAAAACCAAATCATGTAGAGTATGGTACAGGAATAGAAACCATGGATTTTGAAGGTAGAAATCTTCGTGTAGATTTTGATGATGTTTCAGTTATGAGTTTGTATTTACCTTCTGGTACCAATTCAGAAAGATTGAGTTTTAAATTCAATTATATGGATGAGTTTCAAGAATATATTAATAATTTAAAACAAGAAATTCCGAATTTAGTTATATGTGGAGATTATAATATATGTCATGAAGCTATTGATATTCACAACCCAAAAATGAAAGGAGTTTCTGGATTTTTACCAGAAGAAAGAACTTGGATTGGAGAGTTTATCAATAACGGATTCATAGATAGTTTTAGATACTTAAATAGAGAATTACAGCAATATTCTTGGTGGAGTTATAGAGCTAATTCTAGAGCAAATAATAAAGGTTGGCGTTTAGATTATGCAATGGTAAGCGAGCCTCTAAAAGAGAAGATTTCGAGAGCATATATTTTAGGCGAAGCAAAACATTCAGACCATTGCCCAATTGCATTAGAATTAGACTTATAGTATTTTATGAAGCAATTTTTATTCTTTTTATTAATCAGTATTTCAATTTTTTCACAAGAAAAAAAAGACACTATTTTTCTATCAAAAACAAAAGTAGATACTTTATTTATTGCTAAAGATTCTTTAAAAAACCCTATTAAAAAAGATCTATTTTCTGATAGCGATTTAGAAACAATAGACAGTTTGTTAATTGAAGAAAAATTTAATTCTTCTTTAATAGACACACTTGTTTATGTAATTAATGACAAGGATATTACAGGAAATGTACCATCAGTTTTAACAACAGATTTATTAAAAATTCGTCTTTCTGCATTAAATAAAAAAACACCTTTTAATTTAGCATATAATCCAGGATTAGAAAAAGTAATAAATAGTTACTTATTGTATCGTAGAAAATATTACCCAGCTTTAATGGCTAGGGCAAAATACTATTTTCCAATGTTCGAGCAATATTTAGATCAATATGACATTCCTTTGGAAATGAAATATTTAGCTATTGTAGAGTCTACCTTAAGACCAAGAATAAAATCTAGAGTTGGTGCTACAGGTTTGTGGCAGTTTATGTACGGAACAGGAATTCAGTTCGATTTAAAAGTAAGTTCTTATGTAGATGAACGCCAAGACCCAGTAAAAGCAACAGTTGCTGCGTGTAAATATTTAAGTCAATTATTTACCATTTTTGGAGATTGGGATTTGGCACTGGCAGCTTATAATTCTGGGCCAGGAAATGTTAGAAAAGCAATAAAACGATCTGGCGGTTATAAAAATTATTGGAATATTAGACCTTATTTACCCAGAGAAACAGCTGGTTATGTCCCAGCATTTTATGCAACAATGTATATTTTTGAACATTCAGATGAGTTAAAAATTTATTCTGAAGTTCCTAAATTTTTCGATTTTCAAACAGATACTGTACGTGTAAAAAGAACTATTAGTTTCGATCAAATTTCAGAAAAAATAAATGTTGATGAATTAACATTGGCAGAATTAAATCCATCTTATAAATTAGAGATTATTCCGTTTATAAAAGATAAAAATTATGCAGTAAGATTGCCAAGTAGCAAAATTGTAGAATTTTTAGACAAAGAAAAAGAAATTTATACTTTAGCAGATGAAGATGATGCTAAAAGAGAAAAACCGTTACCTAAATATTTTGAAATGGATAAACGTATCCGTTACAAAGTAAAAAGCGGAGATTTTTTAGGTAAAATTGCTAATAAATACGGTGTAAGAGTTAGCGATTTAAAACGTTGGAACAGCTTAAAAAGTAGCCGATTAAAAATAGGACAAAGACTGTCTGTTTACCCAAAGAAAATTCCTAATTCAACTAAATAAATCCCAAAAAACGAAAAAGTAGGTACTAATTCTGTTTTTAAAATTAAAAGTGGAACAATATTTGGAGAGTTAACCATAACTAAACTAAAAATATTTAAAAGCTAAACTCATGAAAAAAATATTTTCAATTTTTGTAATTACATTGTTAATAGTATCCTGTACTGGTAACGATAAATTTGTAATGCGAACCTCTATTGGCAAAGTTAACAAAGTAATGGTAGTTACTAAATCTAGCGACTGGACTGGTGATGTTGGTAAAGAAATTAGAAATGCATTTGGAGAGTTAATGGTAGGTTTACCTCAACCAGAACCAATTTTATCAGTGTCTCAAGTTGCTCCAAACGGATTTGGAAGTATGATGAAAGTTGGTAGAAACATTCTAGTAATTGGAGAATCTGATAAAGAGAGTTTTTCTGTAAAACACAATGTGTATGCAAAACCACAAACCATTGTTTACATTTATGCTAAAGATGATGCAGGCATGGTAAAAATGTTTCAGAAACATAAAAAAGAAATCATAGATATCTTTATAGAATCTGATATAAAAATGACTCAAAGTGTATTTGAAAACACAAAATTAGATGATTCTAAATTTAAAACACTTCAAAATTTAGGTGTTTCATTTACTATTCATGATAAATTTAGAACTGTAGAAGACACAGGAGAATTCCTTTGGTTACGTCATCATTTAACAAGCGGAATTGCAAAAACAGGTAGTAATAATATTCTAATTTATTCAGTCCCTTTAGAAGATGAAACTACAGTTGCAGACAGTATTGTTTCTGTTAGAAACAGAATAGGTAAAAAATACATTCCTGGATCAGATCCAGAAACCATGCATATGATTACAGAAGAAGCATACACACCACATACTTTTAAAACAAAAGTAGATGGTAAAAATGCTTTTGAAACACGTGGAAAATGGGAAGTAAAAAATGATTTTATGGCAGGACCGTTTGTAAATTATACTGTTGTTGATAAGAAGAACAACAGATTAGTAATTTTTGAAGGTTTTACCTATGCACCATCAGTTAATAAGAGAGCTTTTCTTTTTGAATTAGAAGCTATTGGTAGATCTATGAAGATTAAATAGATACTATTTTAAATAAAAAAACATTAAAAACTTAAAAGATATTCTTTTGAGTTTTTTTTGTAACTAATTTATTGTCAAAAACTTATTTCCTATATTTGGTATTCAACCAATAAACTTTTTTATCATGGAAATGAATTTTTACATCTTTTTTGTATCGGCTTTAGTGCCGTTAATTATCGGTTTTATCTGGTATGGTCCATTATTTGGAAATGCCTGGATGAAAGAAATGGGATTCACAAAAGAATCTTTAGCAGGTAAAAACATGGCGCTAACATTTATACTCTGTTATGTATTTAGTTTTTTAATGTCTTTCTTTTTAATGTTTTTAGTTATACATCAAATGGGGGTTATGCAAACATTACAAGGAGAAATAGGTTTCGAAGAACAAACAGGAGAAGCATTTAACTATTTTCAAGACTTTATAGCTAATTATGGAGATCGTTTTAGAACATTTAAACATGGAGCTTTACATGGTACAATGTCTGGGTTTATTTTTGCACTACCAATTATTGCAATTAACGGAATGTTCGAAAGAAAAAGCACAAAGTATATTGCAATAAATGCCGGATTTTGGATTGTCTGTTTAGCAATTATGGGAGGTATTTTATGTCAATGGATTTAAAATAACTATACTTAAGAAAAGAAAAACCTCGTTTCTAGATTTAGAAACGAGGTTTTTTTTTATACTAAAAAACTAGGCTTAATAACCCACTTTTGCTCTTACTCTTTGTAATACATCTTTTGCAACAATTTTTGCTTTTTCTGCACCAATTGCTAAAGCATCATCAATTTCATTCTTATTTTCCATAAAATGATGGTAGCGTTCTCTGACAGTGGCAAATTTATCAATAATTAGTTCATATAGGGCTTGTTTTGCATGCCCATACCCATAGTTTCCGCCTTCATAATTAGCTCGCATTTCTGCAATTTGTTCTTCTGAAGCCAATAATTTATAGATAGCAAAAACATTATCTGTGTCAGGGTTTTTAGGTTCTTCTAAAGCCAAACTATCGGTTTTTATTGCCATAATTTGCTTACGTAGTTTTTTATCAGCAAGAAAAATATTGATAATATTATTTCTAGATTTACTCATTTTTCCTCCATCAGTTCCAGGAACTAATTTTGTGTGTTCTTGTATTTTTGCTTGTGGAATAACGAGAGTTTCTCCAACAATATTATTAAATCTGTTGGCAACATCTCTTGTCATCTCTAAATGTTGTAATTGGTCTTTTCCTACAGGTACAACTTCTGCATCATACAATAAAATATCAGCAGCCATTAACATTGGATATGAAAATAAACCAGCATTTACATCTGCCAATCTATCTGCTTTATCTTTAAAACTATGCGCTAATGTTAAACGTTGATATGGAAAAAAACAACTTAAATACCAAGTTAATTCTGCAGTTTCTGGAATATCACTCTGTCTATAAAAAATAGTTTTATTAATGTCTAAACCACAAGCCAACCAAGTTGCGGCTGTACTATAGGTGTTTTCTCTTAAAACATTTCCATCTTTAATCTGTGTTAAAGAATGCATATCTGCAATAAATAAGAAAGCTTCATTTTCTGGATTATTCGCCATTTCTATAGCAGGCAAAATTGCTCCTAATAAATTTCCTAAATGTGGCGTTCCAGTACTTTGTACGCCTGTTAAAATTCTTGACATGAATAGTATATTTAATATATTTTGGGCATGAGTTAAATGCCAAAACGGTCTGAAGCCGTAAAAATAAGGTTTTGTTTCAGAAAACCAATCAAACAAAAGAATATTACTACATTTGCCTTCTATGAAGGATGAAGTATTATTGTTTTTCCTTCACATTCTAATCAAGAAAAAAATAATCTAACACTTATTAATTCTTTGAAATATTTAAAAATTCCTTTTTTATTACTCTGGCGTTTATGGTTTTACATTTTAATGTTTTTGACCATTTTATTGCTTTCTCCAATTTTTTTGATGTTTACATTTAAGGAAGAACATTATCATCATTTTTGGAAAGTAGCTAGAATTTTAGCAAAAGTGTTGGTTTACGGAATGGGTTTTAGAATTAATTTTGAAGCAGATCAATCAATTCAACCAGATAAAAGTTACATGTTTTGTCCCAATCATGCATCATTAATGGACCCATTTGTATTAATTGCCTTAAGCAAAAATCCCATTGTTTTTGTTGGAAAAAAGGAGTTGGTTAAAATTCCGGTTTTTGGTTTTTTCTATAAAAGAGTCGTTATTATGGTAGATAGAAGCGATCCTGAAAGTAGAAAGAGAGTTTTTAAAATGGCTAAAAAAAGGTTACAAAATGGTGTAAGTATGGCTATTTTTCCTGAAGGATTAGTACCAACTGAAGATGTAGTTTTAGCACCTTTTAAAAAAGGGGCTTTTAGTTTGGCAATTGAGTTTCAAATACCAATTGTACCACAAGTGTATTACGATTGTAAACGTTTCTTTTCATGGGATCCTTTAAAAGGTGGTCCTGGAATTTTTAGAGTGCATCAACACAATTTTATATCAACAAAAAAGTTAACACAAGATAATGTGGAAGATTTAAGGGATAAAACTTTCGATATTATGAATACTGCTTTATTGAATGATAAAAAATACATGAAAGACACAAATAGATCTAAATGAGCGAGAAATTAAATTATGAATATACTGTATCTGAAGAGCGATTAAATGTAATTTCTCATGGTTTAGGTTTATTTGCTAGTATTATTGTCTTTCCTTTTTTAATCGTTAAATCTTTTTCTTTTAATGGTTTTTGGAAACCTGCAAGTTTTATAGTTTACGGGATAAGTTTAATTATTCTTTATGCTGCTTCTACCTTTTATCATGCTGCAAAAAACCCAAAAAAGAGAAGAAAATTAAACATTTTTGATCACGCTGCAATTTATGTTTTAATTGCAGGAAGTTACACTCCTTTTTGCTTGGTTGCTTTAGATTCTAAACTAGGTTGGTATTTATTTGTTTTCGTTTGGATTTTTGCTCTCGTAGGAATTGTTTTAAAATTATTTTTTACAGGAAGATTTGATAAATTATCTACAGCAATGTATTTGTTAATGGGTTGGCAAGTAGTATTTTTAATAAAACCATTAATTAACAGTTTACCAGAATATAATTTAAACTTATTATTTGCGGGAGGTATTTTTTACACAATAGGAGCCATTTTATATTCCATAAAAAAACTACCTTATAACCATGCAATTTTTCATGTTTTTGTACTATTAGGAAGTGTAAGTCATTTTCTAGCGATATACTTTTTATAGCAAATTATTTTTAAGATTATTTATCGAAATTTCAAAAAAAATCAGATTATTTGACGGTTTCATAAAAAAAACATACTTTTGTAGAACTTATTATATTGACTTATGTTAATATTTTAGGTATTATAAATCTTATTTAGGGGGTAGGTTTATTAAATTTCCTCGAACGTTTGTTCGAGGTTTTTTTATTTCCAATCTTTAAAAGGTAGCTTACTTAAGCTAGAATTATAGTATTTTAAATCTCCAGTAACTTCTTTATCTAACCATTTTGGTTTTTCAAAATTTTCATTTTCTGAAGTAAGTTCTACCTCTGCAACTATCAGTCCTTTATTATCATTATAAAATTCATCAACCTCAAAAACATGTTTTCCTTTTTGTATTAAGAATCTAGTTTTTTCTATAATAGTTGGTTCGCATAATAAAAGTAATTTCTCTGCTTCAGTTTTATTAATTTCTTTTTCCCATTCAAATCTGGTTGTTCCTGCTTTGTTAGACTTGCCTTTAATGGTAATAAAAGCTGTATCATCTGTAATTCTAATTCTTACAGTTCTGTTTTTATCAGAATTTAAATATCCTTGTTTTAGCATTTTTTTTTGATAACTTTCTTTCTTAAAAGCATCATTTTTCACCAAAAACTTTCTTTCTATTTCTACGCTCATAAAATATCCTTGAAATTTGTACTAATGTAAGGTGTTTTATCGTTATTGTAACAATAAATAAATATCTTTGATGTGTAAATTTTAATGATGAAAAAACTTTTTTCAAGCTTCATTTTTCTTTTTGTACTTACTATTTCTGCCCAAACAGATTATAGTGATTCTTGGGAAGATTTTTATTCTTACAACAACGTAAAAGATTTTGTAAAAGTAGAAAATATAATTTATGCGTTGGCAGATAATGCTGTTTTTACGTATAATATTAACACAGAAGAAATAGAAAAACTATCTTCTGTACAAGGTTTGTCTGGAGAGGTTACTACTTCAATTCATTATAATACTACATTTAAAAGATTGGTAATAGGTTATGAAAATGGTCTTGTAGAAGTGGTAGATAATGATGGTACAATTACTATTTCTTCCGATATTTTAAATTTTAATGAATCTGGAGAAAAAAGCATAAATCACATTTCTGAATTTAATAACAAATTATATTTAGCAACTCCTTTTGCAATTGTAGTTTATGATATAGAAAAACTAGAATTTGGTGATACTTATTTTATAGGAAATAATTCTAGTTCCATAAAAATCAATCAAACTATAGTTGACAATTCTAGAATTTATGCGGCTACAGAAAACGGAATTTTTAAAGCCGATATTACAAGTAATTTATTAATAGATTTTAATAATTGGCAACAACAATTTTCAGGAAGGAATTTTAGTCAAATAACGTTGTTTAATAATCAATTATATACAGTAGAAGGCACTAAATTATTTAGTTTCATTGGTGGTAATTTAACGGAAGTAAGAGATTTTTCTCAAAATATTATTTCTATAAAATCTTCTAATAGTCATCTATCTGTTACTTTAAACACTAACTCTATAGTTTTAAATATAGCTTTAAATGAAGTTGTTCAATTTTCAACAAATACAGAATTCAACTATAATTTAAACAATTCTTTTTTTGAAGATACCACTGTTTTTTTAGCAACAAAAGAGTTTGGTTTATTATCTGCATCAATAAGTTCACCTTCAAGTTACTTAGAAATACATCCACAAGGACCTTTGTCTAATGATGTTTTTTCAATAGCATCTCAAAATAAAAATCTTTGGGTAGTTTATGGAGGTTATACAAGTACTTATGCACCTAACCAAAAGGAACAAGGTTTTTCTCATTTTAATGATGAAGAATGGATAAATGTAAAATACAATCCTAATTTTCCGGTTACAGATTTATCACACATATCAATAGACCCAGATAATGATGAGAACGTTTTTATAAGTTCTTTTGGTGTAACTACAAATTTAAACAGTGTTTCTACTGGAGGTTTATTGGCTCTAGATAATAATGACATAAAAACATTTTACAATCAAAACAATAGCCCTTTAGAAGACATAGATACCAGAGCATCTCATGTTTCAATAAGAGTTGCAGGAACTGCTTTTGATAGTCGCGGAAATTTGTGGGTTACAAATGTTGGTGTCTCTAGCGAATTAAAAAAACTTTCTTCTGGCGGACAGTGGTCTAGTGTAGACTTGTCTTCTTTAACATCAAATCAAGTAGCTATTGGTTTAACGGAAGTTGCAATAGATAGAGGAAATGGTGTTTGGATAGGAACAAGAAGTAATGGTGTGTATGCGTATAATGAAAACGGAAACAGAAAAAAAGCCTTAATTACCTCTCCTAATTTAGGGAATTTACCAGATTTAAATGTAAGAACAGTAGTTGTAGATGCAAGTAATAGAGTTTGGTTAGGTACAAAATCTGGTTTGGTTGTATATAGTAATGCTTCTGGTGTTTTTGATGACCAAAACCCTGAAGCGTCACCTGTTATTATTAATGCAAATTCAGATGGTTTTGGAGACCGTCTTTTGGGAGATCAAACAGTTAATTCTATAGTTGTAGATGGTGCAGATAATAAATGGTTTGGTACAGATAATGGAGGTGTTATTTATACAAATCCTAGTGGACAAAATACGTTAGCTAATTTTAGCAAACAAAACTCCCCATTACCATCTAATAGAATTATTAAAATTACAGTAGACAATTCTTCTGGGAAAGTATATTTTGCTACCGATAAAGGTATAGTGGCATACAACAGTAAAGTAGCTCCTTTTGGAGATGTTTTGGGTGAAGTGTACGCTTATCCAAACCCAGCTTTAAAAAACCACGAAATTGTTACTATAGATGGTAGAAATGGCACACATTTACCAAAAGGAACCAATGTAAAAATACTAGATGTTGCAGGTAATTTAGTTTTTGAAACAAATGTTGTAGAAGGACAAGAATTACAAGGAGGAAAAGTTGTTTGGAACAAAAAAAACTTGGCTGGTAATAAAGTAGCTTCTGGTATTTATATTGTTTTATTATCTAATGATGATGCTTCTGAAACTAGTGTAACTAAAATTGCAATAGTAAATTAAAAATGGCAATTGTAACCACAAAAGCAATTGTTTTAAGCGCATTAAAATATAGCGATTCTAGCTTAATTGTAAAATGCTATACACAAGAAGAAGGTTTAAAATCTTATTTAATTAGAGGAATTCTTAAAGCTAAAAAAGGTGGGTTAAAAATAGCTTATTTTCAGCCATTAACACAGCTAAAAATTGAAGCTAGTCATAACAGCAAAGGAAACTTAAACGCTATAAAAGAGGTGCAGGTTTCTTACCCTTACAAAACCATTTATAATGACATTGTAAAGCAATCAGTAGTATTGTTTTTATCGGAAGTTTTATCAAACTCTATTCAAGAGGAAGAGAAAAACAAATCTCTTTTCCAATATTTAGAAACTGCTTTAATTTGGTTAGATGTTCATGATAAAATTGCCAATTTTCATTTATTATTTTTATTGAATTTAACTCGGTTTTTAGGATTTTATCCAGATTTGTCTGAAAATAATAAAATTGGGTTCGATTTATTAGAAGGAAATTTCTCAAATTCAACTTCACAAAAAAATGTTATTTCTGGAGCAAATTTTTATCAATTTAAAAAGCTGTTAGGCATAGATTTTGATGGTATAGAAAAAGTGTCTTTTAGTAAATCTGAAAGGCAAGTTGTATTGCAAATAATTATTAGATATTTTGAACTACATTTGGGCGGTTTTAGAAACCCTAAATCGTTACAAATTTTAGAAACAGTTTTTAGTTGATGAAGTACATATTCTTTTCATTCGTATTTTTTATAAGTTGTACAGTTTTTGCTCAAGAAGTAAAAATTCTAGACAAAGAAACAGGTAAATCTGTTAATAATGTTACTGTTTTTAATGATGATCAAACCATAAATATATCTTCTAACGATAAGGGTTTTGTAGATATTTCTGAATTTAAAAACAATGAATTTATTGTTTTTTCTCATCTATCTTATGCCGTTTTAAGAGTAAAAAAATCAACCTTAAAAAGTAGAAAATTTACTGTTTATTTAACCAAACAATCAGAACAATTAGATGAGGTCGTTTTATCAGTTTTTAAAAAGGAAGCAAAAACAAATAGAATAGCAGAGCAAATTGCTGTTATTTCGGCTAAAGATATTCAAAAAATATCTCCACAAACCTCTGCAGATTTATTGGCAGCAATCCCTGGAATTAAGGTTCAGAAATCTCAATTTGGTGGAGGAAGTCCTGTAATTCGAGGTATGGAGTCTAACCGCGTTTTATTAGTAGTAGATGGTGTTAGAATGAACAACGCCATATATAGAAAAGGGCATTTGCAAAATTCTATAACTGTTGCGCCAAACATGTTAGATAAAACCGAAGTAGTTTTTGGACCTTCATCTGTTATTTATGGTTCAGATGCTTTGGGTGGTGTTATACATTATTACACAAAAACGCCTAAATTATCTGAAGAAAACGAAGTTAAAAGTCAGCTTTTTTCAAGGTTTTCATCGGTAAATCAAGAATCTACAACGAATTTTTCGGCAGAGTTAAGTTTTAAAAATTGGGCTTCTTTTACAAGTGTTTCTTACAGTAATTTTGGCGATTTAAAAGCTGGAAAAAATCGTAATCATGGTTTTGATGATTGGGGAAAGGTATTTTTTTATTCAGAAAATGTAAATGGTAATTACAATCCTAATCCAACAGTAAATGAAAACCCTAATTTACAGAGAAATACAGGTTATAGTCAAACTGATATTTTACAAAAGTTCTTTGTGCCTTTATCTGAAAGCACAGATTTAAAAGTTAATTTACAGTATTCTACTACATCAGACATTCCTAGGTTTGATAGATTAACAGAGTTAAGTAATGGTGAACTAAAATTTGCAGAATGGAATTATGGTCCACAAAACAGATTGTTGCTTTCATCTCAATTGTTGATAAATCCAAATAAAAATTGGCTAGAAAGTGGTACTATTACTGCTGCTTATCAAAATCTTGAAGAAAGTAGAATTCAACGTAAATTTGGAAGTTTAGATCGTTCTTATAGAGAAGAAACTGTAAATATTTTTAGTATTAATGGAGATTTTTCTGTGCCATTAACAGAAGATAAAAAAAGGACACTTTCCTATGGCTTTGAGTTTGCTTATAATGATGTAAAGTCTAATTCTTACGGAAAAGAATTAAACATTGTAAATGGAGAAATCGATGGTTTTTCTAATGATTTTAAGGTACAATCTCGTTATCCAGATGGAGGAAGTAATTATTTAAGTTCTGCAGTTTATGTAGATTATAGGCAAGATTTAAGTAAAAAATCTACTTTAAACTCTGGAATTCGTTTTACCAATACAAACTTAAATGCAAAATGGATAGACGAAACATTTATTAAACTACCAGATAATGACATTAGTGCAAACCATTCTGCAGTTACAGCTACAGTTGGTTATGTGTATAGACCTAATAAAAATTGGCAACTAAATAGTGTAATATCTTCTGGTTTTCGTTCACCAAATATAGATGATGTTGGTAGGGTTCGTGAAAAAAGTGGAGATGTAACTGTGCCAAATATAGATGTAAAACCAGAATTTGCTTACAATGCAGAAATAGGAATTAAAAAATATTTTAACAATAGAAAATTTCGTTTAGGAGCTACTGTTTTTTACACATTGCTAGACAATTATATTATTAGAGATAGTTTTATAATTAATGGAAGTGATCAAGTAGAATTCGATGGAGAATTTGGTAACGCAGTAGCAAACCAGAACAGAGGTAATGCTTTTATTACAGGATATACAGCAAGTTATTCAGGAAAAATTTCTAATACTTGGAACACTACTGGTTTCATTACTTTTACTAAAGGTAGAACCTATGATACAGAAGAACCTATGTCTTCTATTCCACCTTTATTTGGTCAGTTTGAAGTAAATTATAAAAATGACAGATTAGAATTAGGTGCTGCTGTAAGATTTAACAGTAAAAAAGATATTACAGATTTTAACTTTAGAGAAGGGATTGATAACCACGATTTAACACCAATTGTAGATGAAAATGCAACTGCAGATGAAGATAAATTTTATGGTTCACCAAGCTGGGCTACTTTAGGGGTAAATGGAAGTTATGTTTTAAATACTAATTTTTCTGTACAAGCAAGATTAGACAATCTTTTAGATGAACATTATATAGAGTTTGCTTCTGGAGTTGCGGCACCTGGTAGAAACTTATCTATTTCTTTTGTGGCTAGTTTTTAACATTTTAAGTACCTTTATAGAGCTATAAATTACTTCTTATGAAAAAGCTATTTTTTCTTTTTTCCTTCTTCCGTAAAATTATCAGATAAAGCACGTTCTGTTTTTACAATACTTACAATAACAGATAAAAAAACAAAAGCCATTGGTTGCCACGTTAATTCTACATTTAAGAAAGCTGCAAACACTAGACCAGCAATAAAAGAAATCATAGAATAAATTAATAAACTATTATTAAAAGTACTGTTTGCAAAATCCCAAATTTGTTGATTTTGCATCGCTTTTGGGGTTTTATACCCATAAAAGCTATTAATTTTTTTTGGGGGAAATTTCCAAAAAATAATACTTAATAAAAATAATAAACCGTTTGTTGTAATTACGTAAATTAAAGCTTCACTCATAATTTTATTTATTTTTTACTGCGACTGAAAACTGCCAACTGAAGACTGCCTACTTTTTCGGTCTCATTAAACCTTCTTGTGCAAAAGAGGCAACTAATTTGCCATCTCTTGTAAAAATATTTCCTTTAGCCAAACCTCTTGCACCAAATGCGTTTGGAGATTCTGCAGAAAAAAGCATCCAATCATTAAAATCGAATTCTCTAAAAAACCACATAGAATGATCTAAACTTGCAGTTTGTGTATTGCCAAAATTGTGTGCACTTGCATTAGAGTTAAAAGCAGCATTTAGTACATTATAATCAGAAATATAGGTTAGAATTTCTTGTTTCGTTCTAATGTCTAAATCTTTATGATCTCCTTTTAAACGAAACCAAACATCTTCATTTGCAGGTAAATCTTTAGGTTCCATTGGATTTGGAACTCTTACAGGTTTAAACTCAATAGGCCTTTTAATACTTAAAAAAGCTTTTGTAGATTTTGGTAAAAAATCGCCAAACTGCACTAACATATCTTCCCAACTCATTAATTCTTCTGGCTGTTTTATAGACTTGTCTATTGCTGTTTGATGTTCAAAACCATCTTCTTTAATGTGGAACGAAGCTGCCATAATAAATATGGTTTTCCCATTTTGGCTTGCAGTAACCCTTCTTGTAGAAAAACTACCTCCATTTCGCATTTCTGCAACGTGGTAATTTATTGGAACTGTTAAATCTCCCGCTTCTAAAAAATAAGAATGCAAAGAATTTATAAATCTGTTTTCTGGAATCGTTCTGTAGGCTGCATTTACAGCTTGTGCCAAAACTTGGCCTCCAAAAACATGTGGACTTCCAATGGTGTAACTATTTCCGCTAAAATTATTTTCTCCTAAAGCTGTTAAATCTAAAAGGTCTACTAATTCTTTACTCGTTTGCATTTATTGCTGTTTTTTAAATGGAAATTTCTGTTGAAATGGTGTAGGTTGAATTCTCTGCAAAAATAACTTTAATATTTTGTTTGTAATGGTTTTTTTATGACGAAGATACATCGTTAAATCTTGCGGAATTGCGCCCACAGAACTTTTAATTTCACTTGCAGTTCTTCCAAAATTAATAGTTTTTAAGTTTTTGTTGATGGCAATTTCTATGTAAGAATATAACATTCTTTGGTAAATTGCATACTCTCTATTCAAACTATAATCAATACCTACAAAATGTGCGTCTAAAGAATTATTATTGATAATTCCAGACATAAAACCAACCAATTTATCTTGCAAATAAAATGCTTTTAAAATATATTTTTCGTCGAATTTATCTTTGAAATCTTTATAGGTTTCCAAATTAAAATCGCCCAAATTAAAGTTAGAACTTTCTGCTACTTTCTTATATAAAGCAGTCATTTCAATAACTTTATTATCAATATTTTCTGAAGTAATTTCTTCAATTTTAATAGAAGCACTTTGCGAATATGCTTTTTTCGCTTTTACACGAAACTTGGTCTTCATGGAAGCCAAATAATCATCAAAATTTTGCCAATTTTCATCAATATTTAAAAGCATGTTTGGTTCTACTGAAAATGGATTGTAACTCACCGTTTTTAATTCATCTGTAATAAATAAAGATTCGTTTACAAAGTCTTTCAATAGAAAAGCATCAATCTTATTTTTTAATTCTTTGTTAGAACTCACAAAATGATTAATGGCTTTTGCCAATTCTAAAATCACTTTTTGTTTATCTTGATTCTGTTTTATAAAAACGCCATGTTCTCCACTTACAAAAGTGTTTCCAGAAATTAGTAATCGTAAAGGTTTGCTGTCTTTTAAAATGCGTAGTTTTCTTCCTAAATTCTTTAAA
Organism: Polaribacter pectinis; assembly: GCF_014352875.1. Lineage (NCBI taxonomy): Bacteria > Pseudomonadati > Bacteroidota > Flavobacteriia > Flavobacteriales > Flavobacteriaceae > Polaribacter > Polaribacter pectinis. The sequence goes on from NZ_CP060695.1 coordinate 2,941,296, forward strand.
AAATCGAAATCATTCTGAATTGAATTCATAAAGAAATCGACTATTTGAATCGACGAAAAAGCAATAGGAATTGAATTATCATCCACCAAAATAATGTAAGAAAATGTAATTTCTGGATGATTTTTCTCAATAGATTTTAAAAAATCTCGATGAAAATAAATATTGTTTTCACAACCGAGAATTTCCCAAGTTTTAGCAGGAATTTTATCAATGGAAGAATAAAATAAAGCAGTATTTGTGTTTTTACAAAAAATCAAATTATTGCATATAGTGAGTTAAACTTTCTGGACCTTCTAAAACAGTTCTAATAATTTGCATAGTTCCGTTTTCTTTTGTGATAATGTGCCATTTTATGAGGCAAATTTCGTTGTTTTCAATTTCAATTCCTGTAATAGATCTTGGGTGCACACAGCTTCCATCATTAAAAAACGGAATTTCATTTTTATCAGGAAAACGTGGTCTGTGTGTATGCCCAGTAATCATCATTTGATTGTTATTTTCTTGAATCCATTTTTCTAATTTGTATTCAACTTTTATGCGTTCTTTAAAGTTTTGTGCAGGAGAAGTTGGGTCGGAAAAACCTAATATTTGTAGCGGTTTCCATAGTACTTTCACTAAAAAACTACTCAATCTCCAAAACACATAATTAAACCAATCTGCTTGATGTCCATGTAACAAAAAAATTCCTTTTCCTGTGTTTTCATCTTCTAAAAAAATGGCTTCAGAAAAAGAAGCACCAATTAAAAGTTCTTTTTTTGTGTCTGATACAGAGTCGTAATAATAGTGTAAATTCTTACGGATTGTTGCAGGATTTTTATATTTCATATCATGATTTCCCCAGATAAAATGCAATCTGTTTTCTTCATGAAACTTTTTTAGCCACATATAAATATGCTTATTGGCTCTAAAAATGCGTTCGAAACGTCTGTTTTCCCACAATTCGTCTCCATCACCTAACTCAATATAGGTAAAACCGTTGTTGTAATAATGCTCTAAAGCATGTTTAAACATGTTTCTGTTTCTCGCAAAATCATCAGCAAAACCATTGTTTCCTCTGTGAGAATCGCTAAAAAATACAAATTTAGAATCTGCATTAAAACAAATTCTTTTTGCGTTTTTAAAAGCACGAGAAATTCTAAAATTAGAAGACATCTTAATTCTTTATTTAAAGATATAAAGATGCGTAAAAAATATGAAATGCTGAATTTTCGTTGCTTTAAAAGCTATAGAGCATTATTTTATATTCTCTTAAAAAAGAGATTCTAAATTTATAATTTTACTTTTTTGTTTATTTCTTTTGGGAATTGTTGCTTAAAAATCAACAAATTATACCTGTATTACCTTTTATTCAAAAAGTTTTGTAATTAACTTTAAAGGAAGAGTTTTACATACAGAGTGATATTTACTTATAAAAATAGAAAACGCAATTATTATAGAACATTTTTTTCAATTATATTTTATCAAGATTTCGTTATTTAATTAATTGGCTAGGTAAAAAGCCCATTTTCTTTTTAAAAGCAACTGTAAAATGTTGAGGGTTTTTATAACCTACCTCATATGAGGCTTGCGAAATGGTGTAATTTTGATTAGAAATTAGTTGAATTGCTTTTTCAATTCTTAAAGAAGTAATATATTTAAAAACAGGTAGTCCATAAATTTCTTTAAAACCACTTTTAAATTTAGAGGTATTAAAACCAGCCATAATAGATAATTTGTCTATACTTAATTCTTCTTTTAAATTAGCTTGAATATATTGTTCTGTTTTTATTAGATTTTCTCGATCTTCTTCTCTTATTTTATTGGTTATAAGATTTAAATTATTAGTTGCCAATGCTATTAAAACCAACTCTGTTAATTTAGATTCTAAATAAGATTGCTTTGTAATACCATTAAAAGTGCAATTAAGAAATTCATTTACAATAATTAAAAGCTGACTATTTATTGTTAGACCATTATTAAAAAAGGAATAAATCTGATTTTCTTTTTTTGATTGCTTGTATTTTTTTGAATTTATTACAAAACAAGCTCCCATTTTTTTTATTAAATAAGTTTCCGTAAAAAAAATATTTAAAACCTTTTTTTTATGATTTATGTACTTGTATATACATTTTGAAGCTGGAATATAAAATAAGTTATACTTGTTTTGGTTTAATGTATACAACGTACTAGCTTCATCATCAATAGAAAAAGAAACATTTCCACTAATAACAAATTGAAGCAAAAAAACAGGTTGATCATTAACTATTTCTAATGTTTGGTTTTCGTTTGTTTCATTGTCAAAATCTTGAAAAAACATGTAGGTATTGTTTAGATGTATTTCCTTAACCGAGCCAATTACTCCTTTTTTAAAATTGGTAAATTCTTCTTCAGATAATTGAGATTTTTCAAAATCTTTATTAAAGCTCCGAACGGTTTCTTCATTCTCTAATTTTGAACTTTTAAATCGAATTATCATTTATTCCTTTTACGTTATTATAATTTCCTTTCACGTTATTAAGACTTATTCTAAACAACGTATTTTTGCAAATGTAGTTATTTTTATTAAATCTAAATAAGTGGATATAAAATTATTTTTCTTAACGTTTGTTATAGCGCTATCAACATATTCTCAAGAGAGTCAACATACAGTTTCAGGAAATGTAGTTGATAACTTTGGAAACCCATTATTTGGAGCTTCGGTAGTTCTTGGTAACAATTTACGAACTACAATTACAGGAGAAGATGGTAGATATATTCTTAAATTTATTCCAAATGGAAACTATTTAGTTAAAGTATCATATTTGGGTTTTATTTCAAGTTCTAGAGAAATAAGTCTAGAAAATACCAGCAATAAAAAGCTAACCATAAATTTTACATTAACGGAAAGTGTAGAGGGTTTAAAGGGAGTAAGTATTAAAACTAAAACAGAAAAAACTAAAAAAGAAACACAAGGCTTTGCAGTAAATGTTATTAAAACCAAAGATGTAAGTCCTAGAAACATACAAACTAACGAATTATTAAACACAACAGTTGGTGTAAAAATTCGTCAAAATGGTGGTTTGGGTTCCGATGTTAATTACAGTTTAAATGGTTTATCTGGCAATGCAGTAAGAATTTTTATAGATGGTATTCCTATTTCTATGTATGGATCTTCTTACAATTTAAACAGTATTCCTCCATCAATGATTAAGAACATTGAAATTTATAAAGGTGTTGTTCCTGGTCATTTGTCTGATGATGCTTTGGGAGGCGCAATTAACATTGTACTTAATAATGATGATAAAACAAACTTAAATGCATCTATTTCTTACGGGTCATTTAATACCACGCAAGCAAATGTTAATGGTTTGTATCGATTAAAAAAATCTGGATTTACTATAAAATCAGCTATTTTTCATAATTATTCTGATAATGATTATAAAGTATCTGGAAGAAGTGTTGTAGATACTGGTTTAGGAGGTGTACAAACACCAATTACAGCCAAGAGATTTAATGATGCCTACAAATCTTCAGGAGTATTATTTCAAACTGGTTACACAGATGTAAAGTGGGCAAATCAATTTTTAATTGGCTTAAATGCATCTAAAGATTATAAAGAAGTACAACATGGTGCTTTTATGACCATAACACCCTACAAAGGCAGATTTTTAAAATCAGATGCCTTATTAGCAAATATAATTTATAAAAAGAAAAACCTTTTTACTAAAGGGCTAGATGTTAATATAAACGGTTTATATGGTAAAAGAAACCGAGCTGTAAATGATACCCTTGCTGCAGCTTATAGTTGGACTGGAGAAAGAGCTATAGATTATAAAGGTGATGAATACGATTATACTTGGGGTTCCCAACAAGAAGGAGGACCAACGTTAGCAAAAATTAAAAGAAATGTAGCGTCTATAAGAACAGGGCTTTCTTATGCTGTTAACAAGCAGCATAAAATTTTAGCAAACCATGTTTATAGTGGTGTAGATAGAGAAGATAGTGATGTTTTAGTTTCTGTATTAGAAAATACTTTTAAAGGTACTCGAAATATTTACAAAAACATATACTCTTTAACCTATGAGTTTACAACTTTTGAAAATAGATTAAGAACAAGCGTATTTGGAAAACATTATCAACAAAAAACTACAAGTATAGATCCAGAAATAAAAACGGACGCTAACGGAGTTAAAAGTATTGTAGACGAAGTTGTAAGTAGCAATATAGACCAAGATGGCTATGGTTTTGCAGCTTCTTATGCAATTACACCAGTAGTTACTTTATTGGCTTCTGCAGAAAAAGCAGTGCGTTTACCAGATGAAACAGAAGTTTTTGGTAATGATGGAGATAATGTTGTAGCAAACCCAACTATAAATCCAGAACAAAGTAAAAACTATAATTTAGGTTTTAGATTTGGAACTTTCAATATAAAAAACCATGATTTTTCTATTTCTACAAATGTTTTTACTCGAAATATTAAAGATAGAATTGGCTTACCTCTAGAAACCTCTTTTAATGTTGATGATGAATTAATAGTATACGTAAATCAAGGAAGCGGAACTTCTAAAGGTATAGATGCACAATTAAGTTATACTTATAACAGAAATTTTGGTTTAAATTTTAATATATCTCGTTTCGATTTAAAAATTATAAATAATAATGTAGAAATAGATGTACCAAACACACCTTTTTATACAATGAACGGTAGTTTACGATACTCTTTTAAAAATTTATTTCAAAAAGAATCTAGATTAAACATTTTCTACTCTATGTATTTTACAGATGAGTTTTCTTACCTAGTACCTCAAGGATCCAATACAGTTGGTAATGATTTTTTTAAAATACCTCAACAACTAGCTCAAGATTTTGGTCTTAGTTATTCATTTCCAAACAAGAAACTTGTTGCTAGTTTCGATATTAAAAACATATTCGATAAACCTGTATTTGACAATTTATCTGTACAAAAACCTGGAAGAGCTTTTTACATAAAATTAAATTACACAATCAATAAATTTAACTAAATATTAAAATAAAATGAAACAAATATTTTTAAACCACAGAGTATTAGCCCTAATAATATCATTTGGGATATTTACAGCATGTAGTAATGATGTTAATGAAGATCCAGTTAATCCAGAACCAGAAGTAACAAGATGGATTACAATAGCTGGAGCCAAAATGGGAGACAACCCAGGAGATGGAAATGGAGGAACATTAATTTATTCTGTATCTAGAGAAGATGCCAAAGACCCTACAGTTTCTATTAATCCTTTTGAAAATGGGTTTATAGCACCTTCTAATAGAACTGCTAGACTACAAGCTTCAGAAGATGGAAGTACAATTTTTAATATTAGTTATGCCGGAGATACTGGTGGTAATTATACTAAATATTCTGTAGCAGGAGGACAAAAATTTACACCTATAGGTTCTGAGGTAAGTATTGCTCCTTATGTTGGTAATGCTCCAAGATGGATAAAATTATTTGATGGAGATAAAACTGGATCTGCAGTATATGTGTCCACAGAGCATCAAGTTAATGATAATGGAACACCAAATGATGCAACAGATGATGTTTATACATACACAAAAGCCACAATAGGTGTAGTTACTTTAGATTTAGAAAATTCTTCTATTAATAAATTTCAAGAACATGTTGTACGTCTAAGCCCAGAAGAAGAAGCGGCAGGTTATTATTTTTCTAGAATTGATATGCCAACTTTAAATGCTGTCGGAGATAAATTATATATTGGTGGTCGTTTAAGTAAAGTAAATCCAAGTACCGTTGAAAGCGATAGTGGATATGAAATTTTAGGTTCTAAAACCATTGTTTTAGATTATCCTTCTTTATTAAATCCAACAGTAATTACATCAACTGTTGGTCATGGTAATACTAACGGATACCGAAGTATTAATGCTTTTGAATATAATGGAAGTGTTTACCAAGCAAATCAAAGCGATCCAGAAGGTTCTCATATCTTAAAAATTGGAGCAAATAATGAATATGATAATTCTTATGATTTTAATTTAGACGATGCTTTGGGTGTAACAGGTGCTTATGTGCTTGCTTGGAGACCAGCTGCAAACGGAAAAGCAGTGCTAGCTTATCGTCATGAAGGTTCTGCAGATGGTTTAGCAGGCGCTCAAGGATTTTTTGCTTTAGTAGATTTAGATGCTAAAACAGCTGTAAAAATTGAGGAAATTCCTTACGATCCAGATTTTTACTTATTCCAGTATCAAGGTTTTGCAGTTGATGGAAATGAAATATATTTAACCCAAGCTCCTGTAGGTAAAAATGGAAATATTTATGTTGTAGATACAGAAACTAGCACAGTTACTAAAGGTGCAGAATTGGTAAACACTACTGGAAGTCACTTTATTGGGGCATGGTAAATTTAGAGTACTATAATAAATACATATTAAAACTCCTTTCTAAAATTAATAAGAAAGGAGTTCTCTTAAAAAAACTATAATGAAAAAATTAATCATTTTACTATTGTTAATAGTTCCAATTTTTGTTTTCTCACAAAGAGGACAAGGACAGCAAAACACCAACGAATTTCATAACAGAGATTTTTGGAAAACGCAACCAGATGTTGCAACCATAAAGCAAAAAATAAAAGAAGGTAATGATCCTGTAAAACTAAATCAAGCAGCTTTTGATGCTCTTTGTTATGCTATTATGGCAAATGCTCCTTTAGCAACAATTGAGTATTTATTGTCTTTATCAGGTAACAATATTAATAAATCGACTCATGATGGTAGAAGTTATTTAATGTGGGCAGGTTCCGCTGGCAATATAGAAACCATGAAACTATTATTAAGTAAAGGTGCTGATACAAAAGTAGTAGGTAGCCATGGTTTTAATTGGTTTACGTTTACGGTAAATGCAGGTCATGAAAATACAGATATTTACGATTTAATGATTGCAAATGGTGTCGATTTAAAAGAAACGAATCGAGCAGGAGCAAATGCAATTTTATTAATAGCACCACATAGTAATGACGGAAAAGTTATTGAGTATTTTCAGAAAAAAGGATTAGATATTAAAGCAACAGATAAAAAAGAAAACAATCTTTTGTTTTATGCTGCTAAAGGTGGAAATATCGATTTAATAAAAAAATACATCGCTAAAGGTTTTGACTATAAAAAAGTGAATACTGATGGAGAAAATATCGTGCTTTTTGCAAGTCATGGAGGAAGACGAAGTAGTAACCCACTTAAGGTTTACCAATATTTTGATTCTTTAGGTTTGAATATGATATTAACAAATAACAACTCTGAAAATGCTTTACATAATATTGCATTAAATACTAAAGATGTTAATATTGTTGACTTTTTTATAAAAAAAGGAGTTAACATTCATCAACAAAATAAAGAAGGAAATACTCCTTTTTTAAATGCTGCAAAAGGAAATAATCTTTTAGTTTTAGAAAAATTAGCACCATTATCTAAAAACATCAATCAACAAAACAAAGAAGGTTTTTCTGCTATAATTTATGCAACAAAAAGTATGAATATAGAGGCTTTTAATTTTTTAAAACAAAATGGAGCAAATGTGAATACTGTTGATGCTGAAGGAAACAACTTATATTATCATTTATTTAATGCTTTTAGTAGAAGAAATAGCAAAACATTTACTGCTTTTGAAAAGACTTTAGCAACTGCAAATGTTTCATTTAAAAATGCTTCAAAAAACGAAAATTTACTACACATTGCAATTGCAAAAGGCGAAAATAAAATAATAAAAAAAGCTTTAGAATTGGGCGCAGATATTAATCAAAAAAATAACGATGGATTAACACCATTACATTTAGCGGCAATGAAAGCTAAAGATGTAAAATTGTTACAACTTTTAATAAGCAAAGGCGCAGATAAAAAAATACTTACCGATTTTAACGAAAGTGCTTTTGATTTAGCTAAAGAAAACGAACTGTTAAGCAAAAGTGATATTACATTTTTAAAACAATCTTAAATTATATTTATATGAAACTTTATAAATTCGTTCTTGGAATATTTTGTTTGTCATTTATGGCTTTTACAACCATAAAAAACATCGAACTTACATCGAAATACAAATGTATGGTTCAGTTAAAAAACTATGAAGGAGAAGGCGCTTATGTTGTGGCATCAATAGTTGATAAAGACAATAATTATATAAAAACGCTACATATTTTAGGCGATGATGAAAAGTGGTATCCAGATATACCAACATGGTGGTCTTTTTTTGAAACCGCAAAAGATACCCAAGTAGATGCAATTTCAGGAGCCACTATTGCTGGAGGAGAACGTGCTATTTTTACTATTCAGTTAGATGAATCTTATTTAACAGCAGGAAATAAATTAAGATTTGAAACGGCTGTAGAACATCAAGATTATTTTGAAAAAGATTTAGAAATTTTGTTAGAAAGTGAAAACTTAAAAAACAAATTTGAAGGCACAGGATATATTCGTTACGTTAGAATTATACCAAACTAATTAAATAATATGCTTAACAAAATATGGAGATACAGTCATTTTTACCTGACTGTATCTTCTTTCTTATTTTTACTTTTAGCTTCAATTACTGGGTCTTTTTTGGCTTTTGAACCTATTCAAGAAAAGTTACAACCTCACTATATTGAAAACGCTGAAGATGTTTCTGTGGCACAATTAATAGATACTTTAAAAAACAAGTATAACGAGGTTTTAGATATTGAAGTAGATAAGAATTATTTTGTAAAGGCAAGTCTTTTTAGTTTAGAAGAAGCTATTGATGGGCAATTTTACATTAATCCTTTTAATGGAGATAAAATAGCCGATATTCCAAGAAAAGGTGCTTTTTTTGAGTTCTTAACTAATTTTCATCGTTCCTTATTTTTAAAAACTCCAGGAAGGGTTTTTGTTGGCATTAGCTGTTTTTTATTATTTTTAATAGCCATTACAGGTTTATTATTAGCGATTAAAAGACAAGGAGGTTTTTTAAAATTTTTCTTAAAAATTATAAACGATAAATCAATACAATATAACCACGTTGCTTTAGGAAGATTGTTCTTAATTCCTATTATTATTTTGGCGTTATCAGGAACGTATTTGTCAATGGAACGGTTTTCGTTATTGCCAAAAACTAAAGCTATAGTTACGCAACAAGAATCGGTTTTTAAACTAAATATTACTTTTTCTAAATTCCCTATTTTTAAAACGATAACTTTAAAAGAAGTAAAAAAAATAGAATTTCCTTTTTCTACAGATGAAGAAGATTTTTTTATTTTAAGCTTACAAGATCGAGAACTAGAAATTCATCAAAAAACAGGAGAAATTGTAAAAACAACATATTATCCTATTACAAAAATATTAAGTGTATTAAGTTTTAATCTGCACACAGGATCAGGAAGTATAATTTGGTCTTTAGTATTATTTATTAGTTCGCTTTCAGTTTTATACTTTATGTATTCTGGAAGTATAATTGCGTTTAAACGTATGCGTTCTAAAACAAAAAATAAATACAACGCTAACCAAGCTAATTTTGTAATTCTAATAGGGTCAGAAAATGGAGGCACAAAAAGATTAGGAAAAACTTTACAGCAGTCTTTATTAAAAGCAGGTAAAAAAGTGTTTTTAGATGATTTAAACAACTACAAAAGTTATCCTGCAATTGAACAATTAGTTATTATTACTTCTACTTACGGCGATGGAGAGCCACCAAGCAATGCAAATTTATTTTTAACCAAACTCCAGCAAATCAAAATTATAAAACCCTTTACTTGTAATGTAATTGGGTTAGGATCTTTTTCGTATTCAAAATTTTGTGAATTTGCTAAAAGCGTTCAAAGACAAGTTGTTTTAAATAAACAGATTATTGTTCCTCAAGAAAATCCGTTATTAATTCATAACCAGAATTATAATGCGTTTAGAAATTGGGTTTTAGAATGGAATACTAGCTTAAATTTAAATTTAGAAATTCCAAAAGAATTGTCTTTTATAAAACCTAAAGAGACAATTTTTAAAGTAGTTGAAAAACAAAATGTTATTGATGAATATGCTGAAACATTTAAACTAACCTTGGGATCAAAAAAAAGAATAAAATTTGTACCCGGAGATTTGTTAGGAATTACGCCTCCAAATGAAACTTCAGAACGTTTATATTCTATTGGTAAAAACAGTAATGGAGATTTATTATTGAGTATAAAAAAACATTCTCTAGGTATTTGTTCTAATTTTCTAAATGGCTTAAAACCTAATCAAGAACTAAAAGGAACCATTCAAAAAAATAAACAATTTCATCTTCCTAAAAAAAGCAAACAGGTTATTTTAATAGCCAACGGAACAGGAATTGCCCCATTTTTAGGCATGATTCATCAAAAAAAGAACACTCCTAAAACTTTGTATTGGGGAACTCGAACTAAAATTTCGGAAGAATTATACAAATCTCAAATTTTAGAAGCGTTACAAAAAAAGACACTACAAACCTATGATGTGGCTTTTTCAAAAGAAGAAAGTCCTTATAACTATGTTCAAGACATTATTACAAGAGATGAAAAAAATATCGTAAAAACACTTTCAACTGGAGGAACTATTATGTTATGCGGATCTATAACTATGCGTAATGGTGTTTTTGAGCTTCTAGAAAAAATTTGCTTTAGAAATAATCTACCTGCTTTTGAAACATTCAAAAATAAAGGGCAAATTTTAACAGACTGTTATTAATATTTTTTTAACAAAACATTAATTAGTTGCACCTGCAACTAATTAATGACTTTGTCTATTTTTGCAAAAGTGAAAGAAAAGCAAGTACATATCGATTTTGAAAATTCTATTGGGCCTTGGTTGGGTAGAACTGGTAAAATAGTAGATTATTTTATTCAGGAATCGTTTAAATTAAACAATCTAGATCTTACAAAAGAACAAATGATAGTTCTTAAAAAATTAAATGATCAAGACGGTTTAAATCAAAACGAATTGGCTTTTTTAACGTTAAGAAATAAGTCTTCATTAACGCGTTTGCTTACTAAAATGGAAGGTAAAAAGTATATTTTTAGAAAACAAAGCAAAGAAGATAAGCGAATTAAAAATGTGTACTTAACGGAATTCGGAAAAGAGGTTTTTGAAAACACCAAGCCGGTTATTCAAAATATAATATCTACAATGGAGCAAGATATAACTGTAGAAGAAAAACAACAAATAATAAAAATATTTAAAAAAATACAAACTAATTTCTGCTCAACAGCAGAACACATTTAACTAACAAACATGAGAAAAATAATTTTAGCTATTCTTGGGGTTTTAGCTATTGTTGCTGCTGTTTTAGTAGGTAACTACATTGTAGAAAAAAACCAAAAACCGAAACCGAAGTTTAAAAAACAGATAAAAACTGTTTTTGTTAAAGAAGTAGAAAATAAAGAAATTCCTATTATTCTAGCTGCGAGTGGAAACTTAACTGCTAAAAGTAAAATAGATATTTTTTCTGAAGTACAAGGAATCTTTAAGCCTTCTAATAAAGCATTTAAAGCCGGAACAAAATACTATAGAGGAGAAACTTTATTAAGTATAAATAGCGATGAATTTTACGCAAGTCTGCAATCTCAAAAAAGTAGTTTATACAATTTGTTAACTTCTATTATGCCAGATATACGTTTAGATTATCCAGGTGAATTTAGTAAATGGGAAAACTATTTAAAAGGTTTCGATATTAATAAATCAACTCCAAAATTACCTAAATTTTCAACAGATAAAGAGAAATATTTTATTTCTGGAAGAGGAATTTTAACAGCATATTACAATGTTAAAAATTTAGAAGTTAGAAATTCTAAACATCGAATTAGAGCTCCTTTTTCTGGAATTTTAACAGAAGCTTTGGTAAGTCCTGGAACGTTGGTTAGAGTTGGACAAAAATTAGGTGAGTTTATAGACCCAAGTATTTATGAAATGGAAGTTTCTGTTAATGCAGAATTTGCAGATTTGCTAAAAGTGGGTAACACAGTAGCATTGTCTAATTTAGAAAAATCTAAAAAATATACTGGAAAAGTAGTTCGTGTAAATGGTAGAGTAGATCAAGTTTCGCAAACCATTAAAGCTTTTATCGATGTAAAACATCCAGATCTAAAAGAAGGTATGTTTTTAGAAGCAGATTTAGTGGCAAAATCAGAAAGCGAAGCTATAGAAATTTCAAGAAAATTATTGGTTGATAATGCAGCAGTTTATACAGTTAAAAACGATAGTATTTTAACGTTGGTAAATGTAAACCCAGTTTATTTTGGAGCAGAAAATGTGGTGATAAAAGGGTTGAATAATAACGATAAAATTTTAACACAAACCTTACCAGGAGCTTTTGATGGAATGATTGTGAAAATTAATAAAAATAAGTAATTAGATGAAAAAGATAATTACCTATTTTATAAAATACCATGTTGCAGTTAACGTAATTGTTTTTGCATTTTTCGTCTTTGGAGCCATTGGAGCTTTAAGTATGAAATCTTCCTTTTTCCCATTGGTAGATTCACAATTAATTAGAATTTCTTTAGCGTATCCTGGAGCTTCTCCTGCAGAAATGGAAGAAGGAGTTGTACTTAAAATTGAAGATAATTTAAAAGGAATTGTTGGTGTAGAAAGAGTTACTTCAGTTTCTAAAGAAAATTCTGCTAGCGTAAATGTAGAATTAGAAAAAGGAAAAAATATAGATATTGTTTTATCGGATGTTAAAAATGCAGTGGATAGAGTACCGTCTTTTCCTTCAGGAATGGAACCACCAGTTATTGCAAAGGTAGAAAGTATAAGACCAACGATTAGTTTTACAATTAGTGGAGATAATGTTTCTTTAAAATCGTTAAAACAATACGCAAGAAATGTAGAAAATGATATTCGTGGTATAGAAGGAATATCTCAAGTACAAATTTCTGGTTTTCCAGAAGAAGAAATAGAAATTGCAGTTCGTGAAAACGATTTAAGAGCTTATAATTTATCTTTTACAGAAGTAGCAAATGCAGTTAGAAATTCGAATATTTTAATTACTGGAGGTAATATTAAAACAACGGACGAAGATTATTTAATTCGCGCCAGCAATCGCTCTTATTACGGAATTGAACTTCAGAATTTAATTGTTAGAACAGAAACAAATGGAAATATAATTCGTCTAAAAGACATAGCGGAACTAAGAGATACATGGTCCGAAAATCCTGATAGATTATATTATAATGGAAATTTAGCCATCGATATTACAGTTAGTAATACCAATAATGAAGATTTAATTACTTCTGCAGATAATATTAAAGAATACATTCATAAATATAACCAACAACAGCAAAATGTCCAGTTAAGTGTTACAAGTGATAGAAGTATTACTTTAAATGGAAGAACAAAATTATTAATAGAAAATGGTGTTGTAGGAATCCTGTTAGTACTTTTCTTTTTAGCACTTTTCTTAAACGTTCGTTTAGCGATTTGGGTAGCTTTTGGTTTGCCAGTTGCATTTTTAGGGATGTTTATTTTTGCGGCTCAATTTGATGTTACGATTAATGTTTTATCATTATTCGGAATGATTATCGTAATTGGTATTTTGGTAGATGATGGAATTGTTATTGGAGAAAACATTTATCATCATTATTACGATTTAGGCAAAACAAAAGTGCAAGCTGCCATAGATGGAACCATGGAAGTAATTCCGCCAATTGTATCTGCAATTTTAACTACAATTATTGCTTTTTCTACCTTCTTTTTTGTGGATGGTAGAATAGGAAGTTTTTTTGGTGAAGTTTCAACAATTGTACTCTTAACATTATCTGTTTCTTTAGTAGAAGCCTTAATTATTTTGCCAGCACACATTGCGCATTCTAAAGCTTTAGATAGAAAAAAGTTAGAAAATGGCGAAGATAAAAAGACCAATAAATTCGATGCTTTTTTTACTAAAATAAATAGAGGTGCAGACAAGTATTTAGGTAAATTTAGGGACAATTATTACGTTCCGTTTTTAAAATTCTCTTTAAATAATAAAATTTTCGTTTTCTGTCTTTTTATAGCAACCTTATTAATCAGTTTTTCTGCGTTACAAGGTGGTATTATTAAAAGTTCATTTTTTCCAAGAGTTGCCAGTGATCGAATTCAGATTTCACTAAATATGCCACAAGGAACCAATGAAAGAATTACAGATTCTGTAATTTCTTTAATTGAAGAAAAAGTATGGATTGTAAATAAAGAATATTCAGAAAAGCAAAGTGGAGACGAAGATGTTGTAGAAAACGTAATTAAAAGAGTGGGTCCAGGAAGTGCAAATGCAACTTTAGATGTAAATCTTTTACCAGGAGAAACGCGAGATTTTTCTTCACCGGAAATTACAAATGCAATTCAGAAATTAGTTGGAAAAGTATATGGAGTAGAAAGTTTGGTTTTTGGTTCTGGAGGTAATTTTGGTGGAAGTCCTGTTGCAGTTTCTTTATTAGGAAATAATATTACAGAATTAAAAGCAGTAAAAGACGAGCTAAAAGAAACCTTGGAAAACAATCCTTTATTAAAAGATGTTACCGATAACGATCCTGCAGGAATTAAAGAAATAAAAATATCTTTAAAAGACAATGCGTATTTATTAGGGTTGAATTTGCAAAGTATTATGGCGCAAATTAGATATGGTTTCTTTGGTTTTCAGGCACAACGTTTTCAGCGTGGACAAGACGAAATTAAAGTTTGGGTTCGTTACGACAAAAAAGACAGATCTTCTATTAACGATTTAGACGATATGCGAATTATTACGCCAACAGGCACAAGAGTTCCATTTTCTGAAATTGCAACCTATACAATAGAAAGAGGAGATATTGCAATAAACCATTTAGAAGGAAAGCGTGAAATTCAAATTTCTGCAGATTTAAAAGATTTAGAAACGAGTGAAACCGAGATTTTAGATAATATTAAAAATAATATTATGCCAGAAATCTTGTCTAAATATCCAACAGTTTCCCCTTTATATGAAGGCCAAAATAGAGAAGCTAAAAAAACGACAGACTCTGTAAATTTAGTTGCGCCAATTATTTTAATGCTGATTTATATTGTAATTGCATTCACATTCCGTTCTTATAGTCAGCCAATTTTATTAATAATAATGATACCTTTTAGTATGATTGGTGTTATTTGGGGCCATTACATTCATAATTTCTCCATCGGAATTTTATCCTTTTTAGGAATTATTGCCCTCATAGGAATTATGGTAAATGATGGTTTGGTTTTAATAGGGAAATTCAACAGTAATTTAAAAGATGGTTTAAAATTTGAAGATGCTTTAATAAAAGCTGGTCAATCTCGTTTTAGAGCAATTTTCTTAACTACATTAACTACAATTGCAGGTTTAGCGCCATTAATTTTCGAAAAAAGTAGACAAGCACAATTTTTAATTCCGATGGCAATTTCAATTGCTTATGGTATTGCAATTGCCACTATTTTAACGTTGATAATGTTACCAATGATGTTATCTGCTTCCAACACTTTAAAAGTGAAAATTAAATGGCTTAAAACAGATAGAGATATTACAAAAGAAGAAGTAGAAAGAGCTATTATAGAAGCAAATTACGATGATGGAAGTACTACAGAAATCGAATCTAATAAAGAAAATTACGAAAGTTTAGAGTCTAACTATAAAAAAGATGAAAATGAATAAAAAAGCAATACTATTTCTTCTTTGTTTAGCAACTTTAAATAGTTTTTCACAAGAAATTTTAACAAAGAAAGAAGCATTAGCAATTACGTTAGAAAATAACTTCGGAATTAAAATTGCAAACAATAATATAGAAGTTTCTAAAAATAACACAAGTATTTATAATACTGGTTTTTTGCCAACAGCTTCAATTTCTTCTGGCGTAAATTATAGGAGAGATAACCAAACAATTAATCGCCAAGATGGAACATCTACAAGTGTAGATGGTGCTGTTACAAAATCGTATAATGCATCTTTAAATGTAAACTATACTATTTTCGATGGTTTAGGTAGAAAATACAATTATCAGCAATTAAAAGAAACCTATAATTTAACAGAGTTACAAGCAAAAGAAACTATTGAAAACACCTATTTACAGTTGTTTACAACCTATTTTCAAATTGCAAGGTTATCTGAAAATACATCAAATTTAAAAGAGGCATTAACTATTTCTAAAAGTAGATTAGAGCGTGCTAAATATCAATATGAATATGGGCAATCTACCAGATTAGAGTTGCTAAATGCAGAGGTAGATGTTAATAATGATAGCATAACTCTAATAAACGCCAACCAGCAATTAAGCAATGCAAAACGTGGATTAAATATTGTTTTAGGTGTAGAAAAAGAAGTAAATTATGTGGTAGAAACAGATGTAGATTTTATTGAAATGATGAATTTTAGCGAACTTCAACAAAAGACTATTGCAAATAATACAACTTTAAAACAGAACCAAAAAAACATTGCTATTAGCGAGTTTAACATCAAAATAAACAAGGCTAACTATTTACCAACTTTGGGTTTAAATACTTCTTATGGATGGAATAAAAGTGAAAACCCAGCAACTTCGTTTTTAGCAGGATCTACTTCAAATGGTTTAAATGCAGGTTTAAGTTTATCTTGGAATTTGTTCGATGGTGGAAGCACAAAAACAAGAGTTGCCAATGCCAAAATAGCTTTAGAGAATCAGCAAATTTTGTTAGAACAACAAAAAGTTACTATAGAAAATAACCTAAAAAATACTTGGGAGAATTATAACAACCAATTATTTATTTTGAAAGCACAAGAAAAAAACGTGCAAACCACGCAAAATAATTTCGATAGAACTCAAGAACGTTATAAGTTAGGTCAAGTAACTTCTATAGAGTTTAGACAAGCACAAATTAATTTAATCAATTCTAAAACAGCATTTAATAATGCAAAGTTCGATGCTAAATTAATTGAATTACAATTGCTACAATTAAGTGGAGATATTTTAAATGTAGATTTCTAAAAACTGATTTTTATCATAATTTAATCTTTATTTTCTTTATAATTTTGATTTCTTAAATTATAAGATTATGAATTATCTAAACATACCCTTAGTTTCTTGGGTAAATGGAACAATTATGATTGGCATTTTTGCTTTAGTTGTAATTGGTTTGGTTGTAGCTGTTTATTTATTAATGGCAACCGACAAGAAAAAAGCGGAATAATTTTGAACTTATTTAAAAAAGTTCCTGAGTTTATCTCGGGCTTTCTTACTTATAATAAACTTTATTATTAAATACAGTTTTGTTATATTTATAATTAAATTATTATAATAATGACAAACAGATTACAAACTAATTTCGGGTATCTTTTTCAAGAAGAATTAATTAAAGAAATAGAAGTAATTGGTATTCCAAAAACGTTTTCTGCGGAAACTATTATCATTGAAATTGACGATTTTATAAAATCGATGCCTTTACTTTTATCAGGAGCTATTAAAATTCTTCGAGAAGATGAAAATGGAGAAGAATTAGTACTTTATTATTTAGAAAAAGGAGATACTTGTGCCATGACTTTGTCTTGCTGTATGGGCCAAACTAAAAGCAAAATTAGAGCTATTGCAGAGACAGATGTAGAATTAATAATGTTGCCTAAAGAGAAGATGACAGCTTGGTTAAGCAAATACACTTCTTGGCAATCTTTTATTCTACAAAGCTACCATAATAGAGTAGAAGAACTTTTAACTGCTGTAGACACAATTGCTTTCCTTAAAATGGACGAACGTATTTTTAAATACCTTAAAGATAAAGCAATGGTTAACCAAAATGACCATCTTACTGTAACACACAAAGAAATTTCTGAAGATTTACATACCTCAAGAGTAGTTGTTTCTAGATTACTTAAAAAGTTAGAAAACGAGCGTAAAATTAAATTGTTTAGAAACAGTATACATGTTCTAGAACTGTAACTTAAGTTACCAAAAAGAACATTAATCTTTTTTATTTTTGAAAGAAAAAGATGAAACACTACATTTTTATATTATCAGTTTTAGTTTTTTTTGGATGTAAGAAAAACGATAGACCATCTTATTCTTCTAAAAAGGAGGTACAACAGATTCATCCTGGTAAAAAACTGATGGAGAACAATTGCTATGTTTGTCATAACCCAACAACAAACCAAGCTGATAGAATTGGTCCACCAATGATTGCTATTAAGAAGCATTATATTTCAAAAAATACTACAAAAGAACAATTTATAGCTTCAATGCAAAATTGGATTAAAAATCCAACTATTGAAAATTCTAAAATGAAAGGTGCTGTAAAACGATTTGGAGTAATGCCAAAACAACATTTTTCTACAGAAACTATAAAACAAATTTCTGAATACCTTTTTGACAATGAAATTGAAAAACCAAAGTGGTTTGAGTCTCATTACAATGAAGAAAAGGGAATGGGTAAAGGTAATGGTAAAGGAAAACATCCTTCAACTAAAACGGGGCAATCTAATTTTACAAATTTGCCTTATGCAGAAAGAGGTCTTAAGTATGCTCTAACTACCAAACAAGTTTTAGGTAAAAACTTAATGGGAAAAATACAAAAAGAAGGTACAATTGCTGCTTTAGAATTTTGTAACGTAAAGGCATTTCCCTTAACAGACAGTATGTCTGTTCACCATAATGCAAAAATTATAAGAGTTTCAGATAAACCGAGAAATAGTAATAATAAGGCGAATAAAGAAGAATTAAAATACATTAAAATTTTTAAAAATGATTTTTTAAATGATAAGGAATCTAAACCTATTGTTGTAGAATCTTCAGAGATTGTAAATGTATATTATCCTATAAAAACAAACGGAATGTGTTTGCAATGTCATGGAACACCAAAAACACAAATCACAGAAAATACGTTTTCTAAAATTAAAGAATTGTATCCAAATGATAAAGCTTTTGGATATGATATTAACGAAATAAGAGGAATTTGGAACGTTTCCTTTA
The DNA here is from genome assembly GCF_014352875.1 of Polaribacter pectinis. Lineage (NCBI taxonomy): Bacteria > Pseudomonadati > Bacteroidota > Flavobacteriia > Flavobacteriales > Flavobacteriaceae > Polaribacter > Polaribacter pectinis. Next base: position 2,960,144 of record NZ_CP060695.1, read on the forward strand.
GTAAATAATTTTTTCAGGCATGAGTAAATTTTCAGAAATAATTAATCAAGAAAAACCGGTTTTAGTAGATTTTTTTGCAGAATGGTGTGGGCCTTGCAAAATGATGAGTCCTGTTTTAAAACAAGTAAAAGACGAGTTTAAAGACAAAATATCTATTATAAAAATAGATGTAGATAAAAACCAAAGTTTAGCAGCAAAATACCAAGTTAAAGGTGTACCAACATTAGTTTTATATAAGGCAGGGAAGCAAGTTTGGCGACAATCTGGAATGGTACAAAAAACAGATTTAGTTGCTGTAATTAATAATTTTAGTTAGTTTTATTAGTTCAATTAGTTAAGCACTTGAAAAGCTATTTCAAGTGCTTTTTTATGAAAAAAATATATAATTTAGTAAAATGAATTTATCAGAAGATTTTTGGAGTAATAAATATAAAACAGATAAAATAGGTTGGGATTTAGGTGAAGTTTCTCCACCGTTAAAAGCATATTTCGATCAATTAGAAAACAAAGAAATTAAAATCTTAATTCCTGGTGGAGGTAATTCTTACGAAGCAGAATATTTATTCAATAAAGGGTTTAAAAATGTTTATGTGGTAGATATAGCAAAATCACCACTTGAAAATATTAAAAAAAGAATACCTAATTTTCCAGAAGCTCAATTAATACATGCTAATTTTTTCGAAATTGAAAAAACGTTCGATTTAGTAATTGAACAAACTTTTTTCTGTGCTATTAACCCAGATTTAAGACCAAAATACGCTGCTAAAATGGCATCAATCGTAAAAGAAAAAGGAAAATTAGTTGGGCTAATGTTCGACGCTGTTTTAAATGAAGATCATCCACCTTTTGGAGGAAATAAAGCCGAATATTTAACTTATTTCGAGCCTTATTTTAATTCGATTTCTATGGAACCTTGTTACAATTCTTATCCTAATAGACAAGGAATGGAAATGTTTGTGAAAATAGAGAAATTTTAAAAAGTTTAATTTTTTAAATTCTATTTATACCTTAATTTTTCATGTAATTATTGCAGTTATTTTGTAATAAATGTTACACGCTATTTCTTATACATTCCTTATTTTTATAGTCTAAAAAGAACTTATGGAAGACATGATCTTTTACGATAGATTGCAATTCGCATTTACTATCACTTTTCATTATATATTCCCACAATTAACAATGGGTTTATCTTTAATAATTGTTTTTTTAAAGTGGAAATATTTAAGAAGCAATGTTGAAAAATATAACAATGCTGCAAAATTTTTAATGAAAATTTTTGCAATCAATTTTACAATGGGTGTTGTTACAGGTATTCCAATGGAATTTCAATTTGGTACCAATTGGGCAAAGTTTTCGGAATTAACAGGTGGTATTATTGGGCAAACTTTAGCTATGGAAGGTATGTTTTCTTTCTTTTTAGAATCGTCATTTTTAGCACTTTTTATTTTTGGTGAAAAATTAATGGGTCAAAAATTACACTTCCTAACTGGTTTTTTAGTGTTTTTAGGTTCTTGGGCAAGTGGTTGGTTTATTTTAGCTACCAATGCTTGGATGCAACATCCTGTTGGTTATGAAATTTTAGAAAACGGAAAATTTGTGCTCAATAATTTTGGAGCATTATTTTCTAACCCTTGGTTATTGCCTGCTTTTTTACACAATCAAATGGCATCTGTTGTAACATCTTCTTTTGTTGTAGCAGCAATTGGTGCTTTTTATGTTTTAAGAAATAAACAAGTGGAATATGGAAAACTATTTTTAAAAATAGGAGTAATTTTTGGATTAGTTTCCAGTCTTTTAGTAGCTTTTCCAACAGGAGATTGGAATGCTAAAAATGTTGCAAAATACCAACCAGCAGCATTTGCGGCTATGGAAGGAATTTTTGAAACAGAAAATGCAGGCGCAGAAATTGTTTTAATTGGTCAGCCAAATATGGTTGATAAGAAGTTAGATAATAAAATTGCAGTTCCAAACATATTAAGTTTTTTAACCTATCAAGATTGGCATAAACAAATACCAGGAATGGATCAATTTAAAGAAGAAGAATTACCAGATAATATTCCAGCTTTATATTATTCTTATCATATTATGGTTGGTTTAGGAACAATCTTTATTGGTGTAATGTTTTTGGCACTTTTCTTTTTATGGCGAAGAAAATTATACAATTTAAAACCATTACTTTGGTTAATAATGTTTTTAGTACCTTTTCCTTACATAGCAAATATAACAGGTTGGTATGTTGCTGAATTAGGAAGACAACCGTATTTAGTTTACGGATTATTAAAAACAAGCGATGGAATATCACCAACAGTTTCTTCTGGAAATACACTGTTTACTTTACTTGGTTTTGTAGCTTTATATATGTTATTAGGCTTATTATTTTTAGTTTTGGTAGGCAAAACAATTAACGAAGGCCCAAAACCTAAAACACATTAAATTATGGAAATATTTTGGTTTATTGCAATCGCAATTGTTTTAGTAATGTTTTTTATTTTGGATGGTTATGATTTTGGTGCAGGAATCATTCATTTATTTTTTGCGAAGAAAGAAAAAGACAAAGAAGTAATTACAAAATCGGCAGGTTTATTTTGGGATTCTAATGAAGTTTGGTTAGTTGCTGCAGGAGGAATGCTTTTTATGGCTTTTCCAACTTTTTATGCTTCCGTATTTAGTGGTTTTTATTTGCCTTTAATAATCGTTTTGTGGTTAATTATTTTTAGAGCTATTGGTTTAGAATTTAGAGGACAATTTAAATATCAAATGTGGAAAGATATTTGGGATAAATCTTTTGGTGTTTCTAGTTTATTATTAGCCTTGTTTTTTGGTATTGCTTTGGGTAATATTGTTCGAGGTGTAAATTTAGGTATTGTAAAAACGGGAGTTTCTGCGCACGAACCTCATTATTTTTTCTTACCATTATGGGATAGTAGTTTTAGTCCTTTGAGCGAAAACCCAGGAATAATAGATTGGTTTACCATTATTATAGGCTTAATTTCTGTAGTTACTTTGGCAATTCACGGAGCCAATTGGATTATTTTAAAAACAAATGCATCTATAAATAATAAACTTAAAAGTGTTATTTTTAAGTTGAACATTTTATTGACTCTACTTACAATATTTTCTATAGTTGTATGGCAAATTGTAAATCCAAATTCATTAGATAATTTTATGAATAAACCTTATTTATTAGTGTTTCCTCTAATTTATTTTACAGGTTTATTAGGTACATTTTTTATTAGAAGAATACAAAAAGATAGTCATGCTTTTTTGTTATCATCTTTATTAATTTTAGGAGGAATCACTTCATCTTTGGCATCGTTATTTCCAGTGTTATTGCCATCAATAAACAATGTAAATCCTTCTTTAACAATTTACAATACCACAACATCAGAGTATGGTTTATCTGTTGCTTTGGTTTGGGGAATTATTGGTTTTATTTTACTTTTTGGGTACATGATTATCCAAAAAAGGTTATTGAAAGGTAAAATTGATAAAATGGATTATGGACATTAATGATAAGATATTATTATGACACAAACTCTCATTTCTTTAATTAGTATTTTATTAGGAATAATAGGCGCAAATTTAATAGGCTTTATAGTTAAAAAATATTCATTTGGTCTAGTTGGTAACACAATTTCGGGAGTTTTTGGAAGTATTTTTGTTATTAAATCTTTTGGGCGATTTGGTTTTAGTCCTGCATATATAATAGAAAACGGAATATTTGATGTTGGTTTATTGATTATAAATTGTGTTCTTTCATTTTTAGGAGGAATTTTAGGACTACTTCTCATTAAAATAATAGATTTAAAAATGAATAAAAAAGCAGCTAATTAGCTGCTTTTTTATGGTCTTATTTTACACATACTTTCTACTTTTCATGTAACATAGGTTACACTTAACTATTTATTCTACGCTTACTTTTGTGGTAGATAACAGAATAAATATATGAGAAACACAATAGCTATACTTTTTTTCTTTTTTGGAATAATGTATTTACAATCTCAAGAGGTAAAATCAATTTCAAAATCAGAAGTTCTAATTAGAGTTTCTGAAAAAAATATGACAATAAAGATTTCTGAAGAAGAATTTAATGCTGCAAAAGGAGACTATAAACAAACAAATGCCATCTTTTTACCAAATATTACGGCAAGTCACACTGGTATTTCTACTACAAATCCATTAATGGCTTTTGGTTCAAAATTAAATCAAGGCATCTTAACGCAAGCCGATTTTAATCCTGCTTTATTAAACAATCCTGCACAAACTCAAAATTTTGCAACCAAGATAGAAATACAACAACCGCTTATAAATTTAGATGGTTTTTATCAACGTAAAGCAGCAAAATCTAAAATGAATGTAATGTCTTTACAAACAGAAAGAATCCAAGATTATCTGACTTTTGAAGCCGAAAAATCTTTTATGCAATTGCAATTAGCGTATAAAGGAGTTGCAGTTTTAGAGAAGGTTTTGGCTACTGCAAATGAGAATAAGAAAATGGCAGACAATAGTTTTAAACAAGGCTTATTGCAACGAGCAGATGTTTTAAATGTTGAAGTAAGAGTTACAGAAGTTAAAAATCAATTGCAAACCGCTAAAAGTAACGTGCAAAATGCGTCCAATTACCTGTCTTTTTTAATGAATGATAAAAGTTATGTGATATACAAACCAACAGATAGTTTGTCTGTTATTCCTATGAATATTGATGATAAAACAATTTCTGAAAACAGAGCAGATATTAAGGCAATGCAATTGGCAACAAATGCCTATGAAGCAATTAATAAAGCCGATAAAATGGCTTTTTTACCAACATTAAATGCCTTTGGAAGTTACGAAATGTACGACAACAAAGTTTTTCAAGGAAATGCAAATGGGTATTTAATAGGAGCTCAATTAAGTTGGGATATTTTTAAAGGTTCTAAACGTTTTGGAAAATCACAAAAAAGTAAGGCAGAATTAGAAAAGTCGAAGTTAGAATACAACCAATATGTATCTAAAAGTAATTTAGAATTAAACAAAGTAAAACGTCAATTAGTAGATGCAAAAAACAGGTTAGAGCTCACAACTTTAGCTTTAGAACAATCTGAAGAATCTTTAAGAATAATTAAAAATAGATTTAAAGAAGGTTTAGAAAAAACAAGCGATTTATTATTAGCAGAAACTAAATACGCACAAAAGCAATTAGAATATTACCAAACCATTTTCGAATATAATTACACACAAAAGTATTTAGAATTCTTAACGAAGAAATAAAAGAGAATCAAGAATAAAGAACCAAGAGTCAAGATTATCATTCTTGTATTGGTAGCTAAAAAAAAACACATAAAAATGAAAAAAATATATACAGCATTAACACTTTCTTTCACCATTTTATTGGCAAGTTGTGGTAAAGAAGAAAAGAAAGTAATCGCAGATAATTCTCCAGCAATTAATGTAAAAGTTCAAAAAGTTGAAGCGAATACGAACAGTCCGTTTTTATCTGTAAGTGGAAAAATTCAAGCTGCAAATAGCGCAGATTTAAGTACAAGAATGATGGGTTATGTTAACAAAGTTCACGTAAATGTTGGCGATAAAGTTAAAAAAGGACAATTGTTAGTTTCTATAAATAATACAGATTTACAAGCAAAAAAAGGACAAGTAAATGCAGGAATTACAGAAGCTAAAACCGCTTTTAATAATGCAAGTAAAAATTACAATCGTTTTAAAAATTTGTATGAAAGTAAAAGCATTTCTCAAAAAGAAATGGACGATATGACTGCAAATTACGAAATGGCAAAAGCGCGTTTGGAATCTGCAAATCAAATGAAAAACGAAATTAATGCACAGTTTGCTTATTCTAATATCACAGCGCCTTTTAGTGGAATAGTTACCAGTAAAAATGTAGAAAATGGTAATATGGCAAATCCTGGAACCCCTTTAATTAGTATAGAAACTCCAGGAAATTTTGAAGTAATGACTATGGTTCCTGAAACTGAAATTTCTCAAATTAAAAATGGAACTACAGTTGATGTTTTGGTAAAATCTATCAACAAAAATATCAAAGGAAAAGTAGTTGAAGTAAGCAGTTCTGCAAAAAATACTGGCGGACAATATTTAGTAAAAATTAATTTAGATAAAACTGATGCGAATATTTTATCAGGAATGTTTACAACAGTTCAGTTTCCTGTGGAAAGAAAAACAACATCAGAAATGGTTTTAATTCCTACAGAAGCTTTGGTAAAAAACGGACAATTATCTGGTATTTATACAGTAAGTGAAAGTAATAAAGCTTTATTACGTTGGTTGCGTTTAGGTAGAACTTATGGAAATGAAGTTGAGGTTTTATCTGGCTTATCGTCAAACGAAACATATATAATTTCTACTGATGGGAAATTATTTAATGGAGCTAAAATTTCAATTCAATAACTAAAATACTTCGTTAAGGATAGAAGTGAAAATCCTTTTTTTGCTGCCATTTATGGCAAAAAAAGATTGTAACGGATAGCCTGTTAAAACGCCCAAAAATATAAGAAAATGAAAGAAGGTATCGCAGGAAAAATTGCCAAAGTCTTTATGCAATCGAAATTAACAGTGTTGTTAATGATTGTATTTATGGTTGTTGGAGTATGGAGTTCGTATTTAATTCCGCGTGAAGAGGAGCCACAAATAGATGTGCCAATGGCAGATATTTTTGTGGGTTATCCAGGTGCAAGTCCTACAGAAGTAGAATCGCGTGTTATAAAACCTTTAGAACAATTAATTTCGAATATTAAAGGTGTAGAATATGTGTATTCTACTGCTATGAATGAGAAAGCAATGGTAATTGTTCAGTTTTATGTGGGCGAAGATATAGAGCGTTCGTTTGTAAAATTGTACAACGAAATTAACAAACATATGGACCAAATGCCAAAAGGAGTTACGTTTCCTTTGGTAAAAACACGTGCTATTGATGATGTGCCAATGTTGGGTTTAACGTTATGGAGTGAAAACTATAACGATTACCAATTAAGCCAAATGGCGCAAGAATTAGAAACAGAAATTAAGAAAGTAAATGATGTTTCTATTACACATAAAATTGGTGGAAGAAACAGACAATTACGTGTTGTTTTAGATAAAGATAAATTAGCTGCAAGTGGTTTAGATTTCTTGTCGGTTTCTGAAATGATAAAAGCCAATAACACGCAATTAAGCTCAGGAAGTTTCGATAAAAATGATACCGAATTTTTAGTAAAAACAGGTAAGTTTTTAGCTTCTGCAACGGATGTGGAGAATTTGGTGGTTGGTGTACAACAAAATCAGCCAATATATTTAAAGCAAATTGCAACGATTATTGATGGGCCAGAAGTGCCACAAAATTATGTGTCTTTAGGTTTTGGAAAGGCAAGTGATAAATCTTCAACATATAAATCTGAATATCCTGCAGTTACCATTTCTGTAGCCAAAAGAAAAGGAGCAGATGCAATGAAAATTGCCGAAGTTGTAATTGATAAAGTAGACCATTTAAGAACTACTTTAATTCCTGATGATGTACATGTAGAAATTACCAGAAATTATGGAGAAACAGCTTCTCATAAAGTATCTGAATTGTTGTTACACCTTATGGGTTCTATAGTTGCTGTAACTTTAGTCGTTATGTTGGCAATGGGTTGGCGAGGTGGATTAGTGGTGTTCTTATCTGTACCAATTACGTTCGCATTAACATTGTTAAGCTACTATTTAATGGATTATACATTAAATAGAATTACACTTTTTGCGTTGGTTTTTGTAACTGGTATTGTGGTGGATGATTCCATAATTATTGCAGAAAATATGCACCGACATTTTAAGATGAAGCGACTGCCATTTAAACAAGCAGCTTTGTATGCCATAAATGAAGTTGGAAATCCAACCATTTTAGCAACATTTACAGTAATTGCTTCTGTTTTACCAATGGCTTTTGTATCAGGTTTAATGGGGCCTTATATGGCGCCAATGCCAATTGGAGCTTCAATTGCAATGATTTTATCATTATTTGTAGCCTTAACAATTACACCTTATTTAGGGTTGATTTTCTTAAGAGAAAAAGACAAAAAAGGACAACCAGAAAAAGTTGAAAAACCTTTAGAAGAAACATTTATTTATAGAGTTTACAATAAGTTTGAAAGACCTTTATTAGAAAGTAAAGCAAAACGTTGGTTGTTTTTAGGAGGAACATTTTTAGTACTAATGGGAACAATGGTGTTGTTTTTTACCAATTCTGTTGCTGTAAAAATGTTGCCTTTTGATAATAAAAATGAATTTCAGGTGGTCATAGATATGCCAGAAGGAACCACGTTAGAAAGAACAGCTGTGGTTACACAAGAAATTGCGCAATATTTAGCTACAAGACCAGAAGTGGTGAATTATCAAAATTATGTAGGAACTTCTGCACCAATTACTTTTAACGGTTTGGTGCGTCATTACGATTTACGTGGAGGATCTAATATGGCAGATATTCAAGTCAATTTGGTTGATAAAGGCAAAAGAAGTATTCAAAGTCACGGAATTGCAAAATTAATGCGTGCAGATATTCAGAAAATAGCGAAGAAATACAATGCTAATGTAAAGCTGGTGGAAGTTCCCCCAGGACCACCAGTTTTATCAACAATTGTCGCAGAGGTTTATGGACCAGAATATAAAACGCAAATGGATATTGCAAATCAAATTCAAGATATTCTTATAAATACTGATGATGTTGTAGATGTAGATTGGATGGTTGAAAACGACCAAACTGAATATCAATTTGAAATAAATAAAGAGAAAGCAATGTTGTATGGAGTTGCTCCACAGCAAATTGCCTACACCATGAATATGGCTTTGTCTAACAATGCAATTACCACATTATATGATGAAGATGCAGTAAATCAGGTTGGGTTAGTTTTAAGTTTAGACGAAAAAGAAAAATCTACCATTTCGGATATTTCTCAATTAAAAGTAAAATCGAAACTTGGCAATATGGTGCCAATTGCAGATTTGGTAGAAATTAAAGAAACAATTTCAGCAAAAAGTATTTACAGAAAAAACCAGAAAAGAGTGGTGTATGTTATGGCAGATATGGCTGGGGAATTGGAAAGTCCTGCATATGCAATTTTAGGAATGGACAAAAAGTTAAATGAAATTAAACTTCCAGAAGGTTATAAATTGGATGAAATGTATTTAGGTCAGCCAGATTTTCAAGACAATTATACTGTAAAATGGGATGGAGAATGGCAAATTACATTGGAAGTTTTTAGAGATTTAGGAATTGCCTTTTTAGGAGCATTAATTTTAATTTATATTTTAATTGTTGGTTGGTTTCAAAACTTTAAAGCGCCAATAGTAATGATGGTTGCAGTGCCTTTATCGTTAATAGGAATTATTTTAGGACATTGGATTATGGGTGCGTTTTTTACAGCAACTTCATTTATTGGAATGATTGCCTTGGCAGGAATTATGGTGCGAAATTCGGTTTTATTAATCGATTTTATCAACTTAAGATTAGAAGAAGGAGTTCCTTTAAAACAAGCAGCTATAGAAGCAGGAGCAGTAAGAACAACGCCAATTTTATTAACAGCAGGAACTGTAGTTATTGGAGCTTTTGTAATCCTATTTGATCCTATTTTTCAAGGATTGGCAATCTCATTAATGGGAGGAACTATTGTATCAACTGTATTAACATTGTTGGTGGTGCCACTTGTTTATTATATGATTGAAAAGAAGAATTATAAATAGTTCTCGACTGCGTTCGAACGGGCATTAAAATAAAAGATATGAAATTAGTAATTGTAACATCTGTAGAAGCGTTTCAAAAAGATGTTTTAAAAATATTTAAGAAAGCAAATATTGAAAACTTAAGTGCTACCGAAATAAATGGATTTAAAAATATTCCTTCAGAAATTTCCTCTAACTGGTTTTCGGCTGGAAAAAGTGCAAATGAATCAACGATGTTTTTTTCTTTTACAGATGATAAACATATTGATGATTTATTCAATTTAATGCAAGAATTTAATAATAATTTAGAAACAAACAATCCATTAAAAGCTGTTGTTGTTCCTATAGAAAAATCTTTATAAATTTAAAAAATAATAGAAAATGTTAAATAAATATTTTAGAGTAATCGTTGGTGTAATGGTTTTGTTAAGCGTTGTTTTAACGTATTATGTAAGTCAAAATTGGATGTGGTTTACCGTATTTATTGGTGTAAATTTAATTCAGTCTGCATTTACAAAATGGTGTTTGTTAGAAACTATTTTGATGAAATTAGGTGTTAAGAAATAATATATTTATTGACTAATTGTTAAATGTAAAAAAATAGAAAAAACTTAAAAGGGTAAGAATTTTTATATATTCTTACCCTTTTTTATGTTTTAATAACGTCTTCTTCGTCTTCCGGGTTCAAACTTTTTACCTTCATTTCCTAGGCTGTTAAACTTCCAAGTAAAAGTTAACATTGCATATTGTTCTAAAACTGTGCTAGAAGAATCTTGAATATAATCTTCTGTGGCCACTCTTCTTGCATTGGTGTTTTGATTAAGAATATCGTAAACCTTTAAACCAATTGCACCCTGGTCTTTTAAAATAGAATAACGGAAAGTTGTGTTCCAAAACCAGGCACTTTTTTGAAATCCGTCTGCAATATTTGGGTTGTAATTATACCTAACATCGTTTCTCCACTCAAGTTTTTCTGGTAAAAAAGTTGCTGTTGCAATAGTTACATTATGGCTTGTAAAGTTTCTATTACTAAAACTTTCTATATCATAAGTGTTTTTACTGAATGAGATTGAATATGAAGGTCTAATTTGAAGTACTTTATCCCACATAAAATCAAAACCAATTCTAGGTGAAATAGACGTTATTTTACTAGAATATTTTACGCCATTGTTAAAGTTTATATTTTTATTATGATTACCAAAAACTCTAAATTCTGATTTTAGACTACCAAAATCTTCCCATTTTTTTGTAACACTATAGCTTCCTCCACCCTGAAAACTATAAAAGCCATCTACATTTGCGTAAGACGTTTCTCTAATAAGCGTATTTGGGTCTATAACTGTATTTGCAACAACTCTACTATTAGTTATAGAAATGTTACCAAAACTCCAAAAACCTGTTTTCTCTTTCCAATTAAAATTAGATGCTCCAAAACGAATGTTATGTGTTTTAGTTGGTTCTAATTCTGGATTTCCAGTAACAATATTTAACGGATTAGATTCATCTCTAAAAGGTTGTAATTGAGAAAGTGATGGAGTACTATTTCTAAAGTTATATCTTAACCTATAACTACTTGTTCTGTCTTTTCTATAACGAAGATTTACACCATATTCTAAATTATTAAACTCTCTTTCCAAATTAGTTTGTGGTCTTAAATAATCTTTATTTTGAAGAGTTCTATTTACATAAGCAACTTGTGCAGAAGTAGACCATTTTTTGTTTTTGAATTCTAACTTTGCACTTGGCTTTTTAACATTATCTAGATACTCGAAATCTGTACTTAATAAGTCACTAAAATCTGTATAATCGTTTGTGTTTTGATCAAAATTAAAGGTACTTCTTTTTCTTTTATTATTTGTGTTAATGTATTGGTATCCAACATCAAAAAACAATAGTTTAGGTAACAAAGGAAAACGATAAGTTACTTTACTTCCAATTTTTACAATGCTAGAAGTTCCATCAGAAAATTGATCTCTAATTATTTGATTTGGATTAGCTCCATAGACATTTGTTTCTGATTTTACTAAATCTTCAGTTTCGGTATTTCTAGCATTTGCTGTAAGTTCCACTCTTAAAAATGCACCATTTTCACCAAATAGTTTGGTTAGATTTATTTCATTGTCAATTTTTTTGATATTAGAATCTGCAATAGAATTAGAATTAGAATCGTTTGTAAGTATTTTGTTGTTATTAAAACTTTCAGAATTACTTGTAAAAGTATTCTTGTTTAGGTCTGCATTAAAGTCAGATTCAATATCAATTCTAAACGTTTTGTCTATTTCTATTTCAAAATCTATACTTGCATCATGACTATCGCTTTCATTTAGAGAAGTGTTATTGGAATTTGTAGAAAAGCTAGATCCATCAGATAGAAAAGTTTCTCTATTTCTAGTTGTTTTATTATCAGAATTACTGTTTTTGTAAAAATAATCGCTAGAAAGTTCAAATATTTTACCAAAAGCATTAATGTAATTTACCCCATAATTGTTGGAAGTTACAATACCTTGTCCACCACCAAAACTTCTATTGTTTCCACCAAATTGTAATCTTTGGTTACCAAAACTAAAACCAGGTGAGTTTATATTATTTCCACCTGCTAAAAGCCCAATTCTTTCACTTGCTTTAAAACGGGTTGCCATACCTGCGTACTCGTATCTTTTGTCTGTACCTGCACCAGCAGCAACTTTCCCAAAATATCCTTTATTATTTTCTTTTTTAATAGTAAGATTTATAGTTTTGTTTTCTCCGTCAGAATCTTCACCAGCAAAAGCTTGCGCGTTTGTTTTCGTATCTGTTACCTGTATTTTCTCTATAATATCTTTTGTAAGGTTTCTTGTGGTAATTGTTGGGTCGTTACCAAAAAATGGTTTTCCGTTTACTAATATTTTATTAACGGGTTTTCCGTTTACGGTAATATTTCCCTCATCATCTACTTCTACACCAGGAAGTTTTTTTAATAAATCTTCTACATTTGCGTCTTTTTTAGTTTTAAAAGATTTTACATTAAATTCTACAGTATCTTTTTTAATGGTGATGGGCGCAGAAGACCTAATTACAACTGCATCTAAAACATTAGCAGGTTCTAAAACGATATTGCCAATATTTTGATTTTTTACACTTACAATTTTATTATAAGGTTTGTAACCAAGGTAAGAAACAACAAGTTTTACTTTAACATCTGCGGATTGGCCAGCAACATTAAAATAGCCTTTAGCATCTGAAATTGTATACGCAACAATACTGCTGTCTTTTAACCTTTCTGTGTGAACTGTTGCAGACTCCAATAATTCGTTTTCATCAGCAGATTTAATGGTTCCTGTAATTTCAAATTTTTTTGTTTGAGAGTTTATAATGCAGTTAAAAAGTATGCAGATTATAAAAAGAACTTTCTTCATTATTTTGGTTGATTAAATGAGGCTTGAATATATGTAACTAATTTTTTGAACAAAGGTTTAATCTAATATGCTAAAATCTTTTTTTTTAACACATCTTCATGTAAATGAAAGACAATTAATTGTTAAAATAATAAGAGGTTGTTGTAAATTTACAACAACCTCTTATTTATAAAGAATTTTTAGTTTACATAGCATATTGTAAACCAATAGTAATTGTTTCTTTTCTTTTTAACTGAATTCCATTTGGTTTTTGATATAAAGGAGTTGCAAATTCAAAACCCAATCTTACATCTTTATATTTTCCTTTAGGAACATATAAGTTGAAACCAATACCACTATTAAAGTAAGTTCCGCCAGAGTTTTGAGTATTTGCAGTTGTTACCATCATTGGATTCAAATTAGGATTTACACCGTTAATTTTATCGACAAATAGACCTTGTAATCTTGCCGAAAAACTTAACCAATCTGTAGCTTTTAAAGCAAGCCAATTGTTAAAATCTAATTTATTTCCAAATGAATAATCATCTGAATTTTCACCAATACGAATTGTTGCAGAAACTTGACTTCCCCAAGAAAAATTATCTGTTTGACCTAAATATGTGAATCCTAAATTAGTGTCAAAAGTTCCGCTTCCAATTTGCATTGGGTAAGGTAATTGTATTTCGTTTGGAGAACTCATAGGAGTATCATCGGTTTTAGAAATACTTCCTGTTGGTAAAGAAAAAGTTAAATTACCATGTAAAGATTGCTTATTTTTATTGATGAATTTGTAAATCATACCTAATTTAACATCACCAAAACCAGAAGAAGAAGTAGAGAATTTAGTCGTATTTCCCATCATTCTCATTTGTAAATCCATATCATTTTTAATAATATTTACCATTCCTAAGAGTGTAATTCTATTAGAAGGCGCATACATCATTCCAAACATATGCATTTGCATTGGCATTTTAAGAGGTGTTACCATGTAGCCAGCATTATGAGCATTATCGTTAGAAATTGCATCTGAACCAGAAAGTAAGTTTTCCATATTCATGTTCATAAAACGGTAAGAGAACATTAATCCGCCTTTTCCGTGGTAATGATCTGCCATTACAGAAATTGGTGCATGACCATCTGGTCTACTACTTGTCCAATTTGTGTTTTCGTTTTCTTGTGATTTTGTTTGTTGAGATAGGAACATAATAATTCCTAATCCAAATATTTTTATTGAATTCATCAATTTTAATTTTTGTTTAAATAATTTGTAAGTGGAAACATCAGCTATAAAAGCTGGTGTATATTTTGAAGTAAATTATTTAAGAATTTGGCGGATGAAATACGTCTTTAGAATATAGAAAATTGTAGTTTTTTGTATATCTAAAAAGCGCAATTTTAGAATTACAAACAATGTTTTTATTAGCAATACCAAGTATTTTTACAAACCCGATAGGATATTCTTCCATATGAATACGTAAAGATTTAAAATCATCTTTTTTTTGCTGTTCTAATTTTTGCATTAATTGACATTTACCATTACAACTCATTTCTGGTTTGTCTTTATTTATACATAGTACTTTAGAAATGTAATCGTAATCAATAGCATATTCTACAAAAGGAGCAATTGGTTTTAGCATTGCTACGAAATAGAGAAAAACAAATAATAGTGCTATTAATCTTTTCAAAAAAGAGATAATTTTTTATCGTTACAAAGATATTAATATGTCTTAAATAAGAGAAATATATTTTTATTTTATTATTTTTATTTATTCTAAATAAACACTTATATTTGCGGTATAATTATTTATAATGATTGTTTTTTATACAGAAAATACACCAACAATTCAATTAACTCAAACAAATGTTTGTGATAATATTTGTTCTGCAAACTGTATTACACCAAAAAGTAAGTGTTGTAATAAGTATAAAAAAAAGGGCATCAACTGTAAGAGATGTCCAAACATTTTATTAAAAGTTGCTTCTTAATTTTTATATTTAGCAGATAAGTACTGAAATAAGTGTTATTTTTGTCGCTTATTTTTAGCTATGAAAAAGACTATTTATTTATCAATTTTAGTATTATTTTTTATTACATCTTGTGAAGAAAGTGGAATAAACTTTCCAACAGATAATACTCAACAACTAGAAAGTGGCTTTTCAGTAAATATTGATGGTGTTCTTTTTTCTACTGATAAAGTAGATTTTACATCAGATGGTGTAGATATTTTTATTAATGCATCAAAGCCAGAAACAAACGAAATTTTTACTTTAAAGACCAATAATTTTAGCCTTGGAAATTTTAGTTTTGAAGGTGCAGATAATATTGCTTCTTATGTTAAAAATGATCCTGTATCAGCAGATGTTTGGTCTACAATTAATGCAACTTCTAGTAAAGGAAATATTGAGTTTACGAGCATAGATAATGTAAATAATACAGTTTCTGGGGTTTTTAATTTTACTGGAAAAAATTTAGTTAATGGAAGTGAAAAAGAGTTTGTTAGTGGTGTTTTTACAAATGTAGCTAAAAGTGTTTTGCCTCCATCCGATAACAAGTTTTTTGCAAAAGTAGATGGAAATGAATACAAAACAATTAGTCTTTTTGGGAGTTTCGTTACAGTAGGTAAGCAAGAATTAATTATGATTAGTGCTAATAAAAGTCTTTCTGAAACCATTGGTTTTTCTATAAATTCTGATATTACAGTGGGAGAATATGATTTTGGAAGTTTTATTACGCAAACCTACCCAACTGGACAATATTCTGTTGGTGGAACTACTTACGTTGCAGATGGTAAAATGAATATTAAAACTCATGACACCGCAAATAAAACTATTTCTGGAACTTTTGCCTTTGATGCAAGCCCAGTAATAAGCAATACTGTTGTTCACAAAATTACTGAAGGAGAATTTACTATTTCTTATTAAGTTATTTCTTTATTTTTTCTCCGGCAAAAGGCAACAATCTTTCCACAAATTTAGTGTAAGCTAATTCAGATGGATGCAAACCATCTGAAGCAACCAAAGCTTTATTTACTATACCTTGGCGAGTAATATCTGTAATATTTACGTAAGTAATTTCGTTTTGTAGGCAATAGTTTTTAGCAAACAAATTGTATTCATCTATTTCTTTAGAAACAGAAGTATTTCCGCCACCAAAAGGAGTAAATGCATAATCTGGAATAGAAACTACAATAACCTTATTTTTATCTCCATTTGCAGCTTTTATGGAAGTTTCTACTAATTGAGGAAACTCTGTTTCGTAAATAGAAAAGCTCTTCTTCTGATATTGATTATTAACGCCTATTAAAAGGGTTACTAAATTATAATCATCAGCTATATTTTCATCTTCTATGGCATTAATTAAATTTGTTGTAGTCCAACCAGTTCTTGCAATTATTTTTAAAGTAAAAGTGGTATCGGAATCAAATTTATGATATAAACTATCTTTTAATTGAGCGGGAAACCTACATTCTTCGCAAACACTTTGCCCAATTGTATAGCTGTCTCCTAAAGATAAAATTTTTAATATCTCTGGTTCTTCAGTATTGGTGTCTTGATTATCATCATTAGTATCAGAACCAGTGTCATTTAATATTATTTCATCATTTTCATTTTCTAATAGCTCATCATTAATGCTAGAACAAGAAAAGTTTAATAATAAAAAACAACTAAAAAATAGACTAAATAGTTTTCTCATATTTATTAGGTCTATTTTTTAGTTGTTTAATTACAAGTTTGTTATAAAATTATTTAAAAGCATTTAAGCCGGTAACATCTAAACCAGTAATTAGTAAATGAATATCATGTGTACCTTCGTAAGTAATTACACTTTCTAAATTCATAGAATGACGCATAATAGAATATTCGCCAGAAATACCCATTCCACCTAACATTTGTCTTGCTTCTCTGGCAATTTTTATAGCCATTTCTACATTATTCCTTTTTGCCATAGAAATTTGTGCAGAAGTTGCTTTTCCTTCATTTCTTAAGGTTCCTAAACGCCAAGCTAATAATTGAGCTTTGGTAATTTCAGTAATCATTTCTGCTAATTTTTTCTGCTGTAATTGAAACTGACCAATAGGTTTTCCAAATTGCTCACGTTCTTTACAATAGCGCAAAGCAGTGTCATAACAGTCCATTGCAGCTCCAATTGCACCCCAAGCAATACCAAATCTTGCTGAGTCTAAACAGCCTAAAGGAGCACCAAGACCAGATTTGTTTGGTAATAAGTTTTCTTTTGGCACTTTTACATTATCAAAAATTAATTCTCCAGTAGAAGAAGCACGTAAAGACCATTTATTGTACGTTTCTGGTGTAGAAAAACCTTCCATTCCACGTTCTACAATTAAACCATGTATTCTTCCCTCTTCATTTTTTGCCCAAACAACTGCAACATGTGCAAAAGGAGCATTAGAAATCCACATTTTTGCACCGTTTAAAAGATAATAATCTCCCATATCTTTAAACTTGGTTTCCATTCCTGCAGGATTTGAACCATGATTCGGTTCTGTTAAACCAAAACAACCCATCCATTCTCCAGAAGCTAATTTTGGTAAATATTTTTTACGTTGTTCTTCATTTCCATATTTAAAAATGGGATACATTACTAATGAAGATTGCACAGATGCTGTAGATCTTACTCCAGAATCTCCACGTTCTATTTCTTGCATAATTAATCCGTAAGAAATCTGGTCTAAACCTGCACCGCCATATTCTTCAGGAATATAAGGTCCAAAAGCACCAATTTCTGATAAACCACCAATAATTTGTTTCGGAAATTCTGCTCTTTGAGCATACTCTTCAATAATAGGTGAAACATCTCTTTTTACCCAATCACGAGCAGCTTCTCTAACTAATTTGTGTTCTTCCGTTAATAAATCATCTAAATTATAATAATCTGGTGCTTGAAATAAGTCTGGTTTCATAAAGTATGATTGTGTAATTTTTAACAAATTTATTAAATATTGTTGAATATTAAACAATATTTAATAAAAAGTAATGTTCTTTATTCCTTAAAAATACGGAACTTTTTAAAGTTAGCCTTTAGAAATAGATAAAAAGTTGTTGTTTTCTATTAAGTTTGTAATGATGAAAAATACATTAGGCAAACAAGAGCGTTTAAAGAGTAGAAAATTGATAGAAAAACTCTACCAAGAAGGAAACTCTGTAAAAACTTTTCCTTTAAGAATGATGTATATTCAAACAACTCATACATCAGATTTTCCTTGTCAAGTTGGTGTTTCTGTACCAAAAAGGAATTTTAAATTGGCTGTCCATAGAAATCGAATTAAAAGATTAATGAGAGAAACGTATCGTTTGCAAAAACAAATTGTTTACAATAATTTAGACGAACCTTATGTTTTTATGATTTCGTATCTTGGGAGAGAAGAATGGACTTATGAAGAGTTGTATAAAAAAATGGAGAAACTATTAACGTTGTTTATCAACGAAGTGAAAAATAAGAAAGATGAAGCGATTTAATTTTAAGAAAAAAACTTTAGTAATTCTGCTAACGGCAACTATTATGTTATCGTTTTCATTCAAATCTAAATTTTTTGAAGTTGCAAAACAGATAGAAATTTACAATACGTTGTTTAAGGAATTAAACATGTATTATGTAGATGAAATAAACCCTGCAGAACTTACTAATAAAGCAATTAAAAACACACTAAAAGACTTAGATCCTTACACAAATTTTTATAATGAGCAAGATGTAGAAGATGCTAGAATTAGAAGAGCAGGAGAATATGGTGGAATTGGAGTAACCGTGTTTTATACCAAAAAAGGAATTCAAATTAGCGAAATTTATAAAGGATTTTCTGCAGATAAAGCAGATTTAAAACCTGGAGATATTATTATTTCTGTAGATGGGCAATCTATAAAAAATATGGAAAGAGATCAGCTTTCTATGTATTTAAAAGGTACACCTAACAGTAAATTTTCTATTGAAGTAGAAAGACAAGGTAACATTATAAAAAAGGAAGTTATAAGAGATAAAGTTGTTGTAAATCCTGTGCCATTTGCAGAAATGATAGATGAAGAAACTGGTTATATAACGTTAACGCGTTTTAATGAAAAAGCTTCGTCTGAAGTAAAAAAAGCATATAGAAAATTAAAAAAAGAAGGAATGAAAAAGTTGGTTTTCGACCTTCGTTACAATCCTGGAGGTTCTTTGTTAGAATCTATTAATATTTCTAATTTCTTTTTACCAAAAGGAAAAACAATTGTTACTACAAAAGCAAAAATTAAAAAATGGAGTAACACTTACAGAACTACAAATGAACCTTTAGATTTAGAAATTCCTATTGTAGTTTTAGTAAATGGACGTTCTGCTTCAGCATCAGAAATTGTAAGTGGTTCTTTGCAGGATTATGATAGAGCTGTAATTATGGGCGAACGTTCTTTTGGAAAAGGATTGGTACAACGTTATAGAGAATTAACTTACGGAACACAATTAAAACTAACTATTTCTAAATATTACACACCTAGTGGAAGATGTATTCAAGAGTTAGATTATGAGAATAGAGACCGAAAAACAGGTAAAGTTCCTAAATTTTCGGACAAAGGAATAAATACTTTTAAAACCGAAAACGGAAGAACTGTTTATGATGGTGGAGGTGTTTTGCCAGATGTTAAAATAGAAGTATCTAAAAGAACCGAAGCAACAAAAAAATTACTTTCTACAAGAGCTATTTTTAATTTTGCTACCAATTATTTTTACAACAATCCAAAAATAGAAGATGTTGAAAATTATAATTTTACATCATCAGATTTTAAACAGTTTACAGATTACTTAAAAAGAGATACAACCTTTGTTACAGAGCAAGAAAGTTTGTTTAAAAAAGCTTATTTGTCTTCAAAAAACAAGAACATTTCTAATGAATATCAAAAAATAAGAGAAAAATTATTTGAAGATAAAATCGATGAAATTTCTAAAAACGAAGACATTCTAAATGAATTAATTAAAACTGAAATTTTAGAAAGATATTTTTACAAAGAAGGTGTATATAAACACAACTTAAAAAACGATTCTACAATAAAAGACGCTGTAAAATTATTGAAAAATGAATCTAAATATAATCAGATTTTATCAGGTAAATAATTTTTATCTTTACGCTTTAAAATAAAGAATGTCAGAAACTAAAAAAATAGAAAGAACTAGAGCTCAAGAATCTACAAATGCTATAGAAAAATTATATATTTCTATGCGTCATTTATTTAGTAGAGGTTTTTACAAACCTATGGGAGTTTCTGGAGAAACATTGCGCAAATCTTTGTTGCTTTTACGTCCAGAAATTTATGGATCAATTGCAGAAGATAGAATAGAGTTAAATGGATTAATCTATGTAATAGAAAGGCTTCCAGAAGGAATAGAGGAATGTCAGTTTATAAATTTAACAGCAGATGAAGGGTATAAAAACTCTAGTTTTCAAGCAATAATTCCTCCAAAAAGAAGAAGAAATTGTTATAGAATAGATAAAGACCAAATGAATATCGAAATTACTAGAGGTCGTTCTGAAATCTATGATATTTTAACTCATTTAACCTTTTTATTTATCGAGTCTCATAAAATTCAAAATAGAATTACGCTTAATGAGGGTAATGATTTTGTAAGAGAATGGAAACATTTAGAGGATATTGTTCTTCACCACAAAAACATAACAGAAGAAGAAAAAGAAGTTACTTTAGTTCATTTAGGAAATATTTTAGGTAGGACTTTTAACGAGGTTTCTAAAACATATAATACCTTTTCTACGGAAGAAAATCCTAACAGGTTTTTTCAATTAATTTATTGGTTAGGTAAATTGGCTGTTAATGAAGTTTTAGAAAATAACAAGCGTACAGTTACTTTTAGTGCGGTTTTAATTGAAGAAATTGGCCATCATATTTATGGAGATATTTGGGCAAATAATATAAAAAGAGTTCTTAAAGTAAACAACCTTTTAACAAGACCAATTCATATTATTAGCGCAAATATGCATAGTGTTTTAAATTCTATTTATGCAAAAGGTGCATTGCCAGAAGAAGCTAAAAAGATAGAAGGTTTTGAACTGTATCAGTTATTAAGTAATTCTAATAGCAAGCCTTTACAGAAAGCAGTAAAAGATTACGCTTCTAAAAACGGATTGATTTATATAAAAGATACTTCTGGTACAAATATAAACGTACAAATAATAGATACAGATAAAATAAATTTTGAAGTTTGTTCGTTTAAAAAGGAAAATTCACTTTCAGAAAGTCCAGTAATTATTGTTATGGATTATGCTTTTGGTGAGCAAGCCTATGAAACTATGGACGAGTTGCTTAAGCCATACCAACCTAAAAGAAAGAAACATCATTTAGATGTAAAATCTATTTCTATCATGGGTAAAGCAGGAATTTTAGAAGGAGGAAAAGGAGATATAATGATTCCTACAGCACATATTTTTGAAGGAACTGCAGATAATTATCCTTTTAAAAATGAACTTACCAAAGAAGATTTAGAAGGTTTTGGCGTTAAATCTTTTGATGGTTCTATGGTTTCCGTTTTAGGAACATCGCTTCAGAATAAAGACTTATTAAAGTTTTTCCATGATTCTACCTGGAACGTAATTGGTTTGGAAATGGAAGGCGCACATTATCAAAAAGCTATTCAATCTGCTTCTAGAATTAGAGGTAATATTTCTGAAGATGTAAAAGTACGTTATGCTTATTATGCGTCAGATAACCCATTAGAAACAGGAGCAACATTAGCTTCAGGAGGTTTAGGAATGACAGGTGTAGTACCAACTTACGCAATAACACAAAAAATATTAGAACAAATCTTTTAGAGTTTTTAACTCAAAATCAATCAACCAAACAATGTCAGTAAATCAAGAAAAAAATAACGAAGAAGAAGTAGATTTAGGTTCTTTATTTGTAATTATAGGTAGAGGTTTTAAAAACTTTTTCAATTTTATTGGAAGTATTTTTAAAGGAATCTTTCATGCGCTAATTTCTATTTTAATCTTTTTAAAATTACACATTGTAAAAATTGCAATTGCAGCAATTATAGGTGGAGTTTTAGGAATCTTTTTAGAGGTGAAAAAGAGCAATACTTATGGTTCAGATTTGTTAGTAGAACCTAATTTTAAAAGTGCTAGACAATTATATAATAATGTAAATTATTATAATGATTTGGTAAAACAAAAAGATACTGCAGGTTTAGCAGAAACTTTTAAATTAGATAAAAAAATAGCTGCCACACTAAAGAAATTTACAATAGAGCCTTTAAGAACAGAAAAAGATATTATAGATTCTTACAATAAATTTATTCTAGATGTAGATACTTTAACTGTAAAAAGTTACACGTTTGATGAGTTTAAAGCTTCCTTTTCTATTTATGATTATAAAATTCATAAAATTAATGTAATTGCCGAAAAAAATGATGTTTTTGCAAGTTTAGATGATGTTATAATTTCATCAATTGTAAAGAATAAATATTTTGGTCGTTTAAAGTCTTTAACAAACGAGAATTTAAACAGAACAGACTCTTTGTTACGACAAAATTTAGGGCAAATAGACTCTTTAAGAAAGGTATATATGCAAGTAATGGTTGAAGAAGCAAGAAAGCAAACAAACGGAACCAACATAGATTTAGGAGGAGAAAAAAGAACCACTAAAGAATTAGAGTTGTTTGATACAAACAGACGAATTAATTCAGACTTAAAAAGTATTGTGGAAGACAAGTCCGAAAAATATGAGGTAATAAATATTATTTCTAACTTTCAACCAATTGGATATGAAATAAAGGGCATTACAAAGAATTACACATTTATATTAGCTGTATTAGGAGCTGCATTTATGATTTTATTTTTACTGTTAAGGCAACTAAATAATTACTTAAATAATTATAAAAAATAAGGATGCAAAGAATACTTATTACTGGTGGAGCAGGATTTATTGGATCTAATTTTATTCCTTATTTTTTAGAGAATAATAAAGAAATAGCTGTTGTAAATTTAGATATATTAACTTATGCAGGAGATTTGTCTAATTTAAAAGAAGTAGAAGACAAACCAAGATATACATTTGTAAAGGGAGATATTTGCGATAGAAGTTTAATTGAGGAACTATTTCAAAAATATAATTTTACAGGAGTAATTCATTTTGCAGCAGAATCTCATGTAGATAATTCTATTAAAAATCCAGACGCTTTTGTGAGAACAAATGTTTTTGGAACATTTAATTTATTAGATGTCGCTAAAAATTATTGGATGAACTCACCTAATAAATTTAAAGAAGGATTCGAAAATGCAAGATTTCATCATATTTCAACAGACGAAGTTTATGGTACTTTAGGAGAAACAGGTTTGTTTACAGAAGATACATCGTATGCACCAAATAGTCCTTATAGCGCATCAAAAGCGTCCTCAGATTTTATGGTGAGAAGTTATTTTCATACCTACGGAATGAATGTAGTAACTACAAATTGCTCTAATAATTATGGTCCAAAACAACATAATGAAAAATTAATCCCAACGATTATTAGAAAAGCACTTTCTGGAGAAAATATACCAATTTACGGTGATGGAAAAAATATTAGAGATTGGTTATTCGCTTTAGATCACTGTAAAGGAATAGAGTTAGTTTACAAAAATGGTAAATTAGGAGAAACTTACAATATTGGCGGTAAGAACGAGCGTAACAATTTATATATAGCAGATAAAATTTGTGCTATTTTAGACGAAATTCACCCTAAAGAAAAATCATATAAAGAACAAGTAAGTTTTGTAAAAGACAGACCAGGACATGATTTTAGATATGCAATAGATGCTTCTAAAATAGAAAATGAATTGGGTTGGAAAGCAGAAGAAAACTTTGAGTCTGGTATAAAAAAAACAATTGAATGGTATTTAAAAAAGTATCAATAAAATGAAAGGAATAGTTTTAGCAGGAGGATCTGGTACAAGGTTACACCCACTTACATTAGCTGTTAGTAAACAATTAATGCCAGTGTATGACAAACCAATGATTTATTACCCAATTTCTGTTTTAATGTTAGCAGGAATTAATGAAATATTAATTATTTCTACACCGCAAGATTTACCTTTATTCGAAAGGTTATTAGGAGATGGAAAAAAGTTTGGTTGTGATTTTCAATATGCAGTTCAAGAAAAACCAAACGGATTAGCAGAAGCATTTATTATTGGAGAAAAATTTATAGGTAAAGATAAAGTAGCCTTAATATTAGGAGACAATATTTTTTACGGGTCTGGACTACCAAAACTATTAAGAGCAAATAACAATCCAGAAGGTGGAATTGTATATGCTTATCATGTTAATGACCCAGAGCGTTATGGCGTTGTAGAGTTTGATGAGTTTGAAAATGCAATCTCTATAGAAGAGAAGCCAGTTAAACCTAAATCTAATTACGCAGTTCCTGGTATTTATTTTTATGACAATACAGTAGTTAATATTGCTAAAAATATGAAGCCAAGTAAAAGAGGAGAATTAGAAATTACAGATATCAATAAAACCTATTTAGAAAACGGTAATTTGTCTGTTAGGGTTTTAGATAGAGGAACAGCTTGGTTAGACACAGGAACTTTCAACTCATTAATGCAAGCATCTCAATTTGTACAAGTTATTGAAGAAAGACAAGGGTTAAAGATAGGTTCTATTGAAGAAGCTGCATATAAAAGTGGCTTTATAACAAAAGCAGAGTTATTAAAATTGTCAGAACCGTTATTAAAAAGTGGCTATGGTAAAAATTTGATGAAAATATAATGATTGTTAAAGAAACAAAGTTAAAAGGTTGTTTTGTTATTGAACCAACTATTTTTGATGATGGAAGAGGAAGTTTTTTTGAAAGTTTTAATAAGCAAAGATTCAATGAAAAAACTGGGTTAGATGTAGATTTTGTACAGGATAACCAATCTTTTTCTCAAAGAGGGGTTTTAAGAGGTTTACACATTCAGAAAAATGAATTCTCACAAGCAAAATTAGTAAGAGTTATTAAAGGTAAAGTATTAGATGTAGCTGTAGACGTAAGAGAAAATTCTTCTACCTATGGTCAACATTTTTCAATTGAATTATCAGGAGAAAATAATAAACAGTTATTTGTACCTAGAGGATTTTTACATGGTTTTTCAGTATTAGAAAACGATACAATTTTTTCTTATAAATGTGATAATTATTACAACAAAGCTTCTGAAGATGGAGTCATTTATAATGATAAAGATTTAAGAATAGATTGGTTATTAGATAAAAAAGAAATAGTTTTATCAGAAAAAGATATAAAATTAAAAACATTTAAAGAGTTTACAAAATGAAAAAGAAAGCCTTAATTACTGGAATTACAGGTCAAGATGGAGCGTATTTAACAGAATTACTTCTAAAGAAAGGATATGAAGTTCATGGAATAAAAAGGAGAGCTTCTAGTTTTAATACTCAAAGAATAGATCACTTATATCAAGACCCACATGTAGACAACAGAAACTTGTTTTTACATTATGGAGATATGACAGACACTTCTAATTTAATTAGAATAATACAAGAGGTGCAGCCAGATGAAATATACAATTTGGCAGCAATGAGTCATGTACACGTTTCTTTTGAAACTCCAGAATATACTGCAAACGTAGATGGTTTGGGTACTTTAAGATTATTAGAAGCAATAAGAATTTTAAATCTAGAAAAGAAAACTAAAATTTACCAAGCATCAACATCAGAATTGTATGGTAAGGTACAAGAAGTTCCACAAGCAGAAAAAACTCCTTTTTATCCAAGAAGTCCTTATGGTGTAGCAAAAATTTATGCTTATTGGATCACTGTAAACTATAGAGAAGCTTATAATTTGTTTGCTTGTAACGGAATTTTATTTAATCACGAATCTCCAATAAGAGGAGAAACTTTTGTAACAAGAAAAATTACAAGAGCAGTTTCTAAAATTGCTCTAGGTTTACAAGAAAAAGTTCATTTAGGTAATTTAGATGCTAAAAGAGATTGGGGACATGCAAAAGATTATGTAAGAATGATGTGGATGATTCTACAAGCAGAACAACCAGAAGATTGGGTAATTGCAACAGGAACTACTACAACAGTTAGAGATTTTGTAAAAATGGCTTTTGCAGAAGTGGGTGTAACTTTAGAGTTTAAAGGTGAAGGTGAAAAGGAAATTGGTTATGTAAAATCTTGTTCTAATACAGAATATAATTTAGAGATAGGTAAAGAAGTTGTAGCTGTAGATCCACATTATTTTAGACCAACAGAAGTAGATTTATTGGTTGGAGATGCAACAAAAGCCAAAGAAAAACTAGGTTGGGTTCCGGAATTTACATTGAATGACTTGGTAAAGGATATGATGGAGAATGATGTAAGTTTAATGAAAAAAGAAGTTTACCTTAAAAAAGGTGGTCACGATATTTTAAATAATTATGAATAAAAACGACAAAATATTTCTTGCAGGACATAGAGGTTTAGTTGGTAGTGCTATACTTAAAAACTTAAAGGAAAGAGGTTTTTTAAATATTATTACTAAAACTCATAAAGAATTAGACTTATCAAATCAGCAAGCAACTGCTGATTTTTTTGCAAAAGAAAAACCAGATTATGTTTTTTTAGCAGCTGCAAAAGTTGGTGGAATCGTAGCAAATAATACTTATAGAGCAGATTTTATTTATCATAATTTAATGATCCAGAATAATGTAGTTCATGAGAGTTATATTAATGGAGTAAAAAAATTATTATTTTTAGGAAGTACTTGTATTTATCCTAAAAATGCAGCACAACCCATACAAGAAAATTCATTATTAACAGACGTTTTAGAGTATACTAACGAACCTTATGCAATAGCAAAAATTGCTGGAATAAAATTATGCGAAAGCTATAATTTACAATACAATACAAACTTTATTTCTGTTATGCCTACTAATTTGTATGGCCCAAATGATAATTTCGATTTAGAAAAATCGCATGTTTTACCGGCCTTAATAAAGAAGATTCATTTAGCAAAATTATTAGAAGAAGGAAATAATGAAGCTGTTGTTAAAGAGTTAAAGGTTGATAATTTTGAAGAGGCAGAAATTATTTTATCTAAATTCGGAATTTCATCAAAAGCAATAGAAATCTGGGGAACAGGAAAACCAATGCGAGAATTTTTATGGTCTGAAGACATGGCAGATGCTTGTGTACATATTATGCAAAATGTAGATTTTACAGACTTAATTAAAGATAAAAAAGAAGTTAGAAACACACATATAAATATTGGTACAGGAAACGATATTGCTATTAAAGATTTAGCAAACCTTATAAAAGAAGTAGTTGGTTTTAAAGGAGATTTTATTTTTAATTCAGACAAGCCAGATGGCACAATGCGTAAAGTTACAGATGTTTCTAAATTAAAAAAATTAGGTTGGCAACATTCTGTAAAATTAGAAAAAGGAATTCAAATGATGTACGATTGGTATTTGAAACAACCTAATGGATAGAAAAAAAATTATTTTTAAAAATGTTTCTTTAGGCGTTGTGTTTAAAATATTAAACATGGGGTTTATATACCTTACTATCCCTTTTCTTTTAAATTATCTAGGAAAGTCTAATTATGGTATTTGGGTAGCAATTTTTTCTATAGTAAATGTCTTATTCTTTGTAGACGCTGGTATTGCAAATGGTTTAAAAACGAAACTAACAGAAGCAATTAGTAATAAAAATCTTAAACTAGCAAAAGAATATATTTCAACAGCATCTATTTTAATTTTTTTTATATCAATTTGTTTTTTCTTAATTGGTTATGTATTTATACATCTATTTAGTTTAAAAAGTCTATTAAACGTTGGAGATTTAATTTCCAATGACAAATTAAAATCCATTTTTCTTATCATATTAATCTTTATAGTATCAAACTTTGTTTTAAGTCTCTATAAAGTTTTTTTTTATGCAATTCAAAAATCTTCTGTAGTAGAATTTTCTCTTTTTCTATATAGATTATTAGTATTTGGACTAATATTTTATGCGCTTAATAATTTAGAATCATCAATTTTAAATGTTGCCTATATTTATGGTCTTTCTAATTTTTTTGTAAGTCTAGTATTTAGTTTTGTTTTCTTTTCTAAAAGGAAAGAAATACTACCATCTATTAAGAGTTTTAAAAAAAATAGAATAAAAGAATTAATGAGTTTGAGTATCGGTTTTTTTGTTATTCAAATTTGTATGATTGTTATTTTTACCACAGATAATATTATAATAAGTAATGTTCTTGGGCCAGAAGAAGTTACAAATTATGACATAATTTTTAAATTGTTTCAGGTAATTATAACATTCTCAACAATACTTTTAGACCCTTTTTGGTCTCTTTTTACAGATGCTTATCAAAAGAAAGATTTTCTTTGGATTAAAAAAACCCTAAAAAAACTAAATAAACTTTTTATAATAGTTTGTATTGCTACAATCGTATTAATTCTTCTAACAAAAGATATAGTTTCAATTTGGATTGGCAAAGATTTTATAGTAAAAGAATCTCTACCTTATTTAATGGGGTTATTTGTTTTAATAAGAATTTACCCTTTAATGTATATGTATTTTTTAAATTCGATAGGTAAAATTAAATTGCAAATGTATTTATATATTATTGGTGCAGTTATTAATATACCCATTTCGATATTTTTTGTAAAATATTTTAATTTAGGAATATCTGGTGTTATTCTAGGTACATCTGTAAGTATTATTAGTATGCTTATTTTACTACCAATTCAAACCCATAGAATTTTAAAAAGGGATTTGATTTTAAACAATTAAAATAACTTTTATTACAACAAAATAAATAGAATGAAGTTAATACGTCAAAAATATAATTATCATGTTTCTTTAGATACTGTTGAAGAATTTGAGAAAATTATACTTTCTGATAAGTCTGTAACTTCGGTCAATGAAAAGAATAAATTTTTTTCTAAAGTATTATTTCAGTTATGGAATAAATTAACAGTTAAAAAGAATGATAATTTATCTATAAAACCCAAAAGCGAAATAACAAAAACACCCTTACTTGCTATTCTTATGGGGCCAGATTTTAGTAAGTGTTTTCCATATTTTATTTTTCATAAAAACACAAGTCTCTATTTATTTGATGCTTGGCCAGAAAAACAGAAAATTATAATTAAGTTTCTTAATTTTTTTAAAGTAAAAAATGTCTTTTTTACATCTTCACAAACTACAGAAATAATAAAAAGTAAAGTGCCAAACACTAACTGTTATTGGATTCCTGAAGGTATTTTAGCAGAATCTTACAAAAGTTATCAATATAAAGATAAGACGATTGATGTTTTAGCGCTGGGTAGAAGACATAATATTTATCATGAAAAAATAGTAAGCCACCTAGAGGAAAACAATAAGTTATATTTGTATGAAAAGGAGAAGGGAAAGATAATTTTTCCAACACGAGATGGTTTTATAGACGGTTTGGCTAAATCTAAAATATCTATTTGTGTACCATCTAACATTACACATCCAGAACGTTCAGGAAATATAGAAACCATGACCATACGTTATTTACAATCTATGGCTTCTAAGTGCATAATTTTAGGCCATGCACCCAAAGAAATGATTACATTATTTGGGTATAATCCTGTAATTGAAATCGATTATAATGATCCCGAAAATCAAATTTTATCAATCTTAAATAATTATGAAGATTATTATTCTTTAATAGAGAAAAATTACAATACGGTATTAAAAAATCATACATGGACAAATAGATGGGAGACAATGAAAGAAATATTAAATAAAAATGTACCATCTTAACTTCTATTTAAAGCTATGAAACCATTTTTAAGCATAATTACTGCAACTTTTAATAACGAAAAAACTTTAGAAGAAACCATTAATTCTATTCTAAATCAAAAATATACTGACTTTGAGTATATAATTGTTGATGGAAAATCTACAGATAATACAACAGCTATCATAAAAAAATACGAACCAATTTTCAAGCAAAAAAATATTTCCTTTAAATGGATAAGTGAAATTGATACAGGAATTTATAATGCCTGGAACAAAGGATTAAAAATAGCAACAGGTAATTGGATTTCTTTTTTAGGTTCTGATGATGTATATCTAGACAATGCTTTAGACAAATATGTAAAGAAGATTATTGAAGAAAAAAATGCAGATTTTGTTTACTCTAAAGTAAAACTAATTAACAATAATAAAGAAGTAATATATATAGTTTCAGATACTTGGAAATGGAACCAATTTAAACGGTATATGAAAATCGCTCATGTTGGTGCTTTTCATAATAGAAAATATTTTGATACTTACGGTATATTTGATGAAAGCTATAAAATATCTGGAGATTATGAACTTCTTTTAAGAGCTAAAAGCTGTTTAAAAACAACTTTTATTAATGAGTTTACTGCAGAAATGAAAGATGGAGGAGTTAGCAATAAAAATGTATTTAAAGCCTTTAAAGAAGTTAAAAAAGCCAAAATAAATACTGCTGGTATTTCTACAATTGTAGCTTTTTTTGATTTTTATTTTTCACTTTTCAAATATTATCTCTCTACCTTTGTAAAAAAGCTAATAAAATAGGTAACTTTAAATAATTACAAACATTGTTTTAAATGATAAAAGAACTTTACCAAAAAGCACTTTCTAGAAATGGAAAAAATTATGAATTAGATTCAAGAATTCCTAATAGTCTATTGGTATACTCTTTGTTTAACAGAGTAATTATGCTTTTTAGAGGTTTTTTAAAGCTTCGTAAAAGAGTTTTTTTAGGCAAAAAAACAACTTTTTTAAATAAAAAAAATATCGTTTTTGGAAACAATGTAACCATAGAGCAAAACTGTTTTATAGATGCCTATTCTTCAAAAAAAATAGAATTTGGTAACAATGTTAAAATTGGTGCTTTTTCTAGCGTTTCATCAACGAGCCACATGTCTAAATACGGAATTGGTCTTAAAATAGGTAGCAATAGTGGAATTGGTAGGTTTACGGAATTTGGAGCTTCTGGTGGAATAGAAATTGGAGAAGATGTTATAATGGGTTCTTATATCAGTTTTCATTCAGAAAATCATAACTTTAATGATGTATCAAAACCTATTAGAGAACAAGGAGTAACATCAAAAGGAATAAAATTAGGAAATAATATTTGGGTTGGTGCTAAAGTTACTTTTTTAGATGGGTGTGAAGTTGGTAATAATTGTGTTATAGCAGCTGGTTCTGTAGTTAAAGGAATTTTTTCTAATAATGTAGTAATTGGTGGTGTGCCTGCCAAAGTTCTTAAAAATATGTAATACAAATGAAGAATATTCTTTTTATTCATCAATCTGCAGATTTATACGGTTCTGATAAAACTTTGTTGTATTTGGTGGAATCTATTAAAGACTCGTTTAATCCTATTATTATTTTACCAGAAGAAGGACCGCTTACAGTTGAATTAGAAAAAAGAAATATCGAGTTTTTTATTATGCCAGTAATAAAAGTATCTCGTCAATTATTTAAAGGTTTAGATATTTTTAAACTTCCGTTTCAAATATATAAAGCCACAAGATCTTTAAAAAACAAATTAGGTAAGAGAAAAATAGACATTGTACATTCAAATACTTTGGCAGTATTTCTTGGAGCTTTTTTTAGTAAAAAGTATAAAATAAAACATATTTGGCATGTTCATGAAATTATTCAGCACCCAAAAATTGTGGCTAAAGCTTATCCTTTTTTAGTAAATTTATTTTCAGATTTTGTAATTTTTAATTCTAAAGCCTCTGCAGAACATTTATATTTAGACAAACCTACACTTAAAAAAAAGTCAACAATAATATATAATGGATTAGATAGAAATACTCCAATATCCTCTAAAACGGATCAAAATATATTAAGAAATAAACTTTTTAAAGATATAAAAAGCGAAACTCTAATTATTGCTCTTGTTGGCAGAATTAATAATCACAAAGGACATAAATTAGCTTTAAAAGTATTCGAAGAACTTGTAAAAGATGGTTACAATGATATTAAATTACTTTTTATAGGTTCTACAATTAAGACTCAAAAGCATTTATTAGACGAATTAAATGATGAAATTAAGACACAAAAATTAGAAAATGAAATAACAATTATAGATTTTCAAAAAGACCTTTGGAAATTTTACGATTGTATAGATATACTTTTAGTGCCAACCACAGATCCAGAACCTTTTGGTCTTGTTGCAATTGAAGGAATGTTGTCTAAAAAACCTGTTATAGCTTCTAATCATGGTGGTCTTAAAGAGATTATAGTAAATAATAAATCGGGTGTTTTATTTGAACCAAACAATAAATCTGAATTAAAAAAAGCAATCGAATTTTTTATTTCCAACAAAGAACAAATGAGTGTTTATGGATTAGAAGGAGAAAAAAGAGCAAAAAATGAATTTTCTCTAAAAAAATACGTTGATAATTTTACACAATTATATAAATCAATTTGAAAGTAAACATTAAAATCATATCTGGGTTTTTATTAATTCTAGCACTTATAATTCAAAGAGAGGTAACTTCTTTAGAGATAAATACTATTCTTCTTGGAGCCATAGCTGGTTTTTTAATCATTTTAAATAAAGGTCTGTTTTTTAAAAAAGATTTTGAATTATTTTCAATTTTGATATTAATAATATTAATAGGAATTTTCTCTTCTTTTTTTAATGCCCCCAAATTATATAATTTTGCAAGAGATCTTATCTATTTTGCAAAACCTTTAATCTTAATTTTAATTGGTTATTCGGCAACAAGATTAATTAAAGATTGGAAAGTTATTTTTAAAATAATTATATATTTAGGTTTAGGTTATGCTATTTTACATATTCTTCACACTTTAATTTATACAGACTTTAAAAACGCTTCTGTATCTAGAATTAGAAATACAAACGGACTTTCTAACATCATTGAGATTTTTTCAATTGCGTTAATTATTTTAGGAAATAAAACGCCTGCATTTAAAGTTTTAATAAGTAAAAGAACAAGAACTTTTTTTTTAACAATATTAACAATATCGTTTATCCTATATTTTTCTAGAACGATGCTCATTGGACTAATTATTCTAGTACTAGGTGTCTTAAATTATTTAAAATTAAATAGAAAAGGTTTAAAGTATGGGTTAATATTTTTAATATTAATGGGAGGGTTATACACCTATTTATATAATACAGAATTAGACAGGCAAGGTAATGCTCTAGAATCTTTTTTGTACAAAATGAAAATTGCACCAGAGGAAGTTTTTTCACCTAAATTAAATTTAAATAATAAAGCAGATCTCTGGGATCATTGGAGAGCTTATGAAGCCTATTGTGCTTTTCAAGGTCTAAATGAATCTCCAATAAGTTATATAAGCGGTAAAGGACTTGGTGCCTTAATAGATTTAAAGTTTTCAGCATCAATAAGTTCAGAAGGAAAAATTAGACATATACCAATACTACATAATGGATATGTTTTTATTTTATTTAAAACAGGAGTTTTAGGATTGTTTTTATATTTGTTTTTTTTATTTAAGCTTTATTTTCAAGCGTATAGAAAAACAGAAAACTTAAAAACAAAGTATTTTGGAAATTTGCTTTCTGCAACAGCATTATATTTAATATTATCTTCATTAATTATTACAGGTTTATACAATGTACAAGAAGAAACTACGTTGTTATTAGGTATTTTTGTAGCTTTAAAATCTAATACTAAAAATACACAAAAAGAGAAAAATGAGAATAGGGATAATAGGAACTAGAGGAATTCCCAATCATTATGGAGGTTTTGAGCAGTTTGCAGAATATTTAGCAACATATTTAGTAAAAAATGATTGTGAAGTTTATGTATATAACTCATCTAATCATCCATATCAAGATAAAATATTTAAAGGTGTAAATATTGTTCATTGTAATGATCCAGAGAAAAAAATGGGTACAATTGGGCAATTTATTTATGACTTGAATTGTATTCTAGATTCAAAAAAAAGAAATTTAGATATAATTCTACAACTAGGTTATACAAGTAGTTCTATTTGGTCGTTTCTGTTTCCTAAAAAACCATTAATAATTACAAATATGGATGGTTTAGAATGGAAGAGAAGTAAATACACTTTTTTTGTAAGAAAATTTCTTAAATATGCAGAGAGTTTAGCTGTTAAGAATAGTCATTTTCTTGTTGCAGATTCTATTGGAATAAAGAAATACATAGACGATAAATACAATAAAGATTCTAAATACATTGCTTATGGTAGCAAAATTGTATCTAACGTAGACGAAACAGTTTTAGAGAAATTTAATCTCAAAAAGTTGCAATACCATATGTTAATTGCTAGAATTGAACCGGAAAATAATATTGAAACAATTTTAGATGGTGTAGTTTATAGTAAAAAAGAAACACCTTTTATAGTAATAGGAGATTACACAAAAAATAGTTTTGGAAAAAGAATTAAAGAAAAATATAAAGACGTTAGTAAAATTATTTTTTTAGGAAGTATTTATAACCATAACGAATTAAACTCTTTAAGAAATTTTTGTAATTTATATTTTCACGGTCATTCTGTTGGTGGCACAAATCCTTCTCTTTTAGAAGCTATGGGTTCTGGAAACTTAATAATTGCCCACAATAATATCTTTAATAAAGCAGTTTTAAAAGAGAACGCATATTATTTTTACACATACAAAGATGTAGGTTTCTATTTAGAAAATAAAAACAAAGAATTTGAAAGTGATAAAATTGAAAATAATAATGACAGAATTAATAATGAGTACGACATTAATAAAATAAACGGTAGTTATCTTAATTTCTTTCATGAGTGTCTTTCAAAAAATTAAACAATTTAATATTTATGAAGCTTTAGTAGCTTTACTCTTAATTACACTTCCTTTAGGTTTTGCAGTTAATAGCATTGCCGTAATTTTATTTTCTCTTACAGCAATCTATTTTGTTGTTTTTAAAAGAGTTAAAAGCGATCTTACTATTTTAAGCATCTTACTATTTTTATTTTTTATTTTATGTTTACTGTCACTATTTTGGACAGATAATGTAGAGAATACTCAAGAAGGCTTAAGTCGTTTTTTATCATTTCTCATTCTACCTTTAGCATTCTCAATTAAAAACCATTTCAACATAAAAAAAGAAAAAGTTTTTAATGTGTTTTCAAAATCATTAGTTGTTTATGCAGCTTATAGTTTAATTGTAGGTCTTGTAAAAGCAGTTAATAATAAAGATATAGGTTATCTTTTTTATCATAAATTAAGCGGAAATTTAAGTAATATGAATGCAATTTACTTATCGGTATTTATGAGTTTTGGAATTGCTTTTTTTTTGAATAAAAAAGTGAAATCGAAGTTAGACATTTTCTGCCTCATTTTTTTAAGTTTGTTTTTAGTCTTGCTATCGTCTAAAATTATTATTACAATAACTTTACTATCATCAATAATATTTTTCTTTAAAAAATTTGATTTTAGAAAAATTAAATTGAAGCAAATAGTTGTAACTGTTAGTATAATTTTGCTCTTTTTAATAGCATCATTTAATTATGTAGATAGAATAAAAACCGAATTACAAAAAACTAAAATAAGCGAAGTATTAAATAAAAAAGATTTTGGTCATGTATATTTATGGACAGGAACTGGTTTAAGAGTTTTTCAAATAAAAGCATTTACAGAAATTTTATCTGAACAAAAAAAATACTTTCTAGGAGAAGGTTTAAATAACTCTCAACAAAGTTTAAATGAGAAATATAAAGAGTATAATTTTTATCCCGGTTTTTTAAATTACAATTATCACAACCAATACATACAAGTTATGGCAGAATTAGGTGGTGTTGGATTGCTAATAATTTTATTAATTTTCTTTTTTATTGGTAAACAAGCCATTTTTTACAAAGACTATTTTTTATTAACCTTTATTTTTTTAATATTAGTAGTCTGTATAACAGAATCATTTTTTTGGAGACAAAGAGGAATGGTTTTCTTTATAACAGTTTTGCTATTATTTAATAAGAGAAAAAATACAGCTTTTGAATAGGAAAAGATCTTTTTTAATAAGACCATTAATAATTCTTATAGATTTATTAACTATTAATGCTATTGTTTATTTTATTTCTGATAAAGAGTACTTAAACCTTACTTTCTTAAGTTATACAACTTTATTTTGGTTGTTTATTTCCTATTATACAAAGTTTTACAACGTATATAGATATACACATATTACTAGGTTAATTACACTTTTATTTTCTCAATTCTTTGTTTTTGCATTAGCGTACTTAAGTTACTTTAGTATTTTTAAAGAAGGTGAAGTTGTAGAAAACCAATTTATAATCTTTGTTTTAATACTAACAACAATTACCTTTTTTAAGTTTTCTACTTTTTTTCTTCTTAAAAAATATCGTTCAGATGGAAAAAATTATAGAAATATTGTTCTTTTTGGTGAAAGTAATGTTGCTAAATATGTAGAAAAATTATTTCATGAAAAAAATGATTTAGGCTATCGTTTTTTTGGCTTTTTTTCAGACAAAACATACAAATCAAAAACATATTTAGGTAGTATTAATACCGCATTTAATTACATATTAGAAAATAAAATTGATGAGGTTTACTGCGAATCTTCAATTATTAGCCAACCTCAATTAGTAGAAATTAGAAAATTTGTAACAAAACATAATTTAGAATTAAGAATTATACCAGAGAATAAGGCAATTTATAGTAAAGATTTTATTTTAGAATATTTTGGGACTATACCTATTTTAAAACCAAAACCATTACCATTTGAGCAAATAGAAACACATATATTTAAAAGAATTTTTGATATAGTTTTTTCTTCATTAATATGTATTTTCCTTCTGTCTTGGTTGTTACCATTGGTATGGATTATTATTCGAATAGATTCTAAAGGCCCGTTATTTTTTAAGCAAAAAAGAGATGGGTTAAATGGAGAACAATTTTACTGTTACAAATTAAGATCTATGAAAGTAAATTCAGATGCAGATAAAATTTCGGCATCTAAAAACGATAAAAGAGTTACAAAAGTTGGGCGTTTTTTAAGAAAAACAAGTTTAGATGAGTTGCCACAATTTTTTAATGTGTTAAAAGGAGATATGAGTACTGTTGGTCCAAGACCGCACATTAATATTCAAACTAAAAAATATATAAACGAAGTAGAAAATTATTTGGTAAGAAATTCTGTAAAACCAGGAATTACTGGCCTTGCTCAAATAAGTGGTTATAGAGGAGAAGTTATTAAGAAATCTGATATAGAAAATAGAGTTAGACTAGACATTTTTTACATAGAAAATTGGTCGTTTTTTTTAGATATAAAAATAATAGTGCAAACAGTTTTTAATGTTTTTGTAAAAGAAGAAAAAGCATATTAATACAAAATGAAAGAAAAATTAGTAATAACATGTTCAATAGTTCTTTTTAAGGAAGACTTATCAGATTTGCACAAAACAATCGATTCTTTTTTGCAAATACCTTTTGCCAAAAAACTTTTTTTAATAGACAATACACCCACTAAATTTTTTGAGTACGTATTTGTAGATAAAGATATAGAATATGTAGCTGTAGAAGAAAATATTGGCTTTGGATCTGCACATAACAGAATTATTAATACAGTTAATACACTTTCTAAATTCCATCTTATATTAAACCCAGATGTTTCTTTTAAAACAGGTGTTATTAATAGTTTAATTCAAGAACTAGAAAGCCATAGTAATGTAGCTATGATTGCTCCAAAAGTGCTGTTTCCAGACAAATCACACCAATATTCTTGTAGAAGATATCCATCTGCTGCAGAATTATTGGCAAGAAGATTTTCCTTCTTAAAACCAATATTTAAAGGAGTAATTTTTAAAGGAACTTATAGAGATAAAAATCTAAATGAACCTTTTTTTGCAGATTATATAACTGGTTGTTTTCACTTGTACAAAACCGAAGATTTTGTAAGCTTAAATGGTTTTGACGAAAGATACTTTCTATACATGGAAGATGTAGATATTTGTAAAAAAATAGATGTTTTAGGAAAGAAAAAACTGTACTACCCAAAAGTAGAAATAATACACGTACTAAAGCAAGGTTCTTCTAAAAGTGTGAAATTGTTTTTTAAACATACATCATCTGCAGTAAAATACTTTTTAAAGTGGGGTTTTAGTACTAAAAAGAAGTCGTAGAACTTTTATTTTTAAGGAAATGACTTTCTCTGGAAACAAGAATTTCAAAGAAATTAAAATATATTTGCAAGAACAAACAACAACATTAAACTAACATGAATATTCTTATTTTAGGTTCTGGAGGAAGAGAACACGCATTTACATTAAAGTTATCAGAAAGCAGTAAAGTTAACCAGCTTTTTGTTGCGCCAGGTAATGCAGGAACTAGCAAAATAGCAACAAACATACTTATAGACCCAACAGATTTTAAAGCGGTAAAACAAACAGTTTTAGAAAAAGACATAAAAATGGTAGTTGTTGGGCCAGAAGCACCTTTAGTAAATGGAGTTCATGATTTCTTTTTAGTGGATAACGAGTTGAAAAACATTCCAGTTATTGGACCCAAAAAAGACGGTGCTTTATTAGAAGGAAGTAAAGACTTTTCGAAACAATTTATGCAAAAACATGGTGTTCCAACTGCAAAATATAAATCGTTTACAAAAGCTAATTTAGAAGAAGGATTTGCTTTTTTAGAAACCCTAGAACCACCTTTTGTATTAAAAGCAGATGGTTTAGCAGCAGGAAAAGGAGTTTTAATTTTAAATTCTTTACAAGAAGCTAAAGAAGAGTTAGAAGAAATGGTTTCTAATCAAAAATTCGGAGAAGCATCATCAACTGTTGTAATAGAAGAGTTTTTAAAAGGAATAGAATTATCTGTTTTTGTTTTAACAGATGGTAAAAACTACAAAATTTTACCTTCAGCAAAAGATTACAAAAGAATTGGTGAAGGAGATACAGGTTTAAATACTGGTGGAATGGGCGCAATTTCTCCTGTTCCGTTTGCAGATGAAGCTTTTTTAAATAAAGTTGAAGAACTAGTTGTAAAACCAACAATTTCTGGCTTACAAAAAGACGGAATAGATTACAGAGGTTTTATTTTTATTGGATTAATGAATGATAATGGAAACCCTTCTGTAGTTGAATATAATGTAAGAATGGGAGATCCAGAAACAGAAGTTGTTTTACCGAGAATAGATTCAGATTTATTTGAATTGTTTGATGGTGTTGCAAATCAAAATTTAGATACAAAATCATTTTCTGTAACGCCTAAAACAGCAACAACTGTAATGTTGGTTTCTGGCGGATATCCAGAAAGTTACGAGAAAAATAAAGAAATTACTGGTTTAGAAAATGTTACAGAATCTACAGTTTTTCATGCAGGAACAACCACAAAAGATGGTAAAGTAGTTTCTGCTGGTGGTAGAGTAATGGCGGTTACTTCTTTTGGAGATACTATTGAAGAGGCTTTAAAAAAATCGTATGCTTCAATAGATAAAATTTCTTTCGATAAAATGAATTATAGAAAAGATATTGGGTTTGATTTAGTCTAAAATGAAAAACAAAATAATTGTTGCACCACTAAACTGGGGTTTAGGTCATGCCACTAGATGTGTGCCAATTATAAAGTCTTTATTAGAAAATAATTTTACACCAGTAATTGCTTCCGATGGAAATTCGTTACAATTTTTGCAAGAGGAATTTCCTCATTTAGAAACTGTAAAATTGCCTTCTTATGATATTTCATATTCAAAAAATTTAAAATTGAAATTGATTTTAAATTTCCCTAGAATTTTAAAATCAATTCAACAAGAACAAAAAATTATCAATCGTTTTATTGATAAAAATACGGATGTAGCTGGTCTTATTTCCGATAATCGTTTTGGAGTTAGAAGTAACATAGTTCCATCAGTTTATATCACACATCAAACTACGGTTTTATCAGGAATCACTTCTTTTTTTAGCAGTAAAATACATCAAAATATAATTAATAAGTTTGATGAATGTTGGATTCCTGATAATGAAAACTCTGAATTTTCAGGAAAATTATCAACATCTAAAAGTGTTTCAAATCAGAAGTTTATTGGAGTTTTAAGTCGTTTTAAAAAGAAAGAATTAGAGAAGAAGGTAGATGTCTTAATAATTCTTTCTGGCCCAGAACCAAACAGAACTTTTTTAGAGAAAAAACTAGTTTCAGAGTTTAAAAATGATAAAAGAAGCATTGTTTTTGTTTTAGGAAATGTTGAGGGAAATCAAAAAAAATGGACAAATAATAAGTGTGTTTTTTATAATTATTTGCTTTCGGAAGAACTTCATAATTTAATTAATTCTAGCAAAATTTTAGTTTGTAGATCTGGTTATTCTTCCATTATGGATTTGGCTGTTTTAGAGAAAAAGGTGTTTTTTATTCCTACAGAAAATCAACCAGAACAAGAATATTTAGCCAATTACTTACAAGAAAAAATTGTTGCTCCTTTTTGTAAAATTGATGAATTTAGAAAAGAAAGGTTATTAGAATTAGAAAATTATAAAGGTTTAAAAACGAAAGAAACTACTTTAAATGCTAGTTTATTTAGCCTTTTCCATAGTAAAAGAAAACTCTGATCCTTTTCCGTAAACACTTTTTATTAGAATAGATTCATCATGTGCTTCTACAATGTGTTTTACTATAGAAAGTCCAAGTCCAGAACCACCTTGCTCTCGAGATCTACTTTGGTCTACTCTGTAAAAACGCTCAAATAAACGTGGTATATGTTTTTGCTGAACACCTTCACCATTGTCAATAACCTTAATTATAAATTTATTTTTGTTGTAATTATCTACACCAACAATAGTTGTTCCATTAGGTTTACCGTATTTAATAGAATTTACAATTAAATTAATTAATACTTGTTCAATTTTTTCGATATCGCCATTTACAAAAACAGGAAATTCATATATTTTATCAAATTTTAAAATAATGTTTCTCTTTTTTGCTTTCATTTCAAACAAATCAAAAACATTTTGTATGAGTTCTAGGATGTTAAAAACCTCAATATTTATTTTTAAACCATCTGTTTCTAATTTAGCAATCATGTCTAAATCTTTGGTAACAGCAACCAATCTTTCTACTCCTTTATTGGCTCTTTCTAAATATTTTGTACGAATTTCTTTATCATTAGCAGCACCTTCTATTAGTGTTAAAATATAGCCTTGTACTGTAAAAAGTGGCGTTTTAAGCTCGTGGGCAACATTACCTAAAAAATCTCTTCTAAAGGAATCTCTTTCTGTTAGGTTTTTAATTTCTAGACGTTTTCCCTCAACATATTTTTCCATTCT
Organism: Polaribacter pectinis; assembly: GCF_014352875.1. NCBI lineage: Bacteria > Pseudomonadati > Bacteroidota > Flavobacteriia > Flavobacteriales > Flavobacteriaceae > Polaribacter > Polaribacter pectinis. The sequence goes on from NZ_CP060695.1 coordinate 3,001,444, forward strand.
TTTAGAGAGTTTCTCTATGTCTGTTGTAACAGAATCTCGTCTTAAGTCGTTTATATCTAAAATAGAAACTTCTTCGTATATTTTTTTTAACCTTCTATAAATAAAGTGTTCTGCTCTATATTGAATAATAAAAAAAGAAATCAAAAAAAGCACAATTATAGAAATAATAACTGTACTAATTCCTAAATGTTTTACTATAAAAAAATAAGAAATTGTAGAAATGGCAACAGAAAGCAGTGTTAAATATACTGCAGACCAAAGTGCGTAAGAATATGTTTTTTTAAATTTCATACAAGCAAATTTATTTATCTGCTCCTTCTAATACAAATTTATAACCAACGCCTTTAACGGTTTTAAAGTGATCGTCACCAATTTTTTCACGAAGTTTTCTAATGTGTACATCTATTGTACGTCCACCAACAACAACTTCATTTCCCCAAACAGTGTCTAAAATTACTTCTCTTTTAAAAACTTTACCAGGTTTAGAAGTTAGTAAAGAAAATAGTTCGAACTCTTTTCTAGGTAAAGAAATTTTTGTACCAGCTTTATAAACCACATACTCATCTCTGTCTATAACAATGTCACCAACTTTAAAAGTTTCTTCGCTTTGTTCTTCTGTTTTTAATCGTCTTAATAAAGATTTTACCTTACTAACTAAAACTTTTGGTTTAATTGGTTTTGTAATATAGTCATCTGCACCTGCTTCAAAACCAGCTACTTGAGAGTAGTCTTCTCCTCTTGCAGTTAAAAAAGATATAACTACATTTTCTAAAGATTTTATTTTTCTAATTTTCTCACAAGCTTCAATTCCGTCCATTTCTGGCATCATTATATCTAGTAAAATTAAATGCGGTAGGTTTTTTTTAGCGGCTTTAATAGCTTCTAATCCATTAGTAGCTGTAAAAACTTGATAACCTTCACTTTTAAGGTTATACCCTACTATTTCTATAATGTCTGGTTCGTCATCGACCAATAAAATTTTAATATCACTTTTATTCATATACAGAATTATAAAACTATGAATATCAAAAATAATGATAAATACGCTACAATAAAAACTACTTAACAATCATTTAATCTAAAAACTTTAAGTTAACGTTTAAATAACATTTAAAAACAGTTAAAGGCTTGTTTAAAAAATAGTTAACTACATTTAACTATTAATTAATCTATAGGGTACTACTAAAGAAAGTAAATATTTTATATCTTTACACAACAAAAAACTTTAAACAAATATCACATGAAAAAAAATTACTTTTTTACTTTATTACTAACCCTTTGTTTTAGTGCTATAACTTTTGGACAAGGTTTAGAGCCTTTTACAAATTCGAACGCAACTTCTGCTTATGCAGATGATAGTTTTGTTGGAGAGGGAGGAATTACTTGGACATATGTGGCTTCTAGAGATGATGATGGTACAGCAGGAGTTACTGCACCTGCTTTAATGTTAAGAAGAGTTTCTGACGATAGTAAAATTACTTCTAGTACAATATCTGGTGGAATTGGAGACTTTTCTGTTAAATTATATAAAGGTTTTACAGGTGGTGGAAACAGACAAGTAGAACTTTTTGTTAATGGAGTTTCTAGAGGAACATCAGTGCCTTTTGATGATTTTGATGAACATGTATTTACTGTTTCTGGAATTAACGTTACAGGAAACGTTGTTATTGAAATAAAAAATACAACGTCTAAACAAGTTATTATAGATGATATTTCTTGGACAGCTCCAAGTTCTGATCCAACAATTGCAATCACTAATCCTTCAGACAATCAAGTGTTTCCTGGATCAACAACAGAAGTTCCAATTATTTTATCTGTTTCAAACTTTATTCTTTCTGGAGATAATGGTTCAGAATTGAGTGATAACACTGGAGATGGTTATATTAAAGGAACACTTCAAGCTTCAGGAGAAGCTCCAGGTACCAAAAATATATTTACTACAACTCCAGAACCTGCAACTGTAGAAGCTGGTAAATCTTACACTATAACAGCAGAATTAGTAGATAACAGTGGAGCTTCATTGTCTCCTAAAGTAGAAGCTATAATTTCTTTTTCTGTAGACTTTCCTTGTGATATTGTTTTAGATAATTATGTAAGCACATGTGTAACTGAGACTGCCGGTGTAGATACTTATGATATTTCAATTCCATTTACTGGTGGAAATACTTCAACTTATACGTTAACAGCAGATTCTGGTACTATTGGGGGAGATGATCCGTCTACAAATGCTTCTGGAACTATAACTATTACTGGTGTTACAGAAGGTACAGATGTTGTTTTTACACTTAAAGGAGATGTTGCTAATAGTAATTGTGATTTAACAAGAAATATTTCTAGTCCTACTTGTATTGCGTTTCCAGTAATTGAAGATTTTGATTATGATGATGGAGCAATTTTAGGAGCTCAACCAGCTTGGACAACTTTAAATTCTGGTGATGATATGTTAGTTGCAACTGGTAATTTAGATTATACCGGTTTAAAGGCTTCTACAGGTCGTTTACTTGAGTTTGATGAATCAGGTTCAGAAACATACACTTCTTTTAAAGATGTAAGTTCAGGTACAGTTTATGCTTCTTTTTTATTAAAAGTTACAGCTTTTCAAACAAACGCTTCTCCAGATCTAACTGATGGTGGTTACATTGCTTCATTAGCAGGGAGTACAAGTGGTTATGATGCAAGATTTTGGGTGAGACCAAATCCAGGAACAGGAACTGGTGAAACGACTTTTGATATTGGTTATGGTACAGAAAGTTCAAATCCAACTTTTACTTCTGGAACTTACGAGTTAAATGAGGTTATTTTTGTTGTAATGGCTTATGACATGGATAATGCAATGGTTAGTACATGGATTAACCCAGCTGCTGCTTCTTTCGAAGGTACAATTCCAGCTGCGACACTTTCATCAACAGATTCTAACCCACCATCTGCAATTAATCTTTTTGTTTTAAGACAAGATTCTGATCAAGAAACACCGTTTGTTCAAATTGATGCTTTAAGAATTTCTAACTCTTGGGCAGAAGTTACGCCAAAAGATGTTGTTGCCTCTGTAGACAGAAATGCTATTGATGGTTTTGCAACATACCCAAACCCAATTACAGATAAAAGATTTACAATTTCTAGTAATAGCACAAACGTAAAACAAGTAGCTATTTTTAATGTTTTAGGTAAAAAAGTGTTTACTTCTACTTTTTCTGGAAACACTAAAAATGTTGATATTGCTGGTATTAATTCAGGAATTTATATTTTAAAAGTTACTGAAAATGGTAAAACAGCAACAAAAAAATTAGTAATTAAATAGTATTTATAGCTATTTAAGTTACTTACTTATTTTAAAAGCTCCGAATTAAATTCGGAGCTTTTTTATTTTTATTATCTTTAGAGGTGAAAAGAAAAATTTATTGCTATGAACCTTACTGTAAAATTAAATGATATCTTATTTTTAGATATTGAAACTGTTCCTCAAGAAGAAAATTGGAGTTCTCTCTCTAAAGAAACACAAGAACTTTTTAGTAAAAAAACACAATACCAAAGAAAAGAAGAATTTACTGCCGAAGATTTTTATGAACGTGCAGGTATTTGGGCAGAATTTGGTAAAATTATCTGTATTTCTGTAGGTTATTTTGTTGATGTAGAGCACAATAAACAATTGCGTTTAACTTCTTTTTATGGCGATGACGAGCATCAACTATTAATTAATTTTAAAGTTTTATTAGACAAGCATTTTGCAAAGAAAAACAATGTTTTATGCGCGCATAATGGAAAAGAATTTGACTTTCCTTACATTGCAAGAAGAATGATTGTAAACAAAATTGAGCTCCCTAAAAAACTAAATTTATTCGGTAAAAAACCATGGGAAGTTCCACATCTAGACACTTTAGAAATGTGGAAATTTGGCGATTACAAACATTATACTTCATTAAAATTATTAACTTCAATTTTAGGAATTCCTTCTCCAAAAGACGATATTGATGGTAGTGAGGTTGCTAGTGTTTATTACAAAGAAAAAAATCTACAAAGAATCGTTGCATATTGTGAAAAAGATACGATTGCAGTTGCACAAATTTTACTTCGTTTTAACAATGAAAACTTAATAGAAGAAAAAGATATTTTAAGTATAAATTAATCTTCTTGTTTCATAGAAAGTTCTAACCAACGCTCTTCTTTCTGTTCTATAGTGTTAATTATTTCTTGTAATTCTTCAGATTTTTTTGCAATATCATCTGGTGCAATTTCAACATTTAAAAACTGCTTTTCAATTGTTGCTTTTCTTTTTTGAAGTCTTTCAATTTCTACCTCTAGTGTACCAAATTCTCTTTTTTCATTAAAACTTAAAGCATTTTTTGTCTGCTTTTTTTCAACTTTTTTTTCTGTTTTTATTTCAGTTGGCTTTATTTCTGCTTCATCTTTGTCTGCTGAACTTTCATAAGCTCTAAAATCTGAATAATTTCCAGGAAAATTCTCTACAACCCCTTCACCTCTAAAAACAAATAATGCATCTACAATTTTATCCATAAAATAACGGTCATGAGAAACAACCAATAAATTTCCAGGATAATCTAGCAAGAAACTTTCTAATACATTTAGGGTAACTACATCAAGATCGTTTGTAGGTTCATCTAAAATTAAAAAGTTAGGGTTTTGAATTAAAACAGCACATAAATACAGACGTTTTTGTTCTCCTCCAGAGAGTTTTTCAACAAAATCGTATTGTTTCTTTTTATCAAATAGAAAACGTTCTAATAGTTGAGACGCAGATATTTTTCTTCCTTTTGTTAACGGAATAAATTCACCAAATTCTTTAACAACTTCTATTACTTTCTGACCTTCTTTTATGTTGATTCCTGCTTGCGTATAATATCCATACTTTACAGTTTCACCTAAAACTACTTTTCCTGAATCTGCTGGTGCAGTTTCTGTAATAATATTTAAAAAAGAAGATTTTCCAGTTCCGTTTTTACCAATAATTCCTATACGTTCTCCACGTTTAAAAATATAGTCGAAATTGTCTAAAATTTTCTTATCACCAAAAGATTTAGATACTTTATGAAGTTCTAGAATTTTACTTCCTAAACGCTCCATATTTATTTCTAACTGAACTTTATGATCTTTTCTACGTTGATGCGCTTTTTCTTTAATTTGATAAAAATCGTCTGTTCTAGATTTCGATTTTGTTGTTCTTGCTTTAGGCTGCTTTCGCATCCATTCTAGCTCTTTTTTAAACAAACTTTTAGCTTTGCCTAAATTGGTTGCTTCTAATGCTAAACGTTCTTCTTTATTTTGAAGGTAATAAGAATAATTTCCTTTGTATTTGTATATTTTACCTTCATCTAACTCTAAAATCTCGTTACAAACTCTTTCTAAAAAGTAACGGTCATGCGTTACCATAAAGAGTGTAATTTTTTCTTTTGCAAAAAACGCTTCTAACCATTCTATCATTTCTAAATCTAAGTGATTTGTTGGTTCATCTAAAATTAATAGGTCTGGTTTATTAATTAAAACAATAGCTAAAGAGAGACGTTTTCTTTGTCCACCAGAAAGTGCACCTACTTTTAAAGTTAAGTCATCTAGCTTTAATTTTGATAAAATTTGCCTGTATTGTGTTTCAAAATCCCAAGCATTAAACTGTTCCATTTGTTCAAATGCAGCTTGATACGCATCTGTATCATCTAGATTTTTTAAAGCTTTTTCATATCGATTTACAATAGATAGTATTTTATTATCAGTAGCAAAAATGGTTTCCTCTATTGTTAAATCTGGATTTATATCATCTTTTTGAGCCAAATAAGCAATAGAAATTCCTTTTCTGGAAACAACTTGCCCGGAATCTGGTACATCTAAACCTGCTATAATATTAAGAATAGAAGTTTTTCCACTTCCATTTTTTGCTACAAATGCAACTTTTTGATCTTTATTAATTCCGAAGGAAATGTCTTCAAATAAGATGCGTTCTCCATAAGCTTTAGAGATATTTTCTACTGATAAATAATTCACAAGTTATATTTTTTGCAAAGAAACAAAAAACCCAAGCGTAAACTTGGGTTTTTGTAATCATTTAATTTAACAAGGAGGGTTTTTTAGGGGTAAGCTAAATTAAATAACTTTTGATGTTGTAAACATATTGCAAATAAATGTACTTGTCAATCCCCGAAAACAGTGAAATTTTTTGTTCACGGAAAACCGTGATTTATCTCACGGAAAACAGTGAGTTTAATTTAAAAACCCCAAGCTATACTTGGGGTTTTGTAATAGTGTTAAATAACTATATTTTACTTTTTAATGAACTTTTTAACTATTGATTTTTGTCCATCTGTTATTTCTAACATATAAATACCAGTTTTTATTTTACTAATATCTATTGGTTGTCTTGTTAAAACACCTGTTGTTAAAGTTTGTCCTAACATGTTTGTAATTGCAAAGCTTACTTCTCTTGAATCATTTAAGTGAATGTTTAAATAATTTCCCTTAACTGGATTTGGATACATTGTAAATTCGAAAGCATTATTTTCAGTACCTAATTCATCTCCAGAAATTGCGTTATTAAATGTAGTATAATTAGCAGTTGAGTTTGTAATATTTACAGTATAATCTTCTACTTCACCATCAGCAAAAGTTTCACAAGCTGTTTGTGCGCTGTTATATTTCATTGAAACACGCATTCTTGTTTGACCTGTATTGGCTGTAGAAGGTATTGTTACATTTGCAGTTAAATTTGCAGCACTAGAAGAAGAACCAGAAGCAACTTTTTCACTTTCTTCAAAAGTTCCGTTTTGATTATAATCTATCCAAATTGCCCAATGTTCTGTATATGCAGTATTCGAAAAACCAGCACTTATTACTAATTGATTTACACTACCTCTAGATACCGTTGCTACTTTTGATGTGAAATCTCCATACCCAGCATTTGCAGCAGTTGTATTTGTCATTCCACCAAAACTTACATAATCTATCCACTCATAACTTACTCTATTTCCTTTAGAAGTACAATATGTAAGAGCTGTTCCTAAAGTTGTAAAAGAAACACTATTACTAGATCCAGAAGCGTTTCCTGCATCATCTTTAGCAGTTACAGTATATGTGTAAGATGTACTTGCAGTTAAACCCGTAATATTTGCAGAAGTTCCTGTTACGGTTCCAATACTTGTTCCGTTATTAAATACTTCGTATGTAGTTACTCCTACGTTATCTGTAGACGCTGTCCATGATAATGTTGCAGTAGTTTGAGTTATGTTTGAAACAGACAAACTTGTTGGTGCAGTTGGTGCTTGTGTATCTGCATTCACATTTACAGTTCTAGTAACTTGCGTTGCAGAGTTGCCAGCAGCATCACTAACATTATAAGTAACTACGTAAGTTCCAACAACATTTGTATTAACAGTATCTCCTCCAATAACAATACTAGAAGTTAAGTTTCCATCCACATTATCAGTTGCTGTTGCACCTTGTTCAGTGTAAGAATTTCCTTGTGTTAAATTAATTGTTGATGCTCCAGTTAAAGTAATTACGGGTGCAGTTGTATCTGCAGCTCCGCCAGAAATATTTACAGTGTAATCTTCTGTTTCTCCGTAATTATATGAGCCACAAGAAGAAGGAACTGCATTGTATTGCATAACTACACGCATTCTTGTAGTTCCTGTTATAGCAGAAGTTGGTACTGTAAAAGAGCCACTTACTGGTGTCGTTTTAGAAGCCGTTTTTGTCCAAACTGTTTCTCCACTATCTGCAAAATCTCCATCTTTATTATAATCAATAAAAACTGCATAACCTTCGTTATAAAGAGTACCAGTCCAAGTAGGAGTTATAGTAATTGTTGAAGATGCTCCTTTGGTTAAACTTGTTGATTGAGATGTGTAGTCTGCATATCCACTAGATGAAGCGCCTGTTGTATTATTAATACTTCCTAAAACAACTTTACTAATATATTCGTCTGCTACACTATTTCCACTTGAAGCACAATAGTTAAGTTGAACTTCTGTAGTAGTAAAACTCACAGAGCTAGAGTAAGAAGATGTAGAGTTATCTGGACATTTACTTCTTACTTGAACTTGATAAGAAGTTTCAGGAGATAATCCTGACAATGAAGTTGAAGTTCCTGCAATAGCAGAAGTTGTCCAAGTTGAAGTTCCTGTTTGACGGTATCTAAAATCGTAAGAAGTACCAGAAACTGCATCCCAAGAAATGGTAGCTGTAGAAGAACCAAATCCATCAATAGTAAGATTAGAAGGAGTTGTTGTATTACATACAACAGGAGTTCCAGATAAACCAGTTATGATTAAAGAATAATTTTGACTTCCGCCAGTTAATGAACCTTTATGTGTTACAGTAATTGTATAAGTTCCAGATGCATTAGCAATATCAACTCTTTCATAAGGATCTACGTTATTGTCTCCTTTTCCATTGGTTGTAACGCCAGTTAATTTCCAAGGAGTGTAAGTTGTGCCACTTTTAGAAACTCTAATATCTAAATCGTTTACTAAAACAGGAGTACTAGAATTTGTTGCAGTTGTTGCTGTTCCAGCTCTGTCTGTCCAAGAAATTGAAGCCATTAAATCGTTAACTCCATCAGAATCTACTGTAATTTGATATGTTTGCCCACTTGTTAAAGTCAATTCTTCAACTTTAGATTCATTACCATTTTCAGTAATTGCTTCTGCAGCTCTTTTTGCGTTCATTAATCCCCAACCATAAATTGCATCAGGGCCATTAGCGCCAACATCATCAGCAGTATGTAAAGCAATTCCTTTTAAAGTTGAAGCTTTAATAAAAGAACCTCTAACATTGTTAGCATGTTGTTGCAAAATTAATAAAGAACCAGCAACATTAGGCGAAGCCATAGAAGTTCCTGTTATACTATTGTATGCAGTATTACTAGATTCATAAGTAGAGTAAACACTTGTTCCATTTCCAGTAATGTCTGGTTTAATTCTGTAATCATCAGTAGGACCTTCACTACTAGAAGAATTTATGGTAACAGAAATTAAATTTCCTGCTGCATCTATGTTTGCATCATTTGCATTGGCAACTACCATTCCGTTTTTTGCAGTAGCATGACCAGATAATTTATCATAAGAAGAGTTACCTGCTAAAGGAGATCCATTTGCTGAATTATCATTTCCATCATTTCCGGCAGCAACAACCATTAAATAATTAGGAGCATTAAACATTATGTTGTCCCAATCTCTAGAATCTGTAATATATCCTCCAAAATAATAATTTGGCAGTTGAGGTTGTCCTTGTTGGTTTCTAGCAGCAAAACCATAAGAATGATTAGAAACTAACATTCCGTTAGCAGCTGCGTTTGTTGCTTCTGCAGTATCATTATTCCAATCGTAACCAACAGCACTTGCATGAGGAGCCATACCTTTTGCGTTTGCAACAACTCCAGAAGCAATAATTGTTCCTGTTACGTGAGCAGAATGGTAATGAAGCGCAGTGGTTCCATCTCCAATTGAAAATCTATTTGTTCCTCCAGCACCATCATATTCTTGATGAGATGCTCTTGCTAATCCACCATCCCAAACATGGGCTGTCATATTCTGTCCCATTAAATTTAAACCTAAAGATCCGCCGGCATTTAAATGGTTTGTTCTTGTAGATTTAGCTGCAGCAACATTAAATGTTGTATAATATATTGGCTTACCGTTAACAACTCTTTGAATTTCTAATAATTCACCTTTTTTATTTGTAAATCTAATTTTCCATCCTTTTTCTTTAGCAATTTTAATAGCTTCTTGCTTTTCAACGGAAGCTTTTTGTTTAAAACCATCTTTTAAAGTAGTAAGTTTTTGTTGATTGTATTTTCCACTAATCTCTCTTAATTCAGCTTTTTTTTGGGCATGAATTTGAAAAGTAAAAAACATCATAACTCCAAAAATAAGGAGTTTACTTAAGTAACCTTTTTTCATTTTAGTTAATTTTAAATTAGTAATTATTTGAGTTAATTGTATCGCTTTTTTTTATAAACACCCAAACGACAGGGTTTTAATTAGAGTTTTTTTTAAAATACAGAATAATTAATTTTGTTAATGTTATTTTATTAAATTCTTATTTATGTGTTAAATAATAATAAAATTTTAACAATTCTTCTACAAACCTATTAAAATATTATTAATAATACAATCACGGAAAACAGTGAAATTTTTACCTCACGGTTTTCCGTGAAAGAACTCACGGTTTTCCGTGAGAATTAGTAACAACTTTAATCTACTGCTAGTTTTAAAAATCTATCAATTAATAGTATATTGCGTTCATTATTATAGATAAAAGAAAAACATGAAAATAATTGTACCAATGGCTGGGATTGGGTCTCGTTTAAGACCACACACATTAACAGTTCCTAAACCATTAACAGTAATTGCAGGAAAACCAATTGTACAGAGATTAGTTGAAGATATTTCTTCTGTAATTGATGAAAAAATAGAGGAAATTGCATTTATAATTGGACCAGCAAAAAAAGGATTTCCTTCAAATACAGAAGAAAATCTTTTAAAAATAGCCAAAGAATTAGGGGCTAAAGGTTCTGTTTATGTTCAAGAAGAAGCTTTAGGAACAGCTCATGCACTTTTTTGTGCTAAAGATTCTTTAAGCGGACCTTGTGTGGTTGCGTATGCAGATACTTTATTTAAAGCAGATTTTAAATTAGATTCTAATGCAGATGGTGCAATTTGGGTAAAACAAGTAGAAGATCCAAGCGCTTTTGGTGTAGTAAAATTAGAAAATGGTTTTATAAAAGATTTTGTAGAAAAGCCGAAAGATTTTGTTTCAGATTTAGCAATTATTGGAATTTACTATTTTAAAGACGGAGATAGAGTAAGAGATGAAATTCAATATTTAATTGATAACGATTTAAGAGAAAATAACGAATATCAATTAACCAATGTTTTAGAAACTTTAAAACAAGATGGCGCTAAATTTATTCCAGGAACTGTAAATACTTGGATGGATTGTGGTAAAAAAGACCCAACTGTAGATACAAATAAACAGGTTTTAGAGTTTGAACATGCTGCAGGTAATAATTTAGTTTCTAAAGATGTTGTTTTAGAAAATTCAGAAATTATACAACCTTGTTTTATAGGCGAAAACGTGGTGTTAAAAAATACAAAAATAGGACCTTATGTTTCTATTGGAGCCAATAGTTTGGTTGAAAATTCTACGATAGAAAATTCTTTGATTCAATCTAATGTAGAAATTTCTAATGCCAATTTAAACAATGCAATGATTGGTAATCATGCAAAATATAATGGCAAGTATACTTCTGTAAGTATTGGTGATTATACAGAATTAACTTAATGATTTTAAAATTTCAATATAAAGAAAAGAGCACAAAGAGAGCAAACTATATTAAGTTTGCTCTCTTCTCTCTTTTTATTATTTTGTTCTCATTTCAATCTTATGCTCAAGACAGTATTCCTGCTGCAACAGATTTAACCGAGGAAAAAGAATTAAAATTTCAACAATTTTTTTTTAAAGCTTTATCAGAAAAATCAATAGAAAATTACCAACAAGCCATTCAGAATTTAGAAAGTTGCAATCAGATTTTATCTGAAGACGTTTCTGTTTTTTTTGAGTTTTCTAAAAATTACTTACTCTTAAAAAATAATTTATTAGCTAAAGAATATATAGATAGAGCGCTTGAAAAAGATTCTAATAATATTTGGATGTTAAAGCATTTAGTGAAAATTCATGTAAAAGACCGAGATTTTGATAAAGCAATAATTATTCAGGAAAAAGTTGTTGTTTTAAAGGAAAAAGAAAGAGGGTATTTGGTTCGTTTATATTTACAAAACAAAGAATATGAAAAAGCGTATGCTTTAATGGATGTTTTGGAAAAAGAAAATGGTTTGCCAGCAAGTTTAAAAAGATTTAAAAAGGGTCTAGATCAAAGAAAAGAGACTACTTCAACTGCAAAAAAAATAGAAGATGTAGCTTCTTTAGAAGAGCAATTTATTACAGATAAATCTTATAAGATTTTAGAACAGATTTTAAATAATTCTTTAAAAAATCCTACTACTTTATTAAAATATAGTGAAGAAGGAATTGCACTTTTTCCTGCACAACCTTTTGTGTATTTAATGAAAGGAAAAGCTTTAAATTATCAGAAAAACTATAAAAAAGCGTTAACAACATTAGAGAATGGTATCGATTTTGTAATTGAAGACAATATGGAGGCAGATTTTTATAAAGAAATGGCAATTTCTTATAAAGGTTTAGGAAATTCGAAAGAAGAAAAGAAGTACAACGAAAAGTCTAGAAAATTAAAAAGTTAAGATGAAGTTTATAAAATATTTCCTGGTTTTAACCATTGTTTTTGTTTCTTGTAAAACAACCAAAAATATGATTGATGCAAATGTAGTTGCCAAAGAAATGTCGGCAAAAAAAGTAGCAAGAAAGCATGTTTCAGCAAATTTTGATAAAAAATCTGTAGAAGCAAAAATGAAAGTTAGCTTTAATAATGGTAAAACTAAACAGAGCATTTCTGTAAATATGAGAATTATTAAAGATGAGGTAATTTGGTTAAAAGGAACCAAATTTATCTCTGTTTTTAAAGCCAAAATTACACCAACAAAAGTGAGTTATTATTCGCCTTTAGGTAAAAATTATTTTGAAGGAGATTTCTCTATGATTAAAAAATTATTAGGTGTAGAAATTAATTTTGAGCAATTACAAAACTTATTTCTAGGACAAGCTTTACAAAATGTAAAAGAAAAAAAACAAGACGTTATTATTCAAGATAATTCTTACGTTTTATCGCCAGAAAAACAAGCCAATTTATTTGATATTTTCTACGCAGTAAATCCCTCACATTTTAAATTAGACAGACAATCTATTGTAAATTCCTTAAAAAACATGCGTTTAGATGTGGTATATCCATCATATAATTTGGTAGATGATGTTGTTTTTCCATCGGAAATTAATATCAAAGCAAAACAAGCGAGTAAGTTTACAAATATAGATTTTACAATGAAATCTGTAGAGTTTAATACAGATTTTGATGTTTCTTTTACGATTCCTAATGGTTATAAACGTGTTAATTTATAGTGATAAATAGTAAATTACATATAGCATTATTCATTCTTTTTTTTAGTTGTTTTTCAGTTTTTTCGCAAACTAGAAAACAGTTAGAAGCACAGAGAAAACAGTTAAAAAAAGAAATACAACAAGTAAATTCGCTACTTTTTAAAGAGAAGAAAAAAGAACAAAATGCTTTAGAAGAATTAAAAGATATAAACCAGAAAATTGAGGTTAGAAATAAATTAATTTCTACAATAAATTTAGAAGCTGCGCTTTTATCTAAAGAGATAAAAAAGAACGAAAAGAATTTAAAGGAATTAAACGATAAACTAACTGCTTTAAAAGCAGATTATGCAGATATGATTTTTAAGTCATACAAAAGCAAATCTCAACAAAGTAGAACAATGTTTTTATTGTCTTCGCAAAATTTTTATCAAGCCTACAAACGTTTAGAGTATATGAAACAATATACTTCATTTAGAAAAAAGCAAGGTGAAGAGATTGGCGTTCAAGCAGATTTAGTAGAAAAATTAAACGACTCTTTACTGTACAAAAAAAGAGAAAAAGACACTTTAATTTTATCTGAAAAAGATGAAAAACTAATTATTGAAAGCGATAAAAAAAACCAAGAAAGATTACTTTCTACTATAAAAAAGAAAGAAAATAAGTACAAAAGAGATCTTAAAAATAAGATTGAAGAAGAAAGAAAAGTCGCTAAAAAAATTGATAAAATTATTAGAGACGAAATTGAAAAAGCAAATAGAATTGCAAGAGCAAAGCTTAAAACAAAACCAAAATCTACCAAGAAAAACGAATTTATTTTAAGTCCAGAAGCGAAAGCTTTAGCCGCAAATTTCGAGCTTAATAAAGGTAAATTGCCTTGGCCAGTTAAAGAAGGTATTATTGTTAGAAGATTTGGTAAACAGCCGCATCCAACGTTTCCTGGAATTACTGTAAACGGTACAGGTTTGCACATTGTAACTCAAAAAGCAAACAATGCACAAGCTATATTTAATGGAGTAGTTTTAAATGTTTTGGTAAGTTCTGAAGGTAGAAAAAACGTGTTAATACAGCATGGAAACTACATTTCTTCTTATAATAATTTAGAAAGAACTTTTGTTAAAAAAGGAGACAAAATAAAAACAGGACAAAAAATTGGGACAATTTTTACCGATAAAGTTTCTGGAAAAACAAAACTTATATTTGTACTTTTCAAAAATACCACACGTTTAAATCCTTCTACTTGGATTCTTAAAAGATAAGTTTTAGTAGAATAAAACCTTAAAAACTACATTTTTAGTTTCTGATTATCAATAAAATAAATTTTTTATATTTATTTACTTTTATTAGATATCTTTGATATATCAACAATCGTTAATGGAAGAAATTATTTTACAACAGAAGAACACCATAGTAACTTTATTCAATGAAAAGTTACTGTCTGTTTTTTTAGAAAAAATTACAGAGCATCATAATACGATGCAAAAAATAGAGAATCTTCAAAAAAATCTCATAGGTAAAACCTTTACAAATGAAGAGGAATCTGTTGCGGTAGAAACCTTATATGCATACAAAAATGAATTAGAAAACATAGTTTCTAGCTATTTCCTTTCTATAAATTCTGATGAGGTAGTTTCATTTAACGATTATTATTCGTGTTTAGATTCACATTTAGAAACGTTAGAAACCTCTATAAAAAGAATACAAGATAGAGAAAGATTTTTTGGTTTAGAAACAGATTCTAAAGCACTAAAATTTAGAAAAGGAGTTAAACGTACATTGTTTAATGTCTCCAAAATTCCTTTAAAAACAGCAAATGTTTTTAGAAAAAATAAAAAAGAAGTTATTTTTTGGGAACAAGAAATTCCTTTTAAAAATGTTACAGCATATTATTTTAAAAGTGAGCTTACAAAAAATATAACAACAGTTCTAGATGCAGTAAATAAAGAAATATCAGAAATTACAAATGCTTATTGGCAAATAGATAATGCAATTGATGGATCTATTGAACTTCTTTTATCAGATAAAAAAGAAATAACTTTTTCTGATGAATTATTGGTTAATTTAAAGGATTTGCCAACTTTAGAATCGAGAATCGAGCAGCATAAAATAGCTTTTACAGAAATTTTTGAAGCGAATGCTTTAAGATATACTGAAGCATTATATAAAGCAGATACTTTTGAGTTGTCTGCCAATTTTTTCAACACGAATAATATTGAAAGCTATCAAAAAGAAGTTTTCGAGAAAAGCCAGAAAGAAGGAAAACTTTGGCAAAATACATTTAGTGTTTTAGAGAGCGATTGGGAATTAGATATCGAAATATTTAAAATAATTTTTAGTGTAATTTTTAAGTATGATGTTTTAGAAAACTCCATTGATAAACGTTCTAATGTTATTCAAAAAGAATTAGACTGTATTAAAAAATACTTATCTGATGTAAAGAGCACTATTTCAAAAGCAAAAACGAAAACAGAGATAAAAAGTACAGTTGTTAGCGAGTTAAAAAATGTAAAGAAGAACTTCAAAAAAATTATTGAAGAAACCACAATTCGTATTACAAATCAAGAATTACCATTACAAATTAATCAATTTGAAGAAAATGTTTTACAAGTTTTAAAAACACTCTCTACAAAAAGAGCTATTAGTTCAGATATGGATATTAGTACTAAAACATCTAATTCATCTATAAATTATATTTCGCCCTACGAGTTAGTAACGTACCAAAGTTGGCCAAGTTTACTTACCAAAATTAAAGAAGCAAAAGTAGAGTTAAATCTAAAAGTAACTTCTTTTATAGACGATATTAATGCGTTAGCACAGGTAACAGAATTTAATTTAGAATCTGCATTATCTCTTTTCGAAAACGATTCTGACGATGTTATATCTACAGAAAACACACCAGAAAAAGTTGCTTTAGAGGGTTTAGATAGAAGTGAAGAAAAAATTGAAGAATTAAAAAATACACTAGCCAATTTAAATATTTCAAATGGTGAATTGTTGTTGCCAAGTATCAAAAAATTCGAAAAAAGTATTCTAGAATTAACAGATACAGAAAATATTTTAGAAATTAGATTGTCTATTGCAAAAGCAAAATCTATTGAAAAAAGTAAATTACTTAAAGAAAAAGTAATAAATAATGTTAAAAACTTTGTACCAATTGCAGTTAATTATACCAAGGATAAGTACACAAAATCTGCAGTACGTGTAAAAAATTTGTTAATTAGAACAGGTTTGTATAAAGAAATTGCAGATGTAAATAGCGATTTGTCTGACTTTTTAAAACAAGCAGAACAGGCTTTAGATGAATTACCTTATGTGTACCAACGTCTATTTCGTTCAGAAACTTTACAAAATGATGCGTTATTTATTGGTAGAACAGAAGCGTTACAAAATTTAAATACAGCTTATGAATCATTTGGTAAAAACCATTATGCAGCTAGTGTAATTGTTGGAGAAAGAGGTTCAGGAAAAACGTCTTTAATACATCATTTTTTAAGTCAACATAAAAAAATGCCAAAAGCCATTTTTTTATCATCAAAAGAAAATATTAGCGAACCAATTGAGTTTATTTCATTTCTAAATACTTCTTTTAAAAAAGATTTTAATACGATAGAAGAGTGGATTGAGTTTTTCAACACTGGAAAAAAGCGAATCATTATTTTAGAAGATCTACAATATTTATATTTTAGAAAAGTAGGTGGTTTTAACGTACTTCATTTATTGTCTAACTTAATTACTGAAACCAAAAAGAATATTTTTTGGATTGTTACTTCTTCTAAATATGCGTTTCAATATTTAGATAAATCTATACAAATATCAGAGCTTTTTGCATATCAAATAGAAATGAATGAAATTGATAAACAAACCATAAAAGAAGCTTTAATTAAAAGACATAAAATAAGCGGTTATAATTTATATTTTGAACAACCACCAGCTGCTTATTTAACCAAAAAATTTTTAAAATCACCTGTAGAAGTTCAGCAAGAAATTCTAAAAGAAGAATTTTTTAGTGATATTAATAAAATTGCACAAAGTAATTTTAGAATTGCTTTTATGTATTGGATTCGTTCCACTGTTAAAGTTTCTGGAAGTACCATTTATATGCGTTCTTTAAAAAGTATTAATACTTCATTTTTAAACAAATTATCACCAGTTAAATTATTGATGTTAAATAGTATTTTATTGCAAGAGAGGTTAACTATAGATGATATTGTAACTCTTTCTAGCTTAAATGAGCAACATACAAAAAACATAGTACACGCTTTATACGAAAAAGGATTATTAACAATGGAGAATGAAGAGTTTTACACGATAAATATCTTTTTATATCGTCAAATTACCTCTTTATTAAAAAGTAAAAATGTGATTCATTAAATAGATAACATGAAAAAAATAATTATCATATTCCTTTTTATTTCTGTCAATTTAATGGCAATACATAAAAATAATACTGCTTTTTCTTCAATTCAAACTTCAACTATACAGCAAGTAGATACTTTAAAAGTAGATTCTCTGAAGGTTAATAATATTGTAAAAGCAGCAGCTAAAAAAGAAGTAAAAGCAGAAGTAAATAATACTAAAGATAAAATAGTAAAAAACTTAACTCCACCACCAATTTGGGAATTCTTTTCCGCAGGAAAAATTATTTGGGCAATTATATTTATTATTATTGGCTATTTATTAATAAAATTTACTGTTAAGTTATTAGAACGTTATGCAGAAAAGTTTACAAACCAACGTATTACTATAAAAGGAATTATTCCTGTAGTTAAGATTTTTGGTTGGATTTTTATCATCGTTTTAATTATTGTTGGAATTTTTCAACCTCCAGCAGCAACGTTAATTGCAGTTTCTGCTTCTTTAGGTATTGCAGTGGGTTTTGCATCACAAGATATTATTAAGAATATTTTTGGCGGAATTATTATTTTATTAGACAGACCTTTTACGGTTGGTGACAAAATTGAAGTTGGTAGTCATTATGGCGAAGTTGTAGAAATTGGTTTGCGTTCTATTAGAATTGTAACTGCAGATGATTCTTTGGTAAGTATTCCAAATGGAGAATTAATGAACCAATCTGTGTCGAATTCTAATACAGGTGAAGCCAATTGCCAAGTTGTAGCAGAAATTTATTTACCAATTACAGTAGATACAAAACGAGTTAGACAATTAGCAAATGAGTCTGCACAAATATCTAAATACATCTATTTAAATAAGCCTATTTACGTTTTATTTTTTAATGAGGTAAAAGAAGGTCGCTCGTATTTAAAAATGCGTTTAAAAGCCTATGTTGTAGATATTCGTTACGAATTTGCTTTTAAAAGTGATATGACAGAAATTGTAATAAAACAACTTTTAGAACAGAATATTATTGACCCTAAAGATTTAAGATAAGTTCTAGATTAGAACTTTTAGTAACAAAAAAGCCAGTGAAATTTTCACTGGCTTTTTTTATGTAATTTATACTTAACAAAGAATTAATTGTTCTCTGGTTGTGGAGAATATTTTATGTTTTTTTGAAGAATTATGGAATTCGGTAATGTAATTAGTTCTTTCTCTGGTGTTTTTAAAGTGATAAAAAAAGCACCAATATCTCTAATTTCTCCTGTTATATTATTGTCTTTTTCTAAAACGGTAATAGAATCTCCAATTTTTACAGGGTAATTTACAAATAAAATAATACCAGCTGTAATGTTAGAAAGTATAGACCATTGTGCAAAAAATGCAATTCCTAAAATGGTTAAGAAAGAAGAAACATAAACTAGTAATTGTTTTTCATCTACTCCCCAAATAAAAGCCACAACCACAATCACAGTTACATAAATGAGAACTGTAATTATTTTATTGGTAACTAATATTCTTGCTTTTTGAAAACCAAACTTTAGTTGAATTTTTCTTAAAGAGTTAGTTATTATCCAACGTGATGTAATAGATACTACAATTACAAGAATGGTTCCAATAAATTTATAGTGATTAAAAAATTCCATAATAATTAATTAAATAACGCTTTCAACTCTGTAGCTTCATTAGGTTTTAATTTACCTGCTAAAACCAAACTTAATTGCTTACGTCTTAATGCTCCTTCAAAACGTTCTTTTTCTAATGCTGTTTCTGCAACTATTTGTGGAATCTGTACAGGTTTTCCTGTTTCATCTACAGCAACAAAAGTATAAATACCTTCGTTAACTTTAGTTTTTTGCCCAGATTGTCTGTCTTCAATCCAAACATCAACATAAATTTCCATAGAAGATCTAAATGCTCTAGATACTTTAGCTTCAACTGTAACAACACTTCCTACAGGTACAGATTTATTAAATGCAACATGGTTTACAGATGCTGTAACCACAATTCTTCTAGAATGTCTTCTTGCAGCAATACTACAAGCTCTGTCCATTCTGGCTAATAATTCTCCACCAAAAAGATTGTCTAAATAATTAGTATCTCCAGGTAAAACTAAATCGGTTAAAATGGTTAAAGAATCTTTGGGTGTTTTTGCTTCCATCAAAAAATAAATTTTGTGTAAAGATAATTAATCACTTCGTTAAAAGAGATGTTAAAATTGATAAAGAAAAAGGATAATTAATCTACTTTTTTAACTAATAACCAAGCATCTTTAGAAACAGAATCTTGAATCTTGTAAAGGTTGTTAATAGCATCATTTCTATCGGAATAACTATTAAAAGTAACTTGTGTTAAACCCCATTTGTTAACGCCAATTACTTTAGCATCAAAACCTTTGGATTTTAACTGATTTACTTTCTTTTGTGCATTCTCTGGAAATTGAAAAGCACCAGCAACAATATGATATGGTTTTGCAGTTTCTTTTACCACATTCAACTCAATTGTTGGCAGCGGATTAGAGATTACAAACGTTGCAGATTGTATCTTTTTTTCCAAATCTTTTTGCTGATTTGCTAAAACTTCTTTTTGCTCGTTTTGTTGATAACCATTGTAACCAGCAAAACCTAATGTTAATAAAATTGCCGCAGTTGCTGCATATTTTATAAAAGCAGGAACACCTTTTTTCTCTGTTGTTTTAGCAGCAGGAATTAAAGGTTTCACTTGTTCTTTGTATCTTTTTATTGATGAAGATTCTACAGAAGATAAACCAAAAGATGTTGTTAGATAATTTACAGCAGTATTAGGTTCAAAAACAATTTGGTTCTCTTCATTTAAAGATAAAAAACCAAGATTATTTATTTCTACAGATTTAGATTGTAACTCATTTTGCCATTTAATAACAGACAGAGAAATGGCTGTAGAAGCTTTATCGAAAGAGATATTTTCAGAAGAAGCAATATAATTAGCTAACAAACCATCATTATGTTTTAACAAACTATTAAACGTAATTTGTTTTGTTGGCGGATAAAAAGTGTTTGTATCACTATTTATTTTTGCACCAATTTTATTGGTTACAAATCCTCCAAAATCTGGTACAATTACGCAATCGTATCTGTATAATAAATCGTTTATGTAGTTGGCTAAAATCATTGTAACAAATATATAAGTTTTGGGGTTTCACAAAAGAAAGTTCTCTAAAAATTATCAACAATTTTTTTATATCTTGGTTGTCAAATTGTTATCTGTGGAAGAAGAAAAATTATTGGCTATTTTGCGTTTGCAAAAATCGAAAGCAGTTGGCGATATTTTAGCGAAGAAACTCATTGTAAATGTGGGAGATGTCTCTGAAATTTTCAATGAAAAAGCCACAACTTTATCAAAAATAAACGGAATAGGAAATCACGTTTTAAAACATCTTTTTGATACAAAAAACGTCAAATCTGCAGAGCAAGAACTAAAATATATTCAAGATAATAAGATTGATTATTCTTATTTTCTGGATGATGATTATCCAACCAATTTGCAACATTGTATCGATAGTCCAATTTTATTATTTAAAGATGGAAATATCGATTTTTCGAATGATAAAATCATATCAATCGTTGGTACAAGAAATATGAGTTCTTATGGACGAGATTTTTGCAACAAATTAATTGACGATTTAGCAGAACACAATCCAATTATTGTAAGTGGTTTTGCTTACGGAGTTGATATTTGTGCTCACAAAGCAGCTATTAAAAATAAGTTGCAAACGATTGCAGTTTTAGCTCATGGTTTAGAAGAAATTTATCCTAAAGTTCATAAAAAATACATCAACCAAGTAAATGAAAATGGTGGATTTCTAACCGAATTTTGGCACGAAGAAACACCATTAAGAGAAAATTTCTTAAAACGAAATAGAATTGTTGCAGGGATTTCCAAAGCAACAATAATCATAGAATCTGCAGAAAAAGGAGGTTCTTTAGTAACTGCAGACATTGCAAATTCTTACGATAAAGATGTTTTTGCAGTTCCAGGAAGAACAACAGATATTTACAGTAAAGGTTGTAATAATCTCATAAAAAATAACAGAGCACAATTATTAACATCAGCAAAAGACATTGTAAAAATGCTGAATTGGGATATTCAAGAAAAACCCAAAGTAATTCAGAAACAATTATTTGTGGAGTTGAATGAAAACGAGCAAAAAATTTACGATTTGTTACACCAAAAAGGACAACAATTATTAGATGTAATTGCTTTGGAATGTAATATTCCTATTTATCAATTATCATCTATTTTATTACAGATGGAAATGAAAGGGGTTTTAAAACCTTTACCTGGAAAATTATTTGAACTGATTTAAATAATTCGTTTTAAAATAATCCTTTAATTATTCTTATTTTTGAGGAAAATCAATAGAAAAGATGGCAGTAGAAAAAAAATTGATGTCTAAGAAAAAACCTTCATTTCCCATAAATGAAATGTTGCATGCGTATCTAAAAAACTACAATAGAAACATGAAAAATTCTATTTGTTATGACGATTTGCTGCGTTTTCAAGGCTCAATAACCGTCTATGATAAAAATGACGAAGACACACTTTGGATTCGTACCTATTATTCAGATTCCGATAGGAGTGAGATAGATAAAAGTTTAAAAAAAGTCTATACAATGTTGCATTCAGATGGAAATGACGATGCAATACCCTTTTTAAATGTAGATGCTATTGATTATTGTACGTTTGGTAATTCGAAACCATTCAGAATAAAAATTAGAAATATTTTAAATGATAATTTCACCTATTTTTATGTAAAAAAGGCGGATGCTTCTAGAGTTTATGGTTTGGAATTAGAACATATTCTTTCTCCTCATAACATGAACTTTCTGGTTTACAAGGACACTTTAATAGAAGAACATATTGCAGGAATTCCTGGAGACGACTTTATGCGAGATTTCTTGCCACATTGTACAGAATTAGAAAAATCTCAAATCGCCAAAGAATTTGTAAAATTTAAAGAACGTTGTTTGGTGCGCTTGTTGGGTGATATGCGTTCTTACAACTATGTAATTACACCAACGCACGATTTCGACCATATTATTTATAAGATTAGAGCCATAGATTTCGATCAACAATCTTTCGAAGGAAACCTAAAAGTTTATAACTTACAGTTCATGAAAGAGAACTTTAAGATGATAGAAATGGTTGGTAAAAAACTAAAAAACAATTCCATAAGACAATATAAAATAGAAGAACGTTCTTTCATGGCAAAAAGGATGATTACTGCGCCAAGAAGAACTGCACGTTTGATAAAATGTATGAAAGCAGACACGATTTCTTTCCCAGAAAACGTAGAGCTTTTAAAATCTCATTTAATAAAATATGTGGGAGATGTAAAGTTTAAAGATTGCGAAAATATGGGCGAAATTCTCGAAACAATTCTCGCGTTTGTAAAGCGTAACTATTTAGATATTAGTAATAAAGAGTTGTTTTAATACCAAGTGTCTTTTCGTATCATACTCAATTTTTTAAATTCACATTGTCATTCCTGTAAAAACAGAAATCTATACTTCGTTTTTAAGAAACAACTTTATTTTTTTGAAGCTATTTCCAGCTTTCACTACTCGCTTTTTTTATTCTGAAAAAGAATAAAAAAGAGCTCAAACAGACCGTTCAATCTGGGCTAAACTTGTTTGCTGGCTTTTTGTGTTTTTAGTAAGGTGATTTTAAATCTATTTCTTACTTCTAAAACTCTCAATAATAACAGTTAATAAAATTAAACTTCCACCAATATAAGTTGCTTGATTAGGTATTTCACTCAAAATAAAATAAGCAATTATAATTCCAGATATTGGCTGAATACTACTAATAATACTTGCTGTAGAAGCCGAAAAATGTTTTAGAGAATGCACCAACATTGTATGGCCAATTGCTGTTGTAATTAGCGCTAATAAAATTATATATGGTAACTGACTTTGAAAATTAGACAAATCGCCAAAAAATAATACAGGAAGCAATAAAACACTAACAATTAAAGTCTGATAAAACATTAACATACTTCCGTTATAATTTCCAATATGTTGTTTTAAAATTAAGATTCTAATCGCGTAACAAAAGGCAGAGATAACACCTAAAAGTATTCCTTTTAAATCGGAGTTTTCTAAATTTAATTCTGGTGTTAAAATATACAAGCCAGTTAAAACCAATAATCCTAAAAAAATATGAATTGGATTAAATTTCGTTTTTATAAATAGCGGTTCTAAAAAAGCAATAATCACTGGAAAAGTATATATAGAAAGCATTCCAATAGCAACATTAGATAGCTTTAATGCATAGAAATAAGTAATCCAATGTGCTGCCATTAAAAAAGCACTTATTAAAAAAGGAGTAAAATTTTTTTGCTGTTTTATCTGTAAATCAACCTTTTTAAACTTACAGTAAATAAATAGAAAGACACTTGCAAAAATAGAACGAAACCAGATAATTACTTCTGGAGACATGTTTATATATTTCCCTAAAACTCCAGAAGTGCTTATAAAAACAGTTGCTAAAAGTAAAAGAGATATATTTTTTATATGTGAGTTTTGCATTATATTTTTTGTAAAATATTCAATCCAGTTTTCACTGAATCTATTCGAATAAAAGTGATTAATAATCGCAAACCGTTTTTAGTTTCTTTCTCTTTCATAACACAACTTTTTGGGTTTTGCTGCACATATTTTAACATGCGAGAAAAAGCTTCAGTTTGGTAAAAATCACTTTGTTGATTCGAAACAAAATAGCCAAGCATTCTTTTTTGTTTCAGAATAATTTTCTCTAAACCCAATTCTTTTGCCAACCATTTTATTCTTACAGAGTCCAACAAATCTTCAACTTGCGTTGGGAATTCGCCAAACCTGTCTGTAATTTCTTTCTCAAAAGTTTGTAATTCTTCCTCTTTTTCTAAGGTTCCTAATTTGTTGTATAAAGCCAATCTTTCTGTAATTGAATTCACATAATCATCTGGAAAAAGTATTTCGAAATCGGTATCTATTTGTACTTCTTTTACATATTCTTTTGGTTTGGAATTATCTGTTGGATATAAATCTGCAAACTCATTTTCTTTCAATTCTTCAATGGCTTCTTGTAATATTTTCTGATACGTATCAAAACCAATATCATTAATAAAACCACTTTGTTCACCACCTAATAAATCTCCAGCACCACGAATTTCTAAATCTTTCATGGCAATGTTAATTCCACTTCCTAAATCAGAAAATAAAACCAAAGCCTCAATTCTTTTTCTGGCATCATCTGTCATCATATGATAAGGTGGAGTAATAAAATAACAAAAGGCTTTTTTATTAGAACGACCAACTCTACCACGCATTTGATGTAAATCAGACAAACCAAAATTATTCGCATTATTAATGAAAATGGTGTTTGCATTTGGCACATCTAATCCACTTTCAATAATTGTTGTAGAAACCAAAACATCAAATTCATTGTCCATAAAACCGAGCATTAAACCTTCTAGTTTTTTGCCTTTCATTTGTCCATGACCAATGCCTATTTTTGCAGAAGGAACCAATCTTTGTAACAAGCCAGCAACTTCTTTTATATTTTCTATTCTATTATGGATAAAGAAAACTTGGCCTCCTCTTGATATTTCATACGAAATTGCATCTCGAATTACTTCTTCCGAAAAACGAATTACATTACTCTCAATTGGATGTCTATTTGGTGGTGGTGTTTTTATTACAGATAAATCTCTTGCAGCCATTAAACTAAATTGCAAAGTTCTTGGAATTGGAGTAGCAGTAAGGGTTAACGTATCTACATTTTCTTTTAAAGTTTTCAGTTTATCTTTTACAGCAACACCAAATTTTTGCTCTTCATCAATAATTAAAAGTCCTAGATCTTTAAACTTTATTCGTTGATTTGTTAGTTGATGCGTACCAATAATAATATCTACAGAACCATCATTTACACCATCTATTGCAGCAGTTTTTTGTTTTGCAGTTCTAAACCTGTTTAAATAATCTATTTTAATTGGAAAATCTTTTAATCTTTCAGAAAAAGTCTTAAAATGTTGAAAAGCCAAAATAGTTGTAGGCACTAAAATTGCGACTTGTTTTCCATTATCAACAGCTTTAAAGGCAGCTCTTACAGCAACTTCTGTTTTTCCAAAACCTACATCACCACAAACCAATCTATCCATTGGTTGCTCTTTTTCCATATCATTTTTTACATCTTGTGTTGCAGTAAATTGGTCTGGAGTATCTTCATACATAAAACTACCTTCTAATTCATGCTGAATATGTGTATCTGGTCCAAAAGAAAACCCTCTTTGTAATTTTCTTTTTGCGTATAATTGAATTAAATTAAACGCAATATGTTTAACTCTTGCTTTTGTTTTTTGTTTTATTTTTTTCCAAGCGCCAGAACCTAATTTATATATTTTTGGGGCTTTTCCATCTTTCCCATTGAATTTAGAAATCTTGTGAAGAGAGTGAATGCTTACATATAGAATATCACGTTCGCCATAAACCAACTTAATGGCTTCTTGCTTTTTACCTTGAACATCAATTTTTTGCAACCCACCAAATTTTCCAATTCCATGATCCATGTGTGTTACATAATCTCCAATTTCAAGTTTATTTAGATCTTGAAGTGTAATTGCTTGCTTTTTTGCGTAGCCATTTTTCAATCTGAATTTATGATAACGTTCAAAAATTTGATGATCTGTATAACAAACTAATTTATTGTCTACATCTACAAAACCCTGGTATAATGGGAAAACGACAGTTTCGTAATGGACATCTTCATCTGCATCATCAAAAATATCATGAAAACGTTTTGCCTGTTGGTCGTTTGCACAGAAAATATAATTGGTAAAACCAGCTTTGTGATATTCTTCTAAATTTGCAATTAATAAATTAAATTGTTTGTTAAAAGATGGTTGAGGAATGGTATTAAAACTAATTTCTGCATCTTCTTTATTTTGATTTCCAAAATTCACTAAAGAAAATTCTTCAATCTGATTTTTTATAAAAGTTCCATCGCAAAATAATTCAGCAGGTTTCGCGTGTTTTATTTCTTTAGATAATTCGTTAAAAGCTTCTTCTGCTTTTTGATAAAATTTATCTAAATTTCCTGCCAATAAATCAAGGTTTTTTGAAAAAACAACCGTTTTATCAGCAATATATTTTAAGAAACTTTCTCTACTTTCTTGTAAAGTTTTATTTTCTACATTTGGCATGATAGAAACCTTCTTCATCTTTTCTTTAGAAAGTTGCGTTTCTACATCAAAAGATCTGATACTATCAATTTCATCACCAAAAAACTCAATTCTGTAAGGCTCCTCGTTCGAAAAAGAAAAGACATCTATAATTCCTCCACGAACAGAAAAATCTCCAGGTTCTGTAACAAAATCAACACGTTTAAATTTGTATTCAAACAAGACTTCATTCACAAAATCGAGTGATAAATTTTCGCCAACAGTTACTTTTAATGTATTTTTTTCTAACTCTTTTTTAGTAACTACTTTTTCGAAAAGTGCTGTTGGATAGGTTACAATTATTGCAGGTTTTTTACGAGAATTTATTCTGTTTAAAACTTCGGATCGTAATAGAACATTGGCATTATCTGTTTCTTCAATTTGATAAGGTCTTCTATAAGATCCTGGATAAAAAAGCACATTTTTATCACCTAAAAGTTGCTCTAAATCATTTAGATAATAAGCAGCTTCTTCTTTGTCATTAAAGATTAAGAGATAGGGTTTGTCTGCTTTTTTAAAAGTTTCTGAAATAACAAAAGACAACGAAGAACCTACCAAATTCGATATTTGAAAATGGTTGTTTTCTTGTTGAAGGGCTGTAACAATCTGCGAAACATTCGCAGATTTTTGGTATTGATTTACAATGTTTTGCTTGCTCAACTCACTAAATTTTGTACAAATGTAAGGTGTAAATCAATAAAAACCCATTAAGAATTTTGTTTTCTTGAAGATTACAATATATTTGTGAATTATCAGTTTAGTAAACATATAATCAATCCCCTAACGAAAACGACAATGAAATTTAAATCTTTAATAATAATATTTTCCTTTCTTACATTATCAATAAGTAGTCAAAATAGTGAAAATAAATGGACCTTTGGAGTAAGTCTTGCATCTGCACAGTATAGTACTGATTTTCAAGCGAAAGCTCTTGGAGGTCAGTTTATTTATCAATCTCCAAGATTTAATATTTCTAAATATATGTTTGCAAATATTACTTTAGATGGTGGTATCTCTACATCAATTGGAGATACTCAAAAATATACAACTTTCGATGGGACATTACGCTATGATTTTGGTACTTCAAATAATAATGTAGTTCCATATTTGCTTCTTGGTGGAAGTATAATTAGTGCAGACAGACCAACACCAACATTAAATTTTGGTGCAGGGAATACCTTTTGGTTTTCAGAAAACTACGGTCTTAATTTGCAATTTATGTATAAATATTCTCAAGATAAATTTGAAAGCCAGTTTTCTCATATTTATACTTCTGTGGGTTTGGTATATAGTTTTGGGTCTAGATCTATGTTTCCAAGACTATGGAATGAAAATCATTAATTATCTATAGTTTAGATAATATTTTTATCATTTTTTTGCTCTTATAATAACCAATTAGTTGAGCATTTATTTCAAAACTTGAATTTAGAATTACTGTTGTAGGATATGCAATTTTTCCATTTGAAGAAGCTAGTTCATTTGCTAATTCATGCACACCAGTATTTGTTCCAGTAGGTTTATAAACAAATTTCTTTCCTAAAAAAATAATGTCTTTTTTTTCTTCTCCATTTAATTTTATGAAATAGAATTGTTCATTTAAAAGTTGGATAATTTCTTCATTTTTAATCGTTGTTTGTTTCATTCCGAAACAAATTTTACACCAATCTGTAGTAATAAAAATAACAACAGGTTTTGGTTTTTGCTGATGAATTTTCTCAACTTCAGAAAATGTATAGACATTTAATTTGGCTTCCTTTTTTTGCGAAAAAACAGCCAAACTTCCGAAGAAAATAAGAAGAAGAAATATTTGTTTCATCATTTAAAATATAGTGTAACGTAATCCTAAAAACAGTCTAATTCCTTGGTTAGAAGCATAAACATAACTTGGGTCAAAAGTCAATGAGTTTGGATTGTTTTGTGTTGCAGTTGCTTGTCCATTTGCATCAAAAACAACGTCTTTGTCAAAAGGATCAAAAGAACGAGCAATACTGTTAGAAGCTGGTGTAAAATTTAATAGGTTTTTTACGCCTCCATACAATTCCCAGCTATTGGTAAATTTCTTTGTCACTTGAATATTTTGGATGCTAAACCAAGGCGAATTTGCATCTCTTGGATCTGTTTCACTTATTAAAGGAAGTCTCATCGGACCATAAACATTTCCGGTATAATCAATAGAAAAATTATAATTAAATTTATAGGAAATAGACCAAACTCCACTAAAACTTTCTGTTAATAATTGTCTTGTTTTTATACCATTTTCTGTTATGGAAACGTCCATTAAAGTGGCGCCTGCATTTAGTGATAAACCGTTTGTAAATGTAATATCTGTGTTTAAAGAAATTCCTTTAGAAACAGAAAATCCCTCTAAATTTGCATAAATAATTTTGTTAGGATCTGTTTCGTAATCAGGTAAAATTCTATTGTTGAAATAGGTGTAAAAAGCACTTCCATCTAAAGTAATAAACGCATTTTCTGTATTAATTTTTTTTACGTAGTTTAGGTTTGCATTCCAAGAAGTTTCTGGGTCTAATTCACCATCAAACTCCACTTCTCTTGCACCAGTTAAAGCTGCATGATCTTCTGTGAAAACATTGGCAACTCTAAAACCATTACCAACACTTGCTCTAAAAATATCTGACTTGTCTTTAGAATTCCATTTGTAATTTATTCTTGGCGAAAAAATACTTCCATGCAAACTATTATAATCCCATCTTGCTCCTAATAATAATTTATTTTGAGTGTTTAGGGCAATTTCATCTTGTATAAAAACACCTGGTAAATGCGTTGCAGAAGGTTTGTTGGTAATTCCATCTTCTTCGAAAGTGGCAAAAGTGTTATCATCATAAAAAGTATATCTGTAAGCCAAACCTAACAATAAATCGTGTTTTTGGGCAAATTTTTTGTTGTACACAAATTGTCCGAAACCAATAACTTGTTCAGCATCATAAGCATCTGTTCCATAAAAAGAATTTTGATAATGCCCATTTGCACTAAATTGAAAATTAATATTTTCTGAAGTTGGTAATTCGTAAGTTCCAAAAGTTTCCCATCTATTTGTGTAAATACTTTCGCCATATTTTATATCAGTTCCTCTAAATTTACGTTCCCAATCCATTTCTCCTCCCCATCTGTCTTCATACACATAACGTCCAGCGATGGTAAAAACTTTATTACTTTTTCTTTCAATATTTACTTTGTTAAAAATTGAAATTCTATTTTGAAGCGTTAAATCTGTAAATCCGTCTTTATTATTATCAATTCTATTCTGATAATTAAAATAATTAATTCCTAAAAGACCTTGTGTTTTTTCAGACAATTTATAACGCAAACCAATATCTGTATTCACTTCTCCCCAAGAACTCGTTAAAATATCTGTTGATAAAATTGGTGTGCTCGAAGGTTTTTTTGTGATGATATTTATAATTCCTCCAACAGCTTCAGAACCATATAAAGTAGATGCTGGCCCTTTTACAACTTCCACTCTTTCTATTAATGCTTGTGGAATTCCTGTTAAACCATAAACTGTGGAAAGCCCACTTACAATTGGCATTCCATCAATTAAAACAAACGTATATGGTCCTTCTAAACCATTAATATGAATATCGCCAGTGTTACAAACATTGCAATTTAATTGTGGTCGAACTCCGTTTACATTTTGCATCGATTCAAAAATGGAAGTTGTAGGATTTTTCTTGAAAAATGTTTTGCTGTAAACTTCAACAGGAACAGGACTTTTCGATTTTGTAACAGGTTTTAAAGTTCCGGAAATTACAATTTCTTCCAAAGAACTATTTTCGTTTAAGTTGAAGTTTTTGGTGATTTTTTCATTTCCAGAAAGTATAATTCTTGCTGATTTCGATTCAAAACCAACAGAACTTGCCACAATTGTATAGGTTCCATTTGGAATATTTTTCAACTCAAAAAAACCTTTTTCGTTAGTTGCAGTTCCTAATTTTGTATTCTTTAAATAGATGTTTACAAAAGGTAAAACTTCTCCGTTTGAAATTACTTTACCAGAAACACTATTGTTTTGAGCGTAAGTAGAGATAATTCCGAAGAAAAAAAGACAACTGATTTTAATGAAAATTTTTATCACTTTAAATAAATATTTTGACAAATATAATATTATTTTTAGACAAGACTAAAAATATATTTTCATATAAATAAAAAGTTTATATTTGTAAGACTAAATAAGTACAAATGTTTACGCTTTCGGAAGAAAATTATTTAAAAGCAATTTATCATTTACAGTTAGAGACTGATAAAGGAATTAGTACGAATGCTATTGCAGAGAAGTTACAAACAAAAGCTTCTTCTGTAACAGATATGATTAAAAAACTATCTGAGAAAAAAGTAGTGGTTTATAAGAAATATAAAGGAGTAACTTTAACTTCTTTAGGAAAGAAAACTGGCGCAAATGTTGTGAGAAAACATAGATTGTGGGAGGTTTTTTTGGTCGAAAAACTTAATTTTTCTTGGGATGAAGTACATGAAGTTGCTGAACAATTAGAGCACATAAAATCATCGAAATTAATAAATCAATTAGATTCTTTTTTGGGTTTTCCAACACACGATCCTCATGGAGATCCAATTCCAGATGAAGAAGGGAATTTAAAAACAATAGAGAAGAGTTTATTATCAACTTTAAATAAAAACGAAAGTGGAGTTTGTGTGGGTGTAGATGATTCTTCATCAGAATTTTTACAGTTTTTAGATAAAAAAAGCATCACTTTAGGAAAACAAATAACCATTTTAGAAAAAGAAGAGTTTGATAATTCTTTATCCATTTTAGTTGAAGGGAAAAAATTATCAATATCAAACAAAATAGCAAACAATTTATACATCAAAAAATCATGAGTACATTCGATCAATTAGTAGAATATGCAAAAGAAAATCCTATTTGGGCAGCATTTTATGCTTCCCTTTTTACTTGGGGTTTAACAGCTTTAGGTGCAGCTTTGGTTTTCTTTTTTAAGAAATTAAATAGAGCAGTTTTAGACGGAATGCTTGGTTTTACTGGAGGTGTAATGGTTGCTGCAAGTTTTTGGAGTTTGTTAGCGCCAGCAATAGAAAATTCTCCAGGAGAAGGTTTTGTAAAAGTTTTACCAGCTGCAATTGGTTTTGGTTTAGGAGCATTATCATTGTTTGGAATGGATAAAATTTTGCCACATTTACATATCAACTTTAAAGAAAGTGAAGCTGAAGGTGTAAAAACAGAATTACATAGATCTACATTATTAGTTTTGGCAATTACATTGCATAATATCCCAGAAGGTTTGGCGGTTGGAGTTTTATTTGGAGCAGCATCCACTTTAGTTGGAGTAGAACAGACAGAGATGATTATTGCCGCAATTTCGTTAGCAATTGGAATCGGAATTCAGAATTTTCCAGAAGGTTTTGCAGTGGCAATGCCATTAAGAAGACAAGGAGTTAGTAGATTAAAAAGTTTTTGGTACGGACAATTATCTGCAGTTGTAGAACCAATTGCAGCAGTTTTAGGTGCTTTAGCAGTATCATTTTTCACTCCGATTTTACCTTATGCTTTAGCATTTGCAGCAGGTGCAATGATTTTTGTAGTTGTAGAAGAAGTAATACCAGAAACCCAGAGAGATAAATACACAGATATTGCTACACTTGGTTTTATTGGCGGTTTTATTGTAATGATGAGTTTAGATGTTGGTTTGGGTTAATCTCAAAACAAATAAGAAATATCAAGAAAGCCAAACAGAAATGTTTGGCTTTTTGTATTTTGCAATAAAAAACAGACTGTGCATCAACCATCAACTTTTCAAGTTTATAACGCTTCTGCAGGAAGTGGAAAAACGTTCACTTTAGTTAAAGAATATTTGAAAGTTCTTTTAACTTCTGATGATATTTTTGCGTTTCAAAGAATTTTGGCAATCACATTTACCAACAAAGCTGCTGGTGAAATGAAAGAACGAGTTTTAGAGAATTTAGAGAAATTTGCTGAAGGTGAATCTACAGACATGTATTCTAAAATTCTTGAAGAAACTACTTTAGATAAAACCACAGTTAAAGAACGAAGCAAGAAAATTTTAGATGCTATTCTTCAAAATTACTCCGCTTTTTCTATTACTACTATTGATAGTTTTACGCATAAAATCATCAAAAATTTTGCCTATGATTTAGGTTTGTCTTTAAATTTTGAAGTAGAAATGGATGCAATTTCTCTTTTAAATGAAGCTGTAGATGTCTTAATTTCTAAAATAGGTACAGATAAAAAACTAACCAATCTTTTAATAGATTATTCTTTAGATAAAATAGATGATGATAAATCTTGGGATATTTCTAATGATTTAAATGATTTTGCAAGAGTTTTATTAAATGAAGATGATGTTAAACATTTTAGAAAATTAGCAAAAAAAGAGTTAGACGATTTCTATAATCTAAAAAAGAAATTACAAGCATCGAATAAAAAAATAGAGAAAGATTATAAAGTTTTAGCAGATGAAGTTTTAAAATTTATCAATGATAATGGCGTAGCAATTTCCGATTTTGGGTATGCAGGAGAATATCCAAAACATTTTCAAAAATTGGGTAAACTAAGGTTTCTAAAAAGTGAAGATTTAAAATTTGATGGTCGTTTAAATAAAACAATCGAAGAATCTAAAAACCTTTTTGCTGCAAAAACAGATGCAAATATTAAAGATACAATTGATGGAATTTCAGAAAACTTAAAAGACTATTATTACCAATCTAAAGATTTATACAACGCAACGTATTCTTTGTATTTACTGAATAAAATCACCTTGAAAAGTATCATTCCTTTAGCGGTTTTAAACAATATAAATTCAGAATTAAATACCATAAAAGAAGATAATAATATTCGTTTAAATGCAGAGTTTAATCAACTTATTTCAGACAATATAAAAGACCAACCTGCACCTTTTATTTACGAACGAATTGGGCAACGTTTTCAGAATTATTTTATTGATGAAATGCAAGATACTTCAGTTTTGCAATGGCAGAATTTAATTCCGTTAATAGACAATGCTTTGGCGCAAGAAAACAGTAAATTATTGTTAGTTGGCGATGGGAAACAAGCAATTTATAGATGGCGTGGAGGAAAAGCAGAACAGTTTATTTCTTTAGGTTCAGATAAGGAAAACCCATTCCATATAGAGAAGAAAGTTGATAATTTACCAGTTAATTTCAGAAGTTATTCAGAAGTCATCAATTTCAATAACTCTTTCTTTCAGCATGCTTCTAATTTTCTTCAAAATGAATCGTATAAGAAACTTTTTTTTGACGGAAATACACAGTTAGAGAATGCAAAAAAAGGTGGTTATGTTTCGATATCATTTTTGGATAAAGAAGAAGAAAAAGAAGATGAGAAAATAAAATATCCGAAGAAAGTTTTAGCAAAAATAAACGAGTTAAAAGATGAATTTTCTTTAAATGAAATTTGTGTTTTAACAAGAACTAAAAAAGACGGAATTGCTATTGCAGATTACTTGTCAGAAAATGGTGTTTCTATTGTTTCATCAGAAACGTTATTGCTGAATAATAACGCTAAAATCAAATTTATTGTTGCAGTTTTACAAATTATTCAGAACGCAAATGATGAAGAAAAAAGATTTGAATTTTTATACTTTTTATATCATCATTTAAAGATTGACGAACCAAAACACCAATTCTTTAAAAAACACATAAAATCTTCTAATTTTTTAATTTTTGAAGCTTTAAAATCTTATGGAGTTACTTTTGATTTTACAAACTTTCAGCAAGTTCCTTTTTATGAGAAAATTGAAGAAATAATTAGAGGATTTCAATTGGTAAATTCTTCTAATGCATATATACAATTTTTCTTGGATGTTGTTTTAGAGCAACAGAGAAAAGCAACAGATATTGGTGAGTTTTTAGAGTTTTGGGAGCTTAAAAAAGATAAATTAAGTATTGTGGCTTCAGAAAATGCAGATGCTGTTCAGATTATGACAATTCATAAATCGAAAGGTTTAGAATTTCCTGTGGTTATTTTTCCTTGTGATGTTGATGTTTACAGGCAAATCAATCCAAAAATTTGGTTTGATGATTTACCAGAAAGTTATGAATTTAAAGAGCTTTTAATTGATTATAAGAAAGATATCAGTTTTATAAACGATAGAGGTTTAGAAATTTTTAATCAACAAAGAGAAGAATTAGAATTAGATAATTTTAATTTGTTATACGTAGCATTAACAAGAGCTGTAGAGCAATTACATGTTGTTACAGAAAAGAAAATATCAGCAAAAGGTTTTGAGAATCTAAATCATTATTCTGGGATTTTCATCAATTATTTAAAGGAAATTAATCGTTGGCAAGATGATGTTTTGGAATATTCCTTCGGAAATAAAAATAAAATAATTGTAGAAAAGAAGAAGAAAAAAGAAAAGATTATAACAGAAATTCATGAGAAATTTATCTCTACACCTTGGCAAGAACACAATATTGTCTTATTGGCAAGTGCTTCCAAATTATGGAATACAACTCAAGGAGAAGCCATTGATTTTGGGAATTTATTTCATGAAATATTATCAAAAATAACCACTTCAAATGATGTTGGTTATGTTGTAAATCAATATCATCACCAAGGTTTTATTGATGAAGTTCAGATGAATTCTATAAAAACTACAATTAGTGAGGTTGTATATCATCCAAAGTTAAAAGATTATTTTTCTGAAGAAGTTACTGTTTTTAATGAAAGAGAGATTGTAGATGTAGATAATCAGATAATAATTCCAGATAGATTGGTTTTTAATGATAATAACGAAGTTACTATTATCGATTATAAAACGGGTAATGCCTCAAACGAACATCATCAACAATTATTAAAATATGAAAGAGTATTAAAATCGATGGATTTTAAAGTTGATAAAAAAATACTTATTTACATGAATGATAAAATTGATGTTGTTGAAGTATAAGCAAAGAAAATAAACTTTGTAACTTTGTATTTCTTAAATCAATAAAAAATGTACGAAAAAATTAAGGATACTTTAAATAAAGAGCTTCAAGAAATTAAAGATGCAGGTTTGTACAAGTCTGAAAGAATCATCACATCTTCACAAGATGCAGTAATAAAAATTTCTACTGGTGAGGAAGTAATTAACTTTTGTGCGAATAATTACTTGGGACTATCTAATAATCCAGAGGTTATTCAGGCAGCAAAAGATACAATGGATACACATGGTTTTGGAATGTCTTCAGTGCGTTTTATTTGTGGGACTCAAGATATTCATAAACAATTAGAAAAAAAGATTGCCGATTTTTATACAGCAGAAGATACCATTTTATATGCTGCAGCTTTTGACGCAAATGGTGGAGTTTTCGAACCATTATTAACAAAAGAAGATGCAATTATTTCAGATAGCTTAAATCATGCTTCTATTATTGATGGTGTTCGTTTATGTAAAGCAGCCCGTTATCGTTATAATAACAATGATATGAGTTCTTTAGAAGAACAATTGATTGAGGCTGATAAACAAAATCATCGTTTTAAAATTATAGTAACTGATGGCGTTTTTTCTATGGACGGAATTGTAGCCAAGTTAGATGAAATTTGCGATTTAGCAGATAAGTATGATGCTTTGGTTATGGTTGATGAATGTCACGCCACAGGTTTTATAGGTAAAACCGGAAGAGGTACTGTTGAGTTAAAGAATGTAATGGATAGAGTAGATATCGTTACAGGAACTTTAGGAAAAGCTCTTGGAGGTGCAATGGGAGGTTACACAACTGGTAAAAAAGAAATTATTGAAATTTTACGTCAACGCTCAAGACCTTATTTGTTTTCTAATTCTTTGGCACCAGCTATTGTAGGAGCATCCTTAAAAGTATTTGATTTAATTTCTAATAATACCACTCTACGAGATAAATTAGAATGGAATACAAATTATTTTAGAACAGAAATGGAAAAAGCTGGTTTTGATTTAGTTGGAGCAGATGCTGCAATTGTTCCAGTTATGTTATATGACGCAAAACTTTCTCAAACAATGGCAAATGAACTTTTAAAAGAAGGTATTTACGTAATAGGGTTCTTTTTTCCAGTGGTTCCAAAAGAAAAAGCAAGAATACGTGTACAATTATCAGCAGCACATACAAAAGAACATTTAGATAAAGCAATATCAGCATTTAAAGTAACTGGAAAAAAGCTTAATGTTATTTAGAATATTAAAAAAAACTTGAAATATTAGTAATATTTTGTAGATTTGTCTTTGTAGATAAGTTTTAACAACTTACTTTTGCATTTAAAATAACGAACTTTTAATTTAAAAATTTGATAATGAAACGATTAAAATTAGCTGTGATAGCTTTGTTTACGTTGGTAGCAGTTAGCAACGTAAACGCACAAGATGAGAACAACCCATGGGCTGTAGGTTTTGGTGTAAATGTTGTAGATTTTTACAACGGAGATAACTTTACTGACCAGATTAAAGATTTATTAGGAAATTCAGATTGGAATATTATTCCTTCAATTTCAAGAATTTCTGGAGAGAAATACCTTGACAAAGGATTTTCTTTACAATTAGCAGGGTCTTTAAATAAGATTGAAACTCTTAATACTAAAGATGATTCAGATTTTTTATACTGGGCTGTTGATGCGGTTGTAAAGTATGATTTAAATAATTTAATTGGAGACACTTCATGGTTTGATCCTTTTGTTTATTTAGGTGGGGGGTATACATCTGTAGACTCTAAAGGTGAAGGTATGTTGAATGGAGGTGTTGGGTTCAATACTTGGTTTAATGATAACTTAGGGTTAAGTTTTCAAACAGGGACAAAAAAAGGTTTTTCTGATAATGTTAAGTCACATTACCAATCTTCTTTAGGTTTAGTAATCAAATTTGGAGGTAAAGATACTGATGGAGACGGAGTATATGATAAAGATGATGCTTGTCCAGACGTAGCAGGTTTAAAAGAATTTAACGGTTGTCCTGATGCTGATGGCGATGGAATCAAAGATTCTGATGATGCTTGTCCTAATGTTGCTGGTTTAGCTGCTATGAATGGTTGTCCAGATGCTGATGGAGATGGAGTTGCTGACAAAGATGATATGTGTCCTAACTCTAAAGGAACAAAAGCTAATAAAGGTTGTCCTGATACTGACGGTGATGGAGTTGTAGATAAAGACGATAAATGTGCTTCTGTTGCAGGACCAGCTGCTAATGGTGGTTGTCCTTGGCCAGATACTGATGGTGATGGAGTTTTAGATAAAGATGATAAATGTGTATCTGTTGCAGGTCCAGCATCTAACAATGGATGTCCAGAACCTACAATTACTAAAGAAGCTACAGATGTAATTGCTTTTACAGCGAAGTCTATATTATTTAACAGTGGAAGAGCTTCATTTAAACCAGGAGTTTCTAAACAATTAGATGCTATTGTATCTGTAATGAACAAGTATCCAAAAGCTACATTTGCAATTGGAGGTCATACTGATAGTTCAGGACCAGCTGCTAACAACTTAAGATTATCTGAAAAAAGAGCAATTGCTGTTAGAGATTATCTAGTAAGAAAAGGAGTTGATGCTACAAGATTAGAAGCAAAAGGATTTGGAGAAGGATTCCCAGTAGATTCTAATAAAACTAGAGCTGGAATGGCTAACAACAGAAGAGTTGAAATTAAAGTAACTAACTAGTTAGTTAGTTCTTAAATACATATTAAAAGCCTCATCATATTGATGAGGCTTTTTTTATTAAAAAACTTTTTTAATTACAATCAAAAGAATTACCTTTGCATCCTGAAAATGAGGGGTAAATCTCATAATAAAATAAATAACTTTAATTAGATACAAAATGTCTACAACAACAGGTAAAGTTTCTCAAATTATTGGACCAGTAATTGATGTTGAATTCAATACAGAAAACGAGCTTCCTAAAATCTATGATTCTTTAGAAATTAAAAAAGCGGATGGTTCTATTTTAGTATTAGAAGTACAGCAACATATTGGTGAAGATACAGTAAGAACCATATCTATGGATGCTACTGATGGTTTAAGTAGAGGAGTAGAAGTTACTGCAACAGGTAACCCAATACAAATGCCAATTGGAAATGATATTTATGGACGTTTATTCAACGTTACAGGTGATGCAATTGATGGTTTAGGTAATTTGAAAAAAGAAGGTAAAGATGGTTTACCAATACACAGATCAGCACCTAAATTTGAAGATTTATCTGTTTCAACAGAAGTTTTATTTACAGGGATTAAAGTAATCGATTTAATTGAGCCTTATGCAAAAGGAGGTAAAATTGGATTATTTGGTGGAGCAGGAGTAGGGAAAACTGTATTAATTCAAGAGCTTATTAACAATATTGCAAAAGGACATGGTGGATTATCAGTTTTTGCAGGAGTTGGAGAAAGAACTCGTGAAGGAAATGATTTACTTCGTGAAATGTTAGAGTCTGGAATTATAAAATACGGAGACGATTTTATGCATTCTATGGAAGAAGGAGGATGGGATTTATCTAAAGTAGATAAAGCTGGAATGAAAGACTCTAAAGCAACCTTCGTATTCGGACAAATGAACGAGCCACCTGGAGCACGTGCAAGAGTTGCATTATCTGGGTTAACTATAGCAGAATATTTTAGAGATGGAGCTGGTGAAGCACAAGGAAAAGATGTACTTTTCTTCGTAGATAATATTTTCCGTTTTACACAAGCAGGTTCAGAAGTTTCTGCACTTTTAGGTCGTATGCCTTCCGCAGTAGGTTATCAACCAACCCTAGCAACAGAGATGGGTGCAATGCAAGAGCGTATTACATCAACTAAAAAAGGTTCTATTACATCTGTACAGGCCGTATATGTACCTGCAGATGATTTAACAGATCCAGCACCAGCAACTACATTTGCGCATTTAGATGCTACAACAGTATTGTCTCGTAAAATTGCTGAGTTAGGTATTTATCCTGCAGTAGATCCATTAGATTCTACTTCAAGAATTTTATCAGC
Source organism: Polaribacter pectinis (assembly GCF_014352875.1). Taxonomy (NCBI): domain Bacteria; kingdom Pseudomonadati; phylum Bacteroidota; class Flavobacteriia; order Flavobacteriales; family Flavobacteriaceae; genus Polaribacter; species Polaribacter pectinis. Next base: position 3,040,977 of record NZ_CP060695.1, read on the forward strand.
AGAAATTTTAGGTGATGAACATTATAATACAGCAACAGCAGTAAAAGAAATTTTACAACGTTATAAAGAATTACAAGATATTATTGCCATTTTAGGAATGGAAGAACTATCTGAAGAAGATAAATTAGTAGTTCACAGAGCAAGACGTGTACAACGTTTCTTATCTCAACCTTTCCACGTAGCTGAACAATTTACTGGTATACCAGGAGTTTTAGTAGATATTAAAGACACTATTAAAGGATTTAATATGATTATGGATGGTGAGTTAGATAAATATCCTGAGGCAGCATTTAACTTAAGAGGATCTATTCAAGATGCTATTGATGCAGGAGAAAAAATGTTAGCTGAGGCTTAAAATAGAAATTATGTTTTTAGAAATTGTAACACCAGAAGCTATTTTATTTTCTTCAGAAGTTGATTCGTTATCAGTTCCTGGAATAAATGGAGAGTTTCAAATGATGAATAATCACGCTCCAATAGTTTCAATTTTAAAGGAAGGAACAGTTAAAGTTCATGTGCATACACAAGAGCATTTAGAATTAAATGTTTTAAATGGACTACTAGTTCCTCATGTAGATGATGATAAAGTTTTAACTTTAGCAATAAAATCTGGAACTTTAGAATTAAACGACAATAAAGCAATTATTTTAGCAGATTAAATTTCTAAAATAATCTATCATATAAAAATCTCAAAGTGTTTATATACTTTGAGATTTTTTATATTTTGAAAGGTATCTAAATAAAAATCACTCTTTAAAAATATTGTAAATTTGCATTATGGAAGAAACTAATAGACAAAGAAAAATTGCAGGAGTATTGCAAAAAGATTTAGTAGATGTGTTGCAAAAAGCAGCACAAGATGGAATGAAGGGAATTATTATTTCTGTTTCTAAAGTTCATGTAACTTCAGATTTAGGTGTTGCTAAAGTATATTTAAGTATTTTTCCTTCAGAAAAAAGAGATGAATTGATTAAAGGAGTGCAATCAAACACACCGTTAATTAGACATGAAATGGCAAAACGTACTCGAAATCAACTTCGAAGAATGCCAGAATTGTTGTTTTATGGTGATGATACTTTAGATTATATTGAAGAAATTGATAAATCTTTAAAAGGAGAAGATGAGAACCCTATTAAAAATCCAACTGTCTTACCAAGACGCCAAAAGAAATAATTTCAGACTTCTTATTTGAGCTTTCCTTATTACATAGCAAAAAGATATTTATTTACAAAAACTAGTAATAATGCTATAAACATTATTACTATAATAGCTTCATTTGGGGTTATTGTTGGTTCTTTAGCGCTATTTGTAATATTGTCTGGTTTCTCTGGTTTACGAACTTTTAGTTATAGTTTATTGGATGTTTCAGACCCCGATATCAAAATAACTTCAGTAAAAGGAAAATCTTTTTTTTATTCTGATGATATTAAGAACACTTTAAAAAGCAATTCTAATATAAAAATAAGTTCTAAAATTATAGAAGAACGAGTTTTTTTAGAATATAATGATAAAAATGAAATCGCTTACATAAAAGGAGTTGAAGCCAATTATGCTTCAATAACTCAAATAGATTCTGCTATTTCTGTGGGTAATTGGTTGGACCAAGAATTCTCTAATACAGCTGTTATTGGTAGGGGAATTTCCAATAAATTGTCATTAGGTATCTTCAATTTTGGAGAACCACTTTCTATTATGATTCCCAAACCTGGTACAGGTTTTATCAATCCTAATAATGCTTTTTATAAAACCAATGTACAAATTGTTGGTTTGTATTCTGGAACCGAAGAATTCGAAAGTAAATTTGTTTTTATTGATATCGAACAAGCCAGAGAATTACTCCGATTTAAAGAAAATCAGATAACTGGTATTGAATTAAAGTTAATAGATAATACCAACGTAGATAATATTTCAGAAGCAATTCAACAACAATTAGGTAGTGACTATAAAGTACAAACCAAAGAACAATTAAATGAGGTTTTTTATAAAGTAATAAATACTGAAAATTTTGTCTCCTATTTAATCTTTACATTAATCGTTATTATTGCATTATTTAACGTAATTGGCGCAATAATTATGATGATTATTGATAAAAAACAAAACTTAAAAACACTTTTCAATTTAGGAACATCCATTAAAGAAATTAAGAAAATATTTATTCTTCAAGGTTTCTTACTAACCTTTTTTGGGATGTGTATAGGTTTATTTCTGGGGATTATTTTAGTATTTCTTCAGAAGAAATTCAGTTTATTTATGATTGTGCCAAACCTGGCTTACCCCGTTGAATTTAGATTTACAAATTTATTAATCGTGTTTTCTACGATAACAATTTTAGGTTTTATTGCAGCTAAAATTGCAAGTAGTAGAATTTCTAAAGATTTTATCGAGAAGTAAAATTATTCATATTCAGGAATAATCATATTCCCAAATTTTGCCTCAACTTCATCAAAAGCAGCAAAAACATCTTTAGCGTCGTCGGAAGTTACCATTTTCATTCTATATTCTTTAAAATGCGGAATTCCTTTAAAGTAATTGGTATAATGTCTTCTTGTTTCAAAAACTCCTAAAACAGGGCCTTTCCAATCAATTGCCATTTGCAAATGTCTTCTCGCCATTTCTACACGTTGCGCAATCGTAGGTTTCGCTAAATGTTTTCCGGTTTTAAAATAGTGTTTCACTTCATTAAAAAACCAAGGATAACCAATAGAAGCTCTACCAATCATAGCACCATCTAAACCATAAGAATCTCGCATTTCCATTGCTTTTTCTGGTGAAGTAATATCTCCATTTCCAAAAACAGGAATGTGCATTCTTTGGTTATTTTTTACATCTGCAATAGGTTTCCAATCTGCATCTCCTTTATACATTTGGGCACGCGTTCTTCCATGAATAGAAATTGCTTTACAACCAACATCTTGCAAACGTTCCGCAACTTCTACAATTCTTATAGAATCATGATCCCAGCCCAAGCGTGTTTTAACTGTAATAGGTAAATTAGTGTGTTTTACCATGGCTTCTGTTAGTGAAACCATTAAATCTATGTCTTTTAAAATTCCTGCACCAGCGCCTTTAGAAACCACTTTTTTAACAGGACAACCAAAATTGATATCAATAATATCTGGATTTGATTTTTCAACAATTTCGACCGTTTTTAACATCGAATCTAAATTGGCACCAAAAATCTGAATTCCAACAGGACGTTCTTTTTCATAAATGTCTAATTTCATAACACTTTTTGCAGCGTCTCTAATTAAACCTTCAGAAGAAATAAATTCTGTATACACAATATCAGCCCCATTTTCTTTGCACAAAGCTCTAAATGGAGGATCTGAAACATCTTCCATTGGTGCTAATAAAAGTGGGAAATCGGGTAATTCTATGTTGCCTATTTTTACCAAAACTGATTATTTTTTTGCAAAATTAGTGTTTTTATTTGTCAGAACCCAAATTCCGTAGAAACCTAAAAAGAGTTCTGCAAAAGTTCCGAATATATAACCGAAAGTTGGAGTTCCATCTAAAACAATACTTAAGATTCTACCAGAACCAAGACCAATCATAAAAATGATGTTTGTAAGAATGGAAATTTTTAAATAATTATTTTTAAAAATACCTAAAAGCCAAAGTGTAGAAAAACCAAGATATAAACCCATAATTGCTTTAAAGAAATTATGTTCGTCTATGGTTTGTAGCTGAATATCAAATTTTAAAGAAGGATTAAATCCGTAGACAAAAGAAACAGGAATTACAATACAAACAGAAATAATCAAATGTATTTTATTGATGAAATCTTGTTTCGTTTTGAACATTAATTCTAAAAATTAATTTCTTTTTCAACTTCAGTATTACCTCTTTTTACAATAACTTTCGTTGTATTTCCTTTTTCGAAAACTGATAAAGCGCGCATGTAACTCATCATATTTGTAACTGCACTATCGCCAAGTTTAATAACAATATCACCTTTTTGTAAACCTGCTTTTTGTGCAGGTTTGTCTTCGGAAATTCCATCAATTCGCATTCCTTTTCCATCGAACATATAATCTGGAATTACCCCCAAACCAACTTTAAAACGAGGAGAATCTTCACTTTCATTTTTAGTTTTTCTGAAAGCCAATTTTCCATTATCATCTAAATCTGTAATTAAATTAAAAATATAATCAGAAATTAAATACATGCCATCGTAATTCAGTTTTTCTGAATCGTCTTCAGGTTTGTGATAATCTTCATGCTGACCCGTAAAAAAATGCAACACAGGTATATCTGCCAAATAAAAACTTGTATGGTCACTTGGTCCAACACCAGATTCTTGCTGAATCAATTTAAAATTATCGTTATGAGATTTTAAAATTTGTTTAAAAATTGGCGAAGTCCCTGTCCCATAAACTGCCAAAGCAGAATCTTTTTTCAAACGACCAACCATATCCATATTTATCATATAAGATACTTTTTTGGTATTGATTGTAGGATTCTTAACAAAATAATTAGAACCTAAAAGCCCCATTTCTTCCCCAGAAAAAGCCATAAACAAATAATTATTATTGGTGTTTTTCTTTTTCAATTTAGAAGCTAAATTTAGCATAATTGCAACACCAGAAGCATTATCATCTGCGCCATTATGAACTGCTTTTATAGAATCTCTGTATAAAGAACCTTCGCCACCAAAACCTAAATGGTCATAATGAGCGCCAACAATTACTGTGTTTTCTGCTTTGTTATCAATAAAACCTAAAATATTGTTTCCAGTTATTGTTCCATCGCCATTTACATCAAATTTCACTTCGTCATGCGGATTCATTTTTGGTTTAAATGTAAAAGGTTGTAAATATTCTTGTGTTCCTTTAGATTGTAAACTCAATTCTTTAAAACGTTCAGCAATATATTTAGCGGCTTTTTTTTCGCCTTCAGTACCAGTTTGTCTTCCTTCTAATTCATCCGAAGCTAAAAAAGTTACATCTTCTTTAATTCGATTTACTTGGTTTATTTCTGGTTTACAAGAAATTAAAAACGACAAAAAGATTAGAAATTGAATGTTTCTCATGGTGATAAATATTATTTTTGTAAAATTAGAGAATTATTATCACTTATTGAATTCAATAAAATGAAATTTAGAATACTATATATCCTTGTTTTTGCACTTACAGTATCAGCTTGTAAAAACAATAAAAAGGAAAATGCAGATGCAAAATCAGGCGAAACAAAAAAATGGGAAGGTGGTTTAATCTACCCAGAAGAAGTGCATTTTAAAACGATGCAACAAATTACGTTTGGTGGCGATAACGCAGAAGCTTATTGGAGTTTTAATGATAAACAAATTATTTTTCAATCGAATAATAAAAATTGGGGTGTTAATTGCGATCAAATGTTTTTAATGAATGTTGGCGAAACTTTTAAAGACTCTATTCCACCAATGATTTCTACAGGTTTAGGAAGAACAACTTGTGCGTATTTCTTGCCAGATAATAAAAGTTACGTGTATGGTTCTACACATTTAGGAGGAAAAGAATGTCCTCCATCTCCATTAAGAAGAGAAGGAAAATATGTATGGCCAATTTATGAAAGCTACGATATTTTTGTGGCAGATTTAAAAGGAAATATTACCAAACAATTAACTACAGAACCTGGTTACGATGCAGAAGCAACTGTTTCTCCTAAAGGAGATAAAATTGTTTTTACATCGATGAGAACAGGAGATTTAGAATTGTTTACAATGAATATTGATGGTTCTGATGTAAAACAAATTACAGACCAATTAGGATATGATGGAGGTGCGTTTTTCTCGCCAGATGGAACAAAATTGATTTTCCGTTCTTCAAGACCAAAAACTGAAGAAGCAATTAAAGAATATCAAGATTTATTGAAAGAAGGTTTGGTACAACCAACAGAAATGGAGCTTTATATTTGTAATGCAGATGGTTCAGAATTACGTCAATTAACAGATTTAGGAAATGCGAATTGGAGTCCGTTTTTTCATCCTTCAGGAAAAAAGATTTTATTTTCATCTAATTTTGAAGCAGAAAGAGGATTTCCTTTCAATTTATATATGATAGATTTAGATGGTAAAAACTTGGAAAGAGTTACTCATGGAGAAACTTTTGATGCTTTTCCAGTTTTTTCTAACGATGGTAAAAAACTAATTTTTTCATCAAATAGAAATAATGGAGGAGGTCATGATACCAACTTATTTATTGCAGAATGGCAAGATTAATTTATGGCTTGGACTAAAGAAAAAATCTTAATAAATATAGAAAGTTTAATGAGAAGCAAGTTCTCTGAACCAAGAGAAGCTTTCGATTATTATGATGAAGATAAAGATGGAAAACTAACAAAAGCAGATTTTAAAATTTTATTAAAAGAAGCCAAAGTAAGTTCTTTAATTAGAGGTTTAGTCGCCGAATTTATGATGCAAAGTTTCGACGCTAATAAAGATGGTTTGGTAAGTTGGGCAGAGTTTCAAGCTGCAATAAAAGAATCGGGAATAAAAAAATAGGTTTCTAACTTTAAAAAATAAATAAACATGGGAGCAAAAGAAAAAATATTACAAGACATACATTCTTTAATGACAGAAAAGTTTACAAACGCTGAAGAAGCTTTTACTTTTTTTGATAAAGACCAAGATGGAAAATTAAATAGAAGTGAAGTAAAAGATTTGTTAAAAGAAGCTGGAGTTGGAGGGTTAATTAGAGGTTTGGTTGCTGGAGAAATGATTAAGGGGTATGATAAATCTGGTGATGACACTATTAGTAAAGAAGAATTTAAAGTAGCTATTGCAGAGTTAGAAAGAGACTTTTAAAATAATATAAAACCGCAAAAAAGTACAATGAATTTCATTGTACTTTTTTTATTTGAGAAGGTTTGTAAATAGCATATCTTTGCGAGTTGAACGCAGTTAGAAAACGAAGTATGAAGAACATAAGAAACTTTTGCATTATTGCTCATATTGACCATGGTAAAAGTACATTGGCAGATAGATTATTAGATTTTACAGGTTCTGTAACTTCTCGTGAAAAAAAGGAGCAGTTATTAGATTCTATGGATTTAGAGCGCGAACGTGGAATTACCATAAAATCGCACGCAATTCAAATGGATTATACGCATAATGGCGAACAATATATTTTGAATTTAATTGACACGCCAGGTCACGTAGATTTCTCTTACGAAGTTTCTCGTTCAATTGCAGCTTGTGAAGGCGCTTTACTAATTGTAGATGCTGCACAAAGTATACAAGCTCAAACAATTTCTAATTTATACTTGGCTTTAGAGAACGATTTAGAAATTATTCCCGTTTTAAATAAAGTAGATTTACCTTCCGCAAATCCGGAAGAAGTAACAGACGATATTGTAGATTTATTAGGTTGCGACCCAGGAGAAGTTATCCACGCAAGTGGGAAAACAGGTTTTGGAGTAGACAATATTTTAGAAGCAATTATCAGTAGAATTCCTGCTCCAAAAGGAGATCCAGATGCACCTTTACAAGCACTAATTTTCGATTCTGTGTATAATTCTTATAGAGGAATTGAAACGTATTTTAGAGTTTTTAATGGTGAAATAAAAAAAGGACAAGAAATTAAATTCGTTGCAACAGGTAAAAATTATTTTGCAGATGAAGTTGGTACTTTAAAACTAAATCAAGTTGTAAAAAAATCTGTAAAAACAGGTGATGTTGGGTATTTAATTACAGGAATTAAAACAGCAAAAGAAGTAAAAGTAGGAGATACCATAACAGATTTTGCAAAACCAACCCAAGAAATTATTGAAGGCTTCGAAGATGTAAAACCAATGGTTTTCGCAGGAATTTATCCTGTAGATACAGAAGATTATGAAGAATTGCGTAGTTCTATGGAAAAATTGCAGTTAAACGATGCTTCTTTGGTATTTCAACCAGAAAGTTCTGCAGCTTTAGGTTTTGGTTTCAGGTGTGGTTTCTTAGGAATGTTACACATGGAAATTATACAAGAACGTTTAGAGCGTGAGTTTAATATGACAGTTATTACTACTGTTCCCAACGTATCTTACCACGCTTACACAAAGAAAAATCCAGATGAAATTATCATCTTAAATAATCCAACAGATTTACCAGATCCATCAAGATTAGATAGAGTAGAAGAGCCATTTATTAAAGCAAGTATTATTACAAAGTCCGATTTTGTGGGACAAGTAATGAGTTTATGTATTGAAAAACGTGGACAAATTATCAACCAAACCTATTTAACAACGCAAAGAGTTGAGCTAATTTTCGAAATGCCTTTGGCAGAAATTGTATTCGATTTTTACGACCGTTTAAAAACCGTTTCTAAAGGGTATGCATCTTTCGATTATCATCCAATTGGTATGAAAGAATCGAAATTGGTAAGAGTAGATATTTTGTTAAATGCACAACCTGTAGATGCGCTTTCAGCACTTTTACATGCTGATAATGCCTACACAATTGGTAAGAAAATTGTTGAGAAATTAAAGCAATTAATTCCAAGACAACAGTTCGATATTCCTATTCAGGCAGCAATTGGAGCAAAAATTATTGCGCGTGAAACTACAAAAGCTTTGCGTAAAGATGTTACTGCAAAATGTTATGGAGGAGATATTTCTAGAAAACGTAAATTGTTAGAAAAGCAGAAAAAAGGTAAGAAAAGAATGCGTCAAGTTGGTAATGTAGAAATTCCGCAAGAAGCATTTATGGCGGTTTTAAAATTGAACGATTAATCTCTTTTAGAATAGAGAAACAACATAAAAGAATAAAGACACAAACCTTTTTGAGAAATCAAGAAGGTTTTTTATTTGAAGCTATTTCCAGCTTTCACTACTCGCTTTTTTTATTCTAAAAAGAATAAAAAAGAGCTCAAACAAACCGTTCAATCTGGGCTAAACTTGTTTGCTGGTTTATTGTTATTCCCGACTTTGAATGAATGACAGAAGCTTCGTTTAACTCTCCAACCACTTCCTAAAATCAGACGTTGTAGAAGAGCTCGTCATTACTTTTTCTTTGTGGTTTTTTATAGAAATTAGCAACCTATTCTTAAAATGACTTTCGATATTTTCTATAAAATCGATGTTTACAATTTCACTTCTATTAATTTTAAAAAACTTTTTCGGATTTAATTGCTGATAAATACTTCCCAAATTTTGAGAAATTGTATGTCGTTTTCCAAGATTATCAATCACCAAACAAAAATCTCCAGAAGCTGTAATTAAAGCAATATCTGTGGCATTTAATAATTGAATTCCAGATGCTTTTTTAATAACAAATCGTTTTTTATAAGTGGTGTTTTCTTGTTGCAAAGCAGATTTTAAAGCATCAATTGTATTTGAGTCTAATGAGTTATAATCTCCCTTTTTAAATAAAGATTCATATTTATTGATTGCTTTATCAAAATCATCTTGCGAATATGGTTTTAAAATATATGCAATTCCGTTTGTGTTAAAAGCTTGGAATAAATATTCATCATGTGCAGAACAAAAAATAATGGGAGCTTCAATTTTTATTTTATCAAACAAATCAAAAGAAAGTCCATCTAAAAGCTGAATATCAGATAAAATAAAATCGTAGGTATTTTCTTTTAGGAATTTTTCTCCATCAACAATTGTTCTTGCCCAATCGTGTGTAATTTTTATATCAAAAAAACTGTCTAAACATTTTGTTAGTTTTTGATATGCAGGAATTTCGTCTTCTAAAATTAAAATATTCATCTCTTCAATTTTATTCACTTAAAGTAATAACAGGAATAAAAACTTCAAACTTTTTATCCATATCATGTATTTGAATTTGCTCATCTGAAAGCAACTTGTAACGTGCTTTTAAATTTTCTAAACCTGTTCCAAAAGATTCCTGTTTGGAAACAACATCAGATTTTGAGTTTGTAATAATCAACCAACCATCATTAATTAGAATAGTTGTTTTTATAGGAGTTTTTCCATCAGATTTATTGTGTTTTACTACGTTTTCTAACAAAGCTTGTATTGCACCAGTTGGAATAAATTTATCTTTAATAGACGTGTTTTCTACAATTTTAAATTCGTAATCGTTACCAAATCTAGTTTTTATCAGAAAAATATAATTTTCAGCAAAATTAATTTCTTTGGAAAGTTCCATAACTTCTGCGTCTTTCGTCTGAATTAAATATCTGTAAATTAAAGAAAGTCTATTAATATATTCTTTTGCTTTTGTAGGATTGCTATCAATTAAAGCATCTAAAGTATTTAAATTATTAAACAAAAAATGAGGATCTATTTGAGATCGCAACAATTTTAATTCATTCTCTTTTTGTTCTCTTTGAATAGTTACTAATTCTTGTTGACCTTCATAAAATTTCTTGATTAACAAAATACCCAAAGGTAAGCCTACCATGTCAGCAGCGTTGTACAAGCCACCAATTAGAAAAGACAATCTTTCAGTAATTGTGCTTAAAGATTTCCCTGCGCTTAATCTTCCAACAGCATTATCTAGAGAACCAACAATAATTAATAGTAACAAGCTGGAAATTAAAAAAAGCACATAGTTTTTGCGTTTTACTAAAAACTCTGGAACAATTTTTCGAATAAAAACTAAAATTATAAATATTGATAAAATTGTAGAGGTTGGAAAATCAATTAAATATTCAATCAATTGATTTCCTTCTCTGTAATAATCATAGGAATTTAGTAAAATATTAGTTCCAAAAATAATGGCCAATATTATCCAATCAGATTTATTTAACTTGGTATTCATTTATATAAAAAATGTATTAATTACCGGCGTTAATTCTATTTTCTTCATCGTTATTAGAATTTCTCTTCGATTTTTTCTTTCCAAATTGAGAACCAAAACTGTACACTAATCTCAATTGAATATTTTGTCTGGAACCATTACTTTCTACTTGTGCAGTTCCATTTCCATAATCTATGTTACCAACAAAACCTCTATTTAACATTTTATTGAAGCCTAAATTTACTTTTAATTTATCATCTAAAAACTTCTTTCCGAAAGAAAAATCTAATTCTGCCAACCAATCTACTTCAATCTGACCTTCTAAAGCGCCTGTTCCGTAATTTCCACTCAACTCAAAATTAACATCCCAAGGTAATTGATAACTTGCTTGTATGAACCAAATTAAGTTCCATTTATTTAAATCTACACCATAAGTAGAAGATTGATAATCTGTATTTGTAACAATAATTCCTGTGTAACCTTCCAAACCTTTTGCAAAATTTACGGGTGCAAACAAGCGAAAGTTCCAATTTGCATTATTTTCTACATTTACATCTTGTTGTCTAATTTGTGCTGTTGCATTGTCTTGTTTTATTAATTGAAATAGTACATCATCAGTTTTACTATAACCAACTGTAAAAAAAGGCTGACCTTCATAAGTTAAATTAAATTGATAGTTATTTGTGTAAGCAGGAGTTAAATTTGGGTTTCCTTCACCAGCTGAAAACGGATCTAAAAACTGTTGAAAAGAATTTAAACTACTGTAAGATGGCCTTTGAATTCTGTAACTATAAGAAACACTTGCTCCTAAAACATCAGTAATTTTTCTACTTATTGATGCACTTGGAAAGATTTTTTTAATCGGTCTTTTTTGTACTTCAGTTGTTAATGTTCCATTTTTTAAAAAAGTGGATGTTCCATCTGTATTACTGTTTTCATAACGCAATCCACCAGAAAAAGACCATTTCCCATAGTTTGCATTCACTTTAGAATACAAGGCAAAAATGGTTTCGTCAATTACAAAACGACTACTTAACGAATCAATTTTCTTAAAACTACCATTTTCATCTTCAAAAGATTGTAAATCGTTGTCTGTTTTTACATCCGCAAAACGAGTTCCAGCACTTACTTTAAAATTGTCGGAAAACGTTTTTGTATAATCTGCTCTGTAAGTTTTAATGTTATATTTTCCATCTTGTATGTATTTTCTGTCTGTAAAAGCAACTGTACTTCCAGCGATATCATATAAAGTATTTGTGTTGTCGTTTGTGAAATCTACATAATTGAAATCGATAACCAATTTATCTGTATCCGTTTTATATTCGTAATATGGGTTTATGTTGAAGTTAGCACGATCTCTATCAAAATAATTTTCAGAAAATAATGTGTTTCTTTTATTTGCATCAGAAATAATAGTTTCACTACTAACAGTTCTTGTCGATTTTCTTGTGTTGTAACGACCTCCAATTCCTATTGAATGATTTTCACTTAAATAATAATCTAAACTACCACGAATTGTAAAATTATCTGGATCATAAGGTTCTCTTGTAACTTGGTCGTAAGTTTCAGAACCAACAGTTCTCACTAAAAATAAATCTTCTCTATAAGTTGGTTGTGAGTAATTTACACCTGCCTGCCAATTTAATTTGTTCTTATAACTCGCAATAGAAACACCTGAACCCCACTCGAAACCTTCATCTTCTCCAACCCAAGTATTTACACTTCCATGAGTTCCTAATTTTACATTTTTCTTTAAAATTATGTTGATAATCGCTCCAGAACCAGAAGCTTGGTATTCTGCACCAGGTTGTTCTACCAACTCAATTTTTGCAATATTATCCGCAGGAAAATCTCTTAATAAAGTATCAACATCCATATATTCTGTTGTTTTTCCGTTAATAAGAATCGTAATTCCGCCTTTTCCAGCAATTGAAATTCCGTTATTAGTAACCAAAACACCAGGAATTTTACGCATAACATCTTGCAAGTTAGAATTAATCATTTCCGATTTTTCTAAATCTACAATCAGTTTTTCTGCTGTTTGTCTTATTACCGGTCGTTTACTTTTTATAACAACTTCATTTAAAGTTTGGCTTTCTTCTTTTAAAGTTATGTTGAAGGTCTTGTTAGAATTCAACTCAAATACAGTAATTTTTTGAGTTTCGAAACCCAACATAGAAATTTCAATTTTATACTTTCCTGAAGCTATTTTATCAAAATTATAAGTTCCATTATCAGCTGAAACAGTTCCTTTCGGATTTGCTTCTTCGCCAATTTTAAACAAAACAATATTAGCAAAAGGTAAAGGTAGATTCTGTTCGTCAACAATTTTACCTGAAATAGAATGTTGAGCAATGGTTGCGAAAATTCCGAAGAATAAAATAAAAAGTGTAGTTGTTAAGGTTCTCATTTTGGTTGATTATTAAAAAATTCTTCTCAACTTTTTTAAGTTGAGATTTCTGATAAAATTGTCTTTCCCGTAAAAACGGGAATCTAAAAAAGAATTGCTTTTCTTTTTATTACACTGTAAAAGTGCCTATTTTGTTACAAGAAATAAATAGAAATCTGACGAATTGGGTGAATTTTCGGCTGAACTGTAATTCTATTTCTATAAAACAAAGACGCATAAAATTAGAAAAAGGTTTCCTACAACAAAAAAATGCTTCGAAAAAATCGAAGCATTTTAAATAAATTTATTTTTCTTTTTAAGAAAATCTACCCAATCCTTAAGAAGATGAGTGAGATACAAAAAAGGCATGTGGTATTAGTCTCTGTTTCCTAGAACTTGTAATCCCCAATACAAAAGCATTGCTAAAGAACCTAGAGCCGCAACTAAGTAAGTTCTTGCCGCCCATTTAAGTGCATCTTTAGAACCAGCGTATTCTTCTCTAGTAACCATGTTTTTATCTTGTAACCAAGCTAAAGCTCTGTTACTTGCATCATATTCTACAGGTAAAGTTACAAAGCTAAAAAGAGTTGCAAGTCCCATAAAAACCAAGCCAGCAATGGCAATGTAGAAACCAACTCCAGAAGCCCCAGAAGCTGCTCCTAAAACTAAACCTCCAATAACCATCCATTGAGAAAATTTAGAAGTAACACTAACAATTGGTACCAATTGAGAACGCATTGTTAAATAACTATAGGCTTTTGCATGTTGTACTGCATGCCCAACTTCGTGTGCTGCAACAGCTGCAGCAGCTGCATTTCTTTGGTTATAAACAGCTTCACTTAAATTTACAGTTTTATCTTTTGGATTGTAATGATCTGTTAATCTACCAGGAGTAGAAATAACTTTTACATCGAAAATTCCATTATCAGATAACATTTTAGTAGCGATTTCTGCGCCACTCATTCCATTTCTTAACTGAATTTGAGAATATTTTTTGAATTTACTCTTCAGTTGATTACTAACTAACCAGCTCACCAAAGAGATTGCACCAATTAAAATATAAAATCCCATCATAATTTATAAAGTTTTAAATTGTATATCATTTTTGTTTGATAAATTTACAACATAAAGTATTCCATTTTATTTTTTGAAGTAAGAAAGTTACTGTTTTTGCCTTAAAAAGTCAAAATTTAATAGAATATTTAGAATTCAATGACAAAATGACAAACAAACCCAACATACTTATCATATATACTGGTGGAACTATTGGTATGATTAAAGACTATAAAACGAATGCTTTAAAAGCTTTTGATTTTAGTCAGATTGTAGATAAAATACCAGAGTTACAGCAATTAGATTGTATTATTGAAAGCATTTCTTTTGAAGAAGTGATTGATTCTTCGAATATGAACACACAATATTATATAGATATTGTAGAAATTATTGAAGAAAACTATACAAAATTCGATGGTTTTGTAATTCTTACAGGATCAGATACCATGTCTTATATATCTTCTGCAGTCAGTTTTATGTTAGAAAATTTACAAAAACCTATCATTTTTACAGGATCTCAATTGCCAATTGGCGATTTAAGAACAGATGCAAAAGAAAACTTAATTACTTCCATAGAAATTGCATCCGCAAGAAAAAACAACGAACCTATAATTTCTGAAGTTTGTTTGTATTTTGAATACAAACTATACAGAGCCAATAGAACTACAAAAATTAGTGCAGAACAATTCGAGGCATTTACTTCGATGAATTATCCGCCTTTGGCAGAAAGTGGCGTTCATTTAAACTTTAACGAGCATTTAATTCAGAAACCAATAGAGAAAGCCGAAAAGTTAATTGTCAGAAAAAAATTAGTAACTGATGTTGTTATTTTGAAGTTGTTTCCAGGAATAACAAAAGCAGTTGTAGAAAGTATTTTGAATATCAAAAACTTAAAAGGAGTAGTTATAGAAACATATGGTTCTGGAAACGCACCGAATGAAAATTGGTTTTTAGATTTACTTAAAGAAGCAACTTTAAAAGGAATTAAAATTGTAAATGTTACACAATGTGCTGGAGGCAGTGTTATTTTAGGTCATTATGATACTAGTGTTTCTTTAAAAGAAATAGGTGTAATTAGTGGTGGAGATATCACCACTGAATCTGCTATTGCCAAGTTAATGTATTTATTAAGTGAAAATTTATCAAATGAAGCATTTAAAAGCTTTTTCGAAACCCCATTAAGAGGAGAAATTTCGAGCATTTAAAAGGTGATTTAAATAATAAATAATTGAGAAAAGAATAAAAAACAGTATTTTTACAATAAAATAGATAGAATTCTTTTTAAGAATCAACATTTTTTTTGTTACTTGGCACTCTCAAAAATAGATAATTAGCACTTGTTGTCTAAAAAAAGAAGTTAAAGTAACAAGTATTTTTGTTTATTTGAATTGAAAATTTATATCTTTAACCCGTTAACTATTAAAAATTAATTATAACAAAGATGAAAAAAGTAGTAAATGTCTTATCCGTTACAGGATTCATGTTTTTTGGAGCTATTCAATCAACTTTCGCACAAGAAGCAGCCGAAGAATCAAGAACTTTTCACCAAGAATTAAAACTTCGTTTTATTGAAGGTGACCCAGGATTTATGGGAATTGTATTAGTAGCCTTAATTTTAGGTTTAGCTATTGCAATTGAAAGAATTATTTATTTAAACATGGCAACAACTAACACTAAAAAGTTAGTAGCAAATGTAGATGATGCCTTAAGCTCTGGTGGAGTAGAAGCTGCAAAAGAAGTTTGTAGAAATTCTAAAGGACCAGTAGCATCTATCTTTTACCAAGGTTTAGATAGAGTAGATGAAGGAGTTGATGCAGCTGAAAAAGCAGTAGTTTCTTACGGTGGAGTTCAAATGGGACTTTTAGAGAAGAATGTATCTTGGTTATCTTTATTTATTGCATTAGCACCAATGCTTGGTTTCATGGGAACTGTAATTGGTATGATTGATGCTTTTGATAGAATCGCAGTAGCAAATGATATTTCTCCAGCGGTAGTTGCAGGTGGTATTAAAATTGCATTATTAACAACTGTATTTGGTTTAATTGTAGCAATTATATTACAAATTTTTTATAATTATATCGTTTCTAAAATTGATAGTATTGTAAACAACATGGAAGATTCTTCTATTCAATTAATCGATTTATTAGTAAAATATAAAAAATAATAACAATTATGAAAAGTAATAAAATATTAAATATTTTAATTGCGCTCATTGCTGTTGTTGGAGGTATTCTATTTATTAGAATATTCATGGAAGATGCCGAAATGTTACAAACAGACGGAGATCTTCAAAACAAAGTAATTAGTCCAATTATTTATTTTTCTACTTTCTTATTTTATGCTGCTGTTGGTATTGCAATAGTACTTTCTTTATGGAGCATGATAAGAAACCCAGAAAATTTAAAAAAGACATTATTAGGATTAGCTGTATTGGGTGTTGTATTAGTATTAGCATACTTCTTTGCAGACAGTGAAGCTGTTCTAGACACACAAGGAAAAGTTATTCCTGGAGGTGAAGCAGGTACTGCAACCAACAAATGGGTAGGTACTGGAATATGGTATAGTATTGCATTAGGCTTAGTAGCAAGTGCATTCTTTGTATTAGATTTAGTAAAAGGATTAATAAAATCATAAAAAAATGGCAAGAAGAGAGAATCCAGAAATTAATGCAGGTTCTATGGCAGATATTGCCTTCTTGTTATTGATCTTCTTTTTAGTAACAACTACCATGAATGTAGATTCAGGTGTTTCTAAAAAGCTATCTGAAAAACCGCCACCAGATTACGTACCACCAATTATTAAAGAAAAAAACATCTTTGAGGTAAATATTAACAGAAATAATGAGCTTTTAGTTGAAGGCGAAAGAATGGAAGTTAAAGATTTAAAAGATGCTGCAATTGCTTTTATAGATAATGGTGGAGGTGAAGGAAATGTTGAAGAAGGTGTAAAAACAGGACCTTGTACATATTGTAAAGGTGAAAGAAGCGAAAGTTCTTCAGATCACCCAAACAAAGCAATTATTTCTGTACAAAGTGATAGAGGTACTGAATATGGTACTTATTTAACTGTTCAGAATGAGCTTTTAAGAGCTTATTCAGAATTAAGAAATAGGTTAAGTATGGAAAAGTATAAAATACCTTTTTCTGAACTTGAAGAAGCTTACAAAGATGACAAGGAGAACGAAGCATTAAAGAAAAAAGTAGAAGATATCAAAAAAAGTTATCCTCAAATTATTTCTGATGCAGAACCAACAAATTAATTTTTAAAGTATAACAATATGTCTAAATTTAGAAAAAAGAAAAAAGGAATGCCAGCAGTAAACACTGCAGCTTTACCAGACATTGTTTTTATGTTGTTATTTTTCTTTATGGTAACTACTACCATGAGAGAAACTGATTTAAAAATTGATGCACCAAGATTACCTTCTGCTTCAGAAGTTAAAAAATTGGAGCACAAAAGCTTGGTAAGTACAATATACGTAGGTAAGGCTAAAGACCCTAAATACGGTACTAGTTATAATAGAATTCAGTTAAATGATAAAATCGGTACAGCAGATGATGTACCAGCTTTTATTATGAATGCAAGACTTAAAGTGTCTGAAGCTGAAGTACCTTTTATGACAACTTCAATTAAAGCAGATAAAGAATCTAATGTTGGTACTATTACAGATATTAGATTAAAATTAAGAGACGTAAACGCTCTAAAAATTAGTTATTCTGCTTCCAAAGGAGGTTCAAATAATTAATTTTACAATAGTATATATAAAGGGTAACTTAATAAGTTACCCTTTTTTTTGTGATTATTTTTAGCATAAATATTTCTTTGAAATGAAATATTGTATCTTTATACAACGTTTTTAATACTATGAATAAAGCCATTACAACACTTCTTTTATTATTTATTACAATTAGTGTATTCTCTCAAAGAGAATCTTTAAATCTTGGAGATAGGTATGCAGAAGATCAAATTTATGCTTCAGTTTCTTTTGCTCAATTTGATGATCAACCATCTATAATTTCTAAAAGTAGTTTTTCATACAGTATTTCTACTGGTTTTATAAAAGACTTTATTCTTAATAAACAAGGAAGTTTTTCTATTGCAGCAGGAGTTGGTTATGGTTTTGATCTTTTTAATCATAAATTAAAAGTTGAAGAAATAAATAACGCAACTTCATTTAGTAGTGATTTAACTATTAGTGGTAATATATTTAAATCGCATAATTTGGAGTTTCCCTTAGAAATAAGATGGAGAACATCTACAGCAAATAGATATGATTTTTGGCGAGTTTATGCTGGAATAAAATTTATGTACAACTTGTCTAATAAGTTTCAATTTGAAGATAGTAATAATACTTCATTCCAATATTCTAATGTTTCAGCATATAATAACCTTCAATACGGTTTAACCCTTTCAGCAGGTTATGATGAGTTCAATATTAATATCTTTTATGGTTTAACTCCAATTTTTAATGATGCAACTATTAACGGAGAAACTATAAATACTAAAATATTAAAATTCGGATTGATTTTTTATATCTTATAAAATATAATATAAGATAAAAGGAGATATAAAACCGAATAAAAAGCCAAGATAAACTTCCTTTGGCTTGTGTGCTTTTAAATGTAATCTGGCACTACCTAATAAACCAGAAAGGATAAATGCTATCACTATTACAATTAAAAAAGATTGTGAATAAATGATTCCTAAAACCATAAAAAAACCAATTGAGATACCTATAGAAAGTAAATGTATACTGGCTTTTATTTTAAATGCAAAGAATAAATAAATAAAAACTAAACCTAACGAAGTAGCATAAAATAATAGACCTAAATCTCTTAAATTTGGAATGCCTTGCAATGTGTTTCCTAACAAATAGAATAAAACAATCATTACAATTATTGGAATCTTTCTTTCTGAAATGCTCTCTGCTTTAAAAGATTTTATCAATTTAAGTTTCTTAAATAATATTAAAACAAAAAGGGGAATTAAATAAGTAGTTACAAAAATTAACCCAAGAATTGCTAGCTTTTGATTACTTCCAAAACTATTCTGAATCAATAAAAAATACAACATTACCCCAATTGTTGGAATTACTATTGGATGTAATATTACAGATATGAATTTGTGAAATTTCACTAAATTTCTTTACGTAAACGAGCTACTGGTAAATCTAATTGTTCTCTATATTTTGCAACAGTTCTTCTTGCAATTGGGTATCCTTTTTCTTTTAAAATAGCAGCTAACTTTTCGTCGGTAAGTGGTTTTTTCTTGTTCTCTTCTGCTATAACTGTTTCAAGTATCTTCTTTATCTCTTTTGTAGATACATCTTCTCCTTGGTCATTTTTCATAGACTCTGAAAAGAATTCCTTAATTAATTTTGTACCATAAGGTGTAGAAACAAATTTGCTGTTTGCTACTCTAGAAACCGTAGAAACATCCATGTTAATTTTATCTGCAATATCTTTTAAAATCATTGGTTTTAACTTACGCTCATCACCGGTTAAAAAATAATCGTATTGATAATGCATAATTGTATTCATGGTAACCAACAACGTTTGTTGACGCTGTCTAATTGCGTCTATAAACCATTTTGCAGAATCTAACTTTTGTTTGATAAAAAAAACAGCATCTTTTTGAGACTTTGTTTTTTTAGTAGATTCTTGATACCCTTTTAACATGTTATTATATTCTCTAGAAATATGCAGCTCTGGAGCATTTCTAGAGTTTAATGTTAAATCTAACTCACCATCAATAATTTTAATAGAAAAATCGGGTACAATTTGTTCTGCAATTTTATTATTACCAGCGTAAGAACTTCCTGGTTTAGGATTTAATCTAGAAATTTCTGTATTTACTTCTTTCAGTTCGTCTTCAGAAATAGAGAATTTTTCTTGTAACTTTTTGTAATGTTTTTTCACAAAATGATCAAAAGCATCTTCTAAAATCTCAATTGCTAAACTTCTAATTTTATTAGTTTCCTTTGCTTTTAATTGAATAACCAAACATTCTCTTAAATCTCTTGCGCCAACACCAATTGGGTCTAAAGTATGTACAACCTTTTTAAGAACAGAAATTACTTTTTCTTCTGTTGTAAATACATTTGCTGTAAAAGCCAAATCATCTACTAAATCTATAATTTCTCTTCTTATATAACCACTATCATCTATACTACCTACTAAAAACTCTGCAATAGAACGTTCTTCTTCGTCTAAACGAAAGGTGTTTAATTGATTTTTTAAAGATTGATGAAAAGTGGTTCCGGCTGCATAAGGCACATTTTTTTCTTCATCATCTGCAGAATAATTGTTTGCTTGCGTTTTATAATTCGGAATTTCATCATCACTTAAATATTCATCAATATTTATGTCTTCAGCTTCAATTTTTTCGTTTCCTGCATCATCATCAAATTCATTCGATAAATCGTCATCAATAGATTCGCTATCATCTTTACCAGTGTCTAAAGCTGGGTTTTCTTCTATTTCTTGTTTTAGACGTTCTTCAAAAGCTTGCGTAGGCAATTGAATTAACTTCATCAACTGAATTTGTTGTGGAGATAATTTTTGTAATAATTTGTAGTGTAAGCTTTGTTTTAGCATATTTTTAAAGATACAAAAATCTGATTAAAATTCTGCGTTTTGTGGTGTTCTTGGAAATGGAATTACGTCTCTAATATTTCCCATTCCTGTTGTAAATTGTACCAATCTTTCGAAACCTAAACCAAAACCAGAATGTACTGCAGTACCAAATTTACGTAAATCTAAATACCACCAAAGTTCTTTTTCGTCGATATTCATAGCCTTCATTTTCTCAACTAAAACATCATAACGCTCTTCACGTTGTGCTCCACCAACCATTTCTCCAATTCCAGGGAACAGAACATCCATTGCTCTTACTGTTTTTCCATCATCATTTAAACGCATGTAAAACGCTTTAATATTTGCTGGATAATCAAACAAAATAACCGGACATTTAAAATGTTTTTCAACTAAATAACGTTCATGTTCAGATTGTAAATCTACTCCCCATTCGTTTATTGGAAATTGAAATTTCTTCTTTTTGTTTGGTTTTGAATTTCTTAAAATATCAAAAGCTTCTGTATAAGAAACACGTTTAAAATTATTGTCTACTACAAACTTAAGCTTGTCTATCAAATTCATGTCAGAACGTTCTGCTTGTGGTTTGCTTTTTTCTTCTTGTGCCAAACGTTGGTCTAAAAAAGCTAAATCATCTTTACAATGTTCTAAAACATAGTTTAAAACCGATTTTATAAAGTCTTCAGATAAATCCATATTACCATCTAAATCCATAAAAGCAACTTCTGGCTCAATCATCCAAAATTCTGCTAAATGACGAGTTGTATTAGAGTTTTCTGCTCTAAAAGTAGGCCCAAAAGTGTAAACCTTACCTAAAGCCATTGCATATGTTTCTGCTTCTAATTGACCAGAAACTGTTAAACTAGTTTCTTTTCCGAAGAAATCTTTAGAATAATCTATCTCACCATCTTCTGTTACTGGTGCTTTGTTATCTTCAAAAGAAGTCACACGAAACATTTCGCCAGCTCCTTCTGCATCTGTACCTGTAACAATTGGTGTGTTTACATAGTTAAAACCGTTATCTTGAAAATATTTATGAACCGCAAAAGAGAGTTTAGAACGAACTCTCATTACCGCACTAAATGTGTTTGTTCTAACACGTAAATGTGCATTTTCTCTTAAAAACTCGAAGCTATGTTTTTTAGGTTGAATAGGATATTCATCTGCATTAGAATCACCCAATATTTCAATTTCTGAAACTTGAATTTCTACAGATTGCCCTTTTCCTTGGCTTTCTGCTAAAGTTCCTTTTATAGAAATTGCTGCACCAGTTGTAATTCTCTTTAAAGTCTCTTCTGAAGTGTTTTCAAAATCGATAACACATTGAATATTGTTAATTGTAGAACCATCATTTAACGCAATAAAACGATTGCTTCTAAAAGTTCTAACCCAACCTTTTAAGGCTATTTCCTGTAATACTGTACCTGATTTTAAAATTTCTGCTACGTTACTTTTCATCATCATTTTTAAATATGTTATATTCTAAAAAATATCTTTGTTAAAAGAGTAAAGATACTTTATTGTTCTAAATTAAACAATGAAAGGAATATCAATAAAAACATAAAATTTACTCTTCCGTTTTGTCTTCTTTAGGTGGAAATATTTTCATTGCAGGCTCTTTAAACACTTTTTTATTAGCAATTTTCTTCTCGAAAGTTAGTAATAAAGAAGGCAATAAAAGTAGGTTAGAAACCATTGCTAATAACAAGGTTACAGAAACCAAACCTCCCAAAGCAATTGTGCCTCCAAAACTAGAAAGTGTAAAAGTTAAGAAACCAAAAAAGAGCACAATAGAAGTATAAAACATACTTACACCTGTTTCCCTTAATGCTGCATAAACCGACGGTTTAATCTTCCATTTATTGGCAATTAATTCTTGCCTGTATTTAGCTAAAAAGTGAATTGTATCATCTACAGAAATACCAAATGCAATACTAAAAACTAAAATTGTTGACGGTTTTATAGGAATATCTAAAAAGCCCATTAAGCCAGCTGTAATTAATAACGGAAGCATATTAGGAATTAGAGAAATTAAGATCATTTGAGGGGATCTAAACATCCATGCCATAAATATTGCAATTAATAAAATGGCTAGAGATAAAGAAATTACTAGATTCTTAATTAAATAATTTGTTCCTTTTATAAAAACTAAAGCCTTACCAGTTAGTGATACTGAATATTTTTCAGCTTGAAATTCTTTTGCAATAACCGCTTTTAAACGCTCTTGAATAGCATCCATTTTATCTGTACCAATATCTTTCATAAACGTTGTAATTCTAGCATAACGTCCTGTAGAATCTACAAAGTTTTTAAGCATGCTAGCATCGTTATTAGAATTTTTTGTATACGCAAAAATGTAACTTTGTTCTTGATTTGTTGGTAATTGATAATATTTAGGATTTCCTTTATAATAAGCTTGTTTAGAATATTTTACAAGATTAACTACAGATAGCGGTTTAGATAATTCTGGAAAAGTTTCTATAGCTTCATTAATTTTGTCCATCTTTTTTAAAGTAGACAATTTCATTACACCTTTTTCTTTTTTAGTATCAATTAAAATTTCTAAAGGCATAATACCTCCAAATTCATTTTCGAAGAATTTTATGTCTTTATAAAAATCCATGCTTTTAGGCATATCTTCTATTAAACTTCCAGAAACTCTAATTTGATAGACGCCAATAATACCTAAAACAATAACAACAACTGTGGCAATATAAATTGTAATTCTTTGGTTTTTTACTGCTTTCTCCATCCAATCTACTACATTCTCAATCCATCTTCTTTCAAGATGATTTAAATGTTTTTTCTTTGGAAGTGGCATAAAACTGTAAATAATAGGAATTATTAACAAAGCCAAAATGAAGATACTAATTATGTTTACAGATGCTAAAATTCCGAATTCACGCAACAAGCTACTTTTTACAAAAACAAAGGTTGCAAAACCAGAAGCCGTTGTAATGTTGGTCATTAAAGTTGCGTTACCAATTTTAGAAATTACACGTTGCAATGCTTTTGCTTGATGGCCGTGTTTTTTTATTTCTTGTTGATATTTATTTATTAGAAAAACGGCATTAGGAACACCAATTACAATAATAAGAGGTGGAATTAAAGCTGATAAAACTGTAATTTCATATCTAAACAATCCAATAAAACCAAATGCCCAAATAACTCCAATTAACACTACTAAAAGTGTTATAAAAGTTGCTCTAAAAGATCGAAAGAAAAAGAAGAAAATTACAGCAGTAATTCCTAAAGCGCCACCAACAAAAAGAATTATTTCATCTTGTATGTTTTGTGCATTTAAAGTTCTAATATAAGGCATCCCAGAAACTCTAACGTCTAGGTTATTATCTCTTTCAAATTGTTCAATTGTTGGTACAAGAATGTTAAAAATAAAATCTCTACGTTTTGGCGTATTTATAATTTCCTTTTTAATATAAATGGCCGTTTGTAATGTACCAGTTTCTTTGTTATAAAGTAAATTGTCGTAAAAAGGAAGTTTCTCGAAAAGTTGTTTTTTAATCTCTAAAACCTCTTTAGAAGTTGTAGGTTCTTTTTCATAGAGTGGTTCTAAAACAAACTTTCTTTTTTTTCTATCTGCTTTTAGTTTTTGAACATCTGCAATAGAAATTGTAAAATCTATTTCTTCTAAACTATCAAATTTCTGTACTAAATTGTTCCAAGCATTAAACTTTTTTGGAGTAAATACGGTTGAGTCTTTAATACCTAGAATTACTAAATTTCCTTCTTCTCCAAAGATTTCAAGAAATTTATTATACTCAACATTAGCAACATGATCTTCTGGTAACAAGTTTGCTTCTGTATATGAAAATTTCATATACTTCATTTGAGAGGCTAATAAACCAGTGATGATGGCAATACATAATAAAACCAAGTAGCGGTTTCTTAAAATAATACCCGCAACTTTTGTCCAGAAATTCATTTAAAAAATTTTAAACAAAGGTACTTAAAATGTAGAAGTGTTTTAAATAAAAAAAAGAGTGTTTTTTAAAACACTCTTTTTTTTATAATTATCAGTTTTTTAAACTGTCATAATCTCTTTTTCTTTAACAGAAAGTGTATCGTCTATTTTCTTAACATACGCATCTGTTAATTTCTGAACATCATCTTCAGAAACTTTTTTCAAATCATCAGAAACATCTATTTTTTTAATTTCGTTATTGGCATCTTTACGTGCATTTCTTACACCAACTTTTGCATGTTCTGCTTCTGCTTTTGCTTGTTTTGCTAGGTTTATTCTTCGTTCTTCTGTTAATGGTGGTACATTTATCATAATAATATCACCATTATTCATTGGATTGAAACCTAAATTAGCTATTTGAATTGCCTTTTCAATTGCTTGTAACATACTTTTTTCCCAAGGCTGAATGCTAATAGTTCTAGCATCTGGAGTGTTAACATTTGCAACTTGACTTAAAGGAGTTTGAGCTCCATAATAATCTACCATTACATTAGATAACATAGATGGAGTGGCTTTACCAGCTCTAATAGTTCTTAACTCTTTAATTAAATGCTCTATAGCATTGTTCATTGCTTCTTTAGCAGAGTCTATAATAAATTCAATTTCTTCGTTCATCTTTAGTAAATTTTAAAAGATTCTAATTATTGATTATCAACAATAGTACCAATTTTTTCTCCTGAAACTAGTTTCAAAAGATTTCCATTTGTATTCATATCAAATACTATAATTGGTAATTTATTTTCTTCACTTAATGTAAAAGCAGTCATATCCATTACTTTAAGACCTTTTTTAATTACGTCTTTAAATGTAATAGTTTCAAATTTAATAGCATCTTTATCTTTTTCTGGATCTACATTATAAATACCATCTACACGAGTTCCTTTTAAAATTGCATTAGCATCAATTTCTATTGCACGTAAAACTGCAGCAGTATCTGTAGTAAAATAAGGATTACCAGTTCCTGCACCAAAAATTACAACTCTTCCTTTTTCTAAATGTCTAATTGCTTTTCTTTTAATATAAGGTTCAGCAACTTCTTTTATTTCTAATGCTGTTTGTAAGCGTGTATGAACACCTTCATCTTCTAAAGCACTTTGTAATGCAAGTCCATTAATACAAGTTGCTAACATACCCATGTGATCTCCTTGTACACGATCCATACCATTTGCAGCTCCAGCAACTCCTCTAAAAATATTTCCACCACCAATAACAATAGCAACTTCTATACCTTTTGCTACTACTTCTTTTATTTCTTTAGCATATTCTGATAAACGGTTTGGGTCAATTCCATATTGTCTATTGCCCATTAATGCCTCTCCACTTAATTTTAAAAGAATTCTTTTGTATTGCATAGTATGTTTTGATAAGTTTTGCAAAATTAAGTATTTTTTTTTGAGTTTCCTTTTTTTGGAAATAAAAAAACCTCGCAAAAGTGCGAGGTTTTTAATTTATAAGATATTAAGTGATTAACCTAAAGTAACTCTTTTAAAAGTACTTACAGCAACATCACCAAATGTAGCTACATATTGTGCAACATTTTTCTTTTCATCTTTAATAAAAGCTTGGTCTAAAAGACATTGCTCCATATCTAAAGTAGTATTGTCAGAAATGAATCTTTCCATTTTTCCAGGTAAAATTCTATCCCAGATTTTTTCTGGTTTTCCTTCAGCAGCTAATTGTGCTTTTGCATCTTCTTCAGCTTTAGCAATAACTTCTGGAGTTAATTGAGACATAGAAATAAATTGAGGAACATTTTTTAATGTTTTTCCTAATCTTCCTAACTCAATATTATCTTTTTCAATTACTGCAATTCTAGCTTCAGTTTCAGCAGCTACATAAGCAGGGTCAAAATCTTTGTAAGATAAAGTAGTTGCACCCATAGATGCTACTTGCATTGCTACATCTTTAGATAAAGTTTCAGCATTATCTACATTTGCAGATAAACCTACTAAAGCAGCAATTTTACCAATGTGAGTATAAGCACCAACATAAGCAGCTTCAACTTTTTCAAAAGCAGTAATGTCTAACTTTTCTCCAATTACACCAGTTTGTTCAACTAATTTATCTGCAACAGTCATTCCTCCAAAATCAGCAGCTAAAAATTCTTCTTTAGTGTTTGAGTTTAAAGCGATGTCTGCAAATTCACCAGCTAATGCAACGAATTTTTCGTTTTTACCAACAAAGTCAGTTTCACAAGCTAATACAATTGCAACACCTTCAGTTTTAGCATCGTTGATTCTTGTAACTGCAACACCTTCAGTAGATTCTCTGTCAGCTCTTTTTGCAGCAATTTTTTGACCTTTTTTACGTAAAATGTCAATTGCTTTATCAAAATCACCACCAGCTTCTACTAATGCCTTTTTACAGTCCATCATTCCAGCTCCTGTTGCTTCTCTTAATTTTTTAACATCTGCAGCACTTACTTTTACTGTTCCCATGTTACTTTATATTTTAAAAGTTATAATTATTTTGTTTCTTCTTTAGCTTCTTCCTTTTTAGGAGCTTCTTTAGCAACTTTTACTTTTTCTTTATCTGCTTTTCTGTCAGATAAACCTTCTGCAATTGCATCAGTAACAAAAGATAAAACTTTGTCAATAGACTTAGAAGCATCATCATTTGCTGGTATAACAAAATCTACTAATCTTGGATCAGAGTTTGTATCAACCATTGCAAAAATTGGGATATTAAGTTTTTGAGCTTCTGCTACTGCAATGTGCTCTTTTTTAATATCAACTACAAATAATGCACCTGGTAAACGAGTCATGTCAGAAATAGAACCTAAATTCTTTTCTAATTTTTCTCTTTGACGATTAATTTGTAATTTTTCTCTTTTAGATAGTGCATCAAAAGATCCATCAGTCTTCATTCTATCAATCTGAGCCATTTTTTTTACAGCTTTTCTAATAGTAACAAAGTTAGTTAACATTCCACCTGGCCATCTTTCTGTAATGAAAGGCATGTTTACTGCTTTTGCTTTATCAGCAACTATATCTTTTGCTTGTTTTTTTGTAGCTACAAATAAAATTTTACGTCCAGAGTTAGCAATCTTTTTTAAAGCTTCTGAAGTTTCTTCTATTTTAGCTGCAGTTTTATACAAATCAATGATGTGTACACCATTTCTTTCTGTATAAATATAAGGAGCCATATTTGGGTTCCACTTTCTTGTTAAGTGACCAAAGTGTACTCCACTTTCTAATAATTCTTGAATGTTTACGTTTGCCATTTTTAAATGTGTTTACTTTCTGTTTTTGAAATCAATGGTTAGGTAGTCTTTCGAGTCTTAACCATTTAGATACTAAACTGTTATTAATATTTGATAACAGTAGTCTAAACGAAATATTAACGCTTAGAGAACTGAAATTTCTTACGTGCTTTCTTCTGACCAAATTTCTTACGTTCAACCATTCTTGGGTCTCTCGTTAGTAATCCTTCTGGTTTTAAGATTGCTCTGTGCTCTTCGTTAATAGAAACTAATGCTCTAGTAATTGCTAAACGAATTGCTTCTGCTTGTCCTGTAACTCCACCACCGTAAACATTTACCTTAATATCATAAGAAGTTAAGTTTTCTGTTAACATTAATGGTTGTTGTACTTTATATTGTAAAGTTCCTGTTGTAAAGTAACTTTTATAGTCTTTTTTGTTTACTGTAATGTTACCCTTACCTTCAGAAAGATAAATACGAGCAACAGCAGTTTTTCTTCTACCTATTTTATGAACTGTATCCATTATTTTAAATCGTTAAGGTTAATAGCTTTAGGTTCTTGACCTGCTTGTTTGTGCTCTGTACCTGCATATACATACAAGTTTCTGTATAAAGAGCTACCTAATGTATTTTTTGGTAACATTCCTTTTACTGCTTTTTCGATTAATCTTGTAGGATCTTTCTCAAACATTTCTGTTGCAGTTAACGATCTTTGACCACCTGGGTAACCTGTGTGACGAATGTAAGATTTGTCTCTCCACTTGTTTCCAGTTAATACAATTTTTTCTGCGTTGATAATAACCACGTTATCTCCACAATCTACGTGAGGAGTATAGTTTGGTTTATATTTACCTCTAATTAGCTTTGCTACTTTAGAAGCTAGACGACCCAACGTTTGCCCGTCCGCATCAACTAAAACCCACTCCTTGTTTACGGTAGCGCTGTTTGCTGATACTGTTTTGTAACTTAATGTGTTCATAATTACACTATTAGTTTTTGTTTAATTAAAAAATTTGTTTTCCTTAAAAAAGGAGTGCAAATGTACCTCTTTTTATTTGATTGACAAATAGTGATTTAGTTATTTTTTTGAATTTTATGAAGTGTTAAATTGAGATTTTAATTATTAACATACCCTTAAGATAATAGAGAAGTGCTTTTGTGTTGATAAATCAACCAAACTTATGAAGATTAATTTGCCAATTTTATTGGTGTGTTTTTCTATTACAATAACTAATAATGCACAAGAACCAACAGAAGTAGTAACAAAAAAAATATACTACAAATAAACTAAAAAAAGTTCCTGTTATAAAAGGACATATTTCTGAGGAAGCTGGATTGTTGTAGAATGTTCATCAGATTTTATTGAGAAAGACCTAGATGAAGGAACAGCACCTTACTTATTTAACAAAGTTTAAAGTATTCAATGATTACATATTCATTAATTTTATTTTTTACTTGATATATCAATAAGCAATGTGCAGAGTTTCTAAGAAGGATTAATTTAACTTTAATCTTTAAACTTATTGTTCTTATGTAGTTAATCTGTAGAAAAGAAAATCCGCAATTTGAATTTCAGATTGCGGATTTTTTGAGGTTTAGTTGTGCCTAGGTGTGTTTATTAATAAATATAGTTTTATTTCTTAATAATGTTTTTAACCAAAGTTTGCTTTTTGTTATTTTGAAGCTTTACGACATATGTACCATTTGTTAAGAAACTTAAATCTACTTTATTATTAACTAGAATACTATTGTAAACTAATTTCCCATTTAAACTAAATACTTTAATTCTAGGTTTTTCAAAATTTGTAGAAGGTAAAGTAAAGTAAATCAAATCCTTAAATGGATTAGGGTATTGTTTTAATTTTTCTTGATTGAAAGATGTATTTGATAAGGTTACGTTATATTCTATATGCAAAACAGGGGCAAATCCACCGTCAATAGAACGTGCACGACGTTTTGCAATACCAGCGCCAACAGTTGCTCCATCTGCAATAATTTTTACAACCATTCTATTTCCTGTAGCCCAAGAACCTAAATTTACATTGGATTGGATTTGTGAACTAATATCTGAAGTTCTCTCAGCCGCAGTTGCATTACCTGCTGTCCAGGGTGCTGGACTCCAACTCACACCAGTATAATAAGTTCTTCCTGTGGTAACATTTCCAGAGGTCGTGTTCAAAAATTCAGCATTGGCACTATTCTCAACAGCAACAAGGTAGCTCGCTGCGGCAGACATTGTACTTTTTGCAGTAAACTGAATATAGGCTTTAGTTATTGTTGCTCCTGCAGGAATGTTAATATTAGAGAATTCGATGCCTATGGTTTGATCTCCTGGTGTATAAGCCCCGTCATAAACCAATTCTAAATCAGAGCTACTTGAGTTTACACTATTGTTTATTTGTTGTTCTACATCTTGTGATGCTGCAATATCTATTGTACTAGAAAAGCTTCCAACCAATAAGTTAATGTTTTCTGAATCTGTAGCACCCAAATCGTCTGTTGCAATTACTTCTACTAAAACAACTCCATCTGTAAAATTATGAGTTATACTATAGGGACTTGTTGTGTCTGTGCCAACAGAAGCTCCTGCAACTTTAAACTCTACTGATGCAATTGTTCCATCTGTATCAGAAGCATCAGCAGTAAGCGTAGTACTACCACTAGGTATTTGTTGATTGTTAGTATGAGAAGTTATTGCAACTGTTGGAGAATTATTGCCGCTATTAGTAATAGTAACAGTATCTCCATTAGCAGTACTCCATACATCAGTTCCAGATGGTAAAACCCCTGGAGCTTCTGAGTTTGAATTTTCTCCTACACTATTTACATTATCTATTTTAATGGTTTTAACTAAAATATTTGTAGTAGAAACAGTAATCCATTTAAACTGATTGAACGTGCCAGATTCCCTTGTCCAACTTTTGTTGTCGTTAGCAGCTCTTAGTGGCGCTCCCCAACATCCTTCACCAACAAATACAATTCCATTATTATTTTCTTCCACAAAACCTTCTTCACAATTTGCTCCAGAAGAACAAGGTTTAACAGGACGTGTTGTTTTAACAACATGAGAGTCAGATTCGTAAACTAATTTCACTTTATTATCATAAAAAAGTTGTGCCCAATTGTTATATTCATCATTTCCTTCTGATTTAGAAGATTGATGAGGACGCATAGGTTTATGATATTGGGCAGATTTCCATATTGAATTATCAGAGGCTAATTTTCCTTTAAGCCAATTTACTTGATTCCCTCCTGCAGCAATTTCAGAATTTAAAGTATAAATAGTGTATAAGTTTGTGCCAAAAGTAATATCATAATAGATTTCTTTTGATGGAGTATCAAATAAATCATAGATACTTTGGTTTGATTCTTCATGATTTCCTCTAGCAGGAATAATTGGAAACATTCTTCCATCGTTTGCAATAGTTAATTGCCAATCATCCATCCATTCAATCCATTCTGCACTAGAGTTTGCATTTGTCATGTCTCCTCCAAAAAAAACGGCAGTTGGTTTTAATTTGGCAACCATTTTATTGGCATTTTGACGAGGCACTCTATTATTTCTAGAATCTCCACCTGCAATAAAAGACATTGTGTCATTACTACTAGGTGCAGTTTTAAACCAATAACGAGCACTTGTTCCTTGAGAATCTTTAATTACAAAAAAATATGCTGTATTAGGTGTTAAGCCTGTTAATTTAGCAAAGCTGTTATTCATACCTTTAAAAGAAATACTTCTGTCTACAGATTTATTAAAGTTGTAGTTTTGATAAGATGTTCCGTGGTCTGTTGTATCATAATAAACTAATGGATTTGTTCCTGATTTTTGGTCCCATGCAATAGTAATTGTTGTTGCGGGGTTATCTGTGATAATTAATCTATACCTATCTGAATTTGAAAAAACACTGAAGCTTAAGGTGAAAAATATTAAAAAAAGTATTCTTATTTCCATAATTTAAAAATTGTTAATCTATTTATATGCAATATATTAAAATTTAATTTATAAATTTATAAATTTATAAATTTATTCGTCAATTAATGTTGACATATTCATTTGTTTAACCTTTTGATAAATATATCTATTTGCAACTTTAGGTTTTTGTGTAATTTTTTTTTTGTTATAAATTAAATAGTTAAATTTTTATGAAAAGAAGTCAGATTGTTTGGATGTTAAAACTGAGTGCCTTTTTTGTTTTTGCAGGAAGAGCTTATGAGCATTTATTTTGGGATGCTCCTTATCGATCTCTATTATGGGACCAAAACTTGTTGCAAAAATTTGTCGAGGGTGTTTTTAATGTATCCTGGAAAGAATATGTAACCAGTATGAAAGCAGACAATATTATTCAAAATATCATTAAAATAAATGGTGTTTTTTATGCAATATGTGCTGCACTATGTTTAATTGTTAAACAAGAATCCAAACGGTTTTCAAAACAAATAATTGCTGTGGGAGGATTTTTGTTGCTCTTTTTATCAATACTACTGTCTAAAAGTAAGTTTTATCACTTAGCAATGTTTTTAGAGCATTCAATTCAGTTTGGAGCACCACTTTTATTGGTTTATTTATTTAAAATAAATGGAAATTTGTTGAAATTAATAACACCTTTAAAAATAATAACTGCACTTACTTTTGTTAGCCATGGTTTGTATGCATTAGGTAAGCTCTACCCACTGCCCGGAAACTTTGTCACTATGACACTTAATATTTTACCTATAACAGAAAACCTAGCAAAAGAGTTTTTATTTATAGCTGGCGTATTAGATTTTGTTGCGGTAGTTTTTATTTTTATTCCAAGGTTGCAAAAGATAGGTTTAATTTATGCTGCAATATGGGGGCTGATTACTGCATTTGCGAGAATAACGAGTGGGTTAACTTATGATGTTTCTTTTTCTATATTTCATCAATATTTATATACTACAATTTATAGAATACCTCATGGATTAAGTCCTTTAATTACTTTATTTATAATAAATCTAAAAGAAAAAAAACAAGAAAATTATTGACATATCCTTAAGAAAATAGAGAAGTACTTTTGTGTTATTAAATCAACCAAATTTATGAAGCTTAATTTGCCAATTTTATTGGTGTGTTTTTCTATTACAATTAGTAATTACGAACAAGAATCAACAGAAGTAGTACCAAAAAGAATTTACACAACAAAAAAACTAAAAAAAGTTCCTGTTATATATGGTGATGTTTCTGATGATGCTTGGGATGCTGTTGAATGGTCTTCTGATTTTACTCAGAAAGATCCTACAGAAGGTGTAGCACCAACTCATCAAACAAAATTTAAAGTAATGTATGATGATAAATTTTTATATGTTGCTATAGTAGCTTTTGATGACAGTCCAGATTTAATTCAAAGAAGACTAACAAGAAGAGATGGTTTTGCAGGAGATAGAGTTAATGTGATTATTGATAGTTATCATGATAAAAGAACAGCATTTGTTTTTACCACTACAGCTGCTGGTGTAAAAGGTGAAGAAATTGCTACTCAAAATGGAGATAATTGGGATGATAGTTGGAATCCTATTTGGTATACTAATGCAAAGTTATTAGATAATGGATGGTCTACAGAAATGAAAATACCCTTTAGTCAATTACGTTTTGGTAAAGCCAAAGAGCAAATTTGGGGTTTTAACGTTAATAGAACAATTTTTAGGTTTCAAGAACGCTCTCTTTGGCAAAGAATTCCTAATGATCAATCAGGGTTTATAAGTGAAGCAGGAGAATTACATGGATTAATAGATCTAGTACCTCAAAAGCAATTAGAAATTCAACCATTTACTGTTATACAATATGATAATTATCCTTCAGAAGCAGGAAATCCATACAGAGATGGAAGTGATTTTAAAATTAATGGAGGCTTAGATGCAAAAATTGGGATTACAAATGACTTGACTTTAGATTTAACCATCAATCCTGATTTTGGACAAGTTGAAGCAGATCCAGGAGCTATTGCTTTAGACGGGTTTCAAATATTTTTTAGAGAACAACGACCGTTTTTTGTAGAGAATAAAAATATTTTTGATTTCGAATTTGCTAACGGAAGAGATAATTTATTTTACAGTAGAAGAATAGGTAGAAATCCACACAGAGATGCCAATTTAACTGCTGGCGAATTTGCTGATGTTCCTCAAAATTCTACCATTTTAGGAGCAGCAAAATTTTCAGGAAAAACACAAAATGGTTGGTCTATAGGTGTTTTAGAGAGTGTGACTGCTAATGAATATGCAGAAATAAAGCAAACAGATGGTACTACTAGAGAAGAAATTGTAGAACCACTGACCAACTATTTTGTAGCTAGAGCTCAAAAAGATTTTAATGATAGAAATACTTATATAGGTGGAATTTTTACTGCCACAAACAGAAACTTAGGAGGGGATTTTAATGAATTACACAAAGCTGCTTATACAGGAGGAATTGATTTCAGACATAACTGGAAAGACAGAAATTATTTCCTTGAAGGTAATGTAATTGCAAGTAAAGTATTAGGTAGTAAAGAAGCAATAACTGCAACGCAACAAACTTTGAGGCATAACTTTGATAGAGTAGATGCAACCCATGTAAATGTTGATGTAAATAAAACCTCTTTAACTGGTACTGGAGGGAGAATTGAAGCAGGTAAAGCTGGTGGAGGAAACTGGCGTTATAATGGCGGGTTTGTTTGGCGTTCTCCAGAATTAGAATTGAATGATGTTGGTTTTTTACGACAGACTGATGAAATGATTCAGTTTTCAGGCATTAGATATTTATGGCAAGAACCGAAAGGAATTTATAGAGATATAAGAGCAAATTTTAATCAGTTTGCAACTTATGATTTTGATGGTAATTTTAATAGAATTCAATATGAATTAAGTGGAAATGTAAATTGGAAAAATAATTGGTGGACAGAAGTTGAATTAGGGCATAAACCAAGAATTTTTTCGAACTCTTTTTTACAAGGTGGACCTAGATGGAGGTTTTCTGCAGAAAACTATTTTGTTTTATTTTTTGGATCGGATAGAAGTAAAAAAATGAGTTTTACTTTAGGTTATGTTGGTTCTGCTGCAAAACAAAATAATTTTTCATTTCAAAGACATGTATTTAGAATGAATTATCAGCCTTTTGATGCATTAAGTGTTTCTTTAAGTACAGAGTTTGAGAAAAATCCAAGTAAAACCCAATATGTAAATCAGGTAGATTATGATACTAAGACAAGATATATTTTAGGAGAAATAGATAATCAATCTTGGTCAACTACATTAAGGGTAAATTATAGTATTAATCCTAATATGTCTATTCAATTTTATGGACAACCTTTTATAGCAAGAGGAAGATATTCTAATTTTAATTATGTAAATAATGCTGTTTCTAAAGATTTATACTCAAGAGTTTCTTGGTATAACAACAATCAAATTTTAGAAAATAATGGGAATTATAATGTAGATGAAAATATTGACGGTGTTACAGACTATACTTTTGGTAAACCCGATTTTTCTTATGTGCAATTTAGAACTAATTTAGTTGCTAGGTGGGAGTATATTCCCGGTTCTGAGTTGTTTTTTGTTTGGGCAAGAGGAGGAGCAGGAAGTGGAGATCCTAATAATTCTTTAACGAGAAGTTTTAGAAACCAAATTTTAGACAAACCATTAGAAAATACATTTTTAATTAAAGCTACTTATAGGTTTGTTAGGTAATTTATAAAGCGTAATTATCTCCCTCATTAGCAAAACTAAAGCCTAAATTTTCTATTTCTTTTCGTTCTTTACTGTTTTTTTGAAGAGTGGGGTTTGTGTGATTAAAATGGATAAAAATCACTTTGTTTTTGGTAGATAATGATTCATCTTTAAACAAATAAATAGTTTCTTCTATAAATGGATGAGGGACTTCTGTCATAGCTCTTTTAACTTCGTTTTGATTTAAAAATGTAGCATCAACAAAAGCGTAATCTACTTTTTTAACTTCTTCAATAATACTTTTGTTCCATTTATGCCATTTATCAATGTCAGGAATAAATAACGCAGATTTTTTATTTCCTTCTATTTTATAACCCACAGTTTCAGAAAATTCATCTCTATGTGGAACTAAAAATGGAGTAACTTTTAAATTATTACTTATTTTAATTGAAGAGTCTTGTTGTATTTTTTTTAGTTTTATATTTTGTAAAGTAACTAGTTGACTCCAAGGTCCATTTGTTTCAATAAACTTTTTCATTTTTGGCATTGCAAAAACTGAAACACCTTTTTTTCCATAAGCTTCTCTTCCAAAATACATTAAACCAGTATAGTGACCAATATGGGCATGTGTTAAGAAAACACCATCAATTATATTTTCTTTTTTTAGATGTTTTTGTTCTAATTCAGCTAATTGAGTATGCATATCTGGAGTAGCATCAAATAACCATTTTTGTTTATCGATTAAATCTATTAAACCTAAAGAAACAACACTTTTTTTGTTGTTTGTTTTATTATAAAAATTATTACAGCATTCTTTTTTACAACCAATATGAGGATAACCTCCATCTTGTGTAACACCTAAAATAGTTATGTATTGTTTACTTACTTCTGCTATCTTTTTTTCTTTTAAGGGAGTTGTGTTTTTACATGAAAAAAGTGAAGTTATAAAAAAAAGTACAATAAAAATTGCTATTTATTAAGGATTACATTTTAATTATAAGGTAGGTTTTTAAATCTACCTTATTTTTTTGTGCGTAAATGTATTGCTTTTTCAATTTTCTAAAGAGTCAATAATAGATGTATTTGCGTTAAGTTTAGGTTTCTTATTCATTTAATTTTGTATTGAACTTAAAAAACTATATTATGAAAGTGATAAAAAAAATGACAGCGGTTTTAGCGATTACAGGTTTACTATTTGTTTCTTGCGATAAAGCAAAAGAAAAAAATGAAGACTTTAAGGTTATGAAGATAGAATTAGCAGATGGTAATACTGTTAATTATAAAATGAGCACAGATGGTTCATTATCTTTTGATGACTGGGATGGTTTTAACACGGCAAACAACGAGTTAAGAGAAATAGAAAATTTAGATTTAGAAACATCTACATCTCGTATAGAAAATTTAAGCGGATCAATTGCTAGCTTAAGAGGTACAATTCCTTCTTGGTTAAAAAACGAGGAAGTAATGGAAGATATAGATGATATTGAAGAAGAATATAAAAAATTGTTGGCAGAAAAGAATGAACCTGCAAAAAACGTAAAACAGAATTTAGAAGAGTTAATTGAAAAATTCGACGATTTACGTGAAGAGTTACAGGAAACTATAGATAAATATAAATCATAGTTATTTGAACTAATTATTATAAAAAA
The DNA here is from genome assembly GCF_014352875.1 of Polaribacter pectinis. Classification (NCBI taxonomy): domain Bacteria; kingdom Pseudomonadati; phylum Bacteroidota; class Flavobacteriia; order Flavobacteriales; family Flavobacteriaceae; genus Polaribacter; species Polaribacter pectinis. Next base: position 3,078,176 of record NZ_CP060695.1, read on the forward strand.
AGGATAGATTTTAAATCTATCCTTTTTTTTGTTTTAAGAGTATTTTAAAATCATTTAGAAAACGGAATAGTTTTTGATTCAAAAAGTAACAATCCAAAAGTTATATAATGAAAAAACTATTACTTCTAATTATCTTTTTTAGTACAATACAAACGTCTTTTTCTCAAGAAAAATTGGGAAGACCTTTTTTTACAGGAGATGTAAATCTTACATTGGGTATTAATGAAAACTACCAAATAGGTCCAAATGACGATGGTGGTCCTTTAATTGTACCTTCCGCATTATTTTTTAGAATTGGCTTTGGTTACGAATTTAAAAAACGATTAGCGGTAAGTCTAAATGGTGGTTATGACTTTCATTTTAATTACGATGTAGATGCTTTTCCTACTTACGGAGCTTTAAAATATAATATCACAGAAAAAGATGATAGTAACCATTTTGTGGAATTTAGATATGGTAAAATGTGGACACCTTCTTCCAGATATCCTGATGGAAATTATTACGGAATTGGTTTAGGAATACAAGTTGCTGGAGAAAAACGTTGGAATACTATTTTTAGAGTTGATTTTCACAGAAAAGGAATTACGGGCTTTAAAAATAATAGATTAGATAGTGTTTCTTTTGGTTTTGGTTTTTCGTTTTTTTAGTGATTTTTGCTAACGTTTATGTATATGAAATGTTGCGTGTTTGTGTGCGAGGATTTTCCGAAGGAAAATCAGAAGCTAGCAAACGAGCAACTAACTTTGGTTTGGCTAAAACTAGCAATTTTTTTATACGGTGTTGGCATTAGTTTTTTATTCCGCTATAAACATTTGGATTATGCTTTTCCATATAAAATTCAGGTTTAGGTAATTCCGTAAATCCGAATTTTTTATAAAGCCATTCAGCTGTATCAGTCAATAAAATCCAACGTCTCAATCCCTGAAGATTTGGGTGTTCCATTATTTCATTTATCAGCCATTTACTTAATCTTTTTCCTCTATATTCCTTTAGAATATAAATATCTCCCAAATATGCAATAGTTGAATAGTCTGAAATTATTCTAGCAAAACCAATTTGTTTGTTTTCGTAATAAACACCAAAATTCAAAGAGTTTTCAATTGATGTTTTCAAAGTATTAATTGGAATTCCTTTAGCCCAATCAGTTTCGTTTGCAAGGAATTTGTGAATGCTCAAAACATCTAATTTATTCTTGTCAGTTGAAATGGTATAATCATTCCTATGTGTTTCTCTAATTTCCAATTCAGTTTTCTTAATTAATGCCAATGACTGATATGACGTTGTTTTTAATAACTTATATGAATCGTTAGCGATGTTAGTTTTTTTTGAGTTTAGAAACAAACTAGATTAAAATAGCAAAATCTATTAATTAAATCAATTAGCATTTGGCGCAAACAACAAATCTGTAGGTGTATCTACATCATACAAATATTGATATCCTTTAGATTCTTTCTTGCAAAAAGGTTCTAAAAGACGAAGCATTTCCATATAACTTTCCATTGTTAAAATGCAGAAATATGTTTCGTTGTCTTTGGTTAGAATTCCTTCATCCGATTTGAATAAACCAAAAATTAAATTACAATCTTCTGTGTCGATAAAATCAATTTGAGATAAATCTAATTTCTGCCTATTTTCTATAACTGTATCTTTCAATAAATCTCTGAATTGAATTGCTTCAGCTTTATCAAAATCAAATAAACGAACAATATTTTCTTGAAGACCATTGTAATTGTCTATATAATCTAATTTCATATTTAATGCGCTTCTAACCAGTTTAAACCAATATCCATCTCTACATCTAAAGGAACTTCCATTTTAAATGCATTTTCCATTTCGTGTTTTATAATTGGTTTGATTGTTTCTAACTCGTCTTTATGAGCATCAAAAACCAATTCATCATGTACTTGCAATAACATTTTCGATTTGAAATTTTCTTCCTCAAAACGTTTGTGAATATTTATCATTGCTAACTTAATAATATCTGCTGCAGAACCTTGTATGGGCGCATTTACAGCATTTCTTTCTGCGCCACTTCTCACCATTGCATTTTGCGAATTAATATCTTTTAAATATCTACGTCTGTTTAAAACCGTTTCTACAAAGCCATGTTCTCTTGCAAAATCTACTTGTGCAGACATGTATGCTTTTAATTTTGGGTAGGTTTCGTAATAAGTATCAATTAATTCTTTTGCTTCTCCTCTTGATAAGTCTGTTTGATTGCTCAAACCAAAAGCAGAAACTCCATAAATAATTCCAAAATTTACTGTTTTTGCGTTGCTTCGTTGCTCACGAGTTACTTCATCAATAGGAACATTAAAAACTTTTGCAGCGGTTGAAGCATGAATATCTTCGCCATTTTTAAACGCATTTATCATGGTTTCTTCTTGACTTAAAGCTGCAATAATTCGCAATTCAATTTGAGAATAATCGGCTGCCAATAATACATAATTCTCATCTCTTGGAATAAATGCTTTACGAACTTCTCTTCCTCTTTCTGTACGAATTGGAATATTCTGTAAATTCGGGTTGTTAGAACTCAACCTACCAGTTGCAGCAACTGCTTGCATATATTGTGTGTGAATTCTTCCCGTTTTTGGGTTAATTTCATTAGGCAAAGCATCTACATACGTACTTTGTAATTTTTTATATTGGCGATATTCTTGAATATCTCTGATAATTTTGTGGTCTTTTGCCAAGTAAGATAGAATATCTTCGCCTGTTTTATATTGTCCTGTTTTTGTCTTTTTTGGTTTGTCTACCAACTTCATGTTTTCGAACAACACAATTCCTAATTGTTTTGGAGAAGCAATGTTAAATTCTTCTCCAGCTTGTTCGTAAATATTTTTTTCAAGTCTGTTGATATCATCCGTTAACGCAACTGATAATTCCTTTAAGAAATTTACATTTACGTTAATTCCTTCAATTTCCATGGCTGTTAAAACGGACACCAAAGGCAATTCAATATCATTAAATAATTTGGTAACATTTCCGCTTTCTAATTCGCCAGTAAACAATTGTTTTAGTTGAAAAGTTATGTCTGCATCTTCCACAGCATATTCTGTTTGGTCTGCAATTGGTACAACTCTCATGGAAAGCTGATTTTTTCCTTTTTTACCAATCAATTCTGTAATAGAAACTGGCTGATAATTTAAATACGTTTCTGCCAAAACATCCATATTATGTCGCATATCTGGATTGATCAAATAATGCGCAATCATTGTGTCGAATAATTTCCCTTTTACAGGCATTTTATAATTCGATAATACTTTAATATCATATTTTAAATTGTGCCCAATTTTCTCGATTTCACTTTCGAAAAATGGTCTAAATTCTTCTAAAATTGCCTTTGTTTCTTCTTGGTCTTCAGGAAATGAAACATAATATCCTTTTCCGATTTCATAAGAAAAAGCAATTCCTATTAATTCCACTTCTAAGGCTTTTAAACCTGTAGTTTCAGTATCGAAACAAACAGAAGTTTGTTGCATTAATTTTTGAAGTAATAATTTTCTGGAGAAAGGAGAATCTATATGTTGATAAAAATGATTTGTGTTTTCAATGGTTTTAAATCCAGATGCAACATCTGCTTCAGAAACACTTCCAGTTCCAGGAGCAGCAAATAAATCGAACTGACCTTCAGTATTTGAAGCTGTTTTTTTAGCAACCGCTTTTGGTTTTTCTTCAGTCTTATTATCAGAAGTATTTGTGGTTGTTTCAGTCGAAAAAGTTCGTAAGAAATTCGTTAATAAATTTCTAAATTCTAATTCGTTAAAAATTTCAGTTACTTTTTCTACATCTGGTTGGTCTAACTCAAAATCTTCTGCGTTAAAAGTTACAGGAACATCTAACATAATAGTTGCCAATTTCTTGGAAAGTAAACCTAACTCGCCATTAGCTTCTATTTTCTCTTTCATTTTTCCCTTTAGCTCATGTGTGTTTGCCAATAAGTTTTCCATAGAACCATAAGCAGCCAAAAACTTCTTTGCAGTTTTTTCTCCAACTCCTGGCAAACCAGGAATATTATCGGAAGAATCTCCCATCATTCCTAAAAAATCGATGACTTGTAAAGGATCTGTAATTTCGAATTTTGCCAACACTTCAGGAACTCCCCAAATATCATAACCACCACCAAAACGTGGTTTGTACATAAAAATATTTTCGGAAACTAATTGTGCAAAATCTTTATCTGGAGTTACCATAAAAGTTTTGTAACCCTCTTTTTCTGCTTGTTTAGAAAGTGTTCCAATAACATCATCTGCCTCAAAACCTTCTTTTACCATAATAGGAATGTGCATGGCTTTAAGAATTTCCATAATATATGGAACCGCTAATTTTATGGCTTCTGGAGTTGCATCTCTATTGGCTTTATAAGCTTCAAACATTTCTACTCTATCTGCACTGCCACCTTTATCGAAACAAACGGCTAATTTATCTGGTCTTTCTCTTTTAATTACATCTAAAAGTGAATTCATAAAACCCATAATTGCAGAGGTGTCTAAACCTTTAGAATTAATTCTTGGGTTTTTTATAAAGGCATAATATCCTCGGAAAATTAATGCGTACGCATCAACTAAAAAGACTCTTTTTTGATCTTGCATAGAGTTGTTTTTACTATTAAAAATAAAATATAAGATAGAAATGAGTGATTTAATAATTGTCACTGCAGACTCTGCAGTAAAGCTACGAAACTTTAACATCCTATTAAAATTCAATCGGTGTTTTAAGCAGTATCTTTGATAAATTTTTTAAATTTATTTTATGCCACGTTGGTTAATTCCTCTTATCATTTTATTAGTTTTAATTATTGTTGTAGAAGTTTATACTTTTCAAGCATTTAAAACCATATCTAAAAGTAAATTAGTTCGTTTTTCTTTTTTAACAATAAGTGTAGCAACTTATGTCTATTTCTTCTTAACCGTTTTAACTTACGATAGAAGCAAAGGACAAACACCCGAGTTTCAAATGGCAATGGGAATTTTACTAACAGTATCAATTCCTAAACTAGTTATTATTTTTATGCTTTTTGGCGAAGATATTTATAGGTGGATTGTAAAAGCGATTTCAGCAATTTCCAATGGAGAAACGCAACCTTTACCAACTAGAAGAAAATTTATTTCTCAAATTGCTTTAGGTTTGGCTGCAATACCTTTTGCCGGTTTTATTTACGGAATTATTCAAGGAAAATACAATTACAAAGTTTTAAAATACACGTTAACTTTTAAAGATTTACCAGAAGCTTTCGATGGTTTTACCATCACTCAAATTTCTGATATCCATTCAGGAAGTTTTACCAATAAGGAAAAAATAAAATACGGAGTCGATTTAATTAACGAGCAAAAGTCTGATATTATGTTATTTACAGGAGATATAGTAAATAATAAAGCAGATGAAATGGACAATTGGATCGATGTTTTCGATAAATTAGAAGCAAAAGGAGGAAAGTTTTCTATTCTTGGAAACCATGATTATGGCGATTATATGGATTGGAAAAATCCGCAAGATAAGGTAGACAATTTTCAGCAAGTAAAAGATATTCATAAAAAAATTGGTTTTGATTTATTGTTGGACGAACATAGATATTTAGAAAAAGACGGACAAAAAATTGCACTTCTTGGCGTAGAAAATTGGGGAAAAGGATTCAACCAAGCAGGAGATTTGCAGCGAGCATCAGCAAACGTAAAACAAGAAGATTTTAAAATTTTAATGTCTCACGACCCAAGTCATTGGGAGTATAAAGTTAAACAAGACCCTTTTAACTATCAATTAACTTTAAGCGGCCATACACATGGTTTGCAAATGGGAATCGAAATTCCTGGTTGGTTAAAATGGAGTCCATCTAAATATGTGTATAAACAATGGGCAGGTTTGTACGAAGAAGCTGGTAGATATGTAAATGTAAACAGAGGTTTTGGCTACCATGCATTTCCAGGACGTGTTGGAATTTGGCCAGAAATTACAGTTATAGAATTGAAAAAAGGCTGATAATCAGTCAATTCAAAAATAGATTTGTTATATTTGTTAATTAAGTATTGAATAATTTATACGTTTTTCCCCCTTAAAAACTTTATATTATGACAAAATTTGGCGAATTAATTAGTGTTGATAAACCTGTTCTAATCGATTTTTACACAGATTGGGACGAAGTAGAAAACAACGTACATACTTTAAGAGATGTTGCAGCAGCTTTAGGTGATAAAGCCAAAGTAATTAAGATCGATATTAAAAAGAACGAAACCTTGGCAGACGCTTTGCGCGTAAAAGGAAACCCAACTTTTATGATTTACAAAAATGGCGAAATGAAATGGCGCCAAACAGGTTTTCAAGACGCAAAAACCTTAATAGGTTTGGTTAAAGAATATTTTTAATTTTTTCTGTAGCTATTTCCTGCTTTCCACTATATCTTTTTATTTGTCATTATGAATAAAATTTTTTGTTTTATGTGGCAATCTTATAATTTATAAACAAATTACTTCTATTTAAGTAATAAAAAGGATGTCGTTTCAATCAGGGCTAAACTTGTTTGCTAGTTTATTTTATTGCCTTAAACTCGAATCCTTTTTTAGAAAATTCTTCTAAAACTTTGGGCAATACAAAACGCAATTTCTCAGAAGCTTTTACACTATCGTGAAAAACAATAACACTTCCATTTTTAGTATTTCTTAAAACATTTTGTAAACATTTTTCTTCAGAAATAGAAGTATCAAAATCTGCAGATAAAACGTTCCACATTATAATTTTATAGCCTTTTTTTAGGATTTCTTTAGCTTGTTTCTTCTTAATTTTTCCATAGGGAGGTCTAAAAAGTTGTTGTTTAATTGTTGAATTGTTGAAGTGTGTAATTGTTTTTTCACACTTCAAAAAATTATCTATATAAATGTTGGTTTTAGTTTTCCAACCATTCAAATGATTTTGCGTATGATTTCCAACAGCATGGTCATCAGCAATAATTTTATTAAAAATTTCTGGATGATTTTTTATGTTTTTTCCAATGCAAAAAAAGGTTGCTTTTGCATTGTATTTCTTTAATTCTGCTAAAACAAATTCGGTAATTTCTGGAGTTGGTCCGTCATCAAAAGTTAAAAATAGTTCTTTTTTATCCAAAGAAAAACGCCAAACATAATCAGAGAAAATTCTCATCATAAAATCTGGCGTCCTGGGGAAATATGTTTTCAATTTAATCTTTTATTAAATCTAATTCTGCTGGTTCTTCATCTGGAATTAAACTACTAAATAATTTTACGTTTTCTATAAATTCGTTTTGTAATTTTTCCATGTATTCTCTATCTCCATCAAATTCTTCTATTTGACCTAGAATATTTCTATACATGTACAAATGTGTATCTATATCATCGAAAACTAAATCTAAATCTTTATGAGTACTATAATGCTTAAGCTTTTGTTGAAAAATTGTAATTAGTGTTTTTGCTGTTTTTCTAGCAGTTTCTTTGTCACCAATTCTATAATACATCTCTGGATACCCAAGAGAAATACTGTAATGGCCAAAATCTTCAATAGGCATTTTATAGAGAGATAAATCTAATACTTCTTTTGCTGTGGCAGTATCTTTTTGTTTTAAGAAAGTTTCTGATAAACGCATTAAATTATTACGTAAAGAAATGGCATTTCTTCTAGTTTGTTCATCAATATAAATTTTACCACTATTAATGTTTTTCCAATCTAACTTTTTAATATTGGCGTACATTTTTTCTGGGTCAATTCTTCCCATATCAAACAAACTTACTTCTCTAACCAATTCTCCTTTTTCGTTGTAAATTTTTGTAGGAGTTCTAATAGGAACTAATTTGTAAGACATTCCATCTAATTGCATATAATCTTTTAACCAGATATATTCTTCGTCTGCATTTGCGCCACCAGTAAAATAAATTGGACGTTTCCAATCGAAGTTTGCTAAAATATCTAGCATTAAAATTCTATTTTTTGTTAGACCTTGTCTGTCTACTGTAATGTCTATATAATCTACAATCTTGTCTGCATCTTTTTGTGCAACAATTCCAGATTTTAAAGCATTTTCTTTATTTACTGGAATTCGAATTCTATTTGTAGGGTATGTTTTCTCTTTTACATCATTTTCTTCATCTATATAATATGTAACAGGATTATCACTTGCAATCCACCTCATAAAGTCTTTAATAGCTATTACAGAGTCTTTAAATTGTGGATGTGGAACGTGATATGCAACATCTAAAGTTCCGTATTTATATTGGTCATGTGTTAATTGCGATGGAATTGGAGCTGCTTTATAACTTGCTCTTTTCATCTGGTCTATATACCAATCTGTGGCAAAAAGACTTGTGTTTACCAATTTTAAATCGGTTCTAATTCCTTCTACTTCTTGCATGTACCAAAGTGGAAAAGTATCATTATCTCCAATAGTGAATAGAATCGCATTTGGGTCGCAAGATTCTAAATATGCTTGTGCGTTTAGTAAAGTTGTATGTCTGCCACCTCTATCATGATCATCCCAATTTTCTGTTGCCATTAATGTTGGTACTGCTAATAAAGAAACTAAAGAAACAGTAATTGCAATGGTTTTCTTATTTGCAAAATTCTTTAAATATTCATAAAGTGCGAGTACACCAAAGCCAATCCAAATGGCAAAAATGTAGAAACTACCAACAACGGCATAATCTCTTTCTCTAGGTTCAAAAGGTTTTGGATTTGTATAAAATATAATTGCTAAACCTGTAAATGCAAAGAAGAGTAAAAGTGTAAAGAAGTTTTCTTTATCCCATTTAATTTGATAAAACAAACCAATTAAACCTAAAATTAAAGGTAAAAAGTAATATTTGTTTCTTCCTTTATTATTTAAAACAACATCTGGTAAGGCTTTTTGCGAACCTAATCTTGCTTCATCAATAAATGTTATTCCGCTAATCCAGTTTCCGTTTTCGATATCTAAATTTCCTTGAATATCATTTTGTTTTCCAACAAAATTCCACATAAAATAACGTCCGTACATGTATCCAAACTGAAAGCTTGTCATAAACTTTAAGTTTTCTCCAAAAGTTGGTCTTCTTTTGCTATTTGGAGAAATACCAGCAATGGCTTTGTACATTTTTTCTTTAGATGGATCTACCATTCTTGGTATAAAACCTTTGTGTTTATCAGAATAATTAGGTAATACGTTTTTGTATTTATTTACAATTTCATATTTACCATTTAACTTTTCATACTTTGGTTTGTCATCTCTAAATGGCGTGTTTCTATCTTGTTCTCTTTCGTAAGAATTAGAGTAATACGTATCGTAAAAAACATTGGCGTCACCATATTGTTCACGTTCGTAATAAGCTAATAATTCTCTTGCACTAGAAGGGTTGTTTTCGTTTACAGTAGTATTTGCATTTGCTCTTATTGGTAACATCATCCAAGAAGAAAAACCAATCATAATAAATAAAACTGATAGAATTAAGGTGTTTGCAGTTACTTTCTTATGTTTTCTAGTGTAATTTAATCCAAAGTAAAACAATGCAATTAAAATAATTGCAGCAATTATAGAACCAGAATTATAAGGCAGTCCAATAGTATTGATAAAAAATAATTCGGATGCACTAAAGAATTTTAATGTAAATGGAAATAAAAATTTAAAGACAAACATTAAAACGATAACAGATACTACTGTTGCAATTGCAGTTGTTTTTAAAGTGATATTTTTATAAGTTTTAAAGAAATATAACATTACAATTGAAGGGATTACCAACAATGATAAGATGTGTACTCCAAATGATAAACCAACTACAAAACTTATTAAAACTAACCATTTATTTCCTCTAGCTGTATGAATTTCTGCTTCCCATTTAAGGCCTAGCCAAAATAATAAAGCCATTAAAAATGATGACATTGCATACACTTCTCCTTCTACAGCACTAAACCAGAAACTATCCGAAAACGTATACGCTAAAGAACCTACCAAACTACTTCCAAGAATAGCAATATATTTTCCTTCTGCTAATTTACCAGTTTTTAGCGCTAATTTTTTCGCCAAATTGGTAATTGTCCAAAACATAAACAAAATTGTAAACGCACTAGCCAAAGCAGACATAAAGTTCACCATTTTTGCAACTTGACTTAAATCGCCAGTAAACATTGCAAAAAATGCACCCAACATTTGAAAAAGTGGCGCTCCTGGAGGATGTCCAACTTGTAATTTTACAGATGTAGCAATGTATTCGCCACAATCCCAAGAGCTAACTGTTGGCTCTAATGTTAGTGTATAAGTGATTAAAGCTATTATAAATACAACCCATCCTAGAATGATGTTCCATTTTTTAAAATTTTCTGATGTCATAATTTGATAATAATCTGTGGGCGAATTTACTAATAAATCCCTATAAAATAAGAATGAAGTTGTTTTATTGAGTTGTTTTTAGCTCTTAAAACTTTGTTAAAAGTAAAATTTATCGAAAAATGTTTGTAGAATTAAAACTTTGCATTAAATTTGCACCCGCATAAAAGCATTGGCCTATGGTGTAATTGGTAACACACCGGTTTTTGGTACCGACATTCAAGGTTCGAGTCCTTGTAGGCCAACAAAAAAGTCCTAACAAATTAAATTTGTTAGGACTTTTTACTTTTTTAAGCTTTTCTAAAAGAGTTTTAAATCAATTCTCGTAATCTTTTTGCAGCAATTTCTGCAGTAATATCTCTTTGAGGCGATCCAAACATCTCATAACCTACCATAAACTTCTTTACAGTTGCACTTCTTAATAAAGGCGGATAAAAACTCATGTGCCAATGCCAATGCTTATTTTCTTCACCATTTGTTGGTGCTTGATGTATTCCAGAAGAATAAGGAAAAGAAGTGTTAAACAATTTGTCATACGCTTTTGTAATTACAGATATTGCTTCCGCAAAATTTGAAGCTTCATTTTCTGTCATTTCTGTGATGTTTTTTTGTGCTTTTTTAGGAGCAATCATCACTTCAAAAGGCCAAACTGCCCAAAAAGGAGTAAGGACTAAAAAATCGTCGTTTTCAAAAATAATTCTTTCTTTAGCAGTTTGTTCTTGTTGTAAATAATCTCCTAAAAGACTACTTTTTTTATCATTATAATAATTTAATTGTTGCTGATTTTTTTTATCAACCTCATTAGGTAACGAAGTCTGGCTCCAAATTTGTCCATGAGGATGTGGATTGCTACAACCCATTACTGCTCCTTTGTTTTCAAAAATTTGAACATAATTTATACCTTCAATTTCGCCAATAGAAACATATTCATTTTGCCAAGCATTTACTACTTTTTTAATGTCAGCAACTTCCATATCCGCCAAACTTTTAGAATGATCTGGGCTAAAACAGATTACTTTACAAATTCCGTTTTCACTTTGTGCTTTAAACAAACCATCATTTACATTAAACTTTGGCGAATCTTTTTGTAGTGCAGCAAAATCGTTGGTAAAAATAAAAACGTCTTTATAATCGGGATTTATTTCGCCATTAATTCTTGTGTTTGTAGCACATAAATAACAACTTTCGTCATAAGAAGGTCTTTTTTCTGTAGAGATTTCTTCATTTTGTCCTTGCCAAGGCCTTTTTGCTCTGTGAGGTGAAACCAAAACCCATTCTCCAGTTAAAATATTATATCTTTTATGAGAGTAATCTTGTAAATTTGTATTTTCCATACTATTATTTTTTAGTTGATTATTTTACTAAATGTGTACCGTTAGAAAGTTCTACAAAATATACTGAACAGTCTTTGTCGAATTTATTTTTATAGGCTTTAGATGCGGATTTTGCAAAGTTTTTAGCTTCGTCTTTTTTAATTAAATTAATGGTACAACCGCCAAAACCTCCACCCATCATTCTTGCGCCTAAAACGTTTTTGTTTTTCTTTGCTTGGTTTACCAAAAAATCTAACTCGTCGCAACTAACTTTATATTGGTGTTGTAAACCATTATGAGAACCGTAAATTAATGCTCCCAAAGTTTCCAAATCATTTTCTTCAATTGCTTTTGCAGCTTTTTGTGTTCTATCGATTTCTTGAATTACGTACAGCGCTTTTTGGTAATTTTCTGGCGTAACTTTATCAATAATTTTTTCTAAATCACCTTCGGAAGCTTCTCTTAAGGTTTCAATATTTAACAATTCTGCTATACTTTCACAAGCAGAGCGTCTATCATTATAAGCACTATCAGACAAACTATGTTTTACGTTTGTGTTGATTAACATTAATTGATGGTCTTTAAAATCGATTTTATAAGGTTTCGATTCTATCGTTCTACAATCCAATAGCAAAGCATTGTCTTTAATACCAAACATACTTGCATATTGATCCATAATTCCACATTTTACACCTACATAATTGTGTTCTGCTTTTTGTGAAATTAAAATCATTTCTGTTTTTGATAACCCTAACTTGAACAATTCATTTAAGCCAAAAACTACACTGTTTTCTAAAGCTGCAGAAGAAGACATACCTGCACCTCCAGGAATATTTCCTTTAAAAATGATGTTAAAATCACCAATAATTTTATTTCTATTCTGTATTTCTGCAACCACACCAAAAACATAATTTTCCCAATTTCCTTCTTTGGATGGTTTTAGTTTATCTAATTCAAACTCTATTGTACTGTCTAAATCCATAGCAATTGCAGTACAAGAACCAGTATCACTTTTTTGTATTGCTGCAGCAATCCCTTTATCTACAGCTGCAGGAAACACAAAGCCGCCATTATAATCTGTATGTTCTCCAATAATATTTATTCTTCCTGGTGAAAAAATAAGTAAAGGATTTGCTGAAAACGTTTTCTTGAATTCCTCTTTTACTTGCTTAATTAGTGTTTTGCTCATAATAATTAGTTTTTGTTACACAATTTTAAGTTCCATTTTATAGAATAAGATGTGTTTGGTTCTAAAGTTTGTAAACCTATTTCATTATTAAAACTATTAGAAATCCCGGTTAAAGGTTCAATTGCAATTGCAGCAATTCCTTTAGGCGTATATATTTGCAAATAATTTTTTTTGATGTTTGACGAAAGCTCAAAATGATAACTTGGTGTTGTAAATTGTATTTTATCATCAATAAGAAAAAAGCAATCGTCTAATTGCTTATTTTCAATTTTAAGGAGCTCTTCTTTTTTATAATCTGTAATTTTTTTAGTGATTAAATTTTCATTAAAAACTACTTTTTTGTCGCATTTAAAGTTTAAAGAACTATTGTGCAAATCATTATTAATAAAATATGGATGCCAACCTAAAGTGTAAGGAAATGCTTTGATATCATCATTTTTTACAGATACTTTCAATTGAAGTTCATCTTTTAAAAGTGTATAAGTAAGGTAAATTGAATACTTATAAGGAAAACCTTTACTTGCGTTTTTTTCTGAATAATAAATTGTAATAGCGCAACTATTTGAAGTAATCTCTTTTTCTAAAAGTTTAAATTTTTTGTTGAAAACTAAACCGTGTAAAGCATTATTTCGTCCTTTCTCATTGCATTCAAATTGATAATTTTTTCCTTTAAAAGTATATGCGCCATTTTCTATTCTACTGGCAAAAGGGAATAAAATTGCAGACGCAAAAGAATCTTCATATTTAAAATTTGGTTGATCTTCAATTAAAATAGTGTTGTTAAATTGTAGTTTTTGTAATCTTCCACCTTCTTCTAAAGAAATTCTTGCTACAGAATTATTTTCAGTATTTTTTAATTCGAAAAAATTGAAACCTTTTTCTGTTATTGCATAAATTTTAAACATTTTTATATAGATTTTCTTAAAATTAATTTACTTGGGTTTTCAATTTTAAGTTGCTCATTAGTTAAAATCATTTCAGCCAATCTTTTTCCCATTAAATTAAAATCTGTTGATATAGTTGTAATTCCATCAGCAACAACTTCTTTTAATAAAGTATCATTAAAAGAAATTATTCCAACATCTTTAGATAAAATTAAATTGTCTTCCTTTATTTTTTTTATGATTCTAATCAAATTTTTATCATCAAGAATTATGTAAACTTCACCTTTTTCTGGAGTTCTATTCTCTAATGAGGAAATTACTTCATAATTGAAGTTGTTTGCGTTAGAGAATAATTCAAAACCACTTAATATTCCTTTAGGCTCTTTTTCTTCTTTAAAAAGTAAAACTAATTTTTTGTATTGTTTTAATTTTTCTAAACCAGTAGACAAACCATTAAAAACATCTTTTTCGAAATTTTGATAAATTACAGGATACTCATCCAATTCAGTATGAGCTTGATCTAAAATATAGACTTTCTCTTTTGGTAAATTTTTAATTGTTTTTTTAATGTTTTTAAGATTAGCAGGCATAATTACATAAGAACTGTAATTACCACTATTGTCATTTATCAATCTATTAAAGACGTCTACGTTAAAGTGATGAAAAAAGATGTCTACATGAACATTTTCTCCTAAATTTTTCAAAAAAGAATTGTAGATATCTTCTTTAAATGAATTAAGCTCATCAAAAAGTAGGAAAACTTTTTTTTCAACGTGAATATCCTCACTTGAAACAAAATAGCCTTTTCCAACAACAGAATGAATAATTCCTCTGTTTTTTAATTCATTAAAAGCGTTTAAAACAGTGTCTCTTGACAACTTATGTTTTTCTTTAACAACGTTTAATGAAGGTAATTTATCTCCTTTTTTAAGCGCGCCATTTACAATAGCATCCTCAATTGAAGCTACTATTTGTTTGTATTTAGGCATTCCTGTTTTTTTTAACGATGAAATTTTCATACCACAAAGATATCATTTTTATTTAAAAAAAACAACTGGTATGTACTGGTTTGTTTTTTAGATATTTTTATTACATTTGTTGTATCTTAAATTAATGATAATGAAAAGTAAAATAATAGTAACAGGAGGTTGTGGTTATATAGGTTCTCACACAGCTGTAGAATTAATTGAAAATAATTATGAAGTTGTAATTTTAGATGATTTATCTAATTCAACGAAAGAAACTTTAGATAGAATAGAAAAAATTACAGGAACAAGACCCACTTTTGTAAATATTGATTTAAAAGATGCTAAAAAAACAGAAAGAGTTATAAGTGAACATAAAGATGCAAAAGCAGTAATTAATTTTGCAGCTCATAAAGCTGTAGGAGAATCTGTACAAAAACCAATAATGTATTATAAGAATAACCTATATTCATTAATAAATATACTTTCCTCTATTGTAAATAATAATATTAAAGGATTTATTTTTTCTTCTTCTGCTACTGTTTATGGCACCCCAGAAACATTACCTATAACTGAAAAAAGCGAAACACAACGACCTTTCTCTCCTTATGGAAACACAAAAAAAATAGCAGAAGAAATTTTAGATGATGTTATAAAATCTACTGAAAATTTCTCTGCAATTTCTCTACGTTATTTTAATCCTATTGGTGCACATGATTCTGGGTTAATTGGTGAATTACCAAGTGGGATTCCAAATAATTTAATGCCTTACATCACACAAACAGCAGTTGGAATTAGAGAGAAATTAATGGTTTATGGAAATGATTATCCAACAAAAGATGGAACGCCAATTAGAGATTATATTCATGTTGTAGATTTAGCAAAAGCACATGTTTTAGCGGTTGAAAGAATTATAAAAGAGCAACAAGAAAAACCATATGAAACTTTTAATTTAGGAACTGGAAATGGATTTTCTGTTTTAGATGTTATAAACTCATTTGAACGCGTAACAAACTCTAAATTGAATTACGAAATTACAGAAAGAAGACCAGGAGACGTGCCTAAATTATACGCAGCAACAGATTTAGCTGAAAGAGAATTAGGTTGGAAAGCTACAAAATCTTTAGATGAAATGATTAAATCTTCTTGGGATTGGGAACAAAAGTTAAGAAGTAAAGAGTAAGAAAAATTAAAAAAAACAAAGCCTCAAATAAATAGTTATTTGAGGCTTTGTTTTTTTTAATTTTTAATACATTTTTGTTTTAAGCAAAATATATATAAATGCTTACAACAATTACACAAATACCAATACCAACTGGTTTTAAATATTTCCAAGGTTTAATATCTACTTGGTTTGTGTAATTTAATACAAATGCAGTTTTACGAGGTTTTAGTTTTCCAATAATTAACATAATTATAATGTTAAGTACAAATAAAATAGCCATAACATGTAAAAAATGAGGGTAGTTATCTGCACCCACTACAAATGGTTTTAATATAAATTGACTAATACTATACAAAACTACACCAGAAATAATAGCTACTTTTGCTGCAACTGCAGGTACATACTTTGTTAAATAACCAACTACAATAATTGTTAAAATAGGAATACTGTAGCAACCATTTACTTCTTGTAAGTATCCAAATAATCCATCTGGTGCATTTGCAATTAATGGAGCAATACACATAGATAATATCGCTAAAACTACTCCAAAAGATTTACCTGCAAAAACAGTTTGTTTTTCTGTGGCATCTTTTTTAATGTGAGATTTGTAAATGTCTATTCCAAATAATGTTACAGAGCTATTTAATGCAGAATTAAAAGAACTTAAAATAGCACCAAATAAAACGGCTGCAAAAAAACCAACCAAACTTGCGGGTAAAACCTCAGTTACTAATTTAGGGTAAGCCTGATCAGGATTTGTTAATGTATCACCAAACATATGAAAAGCAATTACACCAGGTAAAACCACAATTAAAGGGCCTAAAATTTTTATAAATGATGCTAATAACAATCCTTTTTGACCTTCTTTTAGGTTTTTTGCACCTAATGCTCTTTGTATAATAGCCTGGTTTGTTCCCCAATAAAAAAGTTGAACTAACATCATTCCTGTAAAAATTGTACCAAAAGGAACTGAAGCTTTTGAATCTCCTAGAGAATTAAATTTTTCTGGATTTGTATTTATAAGTGTTGTAAAACCATCGCTTATACTGCCATCACCAATTGCCATTAAACCAAAAAAGGGAATCATTAAACCTCCAATTAATAAACCAATTGCATTAATTAAATCTGATACAGCTACAGCTTTTAATCCTCCAAAAATCGCATAAATAGAACCAATTATTCCTATTCCCCAGACAGTTATCCACAAAGCTTTTGTTTCACTGACATCTAATAATGAAGGAACATCAAACATAGTATTAATGGCTAATGCACCAGAATATAAAACGATAGGCAATAATACTACTACATAACCACTTAAAAATAATCCAGAAGTTATTGTTTTAGTTACTTTATCGTATCTTTTTTCTAAAAATTGAGGTACAGTTGTAATTCCTCCTTTTAAATACCTTGGTAAAAGAAAAACGGCGGTAACAACCATTGCAATTGCTGCTAAAGTTTCCCAAGCCATAACTAGAATTCCTTCTTTAAAAGCCGCTCCATTTAGTCCTACAATTTGTTCTGTAGATAAGTTGGTTAATAATAATGACCCAGCAATAACAACTCCAGTAAGACTTCTTCCTCCTAAAAAATATCCATCAGAAGACTCTTCGTTTGTTTTTCTTGTAGCTAAATAGGCAATTATAGCAACTAAAATTGTAAAGCCTAAAAATGATAAAATTTGCATAATTGTTTGATTGTTATAATTATATTAATTGTAAAGAAATTGAAAAAATTTCAACTACTCCAAATTTTGGTGTTTTTTATTTTAAAAAAATTTAGTTTATAGTACACTAAATAAATAAAATTATTAATTGAAAAAGATTAAATATTTATTGTTTAACAGTTAATTTTTAAAGAGTTTTTTATTGAAAGTAAAAAAGTAATAAAATTATTCATCTTTAATAATGGTAAAGTTTGTAGAAAACTCATTTTTAGGAGCTAAAGTTTGCAGACTTATTTTACTATTAAAGTTATTAGAAATTCCTGTTTGAGGTTCTAGCGCAATACTTTTTCTGTGTGGTGGTGTGTAAATATGCAAATATGCTTTTTCAGCATCAGATTTTAGTAAAATTTTATAGTTTGGTGTGGTCAGTTTTACAAGGTTACTTGTTAGAAAAAAGCAATTATCAAATTCGTTTTCTGCTATTTTTAGCGGGAATTTAATGTCGTTTTCTACAATTCCAACAACAGATAATCTATCATTATATGTTATTTTTTTATCACTTTTAATGTCTAGAATACTATTATCAATGTGCGTGCTTTCAAAATATGGATGCCAACCTAAAAAGAAAGGAAAAGTAATATTATCTGTATTTTTTACACTTATTTTTAAATTGAGAGTATCATTAGTAAGGGTATACTCTAAAGTTATTTTATATAAGAAGGGATAACCTTCTATTCTTTTAGTTTCTTCATATAGAATTACAACTGAAGCAGAATTTTCTTTTTCTATTTGCTTAATTAAAGTGAATTTCTTGTCATAAATAAGCCCATGTAGTGCATTGTTAAATTTATCGTCATTACAATACAATTGATGGTATTTATCATTAAAAGTGTAAGCACCATTTTCTACTCTGCCAGCAAAAGGAAATAAAACGGAAGATGAATATGTGTCTTTATAAGTTGAACTATTATTTGCAATAATAGTTTTTCCTTGTAAGGATAATTCTTGTAAACTTCCTCCTAGATTTAAGTATATGAATGCTTTAGAATTATTAATAGATAATTCTATGCGATTTTCCTCGTGGTTTAATCTTATCACTTTAATAAACTTTTTAGAACTTTAAAAATAGTATTTTAATTATGTTTTTACGGGTTTAATTTTTTAAGAATTTATTCTTTTAATATAAGACTCAAATAAGTAATTGTAGAATTGAGCTTAACCTTACTTTTATGAATACAGTTACTAAATTTATCAAATAAGCAAAAGAAACCTTTTTATCTGCTTTATTTTTGTGTTGAACAGAATATGAATCTAAAAATTTAAAAAAATGAAAGTACAAGCTTATTTAGCATTTAACGGAAATTGTCAAGAGGCATTAAATTTTTATAGTGATTTATTTAATGCAGATGT
Organism: Polaribacter pectinis; assembly: GCF_014352875.1. Classification (NCBI taxonomy): domain Bacteria; kingdom Pseudomonadati; phylum Bacteroidota; class Flavobacteriia; order Flavobacteriales; family Flavobacteriaceae; genus Polaribacter; species Polaribacter pectinis. The sequence continues at coordinate 3,097,065 of NZ_CP060695.1, forward strand.
AAAAAATAGAATTACCTATGAAGACAAAAAAATAGACGTTCCAAGTTCTTATCGAACAAAATTACAACACGCAGAATTAAAAGGTAAAGGTGTCCATTTTATGGCTTATGATGCTTCTCCAGACACTCCTATAAATAATGGTAATCAAATTCACATGAGTGTAGATTTGAATGATAAAGATGAAGCAGAAGATGTATTTAACGATCTAGCGAAAGGCGGAATTACACATCACGAATTTAGAGAAAGAGAATGGGGTTATTTTGGAAGATGTACAGATAAATATGGAATAAATTGGATGGTAAACTGCAATAGTTAATAACTTCAATTTTTTTTATAATGATAAACAAAATGGGTTGCAACTTCAGTTGCAACCCATTTTTAATTAAACTTTATAAAAAGATGTGTTTAATCTAATTAAAATAATGTATTATTCCATCAAAAAAGCCTTTAAATCTTTGTAAGAAGAAGCCTTAATAGCTACTTTTTTGTTGTTAATTACTTTCTGAATCTGTGCAGGAATTTCAACCTTAACAGGTAAAGTTCCTTCTACAACATCTAAAAACTTTACAGGATGAGCCGTTTCTAAAAACACTCCAAATTCATTCTCTTTTAAACCATATTTTTCTAAACCTAAATAGCCAACTGCTCCATGAGGATCTGCAACATAACCAGATTCTTTATAAATAGCTTTCATCTTTTTGCGAGTTTCATCATCTGTAAAACTAAAAGAAGAAAAATGATTTTTTAAAGCTTCAAAATCGTTATTAAATAATTCCTGAATTCTAATAAAGTTACTTGGGTTACCAACATCCATTGCATTAGAAATTGTTGCTTTAGACGGTTTTGGAGTATATTTTCCGTCTTTTAAGTAATTAGGTACTGTATCATTTACATTTGTAGAGGCCACAAAATGTTTGACTGGCAAACCTAATTTTTGTGCCATAATTCCTGCACAAATATTCCCAAAATTTCCACTCGGTACAGAAAAAACCAATTCTTTATTTAACTTTTTTAATTCTTTATAAGTAAAGAAAAAATAGAACATTTGTGGCAACCAACGTGCCACATTTATAGAATTTGCAGAGGTTAAAGTCTTCGTGATTTCTTCATCTAAAAAAGCTGTTTTTACCATTTCTTGACAATCATCAAAAACACCATCTACTTCTAAAGCTGTAATATTCTGACCTAAAGTCGTTAGTTGTTTTTCTTGAATATCGCTCACTTTTCCTGAAGGATATAAAATAACCACATTCACACCTTTTGCACCTAAAAATCCGTTGGCAACTGCGCCTCCAGTATCTCCAGAAGTCGCAACTAAAACAGTAACTTCTTTATCATTTCCTTGGTTGAAATATTCCAAACATTTTGCCATAAATTTGGCACCAACATCTTTAAAAGCCATTGTTGGTCCATGAAATAATTCTAAAGAAGCAATATTATCCGTAATTTTTACCACAGGAAAATCGAAAGAAACAGTTTCTTCAATAATTTCTTTTAATTTTTCAGTCGGAATTTCATCACCCACAAATTGTTTTATTACTTCAAAAGCAATTTCTTGATTTGTGTAATTCTCAATATTGTCAATAAAATCTTTTGAAAGTGAAGTAATTGTTTCCGGAAAATAAATTCCTCTGTCTTTTGCCAAACCTTCTACAACTGCGTTTTTAAAAGTTGTTTTTGGCGATTTATGATGTAAACTGTAGTAGTTCATTTTATTCGTTTTTTAGACCTCACAGGTTTTTAAAACCTGTGAGGTCTTTATCTAATTTTATAATATTTTCATTCCTGCTGGATTCACTTTTGAGATAAATAATTCAAACTCAATTCCAGTATTTTTATACGCTTCATTAATAGCATTATGCACTTTTTCTGCAATTTCATCACCTTTACATAAAGCATAAATTGTTGGGCCTGAACCGCTAATTCCTGCACCTAATGCTCCAGCTTTTAGAGCACTTTCTTTAACTTCATCAAAAAACGGAATTAAAGATTTTCTTGCTGGTTCTGCAACCAAATCTACCAAAGAATTGCTAATTAAGTCGTAATCATTTGTGTACAATCCACTAACCAATCCACCAACGTTTGCCCATTGTGTAATGGCGTCTTTTAACGGGATTTCTTTTGGCAAAACTTCTCTAGCATCTTTAGTTTTTACTTCAATTTGTGGATGAATTGCAACAACTCTTAATTCTTTTGGAACTGGGAGTTTTATAATTTCTAAAGGTTCGTAACTTCTTACGAGCACAAAACCACCATAAATTGCTGCTGCAACATTGTCGGCAATTGGAGTTCCACAAGCAACTTCTTCGCCAAACATTGCAAATTTTGTGAGTTCTAATTCAGAATATTTATTTTCTAAAAATTGATTTGCACCAAAAGCAGCACCAGCAGCACTTGCAGCAGAACTTCCTAAACCACTTCCAGGAGAAAATCCTTTGTGGATGGTTAATTCAATTCCGAAATTGGCTTTTGCATTTAATAATATCTTTTTTACAACAGCGCTTGCTGCATTTTTATCAACATCGTAGGTTAAATTAGCGCCAGTAATATTGGTGATTTTTACCCCTTTTTCTGCTGTTTTTGTAAACGTCATTTCATCACCAATTGCATCCACAGCAAAACCCATAGAATCAAATCCGCAGGAAACATTGGCAACAGTTGCAGGAGAAAATATTTTTAAATAATCCATTTGTTCAGTTTGCAGTCAGCAGTTCTCAGTCTTCAGTCTTCAGTTTGCAGTCAGTTTTTTTACTGAATACTGCTTACTGGCGACTGCCTACTGAATACTGCCAACTTATTTAGTAGTTCTAATTATATCAGCAAAAATACCTGAAGCAGTAACATCTGCACCAGCCCCAGCACCTTTTATAATTAAAGGGTTTTCTGGATATCTATCTGTGAAAAATAAAACAATATTATCACTTCCTTCTAAATTATAAAAAGGATGGTCTGAAGGAATGTGTTGCAAACCAACATTTGCTTTTCCGTCTGCAAATTCTGCGACATATTTTAAACGACAATTTTTGTCATTTGCTTCTTTAAATATTTGTTGAAAATGTGCTTCGTTCTTTGTCAAAGAAGCATAGAAATCATCATTATTAGAAGTGTTTAAACTTTCTTCTGGAAGAAAAGCGTTTTTAGAAATATCGCTTAATTCTAAATCGTAACCACTTTCTCTGGCAAGAATTAAAATTTTTCTGGCAACATCAACTCCACTTAAATCAATTTTTGGATCTGGCTCTGTATAACCTTCTTTTTGTGCCTGTTCTACAACATCATGAAAAGTTGAATTTTCATTAAAATTATTAAACACAAAGTTTAAACTTCCAGATAATACTGCCTGAATTTTATGAACTCTATCACCAGAATTAATCAAGTTTTTTAAAGTATCTATAATTGGTAAACCTGCACCCACATTCGTTTCAAACAAAAATGGAGCGTTGTATCTTCTTGAAACTTCTTTTAGCGTTTTATAATTATCTAATAAAGAAGCACAGGCAATTTTATTACATGTTACAACGCCAATACTTTGTCTTAAATAACTCTCATAAACTTCAGAAACTGCTTGGTTTGCAGTATTATCTACAAAAACGCTATTTCTTTGGTTACATTCTTTAGTTTTGTTGAAAAACTTCTCTAAACTTGTTGGTTCTCCTTTTTCTAAAAGCTCTTTCCAGTTTTTTAAATCGATTCCTTTTTCATCAAAAACCATTTTTCTAGAGTTGGATAAACCAATCACACGAACTTTTAGTTTTAAATTATTTTTTAAGTGTTTTTTCTGTTGGTCTAATTGCGCTAAAAATCGCTCACCAACATTACCTACACCAGTAACGAAAAGGTTTATTTGTTTAATTTTTTCTTCAAAAAATTGTTCGTGCAACGTATTTAAAGCTTTTTTTGCATCACTTTTATTAATTACTGCAGAAATGTTTTTCTCTGTAGAACCTTGGGCAATTGCTCTAATATTCACATTATTTTTCCCCAAAGAGCTAAACATTTGTCCGCTTAAACCTTGGTGATTTTTCATATTATCACCAACCAAAGCAATAATACATAAGTCTTGCTCTAATTTTACAGGATTTACTTTTTGCTTTTCAATTTCAAACTCAAAAGTTTCATCAATTACTGCTTTCGCTTTCTGTGCATCTTCATCAGCAATACCAATACAAATTGATAATTCTGACGAAGCTTGAGTAATTAAAATAATATTGATATTATGAAAAGAAATTGCTTCAAATAAACGTTTAGAAAAACCAGGAATTCCAACCATTCCACTTCCTTCTAACGTAATTAAAGTAATGTTTTCTATATGGCTAATTCCTTTAACAGGCTTGTTATTGCTTGTTTCTTGTGCAATTAAAGTTCCTTCTTCTTCTGGCTTAAATGTGTTTTTAATCCAAATAGGAATTTCCTTTTTCAGAACTGGTTGAATTGTTGGCGGATAAATAACTTTCGCACCAAAATGAGACAATTCCATTGCTTCGTGATAAGAAATATGAGGAATAGGAAACGCCTGTTTTACAACACTTGGGTTGGCAGTAAACATTCCAGAAACGTCCGTCCAAATTTGCAATTCTTCAGCATTTACAGCAGCAGCAATAATTGCAGCAGTATAATCAGATCCTCCACGTCCTAAAGTTGTCGTTTTTCCTTCAATTGTTCTTCCTACAAAACCAGGTAAAAGTGTAACTTGTTTCTGATTTCCATCAAAAAAAGCTTCAATATTTTTATTTGTTTCTGCAAAATTTACGCTTGCATTTAGGTAATTATCAGAAGCAATAATTAGTTCTCTACTATCTTTATAACCTGTTTCAAAATTGCTATTTGCAGCTTTTGCAATAATATAAGAAGATAACAACTCACCAAAACTTGATATTGTTGCCAATGTTTTAGGTGTTAATTCTTGTAATAAGTAACAACCTTGGTAAATAGTTTCTAAATGATTGAAGAGTTCTTTTACATACTCAATAACTTCAGATCGGTTTTCTGAAGGAATTAACTCTGAAATTACATCAAAATGATGCGTTTCTAACTTTTCTAATACTGTTTTATAAGATTCATTTTTTGCAGCTGCTAAATTAGCACCTTCAATTAAAGCGTTTGTTGTTTTACCGAAAGCAGAAACTACAACTGCAATTTTAGATGCTTTTGAAGTTTTTTCAACAATTGCTAAAACTTTTTTTATGTTTTCTGAATTTGCGACTGACGAACCGCCGAATTTTAATACTTTCATTTGTAATGAATAGTTTGTGTAATTTATTTTTTTATTGCGCTAATTTCGATGTTATTCGAAATAATATATGACCTAGACTGATATAAATATAGAAAACCCCTAAAGGGTAATTGTTGTAGAAATGCGCGTAATATTTCCCATAGAAATACCCACTATAGAAATAGTTTTAAAGGTTTTTATGTTAGATTTTGAAATATTCACAAAGCAAAAGTATTATTAATATTTAATTTGCCCTTGTATAATGTAGATTATTTTTGTTTTTAATTCAATTTATGCGAAATTGATAAAATTGAGTTCTTGAAAATAAAAATATCTAATTATTTACCTGATAGATTTATCTTTTCTTTAATAATTAAAGCTATGGGTTTGTTCTCAATTTTACTTTCTAACCACGACAAAATATCTAAATATAAGAAAGCTCTTTTTTCATACGGGTGATTTTCGAACTTCTTTAATTTGATGTGAATCTTCTTAAATTCTCCTTTAATTTCATGTGGAAAAACATCACTTAAATCTCTAATAGAAGTCAGAAATACTTTCTGAACCTCTTGTAAGTTTTCCATTTTTAGTAAGAATTTGTAAGTATCTAAAAATTGTCTTTCTAAATCGTAGTCTAAACCACATTCATAATGTGCAATTAAGTTTAAAATACGTGCAAAACATTGTAAATCTTCTGCTGACCCTAAATTTTTAGAATGAATTATCTTTTGCAAATAAGTAATACATAATTCATTTTTACCCATACCAAAATACAAACAGGCAATTTTGTAATAAAGCATTACAATGTAATGACTATCTAGTCTGTTTTTGTATTTGTTTATTTTTTCATTTATAATATCTACTAAATATTCTCCTTCAGAAAAAGTACCTTCTAAAAAGTGTAAGTGTAATTTATTAGCGTATAAATATTGAAAAATTAGTAACTCTGTGTTTGTGTTTAAAGGGATTTTTTTCAGCTCGATATCTTCTTCAAATAGTACTAATTCTTCTTTAAAAGTAGATACTTTTTTTACAAAGAAAGAAGCTTCTAAAAGGTAGTTTATTCCCTTTAGATAAAAAACAGGATGTAATACAATTAGTTTTTGATTTTCTTTAAATAAATCTACCCATTTGCTAGCGTACTTGTAGCTTTGTAAGAAATCTTGAATTAAAAAACTATGCCATAAATGTGCTTTATATAACCATAATTTTTCTCTAAAACCTAATTTTTGATAGTTGTATTTAGGCAATCTATCTTCAAAATAAGTATTTACAAATTGTAACTCTTTCTCGTTTTTTACATAACCATTTTGTAATAAATGACTATATAATTGAAGCGATAAGTTAGATAATTTACTCGCAATTACATTCTGCTGACTTAATTCTTTTGCCTGTACAGAAAGCTGGTCTGCTCTATTACTTAAACTTCTGGTTATGTATTGTGTTTCAATAACTTTTTCTAGCTCTACAATTTCGTAGGCAATATTTTTTTCTTCATTATCTAAAGCTAAATTTTTAGCCTTATCTAATAATTTTAAGCTTTGTTTATATAATCCTTTTTGATATAAAACCGTTGCAAAATCTAATTGTTCTCTAATTTGAATTCTGATGTTTTTATGAGCAGGATTTAAACGAAGACTAATTAAAATCTGTTTGTATAAATGTGCCTTTAAGTTAGATAATTGTTGTTTAGAGACAATTCCGCTTCCAATAATTACCTTTTCATCGTATACTTTTAGCTTTTCTAAAAATTTGAATAAAGAGAAAAATTTTGCATCGATATTACCACCCAATCTTCCTACATAAAGATTAAATTGCCTCTTTTCTGACTTTGTTAAAGACTTAATAAGTACAAAAAGAGCATCATTTTGTTGACTGGCGGATGTAATGTTTTTACTCATAATACATTGTTAACTAGGTAGTTAATTAATGTTGTGTTACTTTAGAAATCGTGATTCTTTAAATAACAAGATTTAGATTGAAAAGGCAAGATATATATTTGATTTATAATAAAGACAATCTTTACAGAAATTATGCAAGACAATCAAGTACAAATTTTCGACACAACATTAAGAGATGGAGAGCAAGTTCCTGGATGTAAGTTAGATACAAGACAGAAATTAGTAATTGCTGAAAGGTTAGATTTATTGGGAGTAAATGTAATAGAAGCTGGTTTTCCGGTTTCAAGCCCAGGAGATTTTAATTCAGTTTCAGAAATTGCAAAAATTGTAAAAAATGCTACAGTTTGTGGTTTAACTAGAGCTGTAGAAAATGATATAAAAGTAGCTGCTGAAGCATTAAAATATGCAAAACATCCAAGAATCCATACAGGAATTGGAACGAGCGATTCTCATATAAAATTTAAATTTAATTCCACAAGAGAAAAAGTTATTGAAAGAGCTGTAAAAGCAGTTTCTTATTCAAAATCTTTTGTAAATGATGTAGAATTTTATGCGGAAGATGCAGGTAGAACAGACAATGAGTTTTTAGCAAGAGTTTGTGAAGCAGTTATAAAAGCTGGTGCAACTGTGTTAAATATACCAGATACAACAGGATATTGTTTGCCAGAAGAATATGGTGCAAAGATGAAATATTTACGTGAAAATGTAAAAGGAATCGAAAATGTAATTCTTTCTTGTCATTGTCATAATGATTTAGGAATGGCAACCGCAAACTCAATTGCGGGAGTTATAAATGGCGCACGTCAAATAGAATGTACAATTAACGGAATAGGAGAAAGAGCAGGAAATACAGCTTTAGAAGAAGTTGTAATGGTGTTGAAACAGCATCCATATTTGAATTTAGAAACATCTATAAATACAAAATTATTGTACGATACTTCTATTATGGTTCGTGAAAGTATGGGAATGCCTGTGCAACCAAATAAGGCAATTGTGGGTGCAAATGCATTTGCTCATAGTTCTGGAATTCATCAAGATGGAGTTATAAAAAACAGAGAAACATACGAAATTATGGATCCTGAAGATGTTGGAGTAACTGAAAGTGCGATTGTTTTAACTGCAAGAAGTGGTAGAGCAGCATTGGCTTACAGAGCAAAAAAGATTGGGTATGAACTAACTAAAGTTCAGTTAGATGTAGCTTACACTGCTTTTCTAAATACAGCAGATAAACAAAAAGAAGTAAGAGACGAAGATATTCATGATATTATGAAAGAAGTTAGTAAAACGTCTAAAATAGCAACAGCTTAAAAAAAATAGAGTAATTTTGTCTTCAAGAGTAGCTATGTGTTTTTAAATTAAAACGATAGCTACTTTTGTCCACAAGAATATGTAGTAAAATTAAGAGTATGAAATACACAATAGCAGTAATTCCAGGAGATGGTATTGGGCCAGAAGTAACCAATCAAGCAAAAAAAGCATTAGATGCAGTTGCAGAAGTGTACGATCATATTTTTTTATACAAAGAAGCTCAAATGGGTTCTTGTGCAATAGATGCAACAGGAAATCCATTACCAGAAAAAACAATTGAAATTTGTAAAAAAGCAGATGCAATTTTATTTGGAGCAATTGGCGATCCAAAATACGATAACGATCCGTCATTAAGAATTAGGCCAGAACAAGGTTTATTGCGATTAAGAAAAGAATTAGATCTTTTTAGCAACATAAATCCTGTAAAAGCATACGATCAATTAATTAAAAATTCGCCTTTAAGAAGAGAAATTATTAAAGGAACAGATATTCTTATTTTTAGAGAATTAACAGCCGGAATTTATTTCGGAAAAAAAGAAACAAGCAAAGATGGTAAAAGCGCATACGATGTTTGTTCTTATTCAGTTGATGAAATTTCAAGAATTGCACATTTAGCATTTAAAGCATCTCAAAGCAGAAAAAATAAAGTGACTTTAATCGACAAATCGAACGTATTAGAAACTTCGAAATTATGGAGAAAAACGGTTACAGAAATTGCAAAACAATACAAAAACGTAGAGTTAGAACACATGTATGCAGATAATGCTGCAATGAAGTTAATTTTAAACCCAAAAAAGTTCGATGTAATTCTTACAGAAAACTTTATTGGAGATATAATTTCAGACGAAGCAAGTGTAATTTCAGGCTCAATTGGTTTGTTGGCATCCTCTTCAATAGGAGAAGATAATGCTTTATTTGCGCCAGTTCATGGTACTTTTCCAGAAGCAACAGGCAAAGATATAGCAAACCCTTTAGCGTCAATTTTGTCTGCAGCTATGATGTTAGAGCATTTTGGTTTAGAGGAAGAAGCAGATGCAATTAAGAGAGCTGTAGAAAAATCTTTGGACTTAAACATATCTACCCAAGACATAAAAGGGAAAAATAAATACCCAGCAGCAACTTCTAAAGTTGGAGATTTTATTTCAGATTATATTCTAAATCAAGAAGATAGTAATATTAACTTTATGAATATTCACGCGGGTCAAAGTACTATTATTTAATTTTTTTTGTAGCTATTTCCAGCTTTCCATTATATCTTTTTTATGAAAAATAAAAAAGGATGCCATTTCAATCTGGGCTAAACTTGTTTGCTGGCAAATAGAAGAAAATTTAAAAAAGTAATTATTTATTAGTTTTATTAAATAAATAATTTCAATATTTGTCATTCAAATGAGAAACCAATTATCAAATATTATTTCTATTATTATTGTCATCGTAATTATTACGACATGATAAGGAAGTAGTATTTATATATTTTATAAAGCAAACCTTCCTGTAAAATGGAAGGTTTTTTTATGGAAATATTTCAACATTTGAACATCATAATAAGAAGTAGTTAAGTAGCAATAAATCAAATAGTTAAGTGTTTTTTTGAATACCTGAATTTAAAGGTTTATAATGAAGATTATTTAACAAAAATGTAAAAACATAGTAATTTAGACAACAAATTGAACAAAACAGTAAATGGAATTAAATAAACACAGCAAAAGATTAACACAAGACGAATCTCAACCAGCATCTCAAGCAATGTTATATGCAGTTGGTTTGTCGGATGAAGATATGAGCAAAGCGCAAGTTGGTATTGCAAGTACAGGTTATGATGGTAATCCATGTAACATGCACTTAAACAATTTGGCTGCAGAAGTAAAAGTGGAATCTAAAATTGCAGGTTTAGTCGGTTTAGGATTCAATACAATTGGAGTTTCAGACGGAATTTCAATGGGAACATCAGGGATGAATTATTCATTAGCTTCCAGAGATATTATTGCAGATTCTATAGAAACTGTTATGAATGCACAAAGTTACGATGCATTGGTTTCTGTGGTTGGTTGTGATAAAAATATGCCAGGAGCCGTTATTGCAATGTTGCGTTTAAATCGTCCGTCAATTATGATGTATGGAGGAACAATTGCATCAGGAAATTATAAAGGAAGAAAATTAAATATTGTTTCTGCTTTTGAAGCTTTAGGTCAAAAGGTGGCAGGAGAAATAGAAGAAGAAGAATACAGGGAAATCATTAAGAGAGCAATTCCAGGAGCAGGAGCTTGTGGAGGAATGTACACTGCAAACACAATGGCTTCTGCTATTGAATGTATGGGTTTTGCATTGCCATACAACTCGTCAATTCCTGCTGAAAATCCGAATAAATTATCGGAAGCAGAAAGAACAGCTTTAGCAATAAAAAACTTATTAGAATTAGATCTAAAACCTTTAGATATCATTTCTAAAAAATCTTTAGAAAATGCCATTGCAATTGTAAATGCTTTAGGTGGTTCTACAAATGCAGTTCTACATTTTTTAGCAATTGCGCACGCTGCAGATATCGAATTTACTTTAGAAGATTTTCAAAGAGTTTCAGATAGAACGCCATTAATTGCAGATTTAAAACCTTCTGGAAAATATTTAATGGAAGATGTTCATGGAGTTGGAGGAACACCAGCAATTATGAAATATTTATTAGACAATGGTTATTTACATGGAGATTGCATGACTGTTACAGGTAAAACTTTAGCAGAAAATTTAGCAAATGTAGAAGCAATGGAATTTGAAGATCAAGATGTAATTTATCCAAAAGATAAAGCATTAAAATCATCAGGAAATATTCAAATTATATATGGAAATCTTGCAACAGAAGGTGCTGTAGCTAAAATTTCTGGAAACGAAGGTTTATTATTTGAAGGAAAAGCAGTTGTTTACGATGGAGAACAAGCAGCAAATACAGGTATTTCTAATGGAGAAGTAGAAAGAGGAGATGTAGTCGTCATTAGGTATGTTGGACCTAAAGGTGGACCAGGAATGCCAGAAATGTTAAAACCAACTTCTTTAATCATGGGAGCAGGTTTAGGAAAATCTGTAGCTTTAATTACAGATGGTCGTTTTTCTGGAGGAACTCATGGTTTTGTGGTCGGACATATTACACCGGAAGCACAATCTGGAGGCGCAATTGGTTTGATAGAAACTGGCGATAAAATTAGAATTAGCGCAGAAGATAACTCTATAAACGTTTTACTTTCTGATGAAGAATTGGCAGAAAGAAAATCGAAGTGGGTTGAGCCAGCATTAAAACACAACAAAGGAATTTTATATAAATACGCAAAATCAGTAGCATCAGCTTCAAAAGGTTGTGTAACTGATTTGTAAATAAGAAAACAGAAAAAAGAAGCAAGAGAAAAGAAAAAAGAGACAGCTTGGAAAAATCTTTATTCTTTTATCTCTTTTCTTTCATCTAAAAATAAAAATATATGGAAACACAAACCATAAAAAACACAGATAAAGCTACTAAAACTACAGAATATATTTCTGGAAGTGAGGCAATTGTTAGATGTCTTATAGAAGAAGGAGTTAAGATTTTATACGGTTATCCAGGAGGCGCAATTATGCCTGTTTATGATGAATTGTATAAATATCAAGATAAAATTCACCATGTTTTAACACGTCATGAGCAAGGTGCAACACATTCTGCACAAGGTTATGCAAGAATTTCTGGTGAAGTTGGAGTTGCAATGGCAACTTCTGGACCTGGAGCAACAAACTTAATAACAGGAATTGCAGATGCACAGATAGATTCTACACCAATGGTTTGTATTACTGGGCAAGTTTTTTCTCATTTGTTAGGAAGTGATGCGTTTCAAGAAACAGATATTGTTGGTATTTCTACACCAGTAACAAAATGGAATTGTCAAGTTACCAAAGCAGAAGATATTCCAGAAGCAATTGCAAAAGCATTTTACATTGCAAGAAGTGGAAGACCAGGGCCAGTTTTAATTGATATAACAAAAGATGCTCAAATAGAAAAATTCGATTTTTCTTATGAAAAGTGTACGAAAGTTAGAAGTTACGTTCCAATTCCTAAAACAGTAGAAGGTTCTTTAGAAGCTGCTGCAAAGTTAATTAATGAAGCAAAGAAACCATTAGTTGTTTGGGGACAAGGAGTAATTTTAGGGAAAGCAGAAGAAGCATTTAAAGCAGTAATTGAAAAAGCAGGAATTCCTGCTGCATGGACAATTTTAGGAGCTTCAGCAATTCCTACAAAACATCCTTTAAATGTTGGTATGGTTGGTATGCATGGTAATTATGCACCAAATGTCCTAACAAATGAATGTGATGTTTTAATCGCAATCGGAATGCGTTTTGATGATAGAGTTACAGGAAAATTAGATGAATATGCTACACAAGCAAAAGTAATTCACTTTGAAATTGATCCTGCAGAAGTAAATAAAAACGTAAAGGCAGATGTTGCAGTTTTAGGCGATGCAAAAGCGACTTTAGAAGCTGTTTTGCCTTTAATTAATAGTAATTCTCATTCAGAATGGCATCAAAAATTTAAAGATTTATATGCTATTGAATACGAAAAAGTAATAAAAGACGACTTACATCCAACCAAAGAAGGTTTAACAATGGGTGAGGTTTTAAAAGAGATAAATATTCAGAGTAAAGGAAACGCAGCAATCGTATCAGATGTTGGTCAACATCAAATGATAGCTTGTAGATATGCAGAATTTAATAAAACTAAAAGTAACATTACTTCTGGTGGATTAGGAACAATGGGCTTTGGTTTGCCAGCAGCAATTGGAGCAAAAATGGCTGCGCCAGAACGTGAAGTAGTTTCTATTTCAGGTGATGGAGGTTACCAAATGACAATTCAAGAATTAGGAACTATTTTTCAGCAGAAAGCTGCTGTAAAAGTGGTGGTTTTAAATAATGATTTTTTAGGAATGGTGCGTCAATGGCAACAACTATTTTTTGAGAAACGTTATGCATCTACAGAAATGATAAATCCTAATTTTGTGGCAATTGCAGAAGGTTATTATATCAAAGCAAGAAAAGTTACTAAAAGAGAAGATTTAGCAGAGGCCGTTAAAGAAATGATGGAAAGCAAAGAAGCATACTTTTTAGAGGTTTGTGTAGAAAAAGAAGGAAATGTATTTCCAATGATTCCTACAGGAGCAAGTGTTTCAGACGTAAGATTAGAGTAATAAAATTAGAGCAAAGAATAGAGAACAAAGATTAAAGAGAAGAGTGGCAACTTTGTAACTTTAAACTTTAAACCTTGAACTTAAAAGTATGAGTACAGAAAAACAATTATTTACCATATCAGTTTATACTGAAAATAATATTGGATTGTTGAATAGAATTTCAGCAATATTTCAAAGAAGACACATCAATATAGAGAGTTTAAATATTTCTCCATCTGAAATTGAAGGGGTTGCTAAATTTACTATTGTTGTAAATATGATTGAAGAAAATGTTAAGAAAATCATTGGTCAGATAGAGAAACAAGTAGAGGTTATTAAGGCATATTATCACGATTTAGATGAAATTATTTATCAAATTTCAGGATTGTTTAAAATTAAATCTGAATTATTGTTTGAAGAACGTCAAATTCAGAATATAATTAAAGAAAGTAATGCCAGAATTGTTACTGTTAACAAAGAATTCTTTGTATTGGAAAAATCTGGTAAAAAAGAAGAAATCATTGAACTATACAATGAATTAAGTCCTTTTGGAATTATGCAATACACACGTTCAGGATTAATAGCAATATCTAAAGACGAAATGAAAATTTCAACATTATTAGAAACATACAACAACTAAAAATAGATTAAAGAGTAAAGATTTTTCTTTATGCTTATCAAAAATTAAAACAAAAAAAATGTCAAATTATTTTAACACATTAACATTAAGAGAGAAATTAGAACAATTAGGAAAATGTCGTTTTATGGACGCTTCAGAATTTGAAGACGGAGTAAGCGCATTAAAAGGGAAGAAAATTGTTATTGTGGGCTGTGGAGCACAAGGATTAAACCAAGGATTAAATATGAGAGATTCTGGTTTAGATATTTCTTATGCTTTAAGACAAGCAGCAATCGATCAAAAAAGACAATCATTTAAAAATGCAACTTCTAACGATTTTAAAGTTGGTAATTATGAAGATTTAATTCCGTCAGCAGATTTAGTTTTAAATCTTACTCCAGACAAACAACATACAAATGCAGTAAATACTGTAATGCCTTTAATGAAAAAAGGAGCAACATTATCGTATTCTCACGGTTTTAATATTGTGGAAGAAGGAATGAAAATTCGTAAGGATTTAACGGTAATTATGGTGGCTCCAAAATGTCCTGGATCTGAAGTTCGTGAAGAATATAAAAGAGGATTTGGTGTACCAACTTTAATTGCTGTGCATCCAGAAAACGACCCAGAGAATAAAGGTTGGGAACAAGCAAAAGCTTATGCAGTAGGAACTGGAGGAGATAGAGCTGGAGTTTTAGCATCTTCTTTTGTTGCAGAAGTAAAGTCTGATTTAATGGGAGAACAAACTATTTTATGTGGTTTGTTACAAACAGGAGCTATTTTGTCTTTCGATAAAATGGTAGAAAAAGGAATCGAGCCAGGTTATGCTGCAAAATTAATTCAATATGGTTGGGAGACTGTAACTGAAGCTTTAAAGCATGGAGGAATCACAAATATGATGGACAGATTGTCTAATCCTGCAAAAGTAGAAGCTTTTAGAATTTCTGAAGAATTAAAAGACATTATGCGTCCATTATTCCAAAAACATATGGACGATATTATGACAGGTCATTTCTCTAAAACCATGATGGAAGATTGGGCAAATGATGATGTTAATTTATTAAAATGGAGAGCTGCAACAGGAGAAACTGCTTTCGAAAAGCAAGAAATTACTTCGGATGAAATTTCTGAACAAGAATATTTCGACCATGGAACTTTATTAGTTGCTTTTGTTAGAGCTGGTGTAGAATTGGCTTTTGAAGCAATGACAGAATCTGGAATTATTGAAGCTTCAGCATATTACGAATCTTTACACGAAACGCCATTAATTGCAAATACAATTGCAAGAATGAAATTAGCAGAAATGAATCGTGTAATTTCTGATACAGCAGAATATGGTTGTTATTTATTCGACCACGCTTGTAAACCTCTTTTAACTGATTTTATGAAAACAGTTGATACAAATATTATTGGAAAGAAATTTACAGATTCTAATGAGGTTGATAATCAAGAATTGATTAGAATTAACAGCATTATTAGAAATCATCCAGTAGAAAAAGTTGGGGCAAAATTAAGAGCTTCAATGACAGCAATGAAAGTTATAAAATCTGCTTAATTAATAAAGATTTTAACACTTATAAAAACCTGTCAGAATTTAAATCTGACAGGTTTTCTTTTTACATTTGACTATGCAAACGAAACCAATTTATTTCCCAAGTTTAGAAAACATAAAAGCTGCTGCCAAGAAGTTAGAAGGTGTTGCTTACAAAACTCCTTTAAACGTAAATATTAATCTTTCTAAAGAATTAGAGGCGAATATTTTATTTAAAAGAGAAGATTTACAAGTGGTTCGTTCTTATAAAATTAGAGGTGCTTACAATAAAATGTCTTCTTTAAATGCAGATGAAAAACAGCGAGGAATTGTTTGTGCAAGTGCAGGAAATCATGCACAAGGAGTTGCTTTGTCTTGTAAATTATTACAGATAAAAGGAACTATTTTTATGCCTTCGCCAACACCAAATCAAAAAATAAGCCAAGTAAAAATGTTTGGAGAAGATTTTATTGATGTGGTAATTGAAGGCGATACTTTCGACGATGCTTTTAACGCAGCAACTTTAGAATGTGATGCAAAAAAGAAAACCTTTATTCATCCTTTTAATGATGAAAAAGTAATAGAAGGACAAGCAACAGTTGGTTTAGAAATTTTAGAACAAACTGATAAAAAAATAGATTACGTTTTTGTACCAATTGGTGGTGGAGGTTTGTCTGCAGGATTATCATCTGTATTTAAAAATCTATCTCCAGACACAAAAATAATTGGGGTAGAACCAGAAGGCGCACCTTCTATGTTAACATCAATAAAGAATAAAGAAAACACTTTTTTAGCTGAAATAGATCCTTTTGTAGATGGAGCAGCAGTAAAAAAAGTGGGCGATTTAAACTTTGCTATTTGTCAGCAAAATTTGCATAATGTAATTACAGTTCCCGAAGGAAAAATATGTCAGACTATTTTAGATTTATACAACAAAGACGCTATTGTTGTAGAACCTGCAGGTGCTTTAAGTATTGCAGCTTTAGTTTTTTTTAAAGAGGATATAAAAGGGAAAAATGTAGTTTGTGTAGTTAGTGGAAGTAATAACGATATTACAAGAACAGCAGAAATTAAAGAACGTGCATTATTGTATGCGAATTTAAAACATTATTTTATTGTAAAATTTCCACAAAGAGCAGGAGCTTTAAAAGAATTCGTGGCAGAAATTTTAGGTCCAAATGATGACATCACTCATTTTGAATATACCAAAAAAAGCAACAGAGCAAATGGTTCTGCAGTGGTTGGTTTAGAGTTGAAAACATCTGCTGATTTAGCACCTTTAATCGAAAGAATGAAGAATCGTAACTTTTTTGGAGAGTACTTAAATGACAAACCAGATTTGTTTCAGTTTTTAGTGTAAGTATTAATTATGCGATTCAAATAAGATGAAAACCCGAAAACCTTTTCGTCTTTTAAAAGACAATAGAGGTATTTTACGGTTATTTTTAGTTAATTTTGATACGTAAATACGTCTAAATATTTACGACAAATCAATCAATTTTTAGACAAATTATTAAATTTCAAATTATGAAGAATACTTTTAAAGAAATTCCGAACGAATATAAAATTACTTCACTTGTAAACCAAAATACATACTTGGTTGGTGGTGAATTAAAAGAATGGAAAGGCGCAAATGCGGAAGTTTATTCAACAATTTCATCAACAAAAGAATACAAACCTACATTATTAGGAACAGTTCCAGATTTAACTGCAGATGAAGCAATAGAAGCTTTAAATGCTTCTTTAAAAGCTTACGATCAAGGGCAAGGTTTATGGCCAACTATGAAAGTAGAAGGTAGAATTGCAGCCATGGAAAAGTTTGTGGTTCAAATGAAAACCAAAAGAGAAGAAATTGTAAAATTATTAATGTGGGAAATTGGTAAATCTTTACCAGATTCTCAAAAAGAATTCGATAGAACTGTAGAATATATTTACGATACGATTGAAGATTACAAACAAATGGACAGAGATTCTGCGAAGTTTGAAAAAAACAGCGGAGTTCACGCACATATTAGAAGAGGTCCTTTAGGAGTTGTTCTATGTTTAGGACCTTATAACTATCCTTTAAATGAAACTTTTGCATTGTTAATTCCTGCTTTAATTATGGGGAATACAGCCATTTTTAAACCAGCAAAACATGGAGTTTTATTATTATCACCTTTATTAGAAGCGTTTAGAGATAGTTTTCCTGCTGGAGTAGTAAATATTATTTATGGTAGAGGTAGAGTTTTAGCGACACCAATCATGAAAACTGGTAAAGTTGATGTTTTGGCTTTAATAGGAAACAGTAAATCTGCAAATGCGATTCAGGCAAATCATCCACAGAAAAATAGATTGCGTTTAGTTTTAGGTTTAGAAGCTAAAAATCCAGGAATTGTTTTACCAGATGCAGATTTAGATTTGGCAATTAACGAGTGTATTGCAGGTGCAACTTCTTTTAACGGACAACGTTGTACTGCATTAAAAATATTATATGTTCATGAGCATATTGTAGATGAATTTAACAAGCGTTTTGCAGCAAAAGTAGATGCTTTAAAATTTGGTAATCCTTGGGAAGATGGCGTAAAATTAACACCATTACCAGAACCAGGAAAACCAGCATATATTCAAGAACTAATTGACGATGCTACTGCAAAAGGAGCAAAAGTGATTAATAAAAAAGGAGGTGAAACGACTGAAAATTATATTTTTCCGGCAGTTTTATATCCTGTTTCTAAAGATTCAAGAGTTTTTGATGAAGAGCAATTTGGTCCAGTTACACCAATCGTTTCATTTAAAAATATTCAAGAGCCTTTAGATGATATGGCTGCATCCAATTACGGACAACAAGTAAGTGTTTTTGGTAGCGAAGTAAAAACGTTAGCGCCATTAATAGACACTTTAGTAAACTTGGTTTGTAGAGTTAACTTAAACAGTGCAGCACAAAGAGGACCAGATGTGTATCCTTTTACAGGAAGAAAAGATTCTGCAGTTGCTACTTTAAGTGTGCATGATGCTTTGCGTTCTTTCTCAATTAGAACTTTTGTTGCGGCTAAAGATACAGAGTATAACAATGCTATTTTACAAGAATTGTTAGATAAAAAAGTGTCTAATTTTATTAGTACAGATTATATTTTATAATAAAATTAGAAGTTATAAATATTGAAAAACCTCCAGAATATGGAGGTTTTTTTGCTTTTGATAAAATGCTAACTATAGCTAATATTGATTTAGCTTATTCTTTCTCATAATCATGCACAAACTTTATGTGAGGACTGCTTGCCATTAAGTTAGGGTTTGTTCCTTCAATTCCTTCAGGAATTGGCTGGTTGCGTGTTTTGTAATAAGTTACCCAACTTGACATTGGATTTCCTGTACTGTCGTTAAATGTCATTGGATGAGTAAGAAAAGGAATAGAATCTGTTGGTATATTTTGAGTAGAAAACATTTTATAAACTAATTCAGAGCAATAATAAGAATCGTCATTCCATAAAAAAATATCATCATAAGGTGTATTTAATCTTTCGATTCCATACACTATTGCTTTAGAAATATAAGGTTGGTAATATTTATCTAATCTTGCAACCGTGGTTTGAGATTTGTTAAATTTATTTTTATTTCTATTCAGAAACTTTTTTAAAGGAGTTTGGCAAATTCCTTCTTTTGGTATTGCCTCCAGTACAAACCATTTTTCATCTTTTTGCATTGCTATTCCAACATGCGAATAGTTTCTAGAAAGTGAAGTAGCTGTTACTTTTTTAATTGCGTTATCTATTTCGTCTGTTCCAGTATTTTGAAATAGTAAATCTCCTTGTTTTATCTTAAAATCATTTTGATTGCTATTACAACTGAACAAAACAAAGGAAAATATAAGTAGGATATAAGTTTGTTTTCGGGTATTATGCATGATTATTTTGTTGTTAATTTTTAGAGTAGGTCAAAATTATTAGCAATTTTAATGCTAATATAAAATCGTTTAGATAGCTTATATTGGTTGTTAGCGAAATTATAAGAAATTAAGTTTATGAGCAACTTAAATTCTTAACTGCCAATTATGAAGTTTACTAGATGTATGCAAAATTAAAATTAGGAACTAGTAAAAAGATCTTACAAAAATCTACGATACCAGCTTTCTTCAATAGGAATTTCCCAAAAATTATCAAAATCTTGTTTAGTTGTAATTAGATTGTCAAAAATTATGGTTTTGGCAGTAACTGCTTTGTTCTTTAATAACTTTTTGAAGTCTTTTAAATCTTTGTATTGCACAAACTCACCTTGTTTAAAACAAACATTCATCTTGTCTAGCAATTCAACTTCATAATCATTCTGAAGCTCTAAAATAAAGGATACAGAAGCATCTATTTCAGTATTTTTTAATGGTGAAGCTTCATCATCTGCAACTAGAACTATAAATCTATTGTAAAGAAATTTATAGGAAGCTTTAAAATTTTCATCATCAGCTCTCCAATTTTCTATGAAATTTTTCACTTTTTCTTCAATCTCCTCAATTTCATTAGGATAGAATTTTCTGCTAGAAGGATAAATCCACACTTTAGCATCATCAGGAATTGAACTATAATCTACAAACATTTGTTTATTTTAAAATGCAAAGGTACAGAAAAGAAAAACCGCAAACTGATAAAAATCAACTTGCGGTTTTAAGTTTTTATTAAAATACGTTTAAACCTCTTTAAGTGCAGTTTTTTTTACAAGTTGTATAAAATCATCTTGTACACTTTGTCCTTTGTTTTTGTTATACCAAACCTGCAGTTCTTGTTTAAATTCGGCGTTTAAACTTCCATGTTCGGCTTTATAATCTGCTACCATTTTAGTAGCAATAGTTGGTCTTGGTCCCCAAGTGTTTAAAACGTTGTTTTCTTTATCTAGCGCAATTAATTTAGGAATAGATCTACCGCCATTTGTTAAAAACAAATCCATCAATTCTAAATTATCATCACGTAAAACTATTTTTAGGTTAATGTTTTCGTTTGTACTTGCAATTTTATTAATTACAGGTAAGTTTTGTGCAGCATCTCCACACCAACCTTCAGAAATTACCAGCCAAGTTTGTGGTTCTTCTACTTTTTTAATTTCTTTAATTGTTTCCTCAGACAGTTTTATAGTCTTATCTAAACGTTTCATTCTTCTGTCGTTTAACATACTATAATTTGTTAACGCATCAGATTGTTCAGAACCAGTAGATTTTCCTTCCTCTAATAAATTTTTTACTAAATCTATGTACTCTTGATATGTGAGTGTTTTTTGTAAACTTTTTTCTATGATATTTTTCATAATAAATACTTCTAAATTCAACTTTTTAGACGTTAAAAACACTAAAACTTACAACAAATTTATTCTGCTTTTAGATTGCTAATAATATCTTCTGTCATCGATTCTAAATCGAATTTTGGATTCCAATTCCAATCTTGTTTGGCATCATTATCATTGATTGAAGAAGGCCAAGAATCTGCAATTTCTTGTCTAAAATCTGGTTTGTAAGTTATAGTAAAATTAGGAATGTGTTTTTTAATTTCTAAAGCAATTTCTTTTGGTGTAAAATCTATTGCAGCTAAATTATAAGCTGATCTAATTTTTACATCTTTTGGTTTTGCTTGCATAATTTTTATAGTTGCTTCTACAGCATCATTCATGTACATCATTGGCAAACGTGTGTTTTCTGATAGAAAGCATTCGTAATTTCCATCTTCAATAGCTTTAAAATAAATGTCTACAGCATAATCTGTTGTGCCACCACCAGGTTTTGTTTTCCAAGAAATAATACCAGGATAACGCAAGCTTCTAACATCTACACCATATTTTTTATGATAGTAATTACACCAAAACTCACCAGAAAGTTTACTAATTCCGTAAACTGTAGAAGGTTCCATAATAGTTTTTTGTGGCGTATTTTCTTTGGGAGTTGTAGGTCCAAAAACAGCAATAGAACTTGGCCAATACACTTGTTTAATATGTTTTTCTTTTGCTAAATCTAAAACTGCTAACAAAGAGTTCATATTTAAATCCCAAGCTTTTTGTGGGAACTTCTCTGCAGTTGCAGACAACATTGCCGCTAATAAATATACTTGAGAAACATTGTATTTTTTTATGACTTTTAAAATGGTTTCTTTGTCTGTTGCATCAATCAACTCAAAAGGTCCAGAAGACATCATTTGGTTGTTTCCTTCTCTTATATCTGAAGCAATTACATTATTGTTTCCGTATAAAACACGCAGTCTTTGGGTTAGTTCGTTTCCAATTTGACCACTTGCACCTAAAACTAAGATGGTTTCACTCATTTTTTAAAATTATATTTTTATCAAAAACAAAGGTAATTAATTTAGGTATTCGTAATTAATATTCGCTAAAATAATTATTCAATAATTTTAGAATTAAAATTGTGTTATTTGTTAGTATTTTCTTAAAATAAATGTGGATGCTTTTAAATTATGTATTTTTACTTTTTTAAATTCAATTGTGAAAAATATAGCTTACATAATATGTTGTTTTATCTTTTTTTCTTGCGGAAACAAGCAAAAAGAAAGTGCCGAGAATGAACAAATTAAACCTTTGTTAAGTGTTGTAAAAGAACATAAACCTTCAGAAAGTATAAATCCTACTTTTAGAAAAGAGGTAGAAAATTGGCAAGAACTAAATGCTGTAAATTCTTTTTTACAGAAGTTTGAAAAAGCATCACCAAACGAAGTTTTAAGTAATGCTTTAGAATTAAGAGATTTAGTTAAAGGTCTAAAAGATAGTGTAAAACCTAGTATTTTTGACATTCCTTCTTTTAACGCCAGAGTAAATATTCTTAATAATGAAGTTTTAAGATTGGCAGATTTAACATTTATACCAGCTATAAAAACAGAAGAAATTAATGCGCAAGTAGATAAGACTATAGTTGCTTTTTCTGCAGTAAACACTAAAATAAATACCATTCTTTCTAAAAAACGTTTTGAAGATGCAATTGATGTAAATTTAGATTTTATTGGAATAGATTCAACAAAAATTGATAGTATTTCTAAAAAATCTATAGAGGATATGATAAAGGAAAAAGACTTAAAGAAAAAGGTGCAATATGAAGGTCCGCCTATTGATTATAAAGCAAAAAAAAAGAAAAGTAGAAACTAATAAATTATGAAAAATATCTTAATCTTTCTTACATTTTCGTTGATTTTATTTGGTTGTAACCAAAAAAATGAAATCAAAACTTTAGACTTAAAAACAAAATCTCTTCATAAAAAGAAAATAAGTAAAGTGCTAAAAAATTGGCATCAAGCAGCTTCTAAAGCAGATTTTAATAGTTATTTTGATAAAATGGATGATAATTCTGTTTTTATAGGAACAGATGCAACAGAAAACTGGAACAAAAAACAATTTGAAGCCTTTAGTAAACCATATTTTGATAAAGGAAAAGCTTGGAGTTTTACAACTTTAGAAAGAAATATTTTTATAAATAACACAGGTGATTTTGCTTGGTTTGATGAATTGCTAAATACCCAAATGGGAACTTGTAGAGGTTCTGGAGTTTTAGAAAATATTAATAATTCTTGGAAAATTAAACATTATGTATTGTCCGTTTCAATACCAAATGAAGATATTGAAGCAGTAATTTCTGCAAAGAAAAAGAACGATTCTATTTTCTTGAAAAGATTTCAAAAATAGTTTTATTTGAATTCTCTTTTTTGCTAAAAAACGAATTACAGATTATCGTTTTTTAGGAAAGTTGAAACTACGAAACAACTTCATTTACTACTTTGTAAATTAATTCATTTTCGAAGCCTTTACGCATTAAAAAGTCAATTAATTTTTTCTTCCTTTTGTAAATATTTGGTTCAGAAATTACTTCATTTCTATTTTCTGTAATTCTGTAAATGGTTTCAATGTATTCTGTTTCATCAATTTCTTTTAAAGCCGTTTTTATATTATAGGCAGAAATATCTCTAAACTTCAATTCTCTTACAATTCGTTGTTTTCCCCAGTTTTTTATTCTGAATTTCCCTCTGGCAAAACTTTTTGAAAAACGTTCTTCGTTTAAAAAATTATCTTTCATTAAACTTAAAAGAATCATTTCTCTAGCTTCAGGAATTAAATTATAATCGCGCATTTTTTGCTCTACTTCTTTGTGACATCTATCTTGATATACACAATAGTTTTCTAATTTGCGTTTTAATTCATCAACCGTAAAAGATTTTTTTAATTTCATATAACTTTAACACACAATAATTTAATTCTTTTTACTTTTGCATTTTATAAAACATTCCCACTTATGAAAAGAAAAATAACATTTATTCTATTCATTTTACTTTCAAATATACTGTTTTCTCAAACAACATTACAAGCTGGTGATATTGCTTTTTTGCAGTATAATTCTACAGGGAATGCAGGTACAGAAGTTATGAAATTTGTAGCTTTAAGAAGTATGGAATCTGGAACGACTATTAATTTTACTGATAATGGTTGGTATAGTAATAATACTTTTAGGACTACTGAAGGTGTAGATGTTTGGACTGCAGCTACAGACATTTCATGTGGTGAAATAATAACTTTTACATTTACGAACATTTCTTTAAATACAAATGGTGGTGATCAAGTAATTGCTTATCAAGGTACTTTAGCCTCTCCTTCTTTTGTGTATGCCTTAAATTCAAGAGGTCCAAGTGGTCAATGGCAGCCAATTTTTTTACCAGGAGAATCTAACGCTACAAAAAAATCCGCTCTACCTTTAGGTTTAGAAGATGGTGAAACAGCAGTAGCTTTAATACATCAAGATAATTACAAGTATAATGGTTCAACTGCTGGAACAAAAGCTCAAATTTTAAAAAGTATTTCAACCAAAGGTAATTGGATAGCTAATAATACTACAAACCAAACTTTTGGAGGTACCTTTAAATCTACTTATAGTGCAGGTACTTGGAGTATTCCTGGCTCAGAATTTGTGTTTACAATTATAGATGATAATTACACAGCTACTCCTTCTACAGAATTCGAAACATGTACTTGCCAAGTAAATTCAGGAAATACATTAACAGTAAATAATGGAGCAACAGTTACTGTAGATGAAGATATTAAAAACAATGGAACAATTATTGTGGAAAGTGGAGGTTCTGTTGTACAAGTTATATCAGATGGTATGAATTCTGGTACAGATTATACAGTAAAAAGAGAAACAAGTTCTCAATCTTCTGCCCACGTTTTTACTTATTGGTCTTCACCAATAACATCTGCAACTTTTGCAGCGGTTGCTACAAGTGCACATTTGCTTTATTCTTTTGATGCAGGTTCGCAAAGTTATATATTAGGAAGTCCTGCTACAGCTATGAACCCAGGAATTGGATATTCTTTAGAAGGGCCAAGTTATGGTACTTATCCAGGCCCTCAACTTGCAACTTTTACAGGCGCTCCATTTAACAATGGAGATATTCCTGTTGCTTTAGGTTTTACTTCCGATGGAAATGCAGATAACGATTGGAATTTAGTAGGAAATCCTTATCCTTCAGCAATTGATGCAGATACTTTTTTAGATGACAATGTTGCAAATATTGGTGGGACAATTTATTTTTGGACACATAATACCCCAGAAGATGGTACAGAAGCAAATACAGAAGATGATTATGCAATGTATAACAGTGTTGGTGGTGTTGGTGCAGGTAGTGCAGCAGCTACAGGAGGTGCAGTACCAGATGGTAATATAGCCTCTGCGCAAGGTTTTTTTGTACAAGCATTGTCTAGTTCTTTAAACTTTACAAATAGAATGAGAATTGCTGGGAATAATACTTCTTTCTTTAGAAGTAGTTCAACTAAAAAACAAAAAGAAGAAACCACAGATAGAATTTGGTTGAATATAAACAATGAAAAATCATTTAGTCAAATTTTAATTGGTTTTTTAGAGGATGCTACAGACAATGAAGACAATAAATATGATGGTATACGTTTTTCTGGAAAATCGAGCTTAAACCTATACTCAATTTTAAATGACAAGCACTTTGGTATACAAGGAAAATCTCCTTTAAAAGAATCTGAAATTATTCCTTTAGGTTTTTCTTCTGATACTTTTGGAGACTTTACCATTTCTATTGATAAAGTTGAAGGAAAAATAGAAAATACTACTGTTTATATAGTAGATAAAAATTTAGATATTGCTCACGATTTAAAATATTCAGATTATGTTTTTTCAACTTTTGAAGACGGAGAATTTAATGATCGTTTCTCTCTTGTTTTAATTGCTGAAGGTGGTAGTTTAGACGTTGATGATAATAGTGAGCTGGTAAATAATATTCAGATTCAAAATCAAACAAATAGACTTGTTTTAAAAACTTTAAATAACAATGTTATTACTAATGTGGCTATTTATAATTTATTAGGAGAAGAAATTTTTAAATCAGAAAATGATACTTCTAATATTATAATTGATTCTAAAAACTTAAAATCGAACTCTATTTTTATAGTGAAAACGATGTTGGAAAATGGCAAATTGTTAGTAAACAAAGTCTACAAAAACTAATTGATATTTAACAAAATTAAAAAGGGTTAAAACTGAATACGTTTTAACCCTTTTTTAATATATAATATTCTCTTCTAACGTATTTTAGATTTGATTTTTCTCATCTAATCTTTTGTCCATGTTAAAGATTAATTCTTCTTTTTGCTTTTCTAATTGATGAGGTAATTGTCCTTTTATTCTCATTTTCAGCTTTGTAATTAAGAAGAATAAAATAGGCACTACAATCAATGTTAAGAAAGTCGCGATTAACAATCCATAAATTACTGTTTTTGCTAAAGGTCCCCAGAAAACAACATTGTCACCACCCATATAAATATTGGCATCAAACTCGCTAAACAAGGTGAAGAAGTTAATATTTAAACCAATAGCTAAAGGAATTAATCCTAAAATAGTAGTAATTGCTGTTAATAAAACAGGTCTCAAACGTGCTTTACCAGCTTTAACTACAGATTCGAATAAACTGTTTAAAGGTAAATAATCTTCATCTGCAACACCATCTTGTATTTTTCTCCTGTCAATTAATAGTTGTGCATAATCTAATAATACAACTCCGTTATTTACTACAATTCCAGCCAGTGAAATAATACCAACCATGGTCATCATAATAACAAAAGGTGCTCCAGAAATAACCAAACCTCCAAAAACTCCAATGAAACTTAAAAAGATTGCCAACATTATAATTCCTGGTTTAGAAACCGAATTAAATTGGAAAATTAAGATGAAGAAAATCAACATTAAACCTGTAAAAAACGCACCAACCAAAAAGTTCATTTGTTTGTTTTGTTCTTCAATTTGTCCAGTATAATCAATTTTAATTCCTTTAGGCAAGTCTTTAAAATTCTTCATCGAATTCTGAATCTTCGCAACAACAGCACCAGCATCTGTTTCTCCAGGAGACAATGCAGAATAAACAGTTACTACTCTTTTTACGTTTTTATGTTTAATGGCACTAAAACCAGAACTATTGGTTTGAGTAGCAACAGCAGAAACAGGAATTTCTTTTATTTTACCAGAAGCTGGGTCTCTAAACGTTATTTTCTGATTAAAAACAGCACTTTTATCATACCTATCATCTTCGTTAAAACGAACATAAATATCGTAATCTTCTCCGTTTTCTTTGTAAATACCGGCTTTATTTCCAAAAATGGAAGCTCTTAATTGTTGCCCAACTTGTCCTGTAGAAACACCTAATTCACCTGCTTTTTTACGATCTACCAAAACTTGCATTCCAGGTTTCGATTTATTTACATCAATCTTTAATTCATCAACACCAGAAATACTTTGCGTATTTAAATAGTCACGCATTCTTTCTGCTGTAAAAATTAATTCTTCGTAATCTTCACCATTCAATTCTATATTAATTGGTGCACCAGCAGGTGGTCCATTTGCATCTTTTTCAACAGAAATTAAAACTCCAGGATAAATACCAACCAAAGCAGCTTGTACTTTCTGACGTAGAATTTCACTGTCTTCTCCATTTCTATATTTGTACTCACGCATAGAAGCAGTAATTTTTCCTTTATGAGGCATTTCTGCAGAAGAACCTCCATCTGTTTGTGGATTTCCTGCACCTTCACCAACTTGAGAAACTGTACTTTCTACCATGAAATTTTCACCATTTTTGATGTACATATCTTGGTTTAAAACACCGTAAACTTTCTGCTCTATTTCTTTAGTAATTTGGTTTGTTTTCTCAATATCTGTTCCTTCAGGATACTCGATATAAACAATAATTTGGTTTGGTTTGTTATCTGGGAAAAACTCGATTTTTGTTCTTTGTTCACCTACAGACCAACCAAAACCTGCAAATGCTACAAATAATAAAATAAAAGTTCCAGTAACTAAAACATAAGGAGTCCAGCCAGATAATGCTTTTTTCAATTGTCTTCCATACCAATTTTCTAAAGTAACCAACGTGTTTTTCTGAAAATAATTTGCAGCTTTTCTTAAGAATAGTCTATAAACCCACAACATAATTGCAGTGAAAATCATTAAAGTACCTAAAGCGTTGTATTCGCCTCCAAAGAAGAAAATGAACAACCCAATAATTGCCATAATACTTGTTAATTTGATAATGCTTTTTAATGGCATGTCTTTATCTTCTGTACTCATAAATTGAGAAACTAAAACAGAGTTAAAGAAAATCGCAACAAATAATGATGAACCTAAAACAATAGATAAAGTTATTGGTAAAATTACCATAAACTGTCCCATAATTCCTGGCCAAAGACCCAAAGGAATAAATGCTGCAACAGTAGTTGCAGTAGAAATAATAATAGGAAAAGCAATTTCTCCAATACCTTTTTTGGCAGCTTCAATTCTGGTCATTCCTTCTTCGTCCATTAATCTGTAGACGTTTTCTACAACCACAATTCCATTATCTACCAGCATTCCAAGTCCCATAATAAGACCAAAAAGTACCATTGTATTTAAGGTGTAGCCTAATCCGCCTAAAATCATTAAAGACATAAACATAGACATTGGTATTGCAAAACCAACGAAAATGGCGTTTTTAAAACCAAGGAAAAACATTAAAACAATTACTACCAAAATAACTCCAAAGATGATATTGTTTACCAAATCGTCTACTTGCCCAATTGTTTTTGGAGATTGATCGTTTGCAATAGTTACTTTTAAATCTGGTGGAAAATGATTTTGTTTTGCTTGTGCTACAATTTTACCAATTTTATCTGCTGCAGCAACCATGTTTTCACCAGATCTTTTCTTAACATCTAACATTACAACAGCTTCGCCATTTTCTCTTGCGTAGGTTGTTTTGTCTTTGTCTCTAAAGAAAATTTCTGCAACATCTTTTAAGTAAATAGGATTCCCATTTTCTGCCTTAATTACAAAATCTCCTAAATCAGATGGTTTTTCTATTTCACCAATAATTCTAATGGTTCTTCTTTGCTGACTTGTAATAAAATTACCAGCAGACATGGTTACATTTCCACGATTTATAGCGTTTGTAATATCATCGAAACTAACTTTTGCAGCCATCATTTTGTAAATATCTACAGCAACTTCTACTTCTTTTTCTTGTGCTCCACGAATATCTACTTTTTTAATTTCCGTTAAATCTTCAATTTCATCTTGTAAGTATTCTCCATATTCTTTCAGTTTTGCAACTGGGTAATTTCCCGAAATATTAATATTAAGAATCGGAATTTCTTCAGACATACTCAACTCAAAAACATTTGGTGTTACTTTTGCACCATTAAAAGTTGGCCAGTCTTCACCTGCTGTTTCTTGATCTATTTCGTCTTTTACCTTCTGTTTTGCATCTTTTACATCAATTTTCTCGTCAAACTCTACAGTAATAATAGAATAATCTTCTTGAGAAGTTGAGGTAATTTTAACCACATTACTTACCGATTTTAGCCTATCTTCTAAAGGATTTGTAACTAATTTCTCTATATCTTCTGCAGTGTTTCCAGGATATACAGAACTAATGTAAATTTTGGTTTCGTTTATTTCAGGAAAATTTTCTCTTGGCATTGTAAAATATGCCGAGATTCCTAAATAAAGAATCAAAAACATTGCGACATAAATAGTTGTTTTATTATTTATTGCCCAAGACGAAAGTTTAAACTCTTTATCTACTTGTTTATTTTTATCCGCCATTTTATTACTTTTTATTAATCACTTTTACAGCCTGACCGTTATTTACACTTCTTGCACCTTCAATAATAATTTCTGAATCCGCACCAAGATTTTTTGTAACCTCAATCATGTCTCCTTGCGTTTTTCCAGTTTTAATTATTAATCTTTCTGCAACAGCTTCATTATTGTCTTTTTTATCTTTTATGATATAGATAAACTGTTCTCCTTTTGCGTTTTCAGAAATAATAGATTGTGGAATTAAAATGGCATTTGGGTTTGTGTAATCGTTTAATTTTAACCTTGCAGTTAAGTTAGGTTTTACTTTCCCTTTTAAATTAGGAACTCCGATTTCAATTTTAAAAGATCTGTTATTAGGGTTTATAAAATTTCCAACTTGTCTAATTTTAGAATTTACAGTTTCTCCAAGAACAGGAAAATTAACTTCCACATCTTTGTTTTCTGTAATACTACCAATGTATGTTTCTGGAACTTCTGTTTCTATATACATGTTAGATAAGTTTACAATTCTAAAAATTTCTGCACCCATTCCTGGAGCAACAACAGTTCCTCTTTCTTTAAAAACATCGTCTATAATTCCAGAAAAAGGAGCTCTAATTGTAGATTTTCCTAACTGACTTTTTAGTTGTTTTACAGCACTTGTTTGCGCTTCATAAGAAGTTTTTGCTTGTAAAAACTGAATTTCTGAACCAATTTTTTGATCCCATAATCTTTTTTGGCGTTCGTAAGTTGTTTTTGCTAATTGTGCATTTGCTTCTAATTGTGCTAATTGAGAAGACATTCCTCCATCATCAATTCTTGCTAAAACCTGTCCTTTAGAAACTTTTTGTCCTTCTTTAACATAAACACTTTCTAAAATACCAGGCATTTCTGGGTAGATTAAAACGTTTTGTTTTGTTTGTACATTTCCTTGTAACTCAATAAAGTGTGTAAAAACTTCCTCTTTAACTGTATAAGTGGTAATTAAAGGGATGTTTTTGTCTACATTAAACTCTTCTAACTTGTCATTTAACTTTTTTAATTCAGTTGCTAATTCTTGTTGTTTTGCATCTAAATCTGCTTTTTTCGATTTAATTTGAGCAACATCATTTGTAGCTAAAATTTCATCAACCGAAACTTCTTTTTTATCTCCACAAGAAGCAAAAACAAGCGTTACTAATATTACTAAATATATTTTTTTCATGGTTGTAATTATTTGATTGGTAAGTTTAATGCGTTTTCTAATGCAGCTTTTTTAGCGATAACATCTAACATAGATTGTATGTAGTTTTGCTGCTGTGTATATAATTGGTTTTGTGCTTGTAATAAATCGAAACTTGTAGAAATACCTTCGAAAAATTTAATTCTTTGTTTCTTTTCTATTCTTTCTGATAAAGCAAGGTTTCTTTTTGATGTTTGATAGTTTTCGATACTAAATTGATAATCGTTTTTTACTTTTTGAGCTTGTAAACTTAAACGTTGCTTTGTTTCTTGCAAACGTAAATCTGCAGTTTCTAAATCGATTTTTGCTTGTGCAGTTTTTGCACTTCTCCCCAAGCTACTAAAAATAGGAATGTTTAGACTTACACCCAATAATGAAGAATCGAACCAACGTTGGTCGCTTTTTAAAAACGTAAAAGAATCTGAATTTGCTTGAGCACCGTAATTAACAAAAGCACTTAAGCTAGGTAAAGCTTTACTTTGTTCTAACTTCACCAATAAACGTTTAGATTCACGATCGTTTTCTGCAATTTTAAAATCGATATGATTATCGACATTAAACTCTGTTGCAATAATACCTAAATCGATATTTTGCATCGTTAAAGAGTCTAAACTATCAGTTAAAGTTAGCTCTGTGTCAATAGAACTTCCAATAGAAAGATTTAGCATTTGGTATGCGATATCTTTCATCCTAACAACATTACCAAGCTGATTTTTTAAACTCCCTAAAGTAATTTCTAATTGCTCTACATCTTCCTCTTCATTCAATCCGTTTTCATAGATTTTTTTTGCATCATTATAGTTTTTCTGAAGAATTTTAATATTTCTTTCTAAAATTGAAATGGTGTTTTCACTAACTAAAACATTACCATAAGCATTTATAACAGCTTCTTTAGTTACCATTTCAGTTTTAATATTTGCTTGTTCAGAAATTTTTAAATAAGTTTTAGATGCTTGCAAACCAACTAAATAAGAGCCGTCAAACAATAATTGTCTTAAAGTAACTGAGGCATTCATATTTTGTTTGGTTCCAAAAACAAATTCTTCATTTGTTCCATCTCCATTTATATCTGCAATTGTAACAGGTTGCTTTATAAAATTCTGATAATCTATTTTCGCATCAATTTGTGGCAAACCAATTGTGGTGGTTTCCCAAACTTTTTTCTGTGCAGAAAGTATGTCGTTTTGAGATGTTTTTGTGTTATAACTATTCTCTAAAGCAAAATTAATTGCTTCCTCTAAAGAAAGACTCATTTGTTTTTCTTGAGCATTTAAACTCAAATAAAATGAGCTAATAAAAAACATCAATAGTATTTTTTTCATTTTGTTTTTATTTCTGATTTAGTTGATTTTTTAATTGTTGTATTCCTTTTTCTGTGCAAATTCCTCTTAAATGGTATTCTAAATAATTGTCCATTAGAGTGTTCATAGAGTAATCATTTAAAGGAAAAATATCTTTGTCTTTAATAGACATCATTCCAGAGAAATAGATGCGTGAAATAAACTCAACATCAATTTCTTTTCTATATAAACCTTGATTTTTACCGTGATTTAGGTTCTCTATTACACATTCTTGCATTACTTCAAATTGTTTCTTTTTAATGGAAGCAAAGATTTTAGGGTAATATTTTTGTAATTGATATTGTGGAGATGATTTTTCGTCTTTTAAATTAGACATTACAAATCGTTTAATATCAAAAATTTCATCAATAGGATTCTTTTTTAGTTCACAAATCATATTAATTCCTGTAGAAATATTTATAAACATAAAATCTGTCACTGCAGAAACAAGTGCTGTTTTGTTACTAAAATACTTGTAAATTGTTTTTTTAGAAACCCCTAACGAACTCGCTATTTCGTCCATAGTAACACTCTTAAAACCTAAATTTAAGAATAGTTCTGTCGATTTTTCTATTATTTTTTCTTTCATAATTCGGGTGCAAATATACATAAGGAAACTTTAGAAACAATAAAAGTTTCCAAAGTTTTAAATATTTTTTAACAATTAGATATCGAAGAGAAAAATCTTTACATTATTTTTACCAAAAATTATAGATTTGGACATTTTACATTATCAGAAAGAATTTCTAACTTATTTAGAATCAAAAAATTGGGTTAGAGAGCCTAAAAATTTATATGAACCAATTGATTATATCATACAATTAGGAGGTAAAAGAATTCGCCCAGTTTTAACTTTAATGGCGGCAGATATTTTTTCTTCTAGTCATAAGAAAGCATTGCCAGCCGCTTTAGCTGTTGAGGTTTTTCATAATTTTACTTTAATTCATGATGATATTATGGACGATGCACCTTTAAGAAGAGGTAAAGCAACTGTTCATGAAAAATGGGATTTAAATACTGGAATTCTTTCTGGAGATGCAATGTTAATCTTGGCATATCAATATTTTGAGAATTACGAGCCTGTTGTTTTTCAGAAATTAGCAAAATTATTTAGTAAAACTGCTTTAGAAGTTTGTGATGGTCAACAATTAGACGTAGATTTTGAAACAAGAAGTGATGTTACCATAGACGAATATATTAATATGATTCGTTTAAAAACATCGGTTTTAGTTGCAGCGGCTTTAAAAATGGGTGCAATTGTTGCAGAAACCAATGATGAAAATGCAAATTTAATTTACGATTTTGGGTTAAACTTAGGTTTGGCTTTTCAACTACAAGACGATTATTTAGATACTTTTGGGAATCCAGAAACATTCGGGAAACAAGTAGGTGGAGATATTATTGAAAATAAAAAAACGTATTTATATTTAAAAGCGTTAGAAGTTTCTAATGATCATGATAAAGGAAAGTTAAAATATCTTTACAGAAAGAAACTAAAAGAAAATACGGTTAAAATTGCAGATGTTAAAAGGATTTTTAAAGTGTATGATATTCCTAATTTAGTAAAAGATCAAATAGAGAATTATACTCAAAAAGCATTTGATACTTTGGCCAAAATGGATATTAAAGATGCTGATAAAACGAATCTTAAGAATTTTGGATTGTGGTTAATGAACAGATCTATTTAATTATTTTTTATAATTAATTGATTAAAATTCTGTTTCTTGTTAAAAATATGCAACATATAGACACCAGTCTTTAGGTAAGTTAAGTCTATTTTTTCATCAACTTTTAAAAGGTTTTTTACTAGAATTTTACCATCTATTGTACTGATGGTAAATGTACTTTTTTCATTAATGTTATTAATAGATAAATAATCTTTAACTGGATTTGGGTGTACAGAGATTTCTTTATTTTTTAGAACAGGATTAGTATCTATACTTAATGTGCCACCTTCTTTTAGCTCATATCTTTTATTTCCATTAATATTTGTAAAGCTTTGTTTAGATGTAGCAGACCATTGGATTTCAACATTAGAAACAACACTGTTGTTTGCCAAGCCAAAATGAAGTACTAAAGAGTGCTGACTTGCATGACTTCCTTGTCCATGAACTTCTTGAATAAGTTTTTCGCCATTAACAGTTAAAATTACTTTTGCACCTATAGCATCTTTATTTATGGTTTGTCCTTCTAATTTAAATTGAATCCAATTTTTACCATCAGTTCCTGTTGGGTTTAGTTGATTCTGAAAAAAAGTAGTTTTTGGATTAGCACTTGCAGAACCTTTTAAAACAACAACAATTAGGTCTAAATCTCCATCTTTGTCGTAATCTGCATATGCCATTCCTCTTCCTTTATCTCTATTGTTAACGCTCACTTTGGTTTGTGTAAAAGTAGTATCACCATTATTAGTAAAAAGGTAGTTTGGGTCACTGTCTCCTGTGCCAATAAAAGGTGCAGCAGGTACCCTTCCGTTTGCAACAAATAAATCTGGCCAAGTGTCATTATTAATATCTAAAAAGGCGGTTCCCCAACTTGTGCTAAATAATCCATTTCCGTCTAATGAAAATGTGTTTTCTACACCGGCAGAGGTAGCTATATCTTTAAAAACATTATTACCATCATTTTGTAATAAAACATTTCTACCTAGGTTGGAGATGTAATAGTCGAAATCTTCATCTTTATCAATGTCTGCAGAAGAAATACCCATAGCATATATTGCTACATTAGCTTTTGTAGAAGATGAAACATCAGAAAAGCTAGTTCCAGAAGCATTGTTTTTGTAAAGCGTATTTGGTACATTAAAAGCACCATAATCATTTGCAATATAAATGTCTTGGTTAAAATCTTTATTATAATCTGTAGGCATTGTTGCTAAACCACATCCATCATTGTCAATTCCTAAAGCCGCTGCTTTTTCTGTAAAAGTATTATTTCCGTTATTTTCATAGAAAAAATTCTCATAGCATTCTGCATTAAAACCTACAACATCACCATTTGAATTAGTTACAGTACTTAAGCTTTTTTGATAATTAATTACATAAATATCTAAAAGACCATCGTTATTATAATCTAACAAATTAGCTCCCATTGAGAAGCTTTTTTCTGTTAATCCCCAAGAAGTTCCAGCTTCTGTAAAAGTTTCATTTCCGTTATTTATAAATAAAAGATTTCTACCGAAACCACTTGCGCCTTGGTTTTCTCTCCATGTTGTAATAAATAAATCTCTAAAACCATCATTATTAATATCTCCACTTACAACTGATGTTGTATTATAATCACCAGTTGCAGAAAGTCCAATGTTGTTAATTTTTTCAAAAGTTCCATCACCTTTGTTTTTGTAAAGAGAGTCTTCGTCTATACCTCCAGATATATATAAGTCTTCCCAGCCATCATTATTATAATCGAAAAAAACTGCGCCACCTCCCATATTTGCTAAATCGTTAAATAGATGGTTTACGCCAATTTCGCTTGATTTTTCTACTAATTGTGCAGAAATTTGAAAGGATAAAAGAAGAGATAAGATGCTTGTAAAGAGTTTCATAATTGGTATTAAAATACAAATCAAGGTTTTTTTTCTTAAAAAACACAATAAATTATTAAATTATTTAAAATAAATAGTACATTTGCACCCAATAATTAGGTCCCATAGCTCAGTTGGTTAGAGCATCTGACTCATAATCAGAGGGTCCTTGGTTCGAGCCCAAGTGGGACCACTTTTATCTGCAAGGTATAATCGATAAAAAATTATATATTTGCAGAAATAATACATACAAATTTCAAAATTTTAATCTGGGGGGATAAAATGAAGAAAAGAAAATATCTTACACTATTATTAGTGTTTGTCTTAATATGCACGGTTAGTGGACAAGTTGTGCCACCACCAATGCCACCACCACCACCACCTGGTTTACCAGTTGATGGAGGCCTTCTTTTTTTATTGATTTCTGGTTTAATTTTTGGAGTGAAAAAGATTAAAGATAATTTATAAAGTAGTTAACCTAGCTACGTATTTGCCAATAACATCAAATTCTAAATTAACAATATCCCCCAATTTAATATTCTTAAAACCTGTATTTTCTAAAGTATAAGGTATTATTGCTACACTAAACGCTGCTTTTTTAGAATTAACAACTGTTAAACTAACACCATTTATAGTTATAGAACCTTTTTCTATGGTAATATTGTTTTTATCAGAGTTATAGGAAAAAGTAAAAACAGTACTTCCGTTTTCATTTATAATATTAGTGCAAATTCCAGTTTCATCTACATGACCTTGTACAATATGTCCATCTAATCTATCGCCTAATTTCATAGCGCGTTCTAGGTTAATTGAATCATTAATTTTCAAATTACCTA
The DNA here is from genome assembly GCF_014352875.1 of Polaribacter pectinis. Lineage (NCBI taxonomy): Bacteria > Pseudomonadati > Bacteroidota > Flavobacteriia > Flavobacteriales > Flavobacteriaceae > Polaribacter > Polaribacter pectinis. Next base: position 3,133,811 of record NZ_CP060695.1, read on the forward strand.
TATTCGTTTTTTCTAACGTTTCTTTAATGGCAGTAACAGTGTACTCATCATTTTTTATAGCTACAACTGTTAAACAGACACCATTGTGAGCCACACTTTGATCTATTTTTAACTCATTTGTGATGTTGCTTTTTACTGTTAAATGAAGATTATCTTGTTCTTTAACAAGATTTTTAACTTCGCCAAGTGTTTCTATAATTCCGGTAAACATATCATTAAATTTTGGTTACTTTTGCACAAATCAAAAATACTAATATTACAAGAGTTACTATGGATAAATCTGATAAAATTATAGTTGGAATTTCAATTGGAGATTTAAACGGAATTGGTATAGAGGTTATTCTAAAAACATTTCAAGATAAAAGAATGTTAGAGTTTTGTACGCCAGTAATATTTGGTGCAACAAAAATAATCTCTTACCACAAAAAAGCATTCAATTCAGAAGTTCCAGTTCATGGAATTACTTCTTTGAGTCAACTAAATCATAATAAAATTAATTTATTAAATATATGGAAAGAGGATGTTGCAGTAGAATTAGGAAATTCAACTAAAATTTCTGGAGAATATGCTGCAAAATCATTAGCGTCTGCAGTAAAATATTTAAAAGAGAAAACAATTGATGTTTTGTTAACGGCACCAATTAATAAAGAAAACATTCAATCAGAAGAATTTAATTTTCCAGGTCATACAGAATATTTAGAAGCTAATTTAGAAGGAAAAAGTTTAATGATTTTAATGACAGATGAATTAAGAATAGGTTTAATTACTGGACATATTCCTATTTCTAAAGTTGCAGAAACAATTACACCAGAACTAATTAAAGAAAAAGTAGATACAATGTATACTTCGTTAAAGCAAGATTTTGGAATTAATAAACCAAAAATTGCGGTTTTAGGTTTAAATCCTCATTGTGGAGATAATGGTGTAATTGGTAAAGAAGATGATGAAATTATAAAGCCAACAATAGAAGAAATTAAAGAAACTGGTAAACTTGTCTTTGGGCCATATGCGGCAGATGGCTTCTTTGGTTCAGAAACCTACAAACAGTTTGACGGAGTTTTAGCAGCTTATCACGACCAAGGATTAGCACCATTTAAAGCGCTTTCTTTTGGTAACGGAGTTAATTTTACGGCAGGCTTAAGTGAAATTAGAACTTCTCCAGACCATGGTACAGGTTTTGATATTGCAGGTAAAAATATTGCAAGCTCTTCGTCATTTACACAAGCTTTATTTGCTGCCATTCAAATTTTTAAGAATAGAAAAGAATATAAAGAACTAACAAAAAACCCACTGTTAGTAAGGTAAATAATTATAAAATAAATTTTTAATATAAAAGAGTGTATAAAAACATTTTTTTATATCTTTGCACGCTCAATTGATGTTTGATAATGAAAGACTTGAAACAATTCAACATACCGTTTGTAGGATTAAAAGAAGGAAGGCATTTATTTGAATATAATATTGACAACACGTTCTTTGCACTTTACAATTTTGATGAATACGAAAATTCGAATATAAATATTGAATTAGAATTTGTTAAAAAAAGTACATTATTCGAACTTAACTTTGTTGCTTCAGGAACTGTAAATGTTCCTTGTGATGTTTCAGGTGAGTTTTATGATCAAGAAATAACTTCAGAATTGCCTTTAGTTGTTAAGTTTGGTCCAGAATATAATGATGAAAATGAAGATATTTTAATTCTTCCTCATGAAGTGTATCAATTTAGTGTAGCGCAATTTATTTATGAAATGATTGTGTTAGCAGTTCCTAATAAAAGAGTTCATCCACAAGTTTTGGATGGTACAATGGAATCTGAAGCATTAAATAAATTAGAAGAATTAGAAATAAAAGTAGAAAAAACTGTTGAAACAACAGACCCAAGGTGGGATAAATTAAAGAATTTAATAACAGAAAAAAAGACATAAAATGGCACATCCTAAAAGAAAAATATCCAAAACAAGAAGAGATAAAAGGAGAACACATTATAAAGCATCAGCTCAACAAATTGCAACAGATCCAACAACTGGAGAATCGCATTTATATCACAGAGCTCACTGGCATGAAGGTAAATTATATTACAGAGGTCAAGTGGTTTTAGAATCTGCAGCAGCAGAAGCATAGAAAAAAATTAGACAGTATAAAAAACCCTCGAAATCGAGGGTTTTTTTGCGTTTTTAAAGTAAAAGTGATTGTTTTTGACAACTTTTCTTCTAAAAAGTGAAATAATTTTCATTACTTTTGAATTTCCATATACTTGGACAACAAACAATAATTATGACTAAAATCACTGCAGCAATCACAGCAGTAGGGAAATATGTTCCTGAATACGTTTTAACCAATAAGGAGTTAGAAACCTATGTAGATACCAATGATGAATGGATAACTACAAGAACTGGAATCAAAGAAAGAAGAATACTTAAAGGCGAAGGATTAGGTACTTCTTACATGGCAATAAAAGCCGCGGAAGAATTATTGCAAAAATCAAAAATTAATCCAAAAGAAATAGATTTAGTAATTGTTGGAACTGCTACACCAGATTTACCAGTAGCATCAACTGCAGCATATGTGGCAACAGAAATTGGTGCAGTAAATGCATTTGGCTACGATTTGCAAGCAGCATGTTCTAGTTTTTTATACGGTATGTCTACAGCTGCAAGTTATATTGAATCTGGTAGATATAAAAAAGTACTTTTAATTGGAGCTGATAAAATGTCTTCAATTATAGATTATAAAGACAGAGCAACATGTATTATTTTTGGTGATGGAGCAGGAGCCGTTTTGTTTGAACCAAATAATGAAGGATTAGGATTGCAAGATGAGTTTTTAAGAAGCGATGGTATTGGAAGAGATTTCTTAAGAATAGAAGCTGGAGGTTCTTTAATGCCTACAACTAAAGAAACAGTTGAAGCTAATAAGCATTTTGTATATCAAGAAGGAAAAACAGTTTTTAAATATGCTGTTTCTAATATGGCAGATGTTGCTGAAAAAATGTTGACTAGAAATAATTTAACAGAACCAGACATTCAATGGTTAGTGGCACATCAAGCAAATAAAAGAATTATTGAAGCAACTGCAAAAAGAGTAGGAGTTTCATCTGAAAAAGTAATGATGAACATCCAAAGATATGGAAATACAACATCTGCAACTTTACCTCTTTTATTAGCAGATTATGAGAGCCAATTAAAAAAAGGAGATAATTTAATTTTTGCTGCATTTGGTGGCGGTTTCACTTGGGGAGCTGCATACGTAAAATGGGCATATAATTCATAAACCAAACAATTAAACAATAAGAAATATGGATATTAAAGAAATTCAAAATCTTATAAAATTTGTAGCTAAATCTGGCGCAAGCGAGGTAAAGTTAGAAATGGAAGATATAAAGATTACTATTAGAACTGGTTCTGGTAAAACAGAAACCACTATTTTACAAGCTGCACCTATGGCAAGTATGCCACAAGCAGCTGCACCAGTTGCAGCACCAGCTGCTGCAGAAGCAGTAACTACTATTGTTACAGATAGTGCAGAAGCTAACTATGTTACTATAAAGTCTCCTATTATTGGAACTTTTTATAGAAAACCATCTCCAGATAAACCAAATTTTGCTGAAGTTGGAACAGAAGTAAGCGTTGGTGATACAGTTTGTGTTATCGAAGCAATGAAATTATTTAACGAAATAGAATCTGAAATTTCAGGAAAAATCGTTAAAGTTTTAGTTGATGATTCTTCTCCTGTAGAGTTCGATCAACCATTATTTTTAGTAGATCCATCTTAATATAAATCACAATTTTTAATTTCCAAACTCTTAATTATATCATAGGAGTTTGTTTTTTGAATATTGAAAAATTGAAGACTTATGTTTAAAAAAATATTAATTGCCAATAGAGGTGAAATAGCATTACGTGTTATTAGAACTTGTAGAGAAATGGGCATTAAAACTGTGGCAGTGTATTCTACTGCAGATGCAGAAAGTTTACATGTTAGATTTGCAGATGAAGCAGTTTGTATTGGCCCCCCATCAAGTGCAGAATCGTATTTAAAAATGTCTAACATTATATCTGCAGCTGAAATTACAAATGCAGATGCAATTCACCCTGGTTACGGTTTTTTATCAGAAAACGCTAAATTTTCTAATTTATGTGAAGAGCATAATATTAAGTTTATTGGAGCATCAGGTAGAATGATAGACCAAATGGGAGACAAAGCAAATGCAAAGTCTACTATGATTGCTGCTGGCGTACCTTGTGTTCCAGGTAGTGAAGGTGTAATTGTCGATTTTGAAGATTGTGAAAAAGTTGCACTAGAAACAGGATACCCTGTTATGTTAAAAGCTTCTGCTGGTGGTGGAGGTAAAGGAATGCGTGCAGTTTGGAAACCTGAAGATTTAAAAGACGCTTGGGATTCTGCAAGACATGAATCTAAAGCTGCTTTTGGAAATGATGATATGTATATGGAAAAGCTTATTGAAGAGCCAAGACATATAGAAATTCAAATTGTAGGAGATTCTTTTGGTAAAGCTTGTCATTTATCAGAAAGAGATTGTTCTGTACAAAGACGTCATCAAAAATTAACAGAAGAAACTCCTTCTCCATTCATGACAGATGAATTGAGAGAAAAAATGGGAACTGCAGCAGTAAAAGCAGCAGAATTCATTAAATATGAAGGAGCAGGAACTGTAGAGTTTTTAGTTGATAAACATAGAAATTTCTACTTTATGGAGATGAATACTCGTATACAAGTAGAACACCCAATTACTGAAGAAGTTGTAAATTATGACTTAATTCGTGAGCAAATTTTAGTTGCAGCTGGTGTGCCAATTTCAGGTAAAAACTATTATCCACAAATGCATTCTATAGAATGTAGAATTAATGCAGAGGATCCTTATAATAACTTTAGACCAGCTCCTGGAAAAATTACAACTTTTCACTCTCCTGGAGGTCATGGAGTTAGAATGGATACACATGTGTATGCAGGTTATATGATTCCGCCAAATTACGATTCTATGATTGCAAAATTAATTACTACTGCTCAAACCAGAGAAGAAGCAATTAATAAAATGAAAAGAGCTTTAGATGAGTTTGTAATTGAAGGTGTAAAAACTACAATTCCTTTTCATAGACAATTAATGGATCACCCAGATTATGTTGCAGGAAACTACACAACTAAATTTATGGAAGATTTCGAAATGAAATAAATTTCCATATTTTACTTAAAATTTTATATCTAAAATAGAGAATACACTTTGTATTCTCTATTTTTTTTATCTTTAGGCTAAATAATATCTATGATGAAAATTGACGGAATTGATAAAACTATTATAAAAATGCTGATAAATGACGCTAGAACACCAGTGTTAAGTATTGCAAGAAAAGTAGGAGTTTCTGGCGCTGCAATTCATCAACGTTTAAAAAAATTAGAAAAATCTAAATTGATTGAAGGCTATAAAATGATTGTAAACCCTAAATCTTTGGGATATACAACAACAGCTTTTATAGGCGTTTTTTTAGATGCTTCAAGTCAATTAGCACCAACAATAAAAAGCTTGAAAGCAATTCCTGAAGTTGTAGAAAGTCATTATACTACAGGTAATTATGCTGTTTTTATAAAAGTTTTATGTAAAAACAATGAGGATTTAATGTACTTGCTAAACAAAGATATTCAGAATATAAAAGGCGTATTAAGAACAGAAACTTTTATTTCTTTAGAACAGCATATTAACAGGCAAATCCTAATATAATTTTATTTGTCTATAAAATGATACCATTCGTCAAGCAAACAAAACGATTAAACTAACAAAAATAAATGCTATACTTTTTTAGTTCATTTTTGCAGTATCCCCTGTAATTTAATTGTTGTTTTATAATGAAATCACTTTCTATACTTTTAATTGATGATGATGAAATTGAAAGAATAAAGTTTAAAAAAGTTTGTAAAGACATTGGCTCTGCATCTAATATTGTAGAGGCATTAAATGGAAAACAAGCATTATATTTTCTAAATAATATAGAATTTTCATTCGATATTATTATTTTAGATTTGCACATGCCAAAAATGAATGGTTTAGAACTTTTGGCAGAATTAAAATCGAACACAGAGTTTAAGAACATTCCTATTATAATTATGTCTAATTCAGAAGATTTAGACGAATTAAAAAAATGTTATGATTTCGGAATTTCGGGTTATTTTACAAAACCTGCACAATACTCAAAGTATGCAAAGAAAGTAAAATCATTATTAAAATATTGGAAACAAAACAAGCTGATTTCCAAAGAACATAAAACTACTTAAATTTAGATGGAAACACCTAATTTGTCTTACATAAAAGAACTTTCTGGAGGAGATATTGCTTTTGAAGAAAGTTTAATTAACATCTTAAAAAAAGAATTTCCAGAAGAATACCAATTATTTACTAAAAATTTTGACAGTAAAAATTATACTGAGGCTTCTGTTAATGTGCATAAAATAAAACATAAAATAAGTATTTTAGGTTTTAAAAAAGGGCTAGAATTAGCTTCTAAATTCGAAAAAGATTTAAAGAAAGGTGATGTAAAATTATATGATAATTTTATAAATATTCTAAACAAAATTCACGTATATTTATTGGATAAATAATTTCCTCTAAAAATTTATGAATTGTATAATAATAGATGACGATGCTACAGCTAGGTTAATTGTAAGGCAGCTGTGTACTAAAACTGAAGAAGTTTCTGTAATAGAAGAGTTTTCTTCAGCTATTGACGCTATTAAATACTTGAATGAGAATACTATAGATCTTATTTTTTTAGATATTCATATGCCTACTTTTTCAGGTTTCGATTTTATCAAGACATTAAAATCGCCACCAAAAATCATTCTTACTACATCAGATAAAAACTTTGCTTTAGAAGCTTTCGAATACAATTGCGTGGTAGATTATTTGCTAAAACCAATTACTTTAGAACGTTTTAACAAGTCTTTACAAAAATTAGCTAGCTTTAAGCAAGAAGAAACTGTAGATACAAAAACGAAAGAAAATTCTGATTATTTATATGTAAACGTAGATAGAAGATTAGTAAAAATTAAGATTCCTGAAATTTTTTTAATAGAGGCTAAAGGAGATTATATCAGTATAAAAACAGAAGCTAAAAGCTACATTGTACATTCTACGTTAAAGAAAATTCAAGAGAAACTTCCATCTTCATTATTCTTTAAAGTTCATCGTTCTTATATTATTAATACATCAGAAATAATAGATATAGAAGACAATAGCGTGCTAATTAAAAAAAACGTTATTCCTGTTAGTAGATCTAACAAAAGTGAATTAATGAAAAAATTAAATTTACTTTAATATTTTTAAATCCTTTAAACTAAAGGAACCTACCATTCATCGAACTTACAATTACAATCATCGAAATCTTTTAAAAAGAAGCTATTTCTATCGTTTCTTTGTAGTGTAGTTTTAGGGTAATTACATAATAAGTTTGAGTTAATATCATAGTGAAACAATCATAAGTTGGGGGATTTATAGATTGTATAAAAAGAGCTGAAAATTTTTTCAGCTCTTTTTTATTGCGTTTATTTTTTTTTGAAGCTATTTCCTGCTTTCCACTATATCTTTTTTCTGAAATAGAAAAAAGGATGCCGTTTCAATCAGGGCTATACTAGCTTGTTGGCTATTATCTTTTTTAAGACGGTTTTTACAGTCTATTATCAATAATGTTTTGTACCACTTCAGGATTTAATAAAGTACTAGTATCGCCTAAATTATCCATTTCATTAGAAGCAATTTTACGTAAAATACGTCTCATAATTTTTCCAGAACGTGTTTTTGGCAAACCATCAGAAAATTGAATTTTATCCAACTTTGCAATCGGTCCAATATGTTCTGTAATAATTTGGTTAATTTCTTTCCTTAAATTATCGTGATTTCTGCTTTCCCCAGCATCTTTCAAAATTACATAACCATACAAAGCACTTCCTTTAACATCATGTGGAAAACCAACAATGGCAGATTCTGCAACTGCAGGATGCTCATTTATGGAATCTTCAATTGGTGCTGTTCCTAAATTATGGCCAGAAACAATAATTACATCATCTACTCGTCCAGTAATTCTGTAATACCCAACTTCATCTCTTAAAGCTCCATCACCAGTAAAATACATGTTATCGAATGCAGAAAAATAAGTTTCTTTATAACGTTGGTGATTTCCCCAAATAGTCCTTGCAATACTTGGCCAAGGAAATTTAATACACAATCTTCCTTCTACTTGGTTTCCTTTTAATTCGTCTCCATTTTCGTCCATTAAAGCAGGTTGAATCCCTATAAAAGGCAAAGTTGCGTAGGTAGGTTTTGTTGGAGTAACATAAGGAATTGGAGTAATCATAATTCCACCAGTTTCTGTTTGCCACCAAGAATCTATAATCGGACTTTTCTTTTTCCCAACATTGTCATTATACCAATGCCAAGCTTCTTCGTTTATGGGTTCTCCAACAGAACCTAATACTTTTAAAGAAGATAAATCGTATTTATCTACTAATTCTGTTCCTTGTTTCGCCAAAGCTCTAATTGCTGTTGGTGCTGTATAAAATTGATTTATTTTGTGTTTTTCTACAATATCCCAAAATCTTCCAAAATCAGGATAACTTGGCACACCTTCAAACAAAACTGTGGTTGCTCCATTTGCCAAAGGCCCATAAACAATATAAGAGTGTCCAGTAATCCAACCAATATCTGCAGTACACCAATACACATCATTTTCTCTATATTGAAAAGCATTTTTAAATGTATAAGCTGTATAAACCATATAACCAGCAGTTGTGTGTACCATTCCTTTTGGCATTCCTGTAGAACCAGAAGTATATAAAATAAATAATGGATCTTCTGCATCCATAATTTCTGCTTTACATTCTGTGGAAGCTTTGTCTAATAAAGGTTGCAACCATTTGTCACGGCCTTCTTTCATATGAATGTCAGAATTAATCCTCTTTACTACCAAAACATTTTCTACACAAGTACAACTTTCTAAAGCTTCATCTACAATTCCTTTTAAATCAATTGTTTTTTTACCTCTAAAAGAACCATCTGCAGTAATTACCATTTTACAATCTGAATCATTAATTCTGGTAGATAATGCTGTAGATGAAAACCCTGCAAAAACTACAGAATGTATTGCGCCAATTCTTGCACAAGCTAAAACAGAAATTGCCAATTCTGGAATCATAGGAACATAAATACAAACCCTGTCTCCTTTTTTAATTCCATTTTCTTTTAAAACATTAGCAAACTGGTTTACCCTTATGTGTAACTGTTTATAAGTAATATTTTCTGCTGGTTCGTTTGGGTCATTAGGTTCAAATAAAATAGCCGTTTTATCTCCACGAGTTGCTAGATGTCTATCAATACAGTTTTCTGTGATATTTAATTTTGCTCCTTTAAACCATTTTACTTCCGGTTTAGAGAAATCCCATTCTAAAACTTTATCCCATTTTTTACTCCATATAAAATGTTCTTCAGCAATTTCTTCCCAAAAATTTTCTGGTTCACGAACAGATTTTCTATAAACTTGGTAGTATTCTTCTAAATGTTTAATATGGTAATTACTCATAATTTGAAATGTTGTTTTTAGATTCCTTAAAAATATAAAAATATATTTTCATTATAGGGGTGTAAACGGTCAATTATGAGTGCTTTTTTGTGAAGTTATTATAAAACAAAAAAACCGTAACAAATAAATGTTACGGTTCTTGTACTGAAGGCGGGACTTGAACCCGCACGGCCATTACTGACCACTGGATTTTAAGTCCAGCGTGTCTACCAATTCCACCACTTCAGCATTGGTATTATATGAAATAGAGCGAAAGACGGGATTTGAACCCGCGACCCCCACCTTGGCAAGGTGATGCTCTACCCCTGAGCTACTTTCGCAGTCATGTTTTTTAATGAACTTTTAGCTAATTATAATATGTAATTATAAGAGCGGTGCAAATATAACAAGTTTTGTTAATCCTACAAATACTTTTTGCTTTTTTTAAACTTTATTTATGTACTAATTTACTATTTTTTTTTATTTATCTGATTTCTAGTAATTAAGTTTAATTTATTATTTTAATAAAATACAAGAAAATAGGAGATAATGTTATGTAAGATCATCTTTATAGAAGATACTTGTCTTTTTTTTGTAATTTTTAAATGTATATTTGAGAATCTAAATTGGTAAACCAATTTTAACATGAATAAACAATTTATTTTTATATCAATTTTTATATTATTTTTTCAAGTAATACCCGCTCAAGTTGTTTTAGAAGCAGATGGACCAGGAAATACGTATGAATTAATTAATTCTGTTCTAGCACTTCCAAATAGAGATGTTGTTGAAGTTCCAGATTGTAATCACTCTGCTTTTGGTAGACATATAGATGAAGTCTTCGATACTGAACTAAATAAAAATGTATTCCGATTTTATATACATGTTACACCAGATGACGATCGTTGTAAAGAAGGCGTTGATGATAGACAAAGAAATGAAATAAAAACATATGATAATTCTCCAGAGAATTTAAAAGCAAATGAAGGAGAAACAGTTCAATACAAATGGAAATTTAAGATTTCTGATGATTTTAAACCATCAACTAGTTTCACTCATATTCATCAAATAAAATCTGTTGGGGGATCTTATGCCTCAATACCAATGATATCTTTTACGTTAAGAAAATCTAATCCAGATAGACTCGAGTTAAGACATACTTCCACAACAAACCAAACAACTTTAAAGACTGCAAATTTAGATTTATTTAGAGGGAAATGGGTTTCTGTAAATGAAACTATTAAATTTAGTGATGCTGGTAGCTATTCTCTAGAAATTAAAGACATTGCTACAAATGAAGTAATTTTTAGTTATCACAATAATGCTATTGATAATTGGCAAGATGGTGCAGAATTTGCAAGACCAAAATGGGGGATTTACAGAAGCTTAAATAACCAAGTAAATTTACAAGATGAAATTGTGAAGTTTGCGGATTTTAGTATACAAGAAAACCCACCTACGCTTTCAGTTTCTTTGGAGGTATTAAAACAAAAAGCAGAGAATATTTTTTTGTATCCAAACCCTTCATCCAAAGAGGTTGAGTTTAAAAATGCGAATTCAGGTAATTATAATTCCGTAGAAATGTACGATTATTCTGGTCGAAAAATTTCTATTGAAAAAAGATTAAACAACAATAAAATAGATGTTTCTAAACTTTCTAAAGGATTGTATTTTATTGTTTTTAAAAATAATAATTTTACAGTTAAAGTTTTAAAATGTTACGTGAAGTAATTCTTTATTTGCAGCAATAGTTATTACAATATGTAAGTTTTTTACAGTGATATATTATGTAAATATCTCTAACTTTAAACCAAAAATTTTATTAAACCAAATTTAGTTTCTATATTTGGTAAACCAAATTGGTAAACCAATTTGTTATTTTATTCATTTTATTACTTAATTATATTCATTTTATGAAGAATTTATTTCTAACTTTTAATTTATTATTTCTACTTATTTCTTGTAATAAAGAGATTACAAATTCAGTTTTTGTTAAAAATTCATCAGAATTAAATGATGCAATTAAAAATGCAAAACCTGGTGACGACATTGTTTTAAAAGATGGTGTTTGGAAAGATGTAGAAATTGAGTTTTCTGCAAAAGGAACAAAAGACAATTTAATCACTTTAAGAGCAGAAACTCCTGGTAAAGTTTTTATTGAAGGTGTTTCTAATTTGTCTTTTGGTGGCGAATATTTAGTAGTAAGTGGTCTGCATTTTAGAAATGGATATTCTCCTACAGTAAATGTAATTGCTTTTAGAACAGATAAAAATAACGTTGCAAATAATTGTAGAGTTACCAATTGTGTAATTGTAGATTTTAATAAATTAGAAAGAGATAATGACGATTTATGGGTGCAGTTTTATGGAAGACACAATCAATTAGACCATTGTTATTTAGCAGGAAAAACAAATGGAGGGCCAACTGTTAGAGTCGATTTAAAAGGAATAGAAAGTATTAAAAATTATCATAAAATTACAAATAATCATTTTGGGCCAAGACCAAGAAAAGGTGGTGCAAGAGGAGAGACGATTCAATTAGGAAGCAGTTTTACGTCTATGAGTCCAAGTAATACAACTATTGCAAATAACTTTTTTGAAGAGTGTAATGGAGAAGTTGAAATCATTTCGAGTAAAACAAATTTCAACGAAATTAAAAACAATGTTTTTTATAAAAGTGAAGGTTCTGTTGTAACTCGTCATGGAAATTACACAATGATTGATGGTAACTATTTTATTGGTGATGGAGAAAACGAAAATTATGGAGGAATTAGAATTGTAAATACAGGGCATTGGATTGTAAACAATTATTTCTATAAAATTATTGGCGAGAATTTTAGAAGTCCTTTAGCAGTTATGAATGGAATTCCAAAAAGTCCATTAAACAGATACAACCAAGTTACAGATGTTGTGGTTGCTTACAATACGTATGTAGATTGTAAATCTCCTTTTCAATTTGGTGTAGGAACAAATATTGCACAAAGTGCTGTGTTGCCAAAATCGGAAATTAGATCTGCAAGACCAATTAGAACTACTGTAGCAAACAATGTAATTTACAATTCTGTTGAAGATAAAAATGTAATTGTAGAGCATGATAAAGCAGATGGAGTTTTATTTAAAAGCAACGTAATTAATAACAATGGTGCTGATTTTAAAGATTCTAAACGTATTAAATCTGCCAATTTCGATTTGAATAAAATCAGTGATAATATAATGTTACCTAACATTTCTTCGGTAGATGTAAAACCCTATAATGGTTTCGATTTCGATTTAATTAAAACTGATTTAGCCGGAAATTCAAGAGAAAAAAATAACGCTATTGGTGCAACTGTAAAAGCAGATATTACAAACCCAAATATTTTAGATAGAAGTAAATATGGTGCAACTTGGTTTAAAGTTGATGCAATTGTTGAAGGAAAAACAATTAAAGTTTCAGCTTCAGATAATTTATCAGAAAAAATAAACTCGGCAAATAAAGGTGATATTATTTCTTTGGATGCAGGGAAATATATTATTTCAAAATCATTAATTATTGATAAAAATATTACCGTTCAATCTGCATCAGAAAACAAAGCAGAAATTGTTTTTGAAGGAGCAGAAAATACACCAGCTTTTTCTTTAAATCCTTATGGAATTTTAACGTTGAAAAATGTGAAGCTTTCTGGAAATGGAAAAAACCAAGCTTTTGCAAGTTTAAAAGAAAAGATGTCTAATCATTTTGGTTTGTCTGTTTCTGATTCTGAAATTTCTAATTTTAATTATGTTTTAAAAGCTTACAAACAAACATTTGCAGAAACTGTAACTTTTAAAAACACCTCAATTTCTAATTGTGAAAACGGAATAGAGTTATCTGAAGAAACAAACGATAGAGGAGATTACAATACAGAGTTTTTAACGATTGATAATTGTACGTTCAATAATGTAAAACAAAATGTGATTGATTATTATAGAGGTGGTTATGACGAATCTACAATTGGTGGAAATCTCTTAGTTACCAACTCTACATTTACAAATTGTGGTGCTAAAGAAAAAAATAAAATGTTGTTAAATCACAGAGGAATTGTAAACGTAGATATCAACAATAATACATTTAAAAACAACAAAGTTCAGTTTGTTTCTATTTTATGGGGAGCAAAAAATAATGTAGAATCTAACAATACTTTAATTAATTCTGGAAAAATTAATACAGAAGAAAATTTAGTAATGAAGTTGATGTATTAAAAATTTAAAGAATTCATAATATGAAAAAAACATTATTTATTGCAATACTATTTTTATCAATAGTTGCTTGTAAAAAGAACGCAAAAGTTACTTCAGAAGAAAAAACAAATACAGAAAAAATCACAAAATACCCTAGTGATGTAATCCCATTTATGGATGAATGGAAAATACTTTTAGGAGATGGAACTTATGTAGATAGTTTAATTAATTACCAAAAAGACAATTTCTTTTATGTTGAAACTGAAGGAGAAACAGATTGGGTGGTTTATAAAACACCAAATTCTGGAGTTACCTCAAGAACTTCAAGCAATACAAGAACAGAGTTAGGGCAAAAAAAACATTGGATTCCTGAAGTTGGTGGCAAATTAACTGGTACTTTAAAAGTACAACACGTTTCAACTTCTGGAGATGCAAGGGTAGCAGCTTCTTATTCTGTTGTAGTTGGGCAAATTCATAGTGATGAAGGTCATGAAAATGAACCAATAAAAATCTTCTATAAAAAGTTTCCAGGTCATACAAAGGGCTCTGTTTTTTGGAATTATGAAATCAATACAAAAGGAGATAACTCTAAAAGATGGGATTATTCTAAAGCTATTTGGGGATATGATATGTCTGTAGTTGGAACTAATCCAGAAACTTATCCAGAAGAGCCAAAAGACGGTATTGCTTTAGGTGAGGAGTTTAGTTATACAATAAATGTGTATAAAGGCATCATGTATCTTACTTTTGAAAGTGAGGGGCATGAAACTATAAAATTCACTAAAAATTTATTGAAATCAGATTTTTCTAAAAAGGAAGATATTCCACAACAAATATGGTCATTATATGCTTCTATTGGTAGAGATGGTGTTGAGCGTGAAAATGCATACGCTGGCGAGATAAATTATTTTAAACAAGGTGCTTACAATCAAACAAACGGAAAAAATCCTGAAGACAATATAGTTTGGTATACAGGTTCTGAAACTTATAATGGAGATATAGCAAAGCAATATGCTAATGGATGTTATTCAGAAGTTTGGTTTAAAGAAGCTACAGTAGGTGTTGGTACCTCGCCAAATTTAGAGTAAACCTTATAATTTCATTTTTATATTTAGTGGTTTCATAGAATAATAAAGCTATATTTAAAGAGTCTAATTTTTGTTTTTTTTCAATCAATAATTTTGTTTTTATACTACTTGATAATAGTAGGTGTTTTAAAGAATTAATAGTTAGGCTTTTAAACTAATTTTAACTTCTCCTTTGAAAATACAAATTTATTTGTATATTTGGTTTACCAAATTGGTTTACCAATTAAAAATGCAGTTATTAATTTATATAAACAAAACACATGAAAAAAACATTACTTTTAATTACAATATTGTTTGTAAGTACTTTTGGGTTTTCTCAAACCTATGATAACAGTACTTATTTTATTAGTGAATTAATTCCAAGTCCACCAAACAGTTCAAGTTTAATAAACGACTCTGATAATGCTTCGATTCCAGATTATCAAAGTGATGTAGATGATGGAATAGAGTATTTTGAATTTAGAGGAACACCAAACGCTACAATTGATAATGATGTATATTTTATTATGATTGATGGTGATGGTGATGATAGTGATGTTGGTGCCAATATTGGTAAAGTTAGAGACGCAGTAAACTTAAGCGGTTTGCAGTTTGGAGCTAATGGAATTTTAGCAATTGTAGTAGATATTACTATGGATTCTGGTGCTTTAGGTGCAGATGGAACTCTTGATATTAGTGGAACTAAATGGATTAATCCATACGCTACTGATTTAGCATCTTCTGGAGCTAATGTTGTAACCATACAACTAACTGCATCTTCTATAGATTGGACAGACGAAGATCCTAGTGGAGATGGTATTAATGAAACATTAAATAAGTTTAATATATCTTCTAAAACTCCAGATATTGGATATGATGGAAGTATAAGCGATCAAAGTGCTACTTATATGATCGTTAAATCTACAGCTGGTAACCCTAAGAATGAACTTGTAGATTCTAATGAAGATGGAGTTTTAGATGGAGCTGCAACTAGTTGGACTATTTATGACTCTGTAAGCATATTAGATGACGATGATATTACTACTGGAAATAGTGAAGTAGGTGAATTTGGTTACGGAAAAATTATTTTTGTTGAAAGGTTACTTTCTACAGATCCTTTACTTCATTTCGATGCTTCTATTTCTCCTACAATTGTAACTCTTGATCAATATCCTAATTATGTTGCTAGACAAGGTGTTAAAACAGGTTATGCAGCAACCACAGATGGTGTAGATAATGATGATTGGATGGCTGGACGTGTAAATTCACTTTCATATCCTAGTTGGAAATTTAGCAGTAATGCAGCTAGAAACATACCAACCTCTTTATCTAGTACAAATCTTGCTACTTCTACATATGGAGAAGTTAATCCAGATTTTAGTGCAACTGCATCTATAGATGGCGTTTTTACTTCTAAAGTTTCTGTATATCCAAATCCAGCAAACGAGTTTGTAACAATTTCTTCTGCTGTAGAAATTAACAAAGTAGAGGTTTATAACTTATTAGGTAAAAAAGTTATAAGTACTTCAAAATTAAATAATAACAATTTAGACATTTCTTCTTTAGCTAAAGGAGTTTACATGATGAAACTTACGAGTGGAGAGTCTGTAGCTTCTAAAAAGTTAATTAAGAAATAATTAAACCTTATAATTAAATAAAAAAAGAACTCATTTTATGGGTTCTTTTTTTTCAATTTTTTTTAAAATGAAGAATTTTCAAACACTTTTATTAGTACTAACAGTCTTTTATTCTTGTAATGATAAAAAAGAATCAACAGTTTCTGCAGATGAAAATCAGCATCCAAAACTAATTTTAACTAAAAAAGGTGTAGAAAAAATTAGAGCTTCTCTAGGTTCTGTTCCGATTTTTGATAAAACTTTAGAAAAGGTAAAAAAAGAAGTAGATGCCGAAATTGCTGATGGTATAAAAATGCCAATTCCTAAACATTATTCTGGAGGCTATTCTCACGATCAGCACAAAAGAAATATGGTGGTTTTGCAAAAAGCTGGTGTACTATATCAAATTTTAGATGACGAAAAGTATGCAGCATATGTAAAAGACATGTTGATGCAATATGAGGCAATGTATAAAACATTACCTGTGCATCCTAAAACAAGATCGTATGCAAGAGGTAAATTATTTTGGCAATGTTTAAACGATTCTAATTGGTTGGTTTATGTTAGTCAAGCTTATGATTGTGTTTATAATTATTTATCTGAAGAAGAACGTAACAAATTAGAAAAGAATTTATTTAAACCATTTGCAGATTTTATTTCAATTGGTAATCCTCAATTTTATCAAAGAGTTCACAACCATAGTACTTGGGGAAATGCAGCAGTAGGAATGATTGGTTTGGTAATGGATGATCAAGAATTAATTGATCGTGCACTTTACGGAATTAAAGATTTAAAATTAGATACTACAGAAAAAGATGATGATGGAGGTTTTTTAAATAAAGATGGAAAAGCTGGTTTTTTAGCAAACATAGAAGAGCCATTTTCACCCGATGGTTATTATAATGAAGGTCCATATTATCAACGTTATGCAATGTATCCTTTTTTAATTTTTGCAGAAGGACTACACAACGTAAAATCAGAATTAAAAATATTTGAATACAAAGATGGTGTCTTATTAAAATCTATAAATGCTTTATTAAATTTATCAGATGCAGATGGCGATTTTTTTCCATTGAACGATGGTCAGAAAGGTATGTCTTATTACACTAGTGCTTTAGTTACAGCTGTAGATATTTCCTATCATTTTGGAGATCAAGATCCAGGTTTGTTGTCTATAGCAGCTGCTCAAGATCGTGTATTATTAGACGATTCTGGTTTGTCAGTTGCGCTTGGTATTAAAGATGGTAAAATAGCACCTTTTAATAAAAAGTCTATTAATCTTTCTGATGGTCCAAATGGAAAACAAGGAGGTGTTGCAATTTTAAGAAATGAAGATATTGAGTTGGTATTTAAATATGCTGCACAAGGATCTAGTCATGGTCATTATGATAAGCTATCTTATTCATTACATGAAAAAGGAGATGAAATTCTTCAAGATTATGGTTTGGCAAGATTTGTAAATATCGAGCAAAAAGGGGGTGGAAATTACCTAAAAGAAAACAAAACTTGGGCAAAACAAACCATTGCACATAATACAGTAACACAAAATGAAACTTCACATTTTAATGCTAAATATGAAATAGGAAGTCAGCATCATTCAGTGTTAAACTATTTTTCTTCAGAAAATGAAAACGTACAAGTAGCCAGTGCAAAAGAAAGCAATGCTTATCCAGGTACAGATATGCTTCGTACAATGGCAGTTATAAAAGATACAGATTTCGAAAAACCATATATGTTAGATATTATGAAGGTAACTTCTAATAAAGCAAATCAATATGATTTTCCATATTACTTTTTAGGTCAAGTATTAAAAACAAACTTTGATTATAACACTCCTAAAACCCTAAATACTTTAGGAGATAAAAATGGGTATCAACACTTGTATGTAGAAGGAACAGCGAAAGCTTCTAATGATAATAGCAAACTATCTTGGTTAAATAAGGGGAAGTTTTACACCTTAACAACTTTAACTAATAATAATGATGAATTATTCTTTACAAGAATTGGTGCAAATGATCCTGAATTTAATTTAAGACGAGAGGCAGCGTTAATGTTAAGAAGAAAAGATACTAAAAATACACTTTTTGTTTCGGCAATTGAGGCGCATGGAAGTTATAGTCCTGTTACAGAATCTGCAGTAAACTCTAACAGTAATATTAAGGAGTTGCAAGTGGTTTTAGACACAGAAGATTATACTGCAGTGCAGATAACTAACGTAAATGATAATGTAAAACTTTTTATAACATCAAATACAAATGCTTCAAAAGAAGCAAAACACAAAATTAAAATTAACAATAAGAATTACGAATGGTCTGGTTCTTATTATTTCGAATAACTTAAAATAATTAAAAAGATGAAAAGATTTAGCGAAAAATATATCACTACAAAAGAAATGGAATGGGAAGAACTTGGTGGAGGAGTATCAAGAAAATTCTTGGGTTACGATAATCAAATAATGATGGTAAGCGTAAAATTTGAAAAAGGAGCATTAGGTTCTCCTCATCAACATTTTCATACCCAAGCTACGTATTGTGTTTCAGGAAAATTCGAATTTGAAATTGATGGTGTAAAGAAAATTGTAGAAGCAGGAGATGGTGTTTATATAGAGCCTAATTTATTACATAGTGCAATTTGTTTGGAAGAAGGTCAGCTAATTGACACCTTCAGTCCTGTAAGAGAAGACTTCTTAAGTGGTGACGGAGTCTCTTATTTTGGAGATAAAAAATAATAAAGAAAAGATTAACAACTTCAATAAGATTTTAAAGAGAATTTATATTACAAATTCTCTTTAAAATCTATCTTATATCTAAAAAAAAGGCTTTTAAGCCTTTTTTTAGTCTTAATAAGTTAAGATTTTATGGAATAATTAACATTTAATTTTTTTATTTCAAAAAAATATATATATTTGGTAAACCAATTTGGTTAACCACCTTGGTTTACCAGGTAAATTCTTTTAAGTAGTAAACATATATATTAAGCTTTAAGTCATATAGTTAGCAGTATTTATCCTTAAAGTTTTAAAATGACATCTTCCTAAAAGAATTAAGTTCAAATTTTAAACAAAATAATTCAAACCAATTAACTATGAATTTAAAAATCAAATCAGTATTTATTGTAATGCTTTTATTCTGTGGTGCATTGTTTGCACAAGAGGAAGTAACAATAAAAGGAACTGTAACTTCAAAAACAGATGGAGAACCTATTTTGGGGGCTAACATTATTGTACTAAACACAAAAAAAGGAACCAGTACAGATTTTGATGGTAATTATCAAATTAAAGTAAAATCAGGAGAAATAATTCAATTCTCATATTTAGGTTTTACAACAAAAACGGTTCCTTTTGTGAATCAAAAAATTATCAATGTTGAGTTAGCTGAAGATGGTAACATTCTAGATGAAATTGTAGTTGTAGGTTATGGAACTCAAAAGAAAAGCCACTTAACAGGGTCTATTTCTAAAGTAAAAGGTGAGAAATTAGCAAATATTGCTGTTTCTAGAATAGATGATGCTTTAGTGGGGCAAGTTTCTGGTGTAAATATTCAGGCAACTGAAGGTGAAGCTGGTTCAGCTCCAACTTTACGAATTCGTGGTGTTGGTTCTATTACAGGTGACGCAAGTCCTCTAATAGTTGTAGATGGAGTTGTTGTACCTAGTGATTACTTAGGTTCTTTAGATATGAATGATGTAGAATCTTTCGAAATATTAAAAGATGCAGCATCTTCTGCAATTTTTGGTTCTAGAGGTGGTAACGGAGTTGTAATGATTACTACAAAAAGTGGTAAAGATGGTAAAGTAAAATATAGCTATAATACATCTACAGGTATGAAAACTGCTAGACAAAGTGATGCTTATTACAGTAGCGTAACAGAAAATGCAGCAGCAGAATATGAGTTTTCTCGAACATTGCAAGATAAAACAAAATATAAGCTATTATTAGGAGATCAAACAAATTGGCAAGATGTTATTTTTGATGGTGGTAGTATAACCAACCATAGTTTTAGTGCAAGAGGTGGTAATGAAAAATTAAAATTCAGTACCAACTTAAACTATAATCATGATGAAGGAGTTTTGTTAACGGATGATTATAAAAAGTTTAGTGTAAAATTAAAACTAGACTATAAAATTAATAAGAAATTTACAGTAGGTGTAAGTGCAACTCCTTCTTATACAGAGAGAAGACGTTTTGACGGTTCTACACACGATATTTTAAGACAACCATCTTGGTTGCCAGTATATTTAGATGCAAATACTATAAAATATGTAAATAGAACTAGAGATGGTGGTAAATATGCAGATGCTAAAATTGGAGATTATGCAATACAACGTATGTTCGATGATTTCGATTTAAGTACGGGTTTACCTGTGCCAAATGGTGGTAGCGGAATAGATATTAGTAATACATCTAATACAAATCCTGCAGCTAAAGTTTTAGAAAGAGATAGAAGAGATTATAGGAAGAAAATTTTTGGTAGTATTTACGGAAAATATAAAATTGCAGATGGTATTCACTTTAAAACTACATTTTCTGGAGATTATCAAGAATACAGAAGAAAACGTTACCAAGGTGTACTAGCTAGTAGAAATGGTGCAAGTGCAGCTCAGTTAGATAGTTCTATGACAAAGACAAAGCATTTAGCTTTAGATAATATTGTTACTTATAAAAAAGAAATTGGTAAACATGAAATTAATGCTGTTGTAGGTATTTCTGGTGAGCAATATAAAACGGATCATTATCAAATAAGTTCTCAAGGTTATACAGATGATAGTAACCAGTATATTAATTATAATGATATTTCTAGTCCAGAATACAAAGAAGATTATGAGAGTACTTTATTATCTATGTTTGGTAGAATAAATTATGCTTATAATGATAAATATTTAATATCTTATAGTTATAGAAGAGACGGTAGTTCTGTATTTGGAGCTAATAATAAATACGGTAACTTTATGGCAGGTTCATTAGGTTGGAATGTAGATAAAGAAGATTTTTTATCAGATAGTGAGGTTATTAACAAGTTAAAGTTAAGAGTAAGTTATGGTGTTACTGGTAATAATAGATTTAGAACTGGTAGTAATTTAATTAACAATTACCCATATATATCAATTTTAGACGAAAGTAGTAATGCTTCTGCAATTATAGATGGTCAAGTTGTTGGTTCTGTGAATCCTTTAAATATTGAAAACCCAGATTTAAAGTGGGAGAGACAAATTGAATTTAACCCTGGTATAGATTTTGGTTTATTCAATAATGTATTTTCTGGTTCTGTAGATTATTACAAGAGAACTTCTGATCAGCTATTATTAAATAACCCAATTTCTACAACAACTGGTTTTAACAGCGCTTTGATTAATATTGGTGAAGTTGTAAATTCTGGTGTTGAAGTAGAGTTAAGAACAAAGAATATTACAAATGAAAGCTTTAAGTGGAGTTCTACTTTTATTGCTTCGACAAATAAAAATGAATTAACAAATTTTGCAGACTCTAATGGTCAAAGATTAAGTGTAGATTCTAAAAGAGCAGCAGAGTGGATTAATTTAGAAGGAAACCCTATATCTTCTTTCTATGGTTGGGTTACAAGTAGAGATATTCCAAGAGAATTTTTAAACAATCCTTTTCATCCAATTGGCGCAGAAGCACAAGATGTATATGTAAAAGATTTAAATGGTGATGGTATTATAGATGACGATGATAAAACAATTCTTGGAAACCCTTATCCAGAATTAGTTTGGAGTTTTACCAATAATTTTAATATTGGAAATGTAGATTTTTCATTCATGTTTCAAGGAAGTCATGGTGCAGAAGTTAGAAATATGGGAGACCAATACATTCTAAATCACTTTAATAGTGGGCAAGATTATAATACTGCTACTACACCACAACAAGACTTTATTAGACAAAAAATATTTACAGATGATATAATTCAAGATGCTTCATATATTGCATTAAGAAATGTAAGTATTGGTTACAACTTACCTGTTGATATGTTATCAGACTTAAAATTATCTAGATTAAGAGTTTATGCTTCTGGTCAAAATTTAATGTACTTAACTGCAAGTGATTATACTGGTTTTAATCCAGAATCTATAAACACTACTAGCGCAACAACTTATGGTTACCAAAGAGCAGGTTCGCCAGTATTTAGTACAATATCTTTAGGAATAAATGTAGATTTTTAAGAACCATTAATTTGAAAACAAAAAACATTATGAAACAAATAAAATTTTTAGCATTATTGGTAATTACAATATTTGCTACCTCATGTGAAGACACTTTTTTGTCACCAGAGTTAACTACTGGTATTAACGCAGAAAGCTATTATGCCAATGACGAAGAAATAGAAAAAGCTGTTATAAATATTTATGATGGAATACAAGGTGTAAATTCATTCGCTAATTCTAGTTCAACTGCAAACCATGCTGTTCAGGTAGAGTTTTACGTAACAGAAATGCGTAGTGATAATACGAGAACTAAAAGTCAAGAAGGAGAATCAGCACAATTTGATAGTTTTAAAGTTGAAGCTACCAATGGTTTTGTTGCAGATTATTACAGAAGCTTTTACAATGTAATTTTTAGATCAAATGTTGTTTTAGAAAATTTAGAAGCTGCAACAGCAGATAATGCTATAAAGTTTGAAGCTGAAGCTAAATTCTTAAGAGCTTATGCTTATTTTAATTTAGTAAGATTGTTTGGAGACATCCCTTTAATTGATAGAGTAATTACACCAGCAGATAAAGAAACAGCATATACAAGAGTAGCAGTAGCCAATATTTATGATTTAATTACTTCAGATTTATTAACTGCTATCGATGGTTTAGATGATACTCATAAAAATAGAGCTTCATTAGCGGCTGCAGAAGCCTTATTAGCAAAAGTATATTTAACACAACCATCTCCTAATTATTCAGGAGCACAAGCTTTGTGCGAAAGCATAATGCAACCAACAAGAGGTTTTAGCTTAATCTCTAATTTTAGAGATATCTTTTATACAGAAGGTAATGACGAAGTTATTTTTGCAATAGGATATGAATCAGGAAGTTCTGTTGATAGCCAAAATTTCTCTGCAGAATGGTTAAATGCTGTAGGAAGAACAAGTGGTGTTAATTACGTAACAACAGAAGGAGTAGCTGCATTAGATGCTATGGGTGGTGATAGAACTGCTGTGTCTTACAGAGTAGATGTTGGACAACCTACACAAAACCAGGTAACTAAATACTTACCTAACGGAGAAGATGGTGGTGCAGATGGTAAAACATTTTCTTCAAATGCACAACTTTCTGGAAATGATTGGATTGTTTCTAGATATGCAGATGTAGTATTAATGCACGTAGAAGCAATTATGGCAGGTGGTCCATCTACTTCAAGTAGTGTAGCAGTAGCTTCTTTTAATTCTGTTAGAAGAAGAGCAAATGTTGCAGATGATGCAGACGGTATTATAGAAAAATCAGAATTACTAGATGAAAGAAGAGTAGAGTTAGCTTTCGAAAATCAACGTTTATTCGATTTAATTAGAATGGGAGAAGCAGTTAATATCTTATCTACTTTCTCAAATGACAATGCTTATGACTTTAGTACAACAGATTTATTGTTACCGATACCACAGTATGAAATTAACTTAAGTAACGGCTTGTTAACTCAAAATCCAGGTTACTAAAAATTAAAAACTAAAAATTATGAATAATATAAAAATACCATCTTTAAGTAAAATAGTTCTTTTACTTACAGTAATTATGTTCGCTTCTTGTAATTTTGAGCATGAAGTTGCAGGAACAGGTTCAATCGAAGATTTAACACCACCTTCAGCTGCTTTTACAGCAACACAAAGTGCTGGTGCAGGTGTAGATGATTGGCAAATGTATAGTTTTGGTAATGCTTCTTCAAGCGCAACAAGTTATGTTTGGGATTTCGGAAACGGAGATACTTCTACTGACTTTGAACCATCAACAATTTATACAGCAGAAGGAGATTATATTGTTACACTTACCGCTCAAGATGATTTAGGAGTTACAAGTACTTCTACACAAACGATTACAGTAAGTAAACCATTAATTCCAATTATTGCAGATCCAGTTTTAATTAATACAGAATTTGATAAACAAGCAAAATCTTCCGGTTCTGATTGTGCTTGTTCAGGTTGGATTAATAAAAGTATTGGTAGTCAAGGAGAATCAACTTCAGGAAACGGATCTGATGTTATTAAATTTGATAATGATGAACCAGATGCTGCATATCAAGAATTTGAAGTTACTCCAAATGCAGATTACACTGTTAAAGTAATTGTTGGCTTTGATGCTTCTGCAGGAGGTACACTTCCAAGTACATTAGAATTAAGAATATTATCTGGTGCTGGTTATGTAAGTGGATATTCTCCAACTTATTATACAGCTGCTGCAGATTTCCCTCAAGATAACTTTGGTTATACAACTATTAATCAAGTGGAAGCTACTGCTAACAATCTTGTTGTTAAAACAATAGCTCATCCCAACAATAGTTCTTATACATCTTACGAATTCACTTTCAATGCAGGAAATAATACTAGTGTAGCTTTATATATGAGAGGAATAGGTGGTGATGACACATCTAACGACTCTAAACAACAACAATTTAATGGTATATTTAACAACGGAGATGAAGAAATACAAGTAGACTCTGTTACAATTACTGCAAACTAATTTTAAATAAAATGAAAAATTTCCGAAAACAAATACTATTACTTTTAGTAACAATATTTATTTCTGTAAATGCTACTTGTCAGACTTCTGAAAGTAGCATTTCAGAATCGGATGTTAAAATTGAAAAAGAAAAAGAAAAAGAAAAAGAAAAAGAAAAAGAAAAAGAAAAAAAGAAAAGAAAGAAAAAGAAAAAGAAAAGAAAGAAGAAAGTAAAACTTCCGAAAATAGATTTAAGCCATTGGAAAGTTACTTTACCAGTAACAAATGAAAAAGGTAAACCGTATGAAATTAGCCCTCCAGAAATCTTAGATTTTGCAAAGAATGAAATTGCAAAACCCTATATGTATATAGATTCTACAGCAGGAGCAATCGTATTTCACGCAATGCCAACAGACTCTAAAACAGCAAACACAAAGTATACGCGTTCAGAACTTAGAGAGCAAATGGTGCCTGGAGAAAATAATGTTAACTGGACTTTTAAGCAAGGGGCTTACATGAAAGGAAAGATAGCTATGGAACAAACCACAAAAGATGAAAATGGTAAATATCATAGAACTATTATTATGCAAATTCATGGTAGATTAACAAATGAGCAACGCGATTTAATAGGGCAAAAAGATAATAATGCACCACCAATATTAAAAATTTATTGGGATAATGGTAAAATACGTGTAAAAACAAAAACACTAAAATTTCTAGGAACTCCTTATGAAGGAATGTTACATGAAGAAGCTTGGGATAACGATAAAGGTTTTAATTTTAAACAAAAGGTAGGTTTTAAGAAATTTACACTAGAAGTTAAGGTTTCAGAAGGTAAAATGGTAATTATTCTAAATAAAAATGAATATAAGGTATACGAAGGTGTACATATGGAGAAATGGGGTATTTTCGAAAACTACTTTAAAGCAGGTAATTATTTTCAATCAAGAGATAAAGGTTCTTTTTCTAAAGTAAAATTTTACGAATTAGAAGTTAGCCATTAAATAATTTTCATAATTGTTTAAAACAATTAGTTTTCATATATTTATGTATGTATTTTTGTTTGTCAGTTAGAAATTTAATATTAGAATATGAAGTTAGAAGTACTTACTAAAAATGAGAATCAAAAGGTTCAAAATCTAATAATTATAGGTATTAGAGATTTAATTAATTATAAAAATTTAGAACCAGGAGATAAGTTACCTTCAGAAAGAATGCTTTCAGAAAAATTTGAAGTAAGTAGAAGTAGCATTAGAGAAGCAATACAAAAATTAGAGTTTTACGGTTTATTAAAATCTATTCCACAAAGCGGAACCTTTGTTGCAAACATAGGTGTTATTGCTATGAACGGAATGATTGAAGATATTTTAAGGTTAAATGATCCAGATTTTAAATCTTTAGTAGAAACAAGAATCTTATTAGAACTAAAAACTGCAAGATTAGCTGCTTTAAGAAGAACTGAGGAAGATTTACTTAAAATGGAAGAAGCTTTAGAAGCTTATAAAGAAAAAGTTGTAAATGGTGAAGATG
Organism: Polaribacter pectinis; assembly: GCF_014352875.1. Lineage (NCBI taxonomy): Bacteria > Pseudomonadati > Bacteroidota > Flavobacteriia > Flavobacteriales > Flavobacteriaceae > Polaribacter > Polaribacter pectinis. Next base: position 3,160,432 of record NZ_CP060695.1, read on the forward strand.
CAGTGCAAGAAGATTTGTTATTTCATTTAGCAATAGCAAGAGCAAGCGGAAATAGTAGTATGAATACTTTTATGTTAATTATTACTCCAGAAATTATTACCAATTTCGAAAAATATCATGTCTGTGATGCAGGTTTAGCACAATCAGGTATTACAGAACATCAAGCAATTTTTGATGCTATTAAAAGTCAAAACCCACAATTAGCAAAGAAAAAAATGAAAGAACACTTCAAAGTGTTGTATCAATATTGTTATAATTTAAAATAAAACAACTAAGCATAATTTTATATTTTTTAATATTATCGCACTTTTTAATTAAAAGCGGTTGGATAATCTATTAAAAAAACATATATTTGGTAAACCAAATTGGTTTACCAGTTTCAAATATCAACTAATACAGCATAAATAATATGAAAATAAAAGGTTTAAGATGGTGGGTAATTGCTTTAATCGCATTAGCTACAGTTATTAATTACATAGATAGACAAGCTTTAGTTGTATTATGGCCAAGTATTTCAGAAGATTTATATCCTGATAAATCAATGACTGAAAGAAAAGAAATATACGCTTTAATTTCAGTAATATTTATGTTTTCATATGCATTTGGTCAATCCATTTTTGGTAAAATATTTGACAAAGTTGGAACAAGAATAGGTTTTGTCTTATCAATTGGTTTTTGGTCACTTTCTACAGCATTACATGCTTTAGCAAAAGGTGTTGTTAGTTTTTCTATTTTTAGATCACTTTTAGGTGTGTCTGAAGCAGGAAACTGGCCTGGGGCTGCAAAAGGAAATGCAGAATGGTTTCCAGTAAAAGAAAGAGCCTTTGCACAAGGTATTTTTAATTCTGGAGCAGCAATAGGTGGTATAGTTGCAATACCAATTATAGCAAGTTTAACAATTTATTTTAGTTGGCAAATGATTTTTATAATCATTGGTCTAGTTGGTTTACTATGGCTAGTACCTTGGTTAATATTAGTTAAAGCTCCACCAAAGAGTCATCCTTGGTTAACAGAAGATGAGAAAAAATATATTTTAGGAGGTCAAAAAGAAAATGAAGTAGCATCTCTTGAAGAAACTGAAGAATATAATCCTGAAGTGGGAGAATTACTATCACGTAAACAAAGTTGGGGTGTAATTATTGCTTCAGCTGCTATAGATCCAATATGGTGGTTGTTTGTTTTTTGGATTCCAATTTATCTTTCTGAAGTTTATGGAATGGATGTAAAAGCGATTGGTATTTATGGATGGGTACCTTATGTAGGTGCAATGTTTGGTGCTTTTTTTGGTGGTTTATTAGCTCAAAATAGAATAAAAGCTGGTTGGAACGTTAATAAAACTCGTAAGTTTGTCATAACTCTTGGTTGTATAATTATGCTTCCTGCATTATTAGCATTATCAGACCCTGGAACTCCATTTGCTGCTGTTTTAATAATGGCTGCAGTATTATTCGGTTTTCAAACTGCAATAGGAAATGTACAAACATTACCAAGTGATTTATATGGTAAGAAAACTGTAGGAACACTTTCTGGATTTGCAGGAACTGCTGCAAAATTAACAGGAGCTGGTTTAGTGGCTTTAGTGCCAATGTTAACCACTGGAGGTAATTATACTCCTGCTTTTATAATTGGGGCTGCTTTAGCCTTTATAGTAATGGCAAGTGTGTGGGTTTTAATTCCTAAAATTGAACAATTGAAATCATTAAGAAAATAAGAATAGTTAAAAATTAATAAAAAGAATTAAATAAATAAATAAATATGAGTAAATCAGATGGTAGAGTAGCAGTAATAACAGGAGCTACTGGAGGAATAGGTTTTGAAGTAGCTAGAAGATTAGGAAATGACGGTTTTACTGTTGTTCTTAACGGAATTGATGATGAAGCTGGAGCTGAAAGAATAAAAGAATTAACTGCTGCAGGTATTTCTGCAGAGTATTATGGTTTTGATGTTACAGATGAAAATGCTGTTACTTCTAATATTAATACAATTGGTGAGAAATATGGTAAAATAGATGTACTTGTTAATAATGCAGGTGGTTTAGGTGGAAGATCTCGTTTTGAAGAAATGACAACTGAATTTTATAAGTTCGTTATGGCTTTAAATCTAGATTCTACTTTTTATGCTTCAAGAGCAGCTATTCCTTTCTTAAAGAAAAGTGATTATGCTTCAATAATAAACTATACATCTAATGCGGGATGGAATGCAGGTGGTCCAGGAGCTGGTATCTACGGAACATCTAAAGCAGGAGTTCATGCAATTACAAGAGCTTTAGCAAAAGATTTAGCAGAATATGGTATTAGAGTAAACGCAGTTTCTCCAGGAACTATTGACACTCCTTTTCATGCTCAAATTAAAGCAACTAAACCAGAAGTTTTTGCTTCTTGGGCAAATAATATTATGTTAGGAAGATTAGGGAATCCAGAAGATGTTGCTGGTGTTGTTTCTTTCTTAGCTGGTAAAGATTCAGCTTTTCTAACAGCAGAAACTATCCAAGTTGGTGGTGGACAAGCATTAGGAATTTAAAATTTAGTAAATTTGATTAATTGTAAAACGCCTTTTCATTTTAATGAAAAGGTGTTTTTTCGTTAAGCAAATAAAGTAGCAAAAGCTTCCTCAATTTTGCCTACTAAAATTAGTTTTATTCCATGGTTTTTAGAAGATATCTTATTATATTTTGATGCAACAAAGGTTTTGTAACCCAATTTCTCTGCTTCTAAAATACGTTGGTCTATTTTAGAAACCGGTCTAATTTCTCCAGCCAAACCAACTTCTGCTGCAAAACACACATTTGGGTTAATAGCAATATCTTGGTTAGATGATAATATTGCAGCAACAACTGCTAAATCAATTGCAGGATCGTCTACATTTATACCTCCTGTAATATTTAAAAACACATCTTTTGCGCCTAATTTAAAACCAGCTCTTTTTTCTAAAACAGCCAAAATCATGTGTAAACGTTTTAAATTATAACCTGTTGTAGAACGTTGTGGCGTTCCATAAACAGCAGTAGAAACCAAAGCTTGTATTTCTATCATTAAAGGTCTAATTCCTTCTAAAGTACTTGCTATTGCTGTTCCACTTAAATCTGCGTCTTTTTTAGAAATTAAAATTTCAGACGGATTTGAAATTTCTCTTAAACCAGTAGAAAGCATCTCGTAAATTCCTAATTCGGAAGTTGACCCAAATCTGTTTTTCTGACTTCTTAAAATTCTATACGTATGGTTTCTATCGCCTTCGAACTGTAAAACAACATCTACCATGTGTTCTAAAATTTTGGGTCCAGCAATATTTCCTTCTTTGTTTATATGACCAATTAATAAAACTGGAGTGGCAGTTTCTTTGGCAAATTTTATCAACTCTGCAGAAGTTTCTCTTATTTGAGAAATACTTCCTGGAGAAGCTTCAATATTATTGGTGTGTAAAGTTTGTATAGAATCGATTACTAAAACTTCGGGTTCTGTTTCCTCAATATTTTTGAAGATTTGCTGTGTATTCGTTTCTGTAAGAATTAAACAATTAGAATTTTTTGCATCTAATCTTTCGGCTCTCATTTTTATTTGAGATTGACTTTCCTCTCCAGAAACATACAATACTTTCTGGCTGATATTTAAAGCAACTTGCAATAATAAAGTCGATTTTCCAATTCCTGGTTCTCCACCCAAAAGTGTTACAGAACCTTTTACCAAACCACCTCCTAAAACTGTGTCTAATTCGTTGTTGTTGGTGACAACTCTTTCTTCTGGATTTAGCTGAATATCAGCAATTTTTAAAGGTTTGTTTATGGTTTGTTTTGCGGTTGTAGATTGTTTCCAAACTCGTTTTTCTTCTTTTTGAATAATTTCTTCAACAATGGTGTTCCATTCTTTACAGGCGCCACATTGTCCAACCCATTTTGCGTGTTGTGTGCCACAATTTTGACAGAAAAAAGTTGTTTTGGTTTTGGCCATTGTTAAAGAGTTTCAAAGTTTTAGAGTAACAAAGTTACAAAGTTTTTTGAGCTTATAACTTTTAAAAAATGGATAAAAAAATAAGATATCTAAAAGCTGGCAAATAGTTGCGTTAGCGATTGAATGGCATGTTTGAGCTCTTTTTTGTTTTTACAAAAAAGCGAGTAATGAAAGCGCGACCTTTAGGGAACGCCCAAAATAAAATATTAATCTTTAAAGTTTCGGGTTTTAAATATTCTGGTTAATCTGCTGTTGGTTGGATACTGCCTGTGTTTGGTCATATTATTGAAAACGAGCGCAGTAAAAAACAGAATTAAACTTCCTGATAAAACTGGTGAAATAACGTAGAAATACCCCAATGCTTTAATTTTCTCTGTTCCGATTATTGCAATTAAGGCAGTTGCGCCTCCTGGAGGATGTAAGGTTTTGGTAATTTGCATAGCAATAATTGACGTGGCAACTGCAAGTGGAGCGTTTAGCCAAAGAATATCTGGCATAAATTTTAGAATTGTAACGCCTATAAATGCCGAAATTAATTGCCCACCAATAAAATTTCTGGGTTGTGCTAACGGACTTTGTATTGCGCCAAAGATTAAAACACTTGCGGCTCCAAAAGAACCGATTAAAAAGATATTTTCGAATTTTGTTAGGTAAAAAGACTGAATAAAAGCAATGATTCCTATTCCGAAAAATGCACCAATAAAAGACCAAAATTGCTCTCTAAAGTCAATTTGTGTTTCTCTGTAAATTACATATCGAGAAATTCTTGCTTGTCTTTTTATGTTCTGACTTATTTTTTCCTTCTTTCCAACTTTGTCATTCATAATAAGGAATTCTCTAAAACTTTAAGTAGCAACTGAAATATTATTTTTCTGAAGTTAAAGTTTGTTTTCTATTATAAATTGGAAGAATTAGAAATGCCAATCCTCCAAAAATTACAATCATGGCTGTTTGTGCTGTCCACATAATCCAACCAAAAGCGGTTGCAGGTTCTGTTGCAATACCGAATAAAGCCAAAGCCCCAGCAACAGCAACTGGGTATAAACCAATGCCACCATTTGTTGCAGCGATAGAAAATCCGCCAGCAATAAAACCGATTAAAATGCCACCAATTGGAACTTCTAAACCTTCAATTGCAGGAATTGTTGCCCAAAACATAGCAACATACATTGCCCAAATAAAAATGGTATGAAAGATAAATGCCCATTTATTTTTCATTTTGAAGATGCTTGTAACGCCTTCAATTAAACCAGAAACAAAGGTTTTAATTTTTAGTAAAAAACCTGAAGTAGCTTTTTTTACGTAAAATCTAAAAATGAAAAAACCAATTACTAAAATTGTTAAACCAATAATTATTTTAGATGGATCGAAGTTTTTTGTTAAAAGCTCATAAATAAAATCGAATTGTACAAAAAGTGTAATTGCAACAATGGAAAGCATCATTATTAAATCTGCTATTCTTTCTGCTACAATGGTTCCAAAACCTTTTTCAAACGGTATTTTCTCGTAGTTTGCCATTACAGTTGCTCTAGAAATTTCTCCAGCTCTTGGCAAGGCCAAATTTACCAAATAACCAACCAAAACTGCTAAAACACTATTGGTAAATCTTGGTTTAAAACCTAAAGGTTCTAACATAAATTTCCATCTGTATGCTCGTGATAAATGGCTTAAAATCCCGAAGAATAAGCCAAGGAAAATCCAACTATAGTTGGCCTCTTTAAAATATTTCCCTAAAGTTTCTAAAGAAATTGCTGACAAAGAATACCAAACTAAAAAACCTCCCAAAGCGAGAGGTAGTATGATTTTTAAAATTTTTTTGATGTCCAAAATTAGGTAAGTGTATTGTCTTTTTCGTTAGGAAAAACCAATTGAGGTTTAAAAACTTTTGCTTCTTCTAATTCCATAAAAGCATAAACGATTAAGATTAAAACATCACCAACAGCAACTAAACGTGAAGCTGCACCATTTAAAGTGATTTCTCCACTGCCTCTTGGACCAGGAATTGCGTAAGTTTCTAAACGATTTCCATTATTGTTATTCACAATTTGAACGCGTTCACCTTCAATAATTCCTGCAGCATCCATTAAATCTTCATCTATGGTTATGCTTCCTATATAATTTAAATCTGCACCTGTAACTTTTACACGATGGATTTTTGATTTTACAACTTGTACTAACATTTGGCAAAAATACTATTTTTTTAGTTATTAATTTCTTAAACGAATGTTATCAATCAATCTTATTTTTCCTGCAAATACTGCAAGAAAAGCTCTGTATTTTTTATTAGATTCTTTAGTTTCTGCTGTTTCTAATGTTTTTTCTTCAGCAATTGTAAAGTATTCTAATTCTAATAAAGGTTGTTTTTTAAACTGATTCTCTACCCATTTATTAATTTCAGAAATATTTGTAATGCCAAATTTTTTTCGAACTTCTTTAAGTGTTTTAAAAATAAACGGTGCAATTTCTCTTTGTTCATTAGATAAGCGAACATTTCTTGAGCTCATTGCCAAGCCATCTTTTTCTCTAAAAATTGGGCAACCTTTAATTTTAACTGGAAGTCGATTTTTTTTCACCATTTTTTTGATGATTTGTAACTGCTGAAAATCTTTTTGCCCGAAATACGCTTTGTTAGGCTCCACAATTTCAAATAAAGTTTTTACAATTGTACCAACACCATCAAAATGACCGTCTCTAAATTTTCCTTCCATTTGATGCTCTAAACCATCGAAGTCGAATTTTTCTGAAGCTATATTTTCTGAATAAATTTCTTCAACAGAAGGAGAAAATAATACATCACAAGAAACAGATTCTAATAATTTTATGTCATTTTCTATTGTTTTTGGGTATTTTTTAAGGTCCTCAACATTATCAAACTGTGTAGGATTAACAAAAATACTTACCACAACAATATCGTTTTTTTCTTTTGCTTTTTTAATTAAAGACAAATGTCCCTCATGTAATGCACCCATTGTTGGAACAAAACCAATTGCTTTATTTTTTGTTTTAAATTCTGACAAACAGCTTTTTAAATCTTGTTTTGTTGTAAATATTTTCATCCTTAAAAGTTAAGTAAAGTCTGCAAACTTACCAATTTAACACGATATTAGCATAATAATTTGTACTTTTGCGCTTCTTATAAAAGAGATTGATTTAATGAAGGACAAGAGAATATTATTTGTTTCGTCTGAAGTGGTTCCTTATTTACCCGAAACAGAATTATCATCAACAGCTTTTAATGCTGCAAAAAACGCACATTCTAAAGGAGTACAGACTAGAATTTTTATGCCAAGATTTGGTGTTATTAATGAACGAAGACATCAATTACATGAAGTTATTCGTCTTTCTGGTATGAACTTGGTTGTAAACGATGTAGATATGCCATTAATTATAAAAGTGGCTTCTATACCAAAAGAGAGAATGCAAGTTTATTTTATAGATAACGAAGAGTATTTTAAAAGAAAAGCTGTTTTTACGGATGAAGATGACCAATTGTTTCCAGACAACGATGAACGTGCAATTTTCTTTGCAAAAGGAGTTATTGAAACTGTAAAAAAATTGAATTGGGCGCCAGATATTATACATGTTCATGGATGGATGGCTTCTTTATTGCCTCTTTATTTAAGAGAATTTTATAATGAAGAACCATTATTTACAGAAAGTAAAATAGTAACTTCGCTTTACAACAACCCTTTTGAAGGTAATTTAAATGAAGGTTTAGCAGATAAAGTTAAATTTGATTTAGGTAACGAAGAGAAAGTAGCAACAATTAAAACACCAAACTTTACTAATATATTAAAAAGTGCCATTGAAAATTCTGATGCAATTATTCATGGCAGTGAGTCAATCTCTGATGATTTAACATCTTTTATAGATGCACAAGATATGCCTGTTTTGGAATATCAATTAGAGAATTTAAAAGAAAATTATTTAAATTTTTACACCGATTTATTAACGGTTAATTAATTATTTTAAAGTGAGAAATATTATTAGAAAGAGCGCTTACTTAAGTGCTTTATTATTGGTTTTTTCAGGAGTTATTTCTTGTGAAAAAGACTTTACAGACATTGGTACAAGTATTATTGATAATTCTAAATTTAAAACTAAAGATACTATTTTAGAAGTAACTATAACTCAAAGAGATATAGATGCTATAAGAGGAGATAATCTAGCAATTGGTTCAGTAGGAGAATATTTATTAGGTGTTTACCAAGACAAAAAAGGAGATTATGAAAAAATTGAAGCTTCTTTGGTTTCTCAAATTTCTAATTCTTTAGCAATAGATGTTACAGACGGTTTAACAGATACAACAACTGTAACTTCTATTATGGATAATGCTTTTATTAAGTTGCCATACATTGCAACAAAAAAAGAAGATAATCCTGATGACGGTACACCGGTTTTTGATTTAGATTCTCTAATTGGTAGCACAACTGTAGGTGTTTCTTTAAAAATTTATAGAAATAATACTTTTTTACACTCTTTAGATCCTCAAAATCCATCACAAGGAAATTCTTATAATACAGATTATGTTTTTGAAAAAGGAGAATTATTAAATGAAGATGCAAATTTTACATTTATACCAAATCCTAATGATACTATTTACGTATATGATAGAACTTTAAAAAGTGGAAACACATTTAAAGATACTTTAAAGCTGGTGAATTCAAATCCGTTTTTAGTAGTTCCATTAGATAAAGCTTTAATGAAGTCTTTACTTTATGACAAGTTTGAAGATGATGAATTTTCTTCACAAGATGATTTAAATAACTACTTTAGAGGTTTAATTATAGAAGCTTCTGGAGATGAAAACTCTCTTCTTCCTTTTAGTTTTACAGGAACTTTAATACCTACATTAGAGCTTAATTACACTAATACTGTTGTAAAAACATCTACTGGAGAAGTTTTGGATACCATTAGAAAAATGGCTTCTTTTCCAATATCTGGAGTTCAAAGTAGAATTTATAAAATGTCGCCAGAACCTAATCCTGCTAGTGCTAACCAAGTTGTTATACAAGGCGCTGCTGGAAAAATTGCAGACGTAAAAATTTTACAAGGAACTCAATTACAAGATTTAAAAGCAAAAGATTGGTTAATTAATGATGCCACTTTAACTTTTTATATAGATAAAGATAAAGATACAACAGCAATTCCATTACGTTTATATTTATACAAAGAAGAAACAAATTATTCAGCACCAATTAAAGATTCTTATTCGGAAGGTTTAGATGTGTTTTCTGGTTCATTACAAAAAGAATATGATGAAAATTCTAATTTTGTAGCTAATGATCGTTATAGTTTTAAAATTACAGACTATATTTCTGATATTTTAAGACCTACTTCAGTAAAAAATTCTAACTTGGTTTTAAAAGTATACAATACAACAGATAATCCTATAAAAAATCAAGCTTTAGATACTGTTGTTACAAATTATAATTGGAATCCAAGAGCGGTAACATTAACAAATCATTTACCTAGTAATGGTGAAATTAAAGATACGAGAAAAGCGCAATTAAGAATTATATATTCTGAAAGAAAAAATTAATCAACTAAAAAAAAAATAATTGTTATGTGTGGAATAACTGGTTACATAGGTTTTAGAGAAGCATATCCAATAGTAATTAACGGTCTAAAAAGATTAGAATATCGTGGTTACGACAGTGCTGGAATAATGATGTATGATGGAGACAAAATACACTTATCTAAAACTAAAGGAAAAGTTTCTGATTTAGAATTAATTACTGATAAAGAAGTAGAAAGAAAAAATGGAAATATTGGTATGGGACACACACGTTGGGCTACTCATGGAGTGCCAAATGATGTAAATTCTCATCCACATTTTTCTCAATCAGGAAATTTAGTTATTGTACATAATGGAATTATAGAAAATTACGATTCTTTAAGAAAGGAGTTAATTTCTAGAGGATACACCTTTAAAAGTGATACAGATACAGAAGTTCTTATAAACTTAATAGAAGAAGTAAAAAAACAAGAAGGTTGTAAGTTAGGACAAGCAGTTCAATTAGCGTTAAATAATGTTATTGGAGCTTACGCAATAGCTGTTTTTGATAAAACTAAACCCAATGAAGTTGTTGTTGCACGTTTAGGAAGCCCAATTGCAATTGGTATTGGTAAAGATAATTCAGAGTTTTTTGTAGCTTCTGATGCTTCTCCTTTTATTGAGTATACCAAAGACGCTATTTATCTAGAAGATGAAGAAATGGCTATCATAAAGCTAGGTAAGGGTATAAAAGTTCGTAAAATAAATGATGACTCTTTAGTTGATGCTAATGTGCAGAAACTAAAAATGAGTTTAGAGCAAATAGAAAAAGGTGGTTATGACCATTTTATGTTGAAAGAAATTCATGAGCAACCTAAAGCTATTATAGATACTTATAGAGGTAGAATGCTTGCTGACGAGGGAATTATAAGAATGGCAGGTATTGACAACCACATGAATAAATTCTTAAATGCAGAAAGAATTATAATTGTTGCTTGTGGTACTTCTTGGCATGCTGGTTTAGTGGGAGAATATCTTATTGAAGAATTTGCTAGAATTCCTGTAGAAGTAGAATATGCATCAGAATTTAGATATAGAAATCCAATTATTACATCTAAAGATGTTGTTATTGCTATTTCTCAGTCTGGAGAAACTGCAGATACTTTAGCCGCAATTAAATTAGCAAAATCTAAAGGTGCTTTTGTTTTTGGAATTTGTAATGTTGTTGGTTCTTCAATTGCAAGAGAAACTGATGCTGGTGCTTATACACATGCAGGTCCAGAAATTGGTGTTGCTTCAACAAAAGCATTTACAACTCAAATAACTGTTTTAACTTTAATAGCTTTAAAATTATCTTCTAAAAAAGGAGAGCTTTCTAAATCTGATTTAAGAACTTATCTACAAAAAATGCAATTAATTCCTGCAAAAGTAGAAGCTCTTTTAAAAATTGATGAAAAAGTTAAAGAAATTGCAGCTGTTTATAAAGACGCTAAAAACTGTTTGTATTTAGGAAGAGGTTTTAACTTTCCTGTAGCTTTAGAAGGAGCTTTAAAGTTAAAAGAAATTTCATATATTCATGCAGAAGGATACCCTGCTGCAGAAATGAAACATGGACCAATTGCATTAATTGACGAAAATATGCCAATTTTTGTAATTGCAACAAATAAAGGTCATTACGAAAAAGTAGTTAGTAACATACAAGAAATAAAATCTAGAGCAGGTAAAATTATTGCTATTGTTACTGAAGGAGATACACAGGTTAAAGAGATTGCAGATCACGTAATTGAAATTCCAGAAACGGAAGAAGCTTTAACACCATTGTTAACTACAATTCCTTTCCAATTATTGTCATATCATATTGCAGTAATGTTAGGTAAAAATGTAGATCAACCAAGAAATTTAGCAAAATCTGTTACTGTAGAGTAATTTATTTTTGTTTTATCTTATAAAAAAAATCCAGCTTAATGCTGGATTTTTTTATTATCTAACTTCAAAAGTTATTGGGATACTATAACTAACACCTACAGCTCTTCCTCTTTGTTTTCCTGGAATCATTTTAGGTAAAGAGCTAATAATAGATACTACTTCTGTTTCTAATCTTCTATGAGGAGCTCTTGCTTTAACATCTGTTACTTTACCTTTTTTATCAATTCTAAAAACAACAAATATTCTTTTTTTACCTTCAGTTAAACCAATTTCTGTAGCTAAATTCACATCAAATTTAGATCCAAAATATTCTGTTATTTTTTTTGTAAAACAGTCTTTAAGTTCTTTGTTATTCCCTTTACATCCAGGATAAACGGGTACGTTTTCAATTAAAATAAAAGGAATATCTTCAATAACTTCTTCAACTTCTTCAACCTCAACAATATCTTCTGTATTTATTATAATTGCGTCTCCTTCATCTGTTTCTGTAGATTCTATAATAGTTTCTTCTACTTTCATTTCATCTTCTACAACTTTAATTTTTTCTACTAAAGTTGGAGCACTTTTTGGAGGTGGCTTTATATCTTTCATTTCTATGATGGGAATATCTTCTTGCATTTCGTCCACCATATTGGTGGTACCTAAAGTTTTCAAATCATTTTTTTCATAGGTTTTATGTTCTATGAGTGTGTAGATAATAAACAAAGTAAGAACTAAACCTATTTGAAAGAAAATTTTACTAAAATTTTCCAACTGTTTCTTGGGATTTTTTTTAACTTCCATCTTAAAACCTTTTAAGTTTTTATAAAATATAAACAGGCTATTTAATAATAGTCGTGGAGAAATATAAGAGTGGTATATGATATAGATTACTCACTATAAATACTCACTATAAAGGTAGATAGTAATTAGATTTTAAAATATGACTTAAATCATATTTTGTCATGCACTTTTGTAGGTACATTATTATTCCAAAGAGTTAAAATATCTGTAGCAACAGAAGCACCACTTCCGGCAGCAATAGCAAACTGACTTCGAAAACCAGCAATGGTTCCACAACAATATAAATTGTTTTTAATGAGATGATCTCTATTTTTAAGCTGAATTCTATCTTTTTCAGGATTTGCTTTTTGGTGAGGTTCAATAAATTCAGATAAGCCTTCGATACTAAAAGGTTTAGAATAATTTAAAGCTAAAACAACAACTTTAGAGAAATAGATGTTTTTATTGGTAGTTATTTTATATTCACCTTTATAATCTTCAATTAAAGAAACTTTCTCGTTTTCTATTTGGTTAATCTCTGGATATAAGGTAGATAATTGTTTTTTTCCTTCAGCTAAAACATTTTCACCTAATGTTTTTGGCAATAAGCCTAAAACATTGTTAAACAATGCGTTTTGTAAATGAGAATTTCTTTGATGCATAACAATACCAATGTTTTTGTTAGCAGCAAAAGCTTTGTTTTTAGCAGAACCTAAAACTAAAGCACATTGCATTCCAGAAACACCTCCACCAATAATTAATGCATCGAAAACCATTTTAAATAAATAAAGCTTTTATGTTTTGGGCAAATAACTTTACTGCAATTGCCAATAAGATTACACCAAATACTTTTCTAATAATTTGTATTCCGTTAGGGCCAATAATACGTTCTATTTTGGAAGATGTTTTTAAAACAATATAAATAAGTATTACGTTTAATAAAACAGCTGCAATTATATTTTCTATATGAAATTCTGCACGCAAAGAAAGTAAGGTTGTTAAACTTCCTGGACCTGCAATTAATGGAAAAGCAAGTGGAAAAACAGAAGCTGTAATGGCATTAAAATCACCATCATTATCTTTATATAATGTAATACCTAAAATCATCTCTAGAGCAATAAAAAATAAAATAAATGAACCCGCAACTGCAAAAGAATTTACATCTATACCAATAAGACTTAATAAACTTTGTCCTAAAAATAAGAAGATAATCATAATAATACCAGCAATTAAAGAGGCTTTTTCAGATTGAATATGACCTGCTTTTTTACGTAAATCAATAATAATAGGAATATTACCAACAATATCTATTACTGCAAACAATACCATAAAAGCTGTAAAAATTTCTTTAAAATTAAAATCCATAATGGGTAATTATTTTTTTTGCAAAATTAATCAACTAAAATGAGGAAAGTGTAATTCTGTAGAAAAAAATAATACTATTTTTGCGTATGTTTCAATTAGGAAAAACCATTGTATCGGAAGATATTATAGAAAAAGATTTTGTGTGTAATTTATCTGCTTGTGGAGGAGCTTGCTGTGTAGATGGCGAAGCTGGTGCACCATTAGATAAAGAAGAAATCAAAATTTTAGAAGAAATTTACCCGAAAGTAAAACCCTTTTTACGTCAAGAAGGAATTGATGTTATCGAAAAAGAAGGAACTTGGGTTACTAGTGAATGGGGCGAATTAGAAACGCCTTTAATAGGAGGCAAAGATTGCGCGTATGTTATTTTCGATGAGAAAAAAACAGCACTTTGCGGAATTGAAGAAGCATATAATTCTGGAGAAATAGAATGGAAAAAGCCAGTTTCTTGTCATTTATACCCAATAAGAGTTAAAGATTATAGTGAATTTGCTGCTGTAAATTATCATAAATGGGAAATTTGCGATGATGCATGTTCTTTAGGAAAAGAATTACAAGTACCAGTTTACAAATTTGTAAAACAAGCTTTAGTTAGAAAATTTGGGCAAAATTGGTATGATGAATTAGAAAAAGTTGCAGAGAAACACTTAAAATAAAGGGATTTTAAGAATAACTTTTGTGCCTATTGCAGTTTTGTTATCATCTAACAAATCTTCATAAGTTATTGAATAATTCTTTTTTAGATTTTTTACAAAATTAGTCAACCTTTCTTTAGTTAAGTTAATACCTATAGATTTTCTATTAATAGATTTTTCTGCTTTTATTTTAGCGGAAGCTTTTCTACCAATCCCATTGTCTGCAATAATTATAGAAAGGTGTTTTTTATTGTTTTCAGCAATAGAAAGTGTAATTTTTTTATTTGTTTTTTTTGAAGATAAACCATGCCAAATTGAATTCTCTAAAAAAGGCTGCAGCAATAAAGGTGGTACTTTTATGGTTTCTAAACTCACACTTTCATCAACTTTAATTTGAAAGTCTATTTCATTAGAAAATCGAATATTTTCTATTGTCATATACAAATCCATCGTTTCTAATTCTTCTTGTAAGGAAACTTCTTTGGTAGTAGATGCTTCTAAAATTCGTCTAATTAATTTAGAAAATTTATTTAAATATCTAGCGGCAAGCTTAGACTCGTTGTTTATAATGTAGAGTTTAATTGAGTTTAACGCATTAAATATAAAATGCGGATTCATCTGACTTAATAAACTTGTTAATTTTAACTCGTTAATCTGTTTTTGGTACAAAGCCTCAACTTCAGAAATTTTGTAATGTTCAACTTTTTCTGAAAGTTTTTCATTTAATTGATCTTTTAATTTGTCATTTTTTTGAAATTCCTTGATTAGTAATTCGTTATAATTATCTCTTTCTTGGCGATAAATATGATACTTATAACCCAAACCAATAGAGATAACTATTACTTCTAAACAAATACCAATCATAAAAAAATCTATGGGTCTTATGTAGCCAAATACATATATTTTTGTTGAACTAAAATAAAGTGAAACTAAAGAAAAGCCCAAGAAAAATAAGAATCCAATAACAAAAAAACTATTTATTTTATCTTTAAAATTGTATATTATTTTTAAGAAAAAACTGGTTACAAATAATGATATTGGCATGTAAATGAATATGAAATACGTTACAAAATATGCTCCATTAAGAAGTAATAAATCTATTAAGAAAAATACCAAACTGATTATAAATGAAACATATATATATGTGTAGATATTTTTAGCAAGTTTCTTGTTTTTCTGTTCAATATTTAGAAAGTGAATCGAAAACCAAGTATACAAAACCCAATAGAAAACTTGAATTACCCAATTTGAAGCCTGAAAAAAAGAGTTGAATTTTAAAGCAATCGCGTTAGAAAATTCATTGGGGGTTTTGGGAATTAAATAAATAAATACCAATAGTAAATAACCTGCATAAATTGAGAAACTTTTGTCTTTAGTAAAGAGGTGCACGCTACAATGGTATATTATTAAAATAAATAATATTCCTTGTAGAAATGTTGGAAAAACTTTAAAAAAGAGTTCCATAATTATTGGGTTGGAATTTTTAAAATAACTTTAGTTCCCAATGAATTTTCATTAGTATCTAATAAATCATTAAAATTAATACTAAAAGGATTTTTAAAGTCTTTTATAAAATTATTAAGACGTTCAATTGTTAATTCTATTCCAATCGATTTTTTATTAATTACTTTATTAGATTTTATTTTTGCGGATGCTTTTCTACCAATTCCATTGTCTTCGATTTCAATTTGAATAAAATCATTAGAAAGTTTTTGTACGGATAATATAATTTTTTTATCACCTTTTTTAGACGATAATCCATGCCATAAAGCATTTTCTAAAAAAGGTTGTAATACTAAAGGAGGCACTTTTATTTCAGATAAATCTAATGTTTCATCAACATGGATATGATAGTTTATTCCGTTTGAAAAACGAATATTTTCTATATTCATATATAAATCTACCGTCTCTAATTCTTCTTGCAAAGACACTTCTTTTAACGCGGAAGATTCTAAAATTTTTCTGATTAATTTAGAAAATTTATTCAAATAATGAACTGCATTTTTTTGCTCGTTATTTATAATATAATGTTTGATTGAATTTAGCGCGTTAAAAATAAAATGCGGATTCATTTGAGTACGCAAAACATCTTGTTCTAGTGTTAAAATTCTTTTCTCATTATCAAACAAACGTTGTCTGTACAAAAAGTAAGAAACAACTAAAAGAAGAAGTAGTGTAACAAAAACGATAATCCAAATATTTCTATTTTTTACTAATTGTAATTGAGAAATTTCATTTTGTTTTGCAAGGTTTTTAATCTGATTTGTTTTACGCTCGCTATCGTATTTAGCAATCAAATCATTTACATATTTACTTGTTTTATCATTGAGTAATTCATTTGAAATTGCTGTGTGTTTTTTTTGGTATTTTAATGCTTCAGCATAATTTCCTGTAAGTTCATTGTATTCAGAAAAGTTTGTGTAAATTTCTGTTAAAGCAGTTTTATAATTCTTTTCTTCAGCAATTTTTAGACTAATTGTAAAATGCTCTTTTGCTTTTGAATAGTTTTTTATTTTGGTGTTTGCCCAACCTAAATTATTGTTTATTAAAGCGATGTAATATTTATTTTTAACACTTTTAGCAATAGGAACTGCATCGTTTAAAAATGCTTTAGCTTTTGAGTATTCGCCTTTTTTAATATGCAATTTACCAAGTCTATTATAACAAATCATTCGTCCATAATGGTTGTTAATACTTTGGTCTATTGCTAGCGCTTTTTGTGTATAAAAAATTGCAGCATTAATACTATCTTGGGCTTCTTTTACTTTGGCAATGTTTTCATTATTAATAGAAAGTGACCATTTATTTCCAGATTTTTCAGCAATTTCTATCGCTTTTTTAAAGCTGTTTTCAGCTAAATTGTATTGTTCTAAAAGAATATAAATGTTACCAATACTGTTATGAGAAACTTCCATACTTCTTAAAATTCCAGAATTAGGTTTCTCTATTTTTTCAGCAATTTCTAATGCTTTTTTATTGAAGTCAATAGCAGAAGTGTAAATATTTTTTCGACGAAAATCTACGCCCAGCATGTTTAAGCTAAAAATTTTAAACTCTTTATTGTCTGCAATGTTTAATGCTTTTTTATGCGTTTCTACAGCTTTGTCATAGTTAGAGTACTTTCTATAAATATTACCTAGTTTAATATATTCATAGGCCAAGCCATCTTTATAATCTGCAGTAATAAATTTTTTGATAATTGCTTTTACCTTAAAAGAATCTCTTTGAAAAGGTTTTAAAATTTTATCTATTTCTTTATAAGTACTTGGAGTAATTTTTAGAATACTATCTATACGCTTCTCAAAATTTATTGTTTTTTTTTGAGAAAACAAATTGAAAGAAAATACAAATATTATTAAAAGATGAAAGTGTTTTTTTTTCATAAGAAAAGTTATATTTTTTTAAGGAAAGCAGATTTTCTTTGTCTAGAGACAGGTATTTTGGCATTGTTTTCTAAAACTACATAACCATCTGTTTTTAAAAATTCTTTTATTTTATTAAGGTTGATGATATAAGAATTATGAATTCTAAAAAAATGATCTTTAGGTAGTAATTCATCAATTTCTTTTAACTTTTTTGTGACCACAATTTTTTTGTTTTCAGATAAAAATAATGTAGAATAATTACCATCTGAAGCCACATAAAAAATATCTTTTGGTTCTAAAAAAACTAATTTCCCGTCAGTATTAATGGTAATTTTTTTGTGGTTTAACTTATTATTGAATTTTAATAAAATGTCTTCAAATTTATCTGCGTTAAAACCTTTAGAAAGGTATTTTTTTATTTTAGAAAGTGTTTCTGCTAAATCGTCTGAATCTATTGGTTTTAAAAGGTAATCAATGGCTTCCTTTTTTAGTGCTGTAATAGCATATTCATTATAAGCAGTAGTAATTACAACCGCAAAATCTTTTTTATCTAATTTTTCTAGAAACTGAAAACCATCCATTGTTGGCATTTCTATGTCTAAAAAAAGGCAATCTATTTGAGAATCGTTTAAATACGGAATTGCTTTCTCTGGTTCTGTAAAAGTTGCAATTACTTCTATTTCATTTTCAAAATTAGAAAGTTCCCAGGTTAAACCTTGTATTGCTTTTGGTTCATCGTCAATTATTACAGCCTTAATCATATAAATCAATTTTATCAAAGTTAAAACTTATTTTCTTACAAGTTAAAATTCTTGTGTAGACTGTTTGCTTATAGATGTATTTAGCTCATTTTTATTGATATATGGTGTTTTTATAATCAATTAGAGTTAAAAGCCAACTACACAATATTTTAAGCCAGTTATACAATATTAACTTTTTTAGGGATTTAATTATTGAATATTTGTTGAAACATACTGTATTAACCCAAAAAGAAAATCTATGAAACTTATTAAATTACTTGTTTTAAGTATTTTATTATTAGGAACCAGCACTTCTGTAAATGCTCAATTTTGGAAAAAATTAAAGAAGAAAGCAGAAGAAAAAATATCTAAAATCGAAGATAAAGTAATAGATAATTTAGATAAAAAAACAGATAAGACAATAAATGAAACTATAGATGGTAAAAAGAAGGAACAAACAAAACTATCTGCTGAATTACCAAAATTTGTAGGAGGTTCATCTGTTTTAATGTTAATGAATGATGGTTACGAATATCAAACGGAAGATATAACAGTTTCTGTTTATGGAACATTTACAAAAGATAATTTATCTAGTTCTGTAAAAACGTATAATGAAGATAAATTAATAAAACCTGTGGATGCGTATCCAAAAGGTTTTGCCTTGGCTTTTAATAAAAACGGATTCCTAAATCCAGAAAAAGGGCAAATTATTATTCATCATGCAGATAGTACAAAAGTAGTTTTTTCATTAAAAGGAACTTGGGGTTTTGGGGAAAATAAAAAGCCAATTAACGCTTCTTATGTAAGTCTAAATGTTACCAAAATTAATGATGTTAGAAAAACGGATTACAAAAGAGAAACTAGAAAAAACAAACAAAATTCATCAGCAAATAATGAAAATGTAAAAGATTTGTTTAAAAATTCTGATAATTCTTCAATTACAATTCCCGATACTTTTTCTTTTACCTCGAGTTTGGAAATGCAAATGACTTCAAACGGAGGTAACAGTGCAAATATGGAGTTCTTGTTAGGGAACTATTCAGACATTTACGCAATGTCTATTTCGTCCAAAGAAATGGGAGAAAACGCTAATGTATATAATGTAATTACTCCCAAAAGCATAACTATGTTTATTAGTGCTGCTGGTATGAAAATGAAAAAAACTGTTCCTCAAGAAAAATATTCACAATCAGATTTTTCTGATAAAGTGCCTAATAATCCAGACGATTTAAAGAAAACAGGAGCTTCAAAATCTATTATAGGATATACTTGTTTTGAGTACAAATATGAAAAAGATGGAAACTCCTTTACGGTTTGGGCAACTAAAAATTTTCCAATGAAAGGAACAAATATTACAATGCTAGGCATGCATGAAGGTGGTGTAATTGATGGTTTTGTTTTAGAATTAAGTTGGAAATCTGGTAATGAAACTGCAAATATGAAAGCTGTAAAGTATAACAGCAATAAAAATATAACCATTAACACAACTGAATATAAGTCAATGGGTTTTTAATTTTTAGAATAACAAACAATCGAAAAAGTCACTGAATAAAAATAAAATTAATTACTATGAAAACAAAATTACTTTTTTCACTACTATTTTTTTGCAGCTTTTTTTTAAAAGCTCAAATAGAAAACACCCAAACTTGGGAAGTTTTTTATCCAGGAGTAAAACTAACGTATCACATTAATGCTTGCGCAAACAATGAGGCAGAGCCTACTACAGATGAATATTTTTGGTGTGATGGACCAGATAGGGTAACAACAGAAAGTTTTGGGCTTACACATGGTAACGTTATTTCTTCTCATGAATTTGCATATAACAATGAAGATTATGTTGTATTTGCTACTCAAAAAGGAATTTCTATATACAATAAAACTCAAAAAAAATGGCGTAATATTTCTTTTTTAATCTTTGGTCAAGATAATGTGTCAGCATTTTTTTATGGGGCTATAGATGATGGAAATGGTAATATTATTTTTCATGGAGCAAGTAAAGGAACGCAAAAATATAGCCTAACAGACAATACAATTACCCAAATTAATAACCAAAACTATGCTTTTGAACAATTTAAAAAAAATGAAAATACTGGTAATTTTAAAAATAGTATTTGGGCTGTTTCACTAGGAGGTAGTAATTTAATGAAATACCATAATGGCATTTATAAGGTTTACAATAATCAAGTTTTAGGAATTGGTTCTAGTAGAATTATAAAAGGAATAGATATAAGTGCAGATAATAA
This sequence comes from Polaribacter pectinis, assembly GCF_014352875.1. Lineage (NCBI taxonomy): Bacteria > Pseudomonadati > Bacteroidota > Flavobacteriia > Flavobacteriales > Flavobacteriaceae > Polaribacter > Polaribacter pectinis. Next base: position 3,180,909 of record NZ_CP060695.1, read on the forward strand.
AATTTACTTGGCCGTTGAAAATGAGGGTGTTGTGGTTTTTGACCCAGCAACAGAAACTGCAACTAAAATTACAGAAGCAGATGGTTTACCATCAAATTTATTATTAGATTTAGATTTTGATGTCGATGGAAATTTATGGATTACTTATAGAATTGCTTCTAAAGGAGGTGTATCTAAATGGGATATTGCAAATAATACTTTTGAAAATTTTGAACATACTGTAGGTAATGAAACACTTCAGTTTGGTAGAGTAGAAGCAATAGGTAACCAAATTTGGCTTAGTTTAAAATATGCTATTGCAGAAAATTTATATGGGGTCTATACACTTACTTTTGATAATAATAATGCTCCAATATGGAAACACCATAATGAAGCTTTTTTTCAAGAGCAAGGATTTGTAGAACACTTTTACGGTTATGGTAGTGGTTTCGGTGATCGATATGGAATTAATGATTTGGCTTCTTATGGAGAAAAATTATATATAACAATGGCAGGAAACGGAACTGTTGTCTATCAAAATAACAATTGGCAACACTTTAGTGCTCAAAAAAACAATATTCCTTCAGGTAATGAAAGAAAAATAGGCTATATAAAACAAGATAAAACTGGCGGAATAGTATTCAATACCTATACTAATAATACCTCAACTAAAGATATTGTTGTAGTTTCTAAATTAAAGAATAACGTTATTGAAAATTATCCACTAGGAAGAGGTGTTACAAATGTAGTTGGTTTTGAAGAAAAGGGACAAATAGATGAAAAAGGTAATATTTATGGAAGATATATTACTGGGTACAATGTAAGTAATACAAACACTTTTTCAGTACTAAATTACCCTGTGTTTAGTAATTTATTAGAAGATTACTCTTTTAATTCTGAAGATGAATTTGCAGTAGAGGGTTTTAATAAATGGTATTATGATAAAAATGGAAAAAGACTTACAAATTTAGATACCAATGTTAGCTACAATGCAAATAATTCTAATTTCGATTTTGGTACAGGGAATTTAGATTTTTTAACAGAATCACCAGATGAAAGAGTGTGGGCAATTTCACCATCAGAAGGTATTATTTGGTACGACCCAATTACAGATACTAAAGGAGTTTTAACCTTAACAGATTTAACGAATAGTACTCATTCAGAAATTTCACATATTCAACAACTTCTTTTTGGTACAGGTACTAATGAGTTGTGGTTAATAGGCCGAAATGGAGTTGTTTATTTAAAAAACGGAGTAGAAACTCACAAGTTTTTAAAGGCAGATTATCCCACTTTAAACATTATTAAAGATGCCAAATTAGATGCAAATAATAATTTATATGTATTAAATTCTTTTGGGTTTCTAAAAATTTCTGATGTGCAAAATGCGACACCTACGACTAAGGAGTTCGATTCTAACGCATTAATTCAAGGAGGAATAGCTGAAGGACCGCTTTTTACAAATTTTAATAAAATAACTATTGACAATGAAGGAAATAAATGGTTCGCAAGCCTTAACTCTGCATTACCTAAATTATTAAAGTTTAAAGAGGTAAATGATGCTGCAGGAATTGTAAATGCAGCAACAGCAAGTAATTTAAGAGGTAAAGTTTCTGGAAAAATTTTTGTAGATGTAAATGATAACGGAACTTTTGAAGAGGCTACAGATCAGGTAATAGTTAATCAATCATTAAACATTAAAAACGCTAGTTCTTCTTTTATTGTTTATACAGATACTCAAGGAAATTACTCATTCCCAATACATATAGCAAACCAAACTTATGAAATAGCTATAACATCTACAGATGGTTTTTCTTATGCTTCAGACAGAGTTTACAAAGTAGATGTAGTAAATTTAGATTCAGATTATAGTAATAATAATATTCCTTTGAAAAATGAAGAAATTAAAAGCTTGTATGTTAAAGGATCTGCAAAAGAAGGTGCTTGGGGTTTTATAAGAGATGGTTTTGAGAATAAATTTGTATCTGCTATTGGAAACTTATCAAACGCTAAAACGTTTAATGATGTAAAAGTTAGATATAAATTTATCAATTTAAATAGTAGTGCTACAAATTATAACAATAATGCTATAGAATCAATTACTATTCACCGCTTAAAAAATAACCAGAATACACATATTATAGATAAAATTAATATCGACCCAAGTAGAAGTCAGAATTGGAAAGTAAATTTAGGTAGTAATAATTATACTCTTTCTACAGACAATAACCCAACTTTTACAGAAACGGATATAGATAAAACTAAAACTTTAGAAATTGAAATAGGTACTATAGATCCATTTGAAGCAATTGTTTTAGAAATAAAAACTACTGTTTTTGATCCTACAGCAATAAGAGATATTATTCAATATGGTCCTACAGACGTTTCTTCTTCTAATTGGGAAGCAGCAACAAGTGGAAGAAATAATAATGATACAGATAATTGGATAGATACTACTCCAGAAAGTGAAGACTCAAAATCTGGTAGAGATGAAGATTTTTCGCCTTATGAAGAACCAGAAGATATTTATGAAGATGAAGATGATATTTATAGAGATCCTAAAGAAATATATTCAGACGGACCTTATTACACACCAGTTTTTAGTTCTTATGACCCAAATGATAAATTAGTAACTCCAGGAGTTCCAGATAAATTAAATGAAGTAGATATAGATAAAAAGTGGCTTACGTATACAGTCCGTTTTCAAAATAATGGAAACTTTTCTGCTAAAGATGTTTATGTATTAGATACTATTCATAATGATTTTGATAGAAATTCTTTTAAGATTTTAGACAGCAGTCATGATATTAAAGTGTCGGAAGTAGGTAGTGAGGCAAAAAGTATTAAAAAATTCTTTTTCGAAAACATTTTTTTACCAGATAGTTTGTCTAATCCGGAAGGAAGCCAAGGCTATTTAAAATACAAAATAAAAGCCAAAGAAACAATTCCAGAAAACACTATTGTAGATAATATAGCTTATATATATTTCGATCAAAACCCAGCAATTATTACCAATACAATTCAAAATAAATTTAGAACACCAGCAGTTGCAAGTGTTAAAGAATTTGCAATTAGAGAAGAGTTTTCTCTTTTTCCAAATCCTGCTAAAGCAACAGTAAGTGTAAAAATGCTAAAAAATAAACCTATAAATGGTGTTCAAGTTTATAATATGTTGGGTAAAAGAGTTCTTTTAAAGAATGGAAACAATCAATCTAAAATGACAATAAATACATCAAAATTGTCATCAGGAATTTATCTCATCAAAATAAAATCAGAAAATAAAATAACCTCTAAAAAATTAATAATCAAATAGAAAAAGCTATGAAAACAACAAACAAATTTTTAAAACTTTTAGTACTTGTGTTTGCAATAACATTTGCAGCATGTAGTAACAATAATGATGATATTTTAGAAGAAGAAGAATTATCAGAAATTGTAATGCAAGATTTTGCAGATGACATTCAAAATATGTCTGTTCCTACAGGTTTGGCTAACTCTAATAATCAATATGCACAGCAAGCAAATGCTCAATTCGAAGCCTTAAAAAGTTTGGGAACTTCTTTTGCATCATTATTTACAATACCAGCAAACGCAACTTCTGCAAAATCGTCAAGCAAAACTGCTTCAAAATCTACTATTTTATCAACCAAAACTTATACTTGGTCTTCAGGAGATACAACAATTAACTATACAATTTCAGAAGAATCAGACAGATATTCTTTTACCTACAATATTGTATCTAGCAGTTTTACGGGTAAATTAATGGATGGTTATCAATTAAAAGATGGTAGTTATGCGCAAGCTAATTTATATTCAGATAATCAATTAGTTTCTACAATTAAATGGACAGTTACTGAAACCACAACTAAAATTGAACTAGATTCTGATGGCTACAGATTTGTTCTAGAATCTAATAATTCTGATAATTCAGGAACTTTAAAACTATACGAATCCAGCACATTGTATGCAACTTATTTATGGAATGCTAATGGTTCTGGTACATACACAGATCATATAAATAATGAAACTTATAGTTGGTAAATAATTAAAGAAATTAGAGAAGAAGAAAAAAGCACAATTAATTGTAATTAAATTAGGGGTTAATATTTTAATTGTGCCAACAGCATCAAAATTTTTTGATGCTGTGTTTTTATGGCACGTTCTTTGTTTTAACAAAGTCTTAACATTTAAAAACTTTCTAATTATGAAAAACTTAAAAAAAGTACCAACCAAACAATTAGAAAAGTTCTCTAACATTTTTACCCAGTTAGGACTTGTACTCGTGCTATTTATTGTCTACTTAACAATGGAGCACCAAACAGAACAGAAAACAGCAATTGTTTTTGAACCTGATATAGAAAACTATGTCTATATTGAACCCAGCACAGAAGTTCTTTTTACAAAAGAGCCTAAAGTTGTAGAGAAAGTAGAACCATTAAAATCTAAACCTCTTATTATAGATGCTCCTATTGAAGTCGGCTCTATAGAAACATTTATTGAAAAACCAAAAGAAAAAGAGGTTGTAAAAGTAAATAGAGGAGATATTATAACTGTTAATATTCCTGAAGAAGACCCAATTATTGAAGACGTACCTTTTACAATGGTACAAGACGCACCAGTTTTTAAAGGATGTGAAGGATTAGCAAAAAAAGAAAATAAAATTTGTTTCGATGAAAAAATGAAACAATTTGTACAACGAAATTTTGATGCAGAATTGGCAAACGAACTAGGTTTACATTCAGGAAAGCATAAAATTCAAACCCAATTTGTAATCGATAATAACGGAAATGTAGTTGATGTTAAAATTAGAGCACCACACAAACAGTTAGAAAAAGAAGCAGATAGGTTAATAAAAAAGTTGCCAAAATTTAAACCTGGCAAACAAAATAACAGAACAGTAAAAGTACGGTATGTTTTACCAATAGCTTTTAGAGTAGAATAAAACAAAAACCCAACCAAATAGGTTGGGTTTTTTTATGAATAAAATTTTAAGAGTCGTTTAAAATGGCTTTTAATAATTGTTATTTTCATGTACAAAGAAAACTTCTTATTTGCTATTTTTGTAAAATGGGAATCAGTCAATTTTTAGACGCTACTTATTTAAAAACAGCAAGTCAAGCAAATCTTACAGAAGAACAAAATCAACAAAAAGTTATTGATTTAATAAATGAGGCAATTTTGTATGATTATAAATTGGTAATGCTTCGTGCAAAACACATTCCTTTAGCAAAAGAAATGCTAACAAAAGCAGCTTCTAAAACATTAATAGGTACTGTAATTGGGTTTCATGAAGGAACTTATTCCATAGAAGAAAAGTTAGAGGAAGCACAAAATGCAATAAACCTTGGTGCAGATGAGTTAGACTTTGTAATAAATTATGAGGCTTTTAAAAAAGGAAATATAGATTTAGTAACAGAAGAAGTGACTAAAGGCACAAAACTTTGTCTTAAAAATAAAAAAGTAGTAAAATGGATCATAGAAGTTGCAGCGCTCACAAACGAAGAAATAATTGTAATTTCGCAATTGATTAAAGAAATTGTTTTTAATGTTTTTGATAAAGAAAATGCCGATAAGGTTTTTGTAAAATCATCAACAGGGTTTTTTAAAACAGAAAATAATTTACCAAATGGTGCTACTTTTGAAACAATGAAATTAATTTCAGAAAATGCAAAACCATTAAAAATAAAAGCAGCTGGAGGCGTAAGAGATTATGTTACAGCCTTAAAAATGATAACTTTAGGCGTAGATAGAATTGGTACATCATCATCTAAAGCAATTGTAAATAAAGAATTAAAAGAAAAATCAACAGGCTATTAATTAAACAATAGCAACTCTATAAATTATAGGATGATAAAAAAATATATACTACTAGTTTTATTATTTCCATCAATATTATTGGCACAATCAGAAAGATATCCAATTTTTGATGTTTGTAAAGGAAGTGAAATTAACTCGATAAAAGATTGCTTTTATAAAACGACAAAAAAACATTTTTTTGCAGATTTTAAAACTCCAGCAATTGTAGAAAATGAAAATTTTACAGGAACAGCAAATGTACTTTTTGTAGTTACAGCAGAAGGAGATTTTAAATTAATATATGCAAATACGCCTTATGCAGAGGTTAGAAAAGAGGTAGAAAGAGTTTTTGAAGCATTTCCAAAAATTACTCCAGGTTGGTATAATAATCACGCAATAGAAATGAAATTCGAAATGCCTATTTTATTTCCAGTTTCTAAAAATACAAATCTAGATACAGACTTAAATTCGCAAACCAACACTATACAGCCAAAAGAAGATTTATTCGAAGTTGTAGAAAAAAACAAAATTGCAGATTCTACTTTTTTAGAGCATAGTAGTCAGTTAAATATTCCATTTACACATCAAAAATATGTGGATTACGAATTTGCTTTACATAAAGCAAACGGAACACATACTGCTTCTAAACCATATATTTATAATGAAATTAGCGAGTATTTAGATTTATCTATAGAAAAAAAGAAGTTTTTAAAACCAGAAAAGAGAACTTGGTTAGGTAACAAACTTTGGAACGAACATTTACTACAAATTAAAAAGAAAGACTATTGGTTAACTTTAGATTTTTTGGTTGATGTTCAATTAGGTAAAGATAATTCCGACCAATCTTACACATATAATAATACAAGATTGGTAACAGTAAATGGAGGTTTGGGAAAGAATTTTTCTTATTCTGCAACAATTTATGAAAGTCAAGGTAGGTTTGCAGACTATATAAATAGTTTTATTTCAAACACTTCAGCCACTACAAGACCAAAATTTTCTGAAGGATTGGTTCCAGGAAGAGGAAAAGCAAAAGGATTTAAAACGGATTCTTACGATTATCCTGTAGCAGAAGGTTACCTTTCATATACACCAAATAAGTTTATGCAGTTTCAGTTTGGTAATGGTAAAAATTTTATTGGAGATGGTTATAGATCTTTTGTTTTGTCAGATGTTTCATCTCCAACAACATATTTAAAAGCAAAAGTAGATTTCTGGAAAATACAATACACAAATATTTGGATGTGGAATACAGAACCATCACTTTTAGCAGCATCTAACCCTAATGAACATGCAAGAAAATATGTTGCAGCTCATTATTTAAGTATCAATTTAAATAAGAGATTAAATATTGGTTTTTTCGAAAGTGCAATTTCTACAGGAGAACAAGGTTTTGACGCAGGTTTTTTAAATCCTATAATTTTTTACAGATCTGTAGAGTTTAATAGAGGAGAAGATGCAGGAAATGCACTTGTTGGTTTAACAGGTAAATACAAGTTAAATGATAATATATCTTTATACTCTCAATTAATTATTGATGAATTTTCTGTAGGTAATTTAGACGATTTAGGAGATTGGAGAAACAAGTTTGCATATCAAATAGGTGCAAAATATTTCAATGCTTTTAAAGTAGATAACCTTTTTCTTCAATTAGAATACAATTCTGCAAGACCTTATACATTTGCTCATAAAACACCTATACTTAATTACGGAAATTACAGCCAACCTCTAGGGCATCTTTGGGGCGCAAATTTTTGGGAAGCAATTGCCATTGCAAGATATAAGAAAGATAGATGGAGCGGAAGCGCAAAAATAATTTTAGGAAAAAAAGGATTCGATTTTCAAGATGAAACTGTAAGTTATGGTGGAAATATTTATCAATCTTATAATGATAGATTTGCAGATACTGGTAATGAATTAGCGCAAGGAAACACCGCAAATCTTTTTTTAGTAGATGTACAAGCAAATTATTTATTGAATCCTGCTAATAATTTAAGTCTTTTTGCAGGCTTAAGCTATAGAAGTTTTACACCAGAAGTTTCCCTAGTTGGCTTTCCGTCAGGAAATAACGTGTGGTTGTCTGCAGGAATAAGAGCAGATTTATTTAACTGGTATTTCGATTTTTAATTTTTTATGAAAAATTTATAAAAAACTATTATAAAAAGTAAAAGATTTATATATATATTTACACCGTGATTTTCATAGATCACACTTTTTCTTTTTCATAGCAATTTTCCCACTCAATTTATTGAGTGGGTTTTTTTATACAATTCCTAAACAAAACATACTAAAATCTATGGTAAAGTCATATTTATCAAATATCTTTGCAGCTGAATTGTAAAGTAATGAATTCAACAGTTATAACGGCCAATAAAACATCTATGCAAACTATAATTTCAGACTTCAAACAACTTACAAAAGTTGGTTTGTCTTTAAGTGTTGTGTTTTCTTCTGTTGCTGGTTATTTATTAGCTGTAGATATTATTAATTACACAACCTTAATTTTGTTAGCTGTTGGTGGTTTCTTAATGGTTGGTGCATCTAATGCATACAATCAAATTATAGAAATTGATACAGATAAGTTAATGAAACGTACACAAAACAGACCTTTACCAACAGGTAGAATGTCTGTAAATGTTGCACTAACAATAGCAATTTTATTTACAATTGGCGGAATTTCGATTCTGTATAGCATCAATCCAAAAACGGCTTTGTTTGGTGCAATCTCAATATTTTTATACACAAGTGCATATACACCTTTAAAATCTGTAACACCATTAGCAGTTTTTGTAGGTGCAATTCCTGGCGCAATTCCGTTTATGTTAGGTTGGGTTGCAGCTACGAATGAATTTGGTATTGAAGCAGGAATGCTTTTTATGATTCAGTTTTTCTGGCAGTTTCCACATTTTTGGGCAATTGGTTGGTTACAATATGAAGAATATAAAAAAGCAGGTTTTAATATGTTGCCAATGAATACTAAAGACAAAGGTGCAGTAAAACAAATCATTTTCTATACAGTAATAATGATTTTAGTTTCTGTAGTACCTGTTTTAAAAGTTTCAGGAGCATTTTATATTTATCCTTTAACTGCAGTAATTATTGCGCTTTTGGGAGGTGTAATGTTGTTTTATGGAATAAAATTACATAAAAGCGAAGAAAACACAGATGCAAGAAAATTAATGTTGTCAAGTGTTTTATATATTACAGTTGTGCAAATTATATATGTAGTAGATAAATTTTTACATTAAAAATGATAGACGAACAAACATTACAAGGAGAATTAACTACTGCTAAAAAGAAATCTGCAAAACCAATGCTATGGGTTTCTATGATTAGTATGGTTATGTTTTTTGCAGGATTAACAAGTGCTTACGTAATTAGTATGAAAAGAGACGATTGGGTTTCTTTCGATTTACCAGACGCTTTTTTTACAAGCACCATATTAATTGTTGCAAGTAGTATTACCTTATTTTTATCGCAAAGATTCCTAAAACAAAATAAAAGACAATTGTCTTTAATATTAGTTGTTATAACTTTAATTTTAGGAATTGGTTTTGTGTGGCTACAATATGTAGGCTTTAATCAATTAAAGAGTGTTGGGTTATTTTTTACTGGACCAGAAAGTACAGTATCAACTTCTTTTATAATTGGTATTACATTTATGCATGTTATACACTTGTTAGCAGGTTTAATTGTGCTACTTGTTGTTATTTATAATCATTTTAAATACAAATATAAATCAGATGATATGCTTGGGTTTGAACTAGGTGCAATCTTCTGGCATTTTGTAGATATACTATGGATTTATCTATTTTTCTTTTTCTATTTTATCAAGTGATAGAAAATAGTTATTTTTGGCAAACTAATTAAGAATTAATTAACAGAGAATATATATGGAAGCAAATATTGCTGTACCTTCAGACGGAAAAAACACTTGGAACGGTGGTGGAGTACAACCATTTGGCGCAAGTTATGGTAAAATGATGATGTGGTTTTTTATCGTTTCTGATGCATTAACCTTTTCGGGGTTTTTGGCAGCTTACGGTTTAACACGTTTTAAATTTATAGATTCATGGCCAATTGCGGATGAAGTTTTTACTCACATTCCTTTTTTTCATGGAAGTTACCCAATGATTTATGTTGCATTTATGACTTTTGTCTTAATTGCATCTTCAGTAACAATGGTTTTAGCAGTAGATGCTGGGCACCACATGAATAAAAAGAAAGTAACTTTTTACATGTTCTTAACTATTATTGGAGGTATTATATTTATCGGTTCTCAAGCTTGGGAATGGAATACCTTTATTAAAGGTTCTTATGGAGCAGTTAAAACTACAGATGGTAAAGTTTTACAGTTTGTAAAAGATGGGCATCAGATTGCATTATCAGATTTTGTAGTAGGAGATAGAACAGATGGTAGAGTAGAACATACTAGAAAAAACGGGTTATGGTTCGAAAAAGAAGCAACTATTTCTACATATTCTATAGACCAAGTAATTAATGCTTACAATGCAAATCCAGATATTTTAGTAAAATCAGAATTAATAAATGCTGATGAGAAAAGCAAAGTAATTCTATCTAGAGAAGAAGGAGCAGCACAATTAGCAAAAACTAAAATGGTTGTAGAAGGAGCAAACCTAAAAGTAAATGAATACGGAAATACCATTTTTGCAGATTTCTTTTTCTTTATTACAGGTTTCCACGGTTTCCACGTACTTTCAGGAATCATCATAAACATCATTATCTTTTTTAATGTTATTCTTGGTACTTATGAAAGAAGAGGGCATTATGAAATGGTAGAAAAAGTAGGATTATATTGGCACTTTGTAGATTTAGTTTGGGTATTTGTATTTACCTTCTTCTACCTTGTTTAATTTATAAAATAGCATTAAGAAATGGCACACGCACACGAATCGAATTTAAAAAGAATCTGGGTAGTTTTCGGAATTTTATCTGTAATTACTATCGTAGAAGTTATATTAGGTATATATAAACCAGCAGGATTACACCTTACAAGTTTTTTAGGTACAAGCCCATTAAACTGGTTGTTTATCATTTTAACATTAGTTAAAGCATATTATATTACTTGGGCATTTATGCACATGGAAGGAGAAAAAAAATGGTTTAGAAGATCTGTTGTTTGGACAGCAGTTTTTCTAATATGTTATTTAGTAACATTACTCTTAATAGAAGGAGATTACCTATATAGCACACTAGGGCCACTTGTAAAATGGTAATTTAAAAAAAATAATAATTAGGTGGTTTTAACCACCTTTTTTTTGCGCTGAACTTAATATTCAGCTTCTTAAAAATAAGATAATCATGAAACTAACAAAAAAGAGAATTGTTTTATTCTTACTTTTTATTTTTCCTTTAATATGTTTTTTAATATTATCTACAGGTAAGAATAACTTTACTAAACTGCCTATTGTTACAGAAAATATATTAGATGCTTCTACAATAGATGCCAACACAACATTTAAAGAAAACATTACTATAGTTTGTTTTATTGGTAATAATATAGAAAATAGCAAAGGAGGTTTTTTTAATTTGAATGAGAAAGTTTATAAAAAATTTATTGAATACAAAAAGTTTCAAATTATTGCAATTTATCCTGAAGGAATGGAAGATGATGCAAAAAGGTTAAAAAAAGAAATAGGTGCATTTACAGATATGGTAAAATGGAAGTTTATTTCTGGTTCAAACCAAGCAATAAGCAATTTATATAAGAGTTTTAATACAAATGATTCTTTAAGTAATATGTATTCTTCAAAAGCGTTTTTGGTTGATAAAAACGGAAATTTAAGAGGAAGAATAGCAGACGAAGATTACAAAGATGGAATGCTTTACGGTTACAATATGCAATCTGTTTCAGAATTAAATGCAAAATTAAAAGACGATGTTAAAGTACTTTATTATGAGTATTATGCAGCATTTAAAGATAAAAATAAAAATAAGGCAGATAGAAAAGAAGTAGGGTTATGAGTAAAAAATATTCTTATGTAGGTGTTTCTTTCATTATACTTTTATTTGGTATTTATGTTGTTAGAAATTTAGGTAATAGAGTAAATAAAAAAGATACTTTATATACCTTTAATAAGGTGCCAGATTTTGAATTCATAAATCAAAAAGGAAAAAAGATTACGAATAATACATATGATGATAAAGTATATGTGGTAGAATTTTTCTTTTCAACTTGCCCAACTATTTGTCCTATTATGAATAAACAAATGGTAACCATTCAAGATGAATTTGCTTTAGATTCTAATTTCGGAATTGCGTCTATTTCTATAACACCAGAAATAGATACTCCAGAAACCTTGAGAGAGTACGCAAAAAATACAGGTATAACACATCCTAATTGGCACTTACTAACAGGAAAATCGGAAGAGGTTGTTTATGCTTTGTCAAACAAAGGGTTTAAGTTATATGCAGGAAAAGGAGATGAAGATCATGGTGGTTTCGAGCATTCAGGTTTATTTGCCTTGGTAGATAAAAACGGATTTATACGTTCTAGAAAAGACGAATATGGAAACCCAATAATGTATTATAGAGCAATTGAAGAACAAGGTTTTTCAAATCAAATTAAAGAATTAAAAGAAGATATTAAAATTTTGTTAGATGAGTAATTTAGAGCAAGAAAAAAAATATAAAAAAATTATTACTTTATTATCAGTAATAATTCCTTTGGCTGTGGCAGCCTTATTTGGTGTTAATTTAAGAAAATTAGGTTTTAATGTAGAACCTTTAACATTTTTACCTCCAATTTATGCAACTATAAATGGGTTAACTGCAATTGTATTAATTGCAGCAGTTGTTGCAATTAAAAATGGAAATAGAAAGTTACACGAACAACTGAATACCTTTGCAATTGGGTGTTCATTGTTATTTTTACTTTTATACATTGCATATCATATGACATCCGACTCCACTAAATTTGGAGGAGAAGGAACTATAAAATACATTTATTATTTTATTTTAATAACACACATTATACTATCTATAATTGTAATTCCTTTTGTGTTAACTACTTTTATGAGAGCCAAGTTGGGTAATTTTCCACAACATAAAAAAATAGCAAAATTCACATTTCCATTGTGGCTATATGTTGCAATTACAGGAGTTGTAGTGTATGTAATGATATCTCCATATTATGCTTAAAAAACAAATTTTAGTATTTTTATTAATGATGATTTTTACGGTAAAATCATCATACTCTCAATGTGCCATGTGTAAAGCTGTAGTAGAAAATGGAGATGTTTCTATGGCTGAAGGTGTAAATAACGGAATTACCTATTTAATGGTTTTTCCATATCTTTTAATTGGTATTTTATTCTACGTGATTTACAGATATAAAAAGAAAGCCAAAAATTAACATTTCAATAAGAGGAGTTTTCTGTAACATATTCTACTTTTAGTCGTCTTATTAAAACTATCAAAAGACAGAAGTGTTCAATATTGATGAAAAAGTGTTCGGTTTTAGATAATTAAAAATTATTTAAAAAACGTAAAACACTCATTATCAGTTTAATTATGCTTTTTTATTTTTTGGTACAACCATTGAAAATCAACCATAAGGAAACATAAAACTTAAAATTTTGAAAACCAAACTTATCTTATTTGTAGCATTAATTTCTTCAATAGCTACTTTTTCTCAAAAAAAATGGACACTTAAAGAATGTGTAGATCAAGCTTTAGAGAAAAATATTACAATTCAACAAAATAAATTAAGTCTAGAAATAGCAGAAACTGATTTAAAAAGTACTAAAGGAAATTTTTTACCTTCTGTAAGTGCAAGTACTGGTGGAAATTTATCTGCAGGTTCTAATTTCGATCCAGTTACCAATAATAGATCTGCAAGTACAACTTTTTTTGGGGGAAGTGTAGGTTTAAGCGCAGGAATTACCGTGTTTAATGGGTATAGAAATTTAAATTTATACAAGCAGGCAAAGTTGGGTATTGAGTCTAGCAAATTAGATTTAGAAAAAATAGAGAATGACATTTCTCTATTTGTGGTAAATGGTTATTTAAATGTGCTTTTTGCTAAAGAAAATTTAGAAGTAGCAAAAGTACAAGCAGAAATTAGTAAAAAACAAATAAAAGCTGCAAATGATAGGTTTGAAGCTGGTGCAATTGCAAAAGGAGAATTGTTAAATTTTAAATCTACAGCTGCAAACGATTTGCAAAATGTTATTACACAAGAAAATGCTTTAGATCTTGCTTTATTAAATTTAGCTCAATTGCTTCAAGTTCCAGCAGAAGGTTTTGATGTAGCTCCAATAGATGTTGGTTCACCTTCATCAGATTTATTATATAAAAGCTCATCTTCTGTTTATGACAAATCTTTAGCTAGGATGCCAGAAATTCAAAGAGCAAAGTTAGCAATTGAAAACGCAGCTTTAGGAATCGAGATAAGTAAAAGTAGTTATTTGCCAACGGTTACAAGTTCAATATTTGCCAACTCAAATTACAGATATATTATAAAACCATCAGGTGTTCCAACAGGTAGTTTTTTTGATCAATTAGACGGAAATTTAGGTTATGGTGTTGGTTTTAATGTAAATATTCCAATTTTTAATGGTTTTAAAACGGATGCAAATGTTAGTAGATCTAAAATTAATAAAGAAATTTTTGAAACAAGATTAGAAAGCGAAAAACTAACATTAAAACAAACTATAGAACAAGCATTTTTAGATGTAAAATCTTCTTTAAAAGCTTACGAAGCAGCAAAAATTTCTTTAGAAGCACAAAAAGAAGCCTTTAAAAACGCACAAGAAAGATACAATTATGGCGCTATGACTTTGTTCGATTTCGATTTAGTGAGAACACGTTTGGTAAATGCAGAAGGTTTAATGATTCGTTCTAAATACGATTATGTTTTTAAAACCAAAGTATTACAGTTTTATTCTGGAGAGTTGGTTTTAGAATAGAAATTATTTAAAATAAATATCTAACCTCACAAGTTTTAAACTTGTGAGGTTTTCTTTTTTGTAACTCTTATCTTTGTAAAAAAAATATAGAAATTGGCAATTATCTTAAATATTGAAACTGCAACCAAAAATTGCTCTGTAAGTTTAGCAAAAGATGGAAAAATTTTAGCGATTAAAGAATTAAACAATGGCAACTATTCTCATGCAGAAGTTTTACACCCCTTTATAGTTGATATTTTAAGTGAAGCAAAAATTACAACTCAAGAAATAGACGCTGTAGCTGTTAGTAAAGGTCCTGGTTCTTATACTGGGTTAAGAATTGGTGTTTCTGCCGCAAAAGGGCTTTGTTTTGCCTTTAATAAGCCATTAATATCGCTTGATACTTTAAAATCTTTAGCAAATGCAATTTCTGTTGAAAATGGTTTGATAGTTCCAATGTTAGATGCTAGAAGAATGGAAGTATATTCGGCAGTTTTCGATATAGATTATCAACAAAAAAGAGAAATACAAGCAGAAATAATTGATAACAATTCTTTTTCTGAAGAACTATCTAAAGGCAAAGTATATTTTTTAGGAGATGGCGCAGAAAAATGTAAAGAAACAATTACTAACCAAAATGCCATTTTTGTAGATGGTAAATTTCCTTCAGCAAAAGAAATGGCTAGTTTGTCTAATGAAAAGTACAAAAAAAACGACATCGAAGATGTCGCTTATTTTGAACCTTTTTACTTAAAAGATTTTATTGCTATTCCAGAAAAGAAAGCTATAAATTTGAATAAAAAATAATGATTTTTTCTAAATCTTCTTTCTTTTTCCTTTTCAATTTATTTTTTTTCATAAAACTTTTAACAGCCTTTTCTTGCTCTCCAAAGAATTTATAAAATAATTTCTTTTTTGTAGGAATTTTTTTTGCGTTTTCCCCATCAAATGTAACATAAAACGTTTCTTTAGTTTTTGAAAAAGTTGGTGGTTTATATTTTTCATAACCATTCTGTGGAATTACGGCTTCATCCAATTTCTTGTTTTCTTTTATTAGTAAACAATATTTGTTGCAATTTTTACTTGTTAGATAGTAAGTTAAATTACCTTCTTCGTTTTTGAAAACTTGATATGCATTGTTTAAAAAGGTAACTTTTGTACCTAGTTTTTTTGTGATATAAACACTAGACTTTTCGTCTACCTTTACTTCAACTTCACCTAGAAGTGCATCAAATTTAAATAATACGTTTTTATTTGAACCTGCTATATTTCCGTAGTAAAATTTTGTATTTACATACCTTGTACCTTTGGTTTCTTTATCTCTTTTGTCTACTTCTAGAACTTGATCACTATTTAGAATAAATTCTGTTTTTTCTTCAATATCTTGACCAAAAGACTGAAAAGTCAATAACAAGGCAAGAAAAAATAAATAGGTGCTTATTTTCATTATTTAGTAATTTAATTATTTATTTATATGTTTTATCAAATATCATTCCGTTTTAGAAATGTTTACTCTATGTGGATAAGGTATTTCTATTCCTGCTTTGTCTAATTCTTCTTTTATATTTTCCATACAATCGAAATAAACAGTCCAATAATCTGCTGTATTACACCAAGGTCTTACTGCAAAATTAACAGAACTATCTGCTAACTCTAAAACGGCAATTGTAGGTTTTGGGTCAGATAAAACTTTAGCATGAGATGTTACAACATCAGTTAAAACTTGTTTTGTTTTTTTAATATCCGCATCATAACTAACACCAATAACTAAATCTACTCTTCTTGTACCTTCAGTAGAAAAATTGATAATGTTTCCGTTAGATAAAGAACCATTTGGAATTATTATTTCTCTATTAGATAAGCCTGTAAATTTTGTTGTAAAGATTTCAATTTCTTTAACAACTCCAATTTCACCTTGTGCTTCTACTAAATCACCAACCTTAAAAGGTTTAAAAATCATAATTAAAACACCACCCGCAAAATTTGCTAAAGATCCTTGTAAGGCTAAGCCCACAGCTAAACCTGCTGCCGCTAATATTGCCGCAAAAGAAGTTGTAGCAACACCTAGTTTTGCAATTACGGTTATAAATAATAATATTTTAAGAATCCAGCCTAGTAGGTTGCCCAAAAATTGTTGAAGTGTAATATCTACACCTCTCTTTTGCATTACTTTTCTAGAAGTTCTTACCATTAAATTTATTATAAATAAACCAATGATTAAGATTGCTAAAGCAGTTAAAATGTTTGGAGTATACTCTATTAGTAATACTTTAATTTTTTCAATATATTCTTCCATCTTTAATTTTAATAATTATTAGAATTGCAAAACTAATAGTTTAATTATTGATTACGAAATGATAAAGGAAGTAATATTATTTTAAAAAAATAGTATTGATAGAATTCCTAATAATGCAGGAATTGCTTGTATGTAGAGTATGGTTTTTTTCTTTGTTGAAAAAGCACCATAAAGTCCAGCAACAAATACACAAATTAAAAAGAATAATGCTGTGTCTAAATTCTTTGTATACAAAGACCAAATTAAACCAGCGGCTAAAAATCCATTATACAAACCTTGGTTTGCTGCTAAAACTTTAGTTTCTTCTGCAAATTCTTTACTTTTTAACCCAAATGTTTTAATCCCTTTTTTTGTTGTCCAGAGAACCATTTCTAAATAGACAATATAAATATGGATGATTGCAACCAAGCTAATAAAGATAATTTGTATAGTTTTCATAATAATTGCAAAATAAATAGCGACTTAATAGTTAAATTAAATCGCTTAAAATAGTAGTTAGTTTTATATGCTTAATTTACTTCAAAAGTAATCTTTAAGTTTACTCTAAATTCAGTAACATCATCACCATTAACAACTGCACTTTGAGATTGAACAAATACAGATTTAATGTTTTTTACAGATTTTGCTGCTTGTTTTACAGCTTTCTTTGTAGCTTCTTCCCAGCTTTTTTCTGAATTAGCTAATACTTCAATAACTTTCATTACTGCCATAATATTTCAATTTTTATTAGATTAATATTATAGTAAATATAGGATATTTTTAATAATTATTCTTTAGCTCATTCCAATGTTAAGTTAATGTTATGTAAATGTTTGTAAATTGTTATAATAATACATATATTTGTAAATATAGTGTTAACCATAAAAAATAGAACCATGAAAAAACTAATAGCAATATGTATCTTTTTTGTTGCGGCAATAGGGTATTCTCAAGATAATCAGCCAACTTATACAGCACAAGGAGATTTAGTAAAAGCTACTTACTATTTTGAAGATGGTGCTGTAAAAACACAAGGTTATTTTAAAGATAAGAAATTAACAGGCGAATGGACTCGTTTTGATAAAGAAGGTAATAAAATACAACTTGCTTATTATAATGATGGTAAGAAAGTTGGGAAGTGGTTTGTATGGACGAAAGAATCTTTAAAAGAGATTAATTATGATAACAACGTTGTTGTTAACGTAAACTTATGGAAACCTGAAGCTAAATTAGCTAGCAATAGAAAATAATTATACTTTTTAAATTTAATTTTTAAAGGTTATTAAACTCCAAAGAATAAAATTCTTTGGAGTTTTTTTATTGAAGTTAATTAAGCCTGCTTAGCATTTACTTTCAATAAGATTTTTACGGATCTTAATTTCTTGTTTAATGAACTATTTATACAGTAGCTACTTTACGATTAATATGTTTATTTACTTTAATGTATTGAGCCTATTATAACTTTAATACAAATGCTATTTATAGCAGTTTATTATTGTAAAAAAGTAGTTGGACTAGTTGTGACGAGATATTATTATAAGCACAAAAAAAATCGTTTAGAAGTTACTCTAAACGATTTTATATATTACTATATTTTTTTGTCTACTCTACAATTAAAGTAAATGGAATACTATATTTTACACCAACTGGCTTACCTCTTTGTTTACCAGGCTTCATTTTTGGTAATTGTTTCATTACTTTAATTACCTCACTTTTAATTTTTGGGTGTGGAGCTCTAGCATTTACGTTTACAATGTTACCGTTTTTATCAATTTTAAAACCAATAAATACTCTTTTTCTACCTGAAGATAGACCAAGTTCGTTTGGTAATTCTGCATCAAATTTTCTAGAAAAGTGTTTTTGTACCATTTTACTAAAACAAGCTTTTAACTCACTTTTACTTCCTTTACAACCAGGAAAAACAGGTACGTCTTCAATAATCATAAAACTTACGTCTTCTACAACTTCTTCAACTTCTTCAATTTCTACAATTTCTTCTACTTCTACAGCTTCTGTTTCATCTGTTTCTGTAGATTCTATTACAGTTTCTTCTACTTCTTTCTCATCTTCAACAACTTCAATTTTTTCTGGAGCTGGTGGTGGTGGAGTTTTAGGTTTTACAGGCTCTATTCTTTCAGTAATTGGAATTTCTTCTTCCATTTCTGCATTCATATTAACAGTACCCAAATCACCAATATTTCTATCGTATGTTTTCTTTTCTATAGCTGCATAAGTTACAAAAAGGGCTAAAACTAAACCAATTTGCATAAATATTTTGCTGTAGTTCTCTAAATTCGATTTCGGATTTTTCTTAATTTCCATTGTAGATAGTTTTATTATAGTTCGCTAATTTAATTAAAAAAATGTGTTATTTACAAGTCTTATTGTTATTTAACTCGATTTTTTTTCAAAATTTGATTAAAAACCAGTAATCCCAATAGAACTCCAAGGGTATTTGCTAGAATATCTAAATAATCTCCAGTTCTGTAAGAGGTTACTGTGCTTTGTAAAACTTCAATAACTATGCCATAAAGAATGCAAGAAAT
Source organism: Polaribacter pectinis (assembly GCF_014352875.1). NCBI lineage: Bacteria > Pseudomonadati > Bacteroidota > Flavobacteriia > Flavobacteriales > Flavobacteriaceae > Polaribacter > Polaribacter pectinis. Next base: position 3,200,414 of record NZ_CP060695.1, read on the forward strand.
TATAACTATATATTTTTTTGTTGGTTTTTTATAAAAAGTAAATAACCAACAAATAGTTAATGTAAAATAAGCAAAACTATGCTCCCATTTATCTATACCAGATACGTTTGGTGCATATTTTGGCATTTTCATTAGACTTAAATAACCAATTAATATAGTTATAAAAATGGCTATTAAAAAAATATTATCCTTTAATAAGGCTTTGATACGCTTCTGCATCTAATAAATCTTCTATTTGAGAACTGTCCGCAATATCAATTTTAATCATCCAGCCTTTTCCATAAGGATCTGTGTTAACTAATTCTGGCTCATCTTCTAAACCTTCATTAAATTCTACAACTTCTCCAGTAAGTGGCATAAATAAATCTGAAACTGTTTTTACAGCTTCTACAGAACCAAAAACTTCTCCTTCTTCTACTGTATCATCTAACGTATCTACATCTACATAGACAATATCTCCTAATTCTCCTTGTGCAAAATCTGTAATTCCTACAGTAGCAATGTTGTCTTCAATTTTAATCCACTCGTGATCTTTAGTGTATTTTAAGTCTGATGGAATGTTCATTATAATTATTATTTTATGTTGATATTAATTTTAGTTTCCTCCTAAATTGTAAACGATGTTAAATCCACCATTAATAGCCTGTCTTGGAAATGTGGTAGAAATAGCATATTTAGACGTTTGATGATTGTAATAAAACGAAGCGGTTAAATTACTACTTAATCTATAATCTGCTGTAAATTTAATTGAAAATAATTTCTGTCCACCACTAATTTGATTATTATCTTCATCTACAGCTCTAATTTGTGTAATATTATCTCTTAAAGAAACGTCTGCTCTTAAATTGATATCTCCTTTTAAGGTTTGTTTTTTTCCTGTAAAACGCGTGTTCATTTTTACATCTTTAAACACGTAACCAAAACCAAAGATATACTCCGTCCCTTTTATATCTGTTAATGTGCTGTTATTAAAATTCATGGTTAATGTTCTATCTCTCTTTACTTCACCTCTAACAGAAAAAGAGTTTTTCATTTTCATGTCTACTTTTAATAGAGGAGAAAATTCGTCTACTAAAGTAACAGCTGAAACCAACAATTCTGGTTCGTAATTACCAGAGTTTGCGTTTGGTGTTGCAAAAGGATTGTTTTGGTCATACTGCAAGTTATTAGTAAAACTAGATACGGTATATGATGATCTGTATCCATGTGAAACAACAAAATTGCTAAAGTTTTTCTTAAAGAATTTATATTTCATTAAACCACTGTAACGCATTGTCCAGTTTGGTATTGGTATGTTTCTAAACAAACCAGTATTTACTTTTCCGGGGCTTTTACCAGAGTATGCTGCCATAAATGCTGGTAATAATACTTGTTGACTATTTTCACCAAAACCAGCAACATCTTCGCCTGTTTCTGTTGCTAATCTATTAGAAATAATAGTTCTATAATCTCTCATTTTTTGAAACAATACATCTCCATCTGTAAATGCGGTTGAAATCATAGAGTGACTAGAACTAAAGTTTCCTGTTTTAAATGCGTCTACACCATAATCTATTGCTGCATCTGTAAGTTCTCCCTCAGAATTATAAATAGAACCTCTAACATCTAATTGTTGTTGTAAATCTTGTGTTTGAATTTTATTTCCTCGAACATCAATATTTAAATCTTTAATAGGCTTAACAGTAAAAGTATAATCTAACTTATTATAATGTGTTTTGCTATATGTTTTGTTATAGTAAGTACTATCTACATGGCGTGTTGCTAACCAGCCATTTTCTAATGCTTTATTTCTAATATCTACTTGGCTACCAAAAGCAAATGATGTTGGTGCGCCTCCTAAAAATCCAATATCTTCTGTGTAACCTGGTAATAGTTGTCCGTTGTTTTCAGAGTAACTAATCTTACCTTGTTTTACAGAAGTTACTACATCATAAACTCCTTTTAAAATCTTTTTGCCAAGAGATAATGTTTTCTTTTGTTTTACTCTTCCTGGAGTAGGAGGTAAGCCAGAACTGTTTAATCCTTTAGAGTTTTTACGTTGCGTTTTGGTAAGTAATAATTTTTCGAAACCAAGGCTTTTATAAAATTGTTCTAAACTTAAAGTAGTGTTTAAATTGTGGGTATTTGCATTCTGAATTACATTACCAATTTTGTCTACCACAGTTTGATCTTGTGATGATGCTTGCCAATCGAAATCTGCAGTATAACCATAATCTGCTTTTACAAACTTTAGAAATGGAATTTTATCAATAGGTAAATTATAAGTAGCATTTAATTTTTGATGATAATGTGTTGCTCTTCCTGTGTTAAAGAAATCGTCAAAAATTTCTAATTCTTCTTGGCTGTCAAAAGCATCATAGATATAACTGTTGGTAGCATTAAAGTTTAGTTGTAGAGATTTTGTTAAATCGAAACCAATGGTATAATCCCAATCGAATAAAAATCTACGTTGTTTTAATTCTGGTTGTTCAGATAAACCTTCGACCAAGTTTCTAGATTGTTGTTCATTATAGTTTCTATTAATTCTAGAATTAATACCTAATGTGCTAGGAATTGGGTTAAAGTTAATGTCTTTTAGTAGTTTCCAGTATTTACTTCTAAAAATAGAATCGTTATTTTTAAAAGGTTCTATTGGTTTAGAGTTGAAACTAAAATTATATGAAGCAGAAGTTGTTACGTTTTCATTTATATACTTCTTAACGTTATAATCTCTGTGAAATTCTTTGTTGTGAGAGTAAGAAACTGCTAAATTTTCTACATCGTAAAATTTAGGTTTTTTTGTAGAATTTGGATTTCTATTCTTTTTAACGTTGGTAAAACTAATACTAGTTCTTTTTGTATAATCTCTAGAAAACTCGCTATTATCATTTTCTTCTAATGCATCTTTTAAGGTCACATCTTGGTATTGAGGATCAAATTTAGGATCTATAAATTTCTCTCCAACACTATAACTCATTGGTAATTGAATTCCCCATTCTTTAGGTGTTAATACTTTTCCTAAATTAATAGTTGTTGCAACATCATATTGTTTTGTTTCGTCTAAACTTCTTTGGTTTACTCTATCTTCTACATTTCCAAAACCAATGGTAGACATACTTCCTGCAACAGAAACATTAGCAACATCTGCAAAATTAGCATCTGCATTAACAACTGCAGCCCAACCACCTTTGTTGTCGAAACCAGCAGAACGTAATTCATTAAACCAAACTTCTCCACTTAAAGGAGATGTAGTGGTATTTTTTACACCTAACATTATAGTTCTCAACTGCGCTAAAGTAGGATTTCCTTTTACACGAATTGTTAGTTGTTTAGGATCTCCTGCTGTAGGTGTAGGATATATTTTATTTGGAGGAGCAACTGAAATACCTAAACCATCTCTTTCAATTTTTAATTTACCTAATTGCTCTAATATTAAATCTAAATTATTTTCTTCTGGCCAAACATCTAATTGAGAAGTTCCATTTGGACTTACTTTTAAAGGTAATTCTATTTGATAATAGTTGTCATCTAAATCTGTACCTAATCTTATAATAGCCGCTAAACCTTGTGCTTCTATATTAGAACCAGAATTAGATTGCAAGTGCATAAACATTTTTAAATTTTTAAAACGTCTTAAGTCTACACTAATATTTTTATAAATAGCTCTAATTTTCTCTGCGGGTAAGTTGTTTACTTTTAAAGTTACAGATTGTTCATTTTGTAATTGTACAGTTGTGCTTCCTTGTAAACGCTCTCTTTCTATTCCTGGAGGTTGTACATAACTTCCTTCATTTTGTTCGATACTTACTACACCAACTTCAAAATCTTGTAAATCGTTACCTTGTAAATCTTCTGGCGGACTAATATTGTCATCTAATGTTTTTGTATAACGTCTCCAATCTCCACGTACCAAATCTAATTCACCAAAACGAACAACAACAGGCATCTTAAAATTGGTTAAATACATTCTTATAAAACGAATACTGTTAAAATCTTGAATATCGTTTATAGCTTCTCCACTTCTAATTGGTACTCTAAATTGATACCATTTTGTTTGTTGGGTATTTCCGTTCTCTAAAGTAACTTGCGTTGTTTTTTCATCTACAACAAAGTTTTTACCTTTAACCAAATCGTTTCTGTTCATAGAGATTTTATACTGAAAATAGCTCTCTACAGTATTCATAGTTTGGTCTCTATTTATATCTTCTACATCAGGGTAAGTTGATGAAGAAGTAGGATAAGATTCTGGCGATTGATTTAACGTTGGCGAGTTTCCTTGTGTGTTATTATAGTTTTTATATCTAGTAATGATAGATGCGTTTGCAGCATCTAAATTTCCTCCTCTAAAAAACTGAAAATCATCTGCTGCAGGATCTAATAAGTTCTTATATTTTTGAGGGATATTTAGTAAATCTTTTTCTTCTGTATTATTTAAACCATCAAAACCAACATCTTGATTTATTCTAGCAGCATCTTCTTCATTAAATGCATAAATTATTGATGGATTTCTTGGTACATCTCCCCAAGTTGTTCTGTTTACGTTTACGGTATTTACTTTTGCACCATCTTCTGGCAAACCGTTTTCGAACATTTTACGGTTATCTTTTAAAACATCTTCAGAAATATTTCCTAAATTAATAAATAAATCTCCTACTTGATTAGATGGGTCTTGTGGGTTGATATTTTGTGGTAAACCTTCTGCATTTGTAATTGAATAATTTTGGTAAGGATCCATGATCCAAAACTGAATGTATTCTACATTGGCTTGGTCAAAATTATTAGTTGTTAATGCACGTGTAATTCCACCCCAATTGCTTTCTGGGTTAGGCAATTTTAAACCTCTATCTGTATCTATTGCATTTGGGTTAAAGTTATAAGAACCTCTTTCTTCAGGAAAATACGCTAAATCTAACGTTCTAACCAACGTATTTTGTGTAATATCTAATTGCTGATTTGGAAATAACTCTTTATAATTTATTTGTCTAGTTTCTGCTCTAGAAAGTTCATCTGCAGTAATATTTGCAGGAGTATCTCCGACTCCGTAAAATATTTGATCTACATTATACCAAGCTAATTTTGCTCTATTATAATTATAATCTAAATTACTACTACCACCATTAAAAATATCATTTGCTTTATTTTGTGGTGTACTAGCTTCATACCAATCTAATGGAGATAGTAAGCTAATTGGTACTTGCGATGCTTCAAAATCATCTATATAAGAAGTTGCTGCTCCTGCAACATCAATTCCACTTGGTGTTCCAGGTAATAAATATGCCATGTCTGCTCTAATAGATAAATTAGAAGGCACATCTGTATCTACAAATGGTAATTTATTAGCCAATTTTGTAAAGTATGGTACTTCTGTAGAAAAATCTACATTTACCCCAAACATAGTATTGTTAATTGGTTCTGAACCAAAATTAACTTTAGGTGTAATTGGTCTTTCGTTTACATTTAAAATGGTTGCACCTACTATAAATTGATCAGAAAATTTATGCTCAACATCTACACCCATAAAGGTTTTTCTTTGTTGATTAAAAACTGCGTTATTTTCTGTTGAAACACTTATTGGAGTTCCAGAAGATTGCAAACCTGGATCTATAATTTGTACACGACCTAATTGATAATCTACCACAAAATCTACACCTTCTACCAATTGTCTTCCACCAGCAGTAACTTTTACAGAACCTCTAGGAACGTTAAATGCACCAATAGGAATTCCGCCAGCATTTTCTGATTTAAAATACCCTTTTAAGAAGTATTTATCTTTGTTTTGGTTGTTGTTTTTTACGTTTATTTTGGTGTTTAAATATAGTTCTTTAAACAAGTAGTTGTCATCTGCTGGGTTTGTTAATTGATCTTCTAAATCATTTCCAAAAGGTTCTGGTTCTGGAAAAAAGATATACCCGTTTTGAGAGTTTACTGTAATTCCTTCTACGTAATCGAAAAAACCATCTGGATTTTTAAACTGACTTTGATCTAATTGGTCTAAATTTAAAACTTGTATTAAGGGTTGATTAGAAATACCCGCTGTTTGTGCATTCTGTAATGTGTTAGAAGGAATTCCTGTTGCATCATCTCTATATTGAATTTCGAAACGAAAACCATCTTGAGTTAACGGAAAAGCCCCTAAAGCATACACGTTTTTCATCATTAAACGCCAAGTAGGAAAAGATTCGTCTTCATTAGCAGCATTTTTACGTTTGGTTTGTAAAATTTCTGAACGTAATAATTTTACAGCTAAATTTTGTGGAGCTTGAATTCCGTCATTAGAAAATTCACCAACTTTAAAAGATGTTTTTGTGGTTCCGTTTACACTACCTGCAACTGTATATTCGTAAGCAACTGCTAAAACTTCACCATCATTTAATCTTCTGTTTAAAGAAATAAAACCTAATTGCGGATTTAAAGTAAACTCATTTATATCTAACTTTCTTGCGTTTTCTAGAATAGAGAAATCAGTTCCAGGAGCCATTGAGAATTCATCTCTTAATGTTTTTTCTACATTAGAAACATCTCTTATTCCGTTTAAAATAGATTGTCTGTATATATTATTAGATTCGTTTATTGGTAGATTTATAGTGTTTCCGGCAACATTTATACTTGGTGCATTAGCTGTGCTGTTAACATTATTATTTACTAAATTTTGATAATCTGCAGGGTTGTTAGAATTTGTTTCTCCAATATCTGCAAACGCTACAATACTCCTGTAATCTTCCGTACTTGCATTTCTATTGGTAATCCAAACTTCTATTCTAGTAATATTTACTTGACTACTAATTAGTGGGTAATCTTTTAGAGAGTTTGCATAATTATCTATAAAAAATTGTGATAAGAAAAAGTGACGGTCATTATCATAATCTGTAGTTCTTAATTCAAAAGGTTGAATAGAAGCTCCACCTTCTGCAATAACTGTTTTACTTTCTGAATTTTGTTGAGAAAAAACAGCTGTAACATTGGTGTTTCCAAACTTTAATTGTGTTTTTACACCAAACAAACTTTGCGCACCATTTATTAATGAATTTTTAATTGGCATTGCAATATTACCAGCTTCAATTCCTTGTATAATATCGTCTTCTGTAGGTGTAAAATCTATTTTTACTAAATTCTGAAAATCGAAAGTAGATTGTGTGTCGTAATTAGCAGAAAACTCTAAACGTTCACCAACTTTGGCTTTAATACTTGCATTAATTTGTTGGTCGAAATCGAAAGTGAAACTACTTCTGTTTTCTTCTGATATTTGTGGGTTTTCTGTATTTTGATATATGAAGCCTAATTTTACATTTAAGCTTCCTGCAGGCGTTACTTTTACAGTTGTTCCACCAAAAATTGATTCAAAAAATTTAGAATTTACATAATAAGTGGGTAGTAAATCTTTTTGTGCGTCTGCTGCTCCTTTTTTCTTTCCGTTTGTAGCACTTACTTTGTCTTTAAAATACTGTAACATGTCTCGTTTTAAACGATATTGTTCGTATTCTTTTCGAGTAAGATAAATAGGAGTTTTTGTTTGGTAATCACCAATTTTTTCAACAATTACGTACTTATTTAATGCTTTGTCAAAAATGATGGTTTTTTCAGCTAAATCATCTAAAAATAAACCACCTTTTTGATTTTTATTAAAATTGTACCTTAATTTTAAAGTATCTTTTTTTACATCTGTAGAATCTTTATTAGTAGTTGTTTGTGCGTAAGAAAAACTACTTGCCAAAAAGGCAAAAAGTACAAATGAAAATATTTTTTTTAAATTTATATCCAATTGATTATAAGCTTTTTAAGGATAGTTTTATGATTTGTTCAACAGTAGCATCAGGATTTTCTTTAACAATTGCAGTTACAATTTTGTCAGATTGTTTTCTTTGAAAACCTAAAACTTCTAAAGCAGATAACGCTTCATCTTTATTAGTATTGCTTGTGTGAACAGAAACTTCATCAATATCAAAAGTTTTTAAAATCTTATCTTTTAAATCTACAATTACTCTTTGTGCAGTTTTTGCACCAATTCCTTTTACAGATTGTATTAAAGCCACATTTTCTGATGCAATTGCATTTTGTATTTCTTCGGATGTCATAGAAGAACACATTGTTCTTGCAATACTTGGACCAACACCAGAAACTGAAATTAGTAATTTAAAAACTTCTCTTTCAGTTTTGTTAATAAACCCAAAAAGAGTGTGAGCATCTTCTCTAATAGATAAATGTGTGTATAGAATTACATTTTCATCAGCAGGTAAACTAGTAAATGTATTTAATGAAATATGCAGTAAATACCCAACACCATTGCAATCTACAACAACTTCAGTTGGGGTTTTTTCTACTAATCTTCCTCTAACTTGTGTAATCATATACTATTTTTATAGGCTTCTAAAGTAACTATTTTTATTTGTTATTACGTTTTTCTTTTTGTTGCGCATCTACAACAGCTAAAGCAGCCATATTTACCATTTCATCTACACTTGCACCCAATTGTAAAATATGAACAGGTTTGTTGAAGCCTAAAATTACTGGACCAATAGATTCTGCACCTTGTACTTCTTTTAATAATTTATAAGTAATGTTTGCAGATTCTAAATTAGGAAAAATTAACACATTTACTTTTTTTCCGTTCAATTTAGAAAATGGAAATTCTTTAGCCAATAATTCTGGATTCAATGCAAAATCTGCCTGAATCTCTCCATCGATAACTACTTTTGGAAAGTGTCTATGAATATAAGAAACAGCCTCTCTAATTTTTTTAGAAGTTTCTGAATTTGAAGAACCAAAATTAGAGAAAGATAACATAGCAATATTAGGTTTCATACCAAACATACTTGCAAAATTACCTGTCATTTGTGCAATTTTTGCCAAATCTTTAGCGGTAGGGTTTTCATTAATTGTTGTATCTGCTAAAAATAATGGTCCTTGTTTTGTTAACATTAAATTACAAGCAGCAATTCTAGATACATCTTTATCTTTTTCAATTAACTCTAACATAGGTTTTACTACTGAAGGATAAGGTCTAGAATACCCAGTAATTAAGGCATCTGCTTCCCCTTCATTGACCATCATTGCAGCAAAATAATTACGTTCTCGCATTAATTTTTTTGCTTCAGAAAATGTTCTTCCTTTTCTTTGACGCGTTTTCCAATAAGCTTCTCCAAAACGATTTCTACGATCGCTTTCTTCATCAGTTTTTGGATCAATGATAGCCACATCACCTGTAAAGCCAATTTCCTCTTTTAATTCTAAAATAACTTCTTTTCTACCAAGTAAAATTGGGATTCCAATTTTTTCTTCATGAACTCTTTGTGCGGCTTTTAATACATCTAAATGATCTGCTTCTGCAAAAACAATTCGTTTAGGATTGCTTTTAGCTCTGTTATGTAACAACCTAATTTCTTTACTTCCAGAACCAGAACGTTCCATTAATTCCTCACGATATTTGTTCCAATCTTCAATTGGTTCTAATGCAACACCAGAATCCATTGCAGCTTTTGCAATTGCTGGAGGAATTTCATAAATTAATCTTGGGTCAAATGGTTTTGGAATAATATATTCTCTTCCATAAGTTAAACTAACTTCATCGTACACAATATTTACTTGTTCTGGTACCGATTTTTTAGCTAAATCTGCTAAAGCATGAACAGCAGCCATTTTCATTTCTTCATTAATTTTAGTTGCTCTAACATCTAAAGCACCTCTAAAAATAAATGGAAATCCAAGTACATTATTTACTTGATTAGGATGGTCTGATCTACCAGTTGCCATAATAATATCATCTCTAGTTGCTACTGCTAAATCGTATTCTATCTCTGGATCTGGATTTGCCATTGCAAAAACAATTGGATCTTTAGCCATAGATAATAGCATTTCTGGATTTACTACATTACCCATAGAAAGGCCAATAAATACATCTGCATTATGCATTGCTTCTTCTAAAGTAGTAATATCTTGGTCTGTAGCAAATTCTTCTTTTTGTGAAGTAAGGTTGTCTCTATCTTTTCTTATAACTCCTTTACTATCGCACATAACAACATTTTCTCTTTTTACACCTAACTTTAAGTATAATCTTGTACAAGAAATTGCAGCTGCACCAGCTCCGTTAACAACTATTTTAACTTTACTAATGTCTTTCTCTGTAATATCAATAGCATTTTTTAATGCAGCAGCAGAAATTATTGCTGTTCCATGCTGGTCATCATGCATTACTGGGATGTCTAATTCCGCTTTTAATCTAGTTTCAATTTCAAAAGCTTCTGGAGCTTTTATGTCTTCTAAATTAATTCCACCAAAAGTTGGTGCAATTGCTTTTACAGTAGCTATAAACTGTTCTACGTCAGTTGCATCAACTTCAATATCAAAAACATCTATGTCTGCAAATATTTTAAAAAGCAAACCTTTTCCTTCCATAACTGGTTTAGAGGCTTCTGGGCCAATATCTCCCAAACCTAAAACAGCTGTACCGTTAGAAATTACTGCAACTAAATTTCCTTTAGATGTATATTTATAAACGTTGTTTTTATCTTTTGCAATTTCTAAACAAGGTGCTGCAACTCCTGGAGAATAAGCTAATGCTAAATCGTGTTGAGTTGCATACTTTTTAGTAGGTACAACTTCAATTTTACCAGGTTTTGGTTTTGCGTGGTATAGTAAAGCTTCGTGTCTTTTTCTAGAATCACTCATAAATCTGTTGTTTGTTTGAACCTACAAATATATGGTTTTCAATGAAAGAGCAAATGAAAATAACTAAAGAATAATTGTTGTAAAATTGGTTTAGAAATTCATTTTTTTAATAGTTTCATTTTCAGAAAAATTGATGGTAAATGAACTAGTAACAAGATTTGCTTTTAATTCGGCAAATTCATTGTTATTTTTCCACTTAATATGAAGTTCATTTTCCTTTGAATTTTTAATTTCCATTGTTCCTAAAAATGCTTTAGAGGTATTTCTTAAACGCATTATTTTAAGTTGGTTTTTAACAATTTCTGTTTTTAAACCCTCTTCAATATCTTCGTTAGAAAGTGTTGTTCTGTTAATTTCTTTATGACCACCACTACCACCTTTGTCTGCAGCTTCATAATTATTTTTACCTGCAAAAAGGTCTAAATACCAAACCTGTGGTATTCCTGGCATAAACATTTGTATTGTTCTTGCCAATAATAACTTCTTTTCACTTTCGCCTAATGCACTAAAGAAAGTTGCATTTACTTGGTAATATGATATTTTTTTTCCTGAAGGATCGTATAAGTTTTTAACTCTTCCACCACGATTTATAACAGTTTCCATAATAGATTCTATTTCTGAATCTTCTAATAAACCTTTGTTATAAGTTCCATTGATTTCTTTTCCTTTTAAATCTAAAACAGGAATTCCATCGTGGCAACCCAACATATTTACAGTTTTGTACCCTTTTTCAATAATTTCATTTGCCCAAGTTATAATTGCTTTGTTCGAAGCAGTTTCTAATGTATGGATCATTAATCCTGGTAAGAAAAAATCGTAAATTTGGTATCCTTCTTTGGCAACTTCATCATGAAGATTTACACCATATTCTGCATGAATTTCTGGTAAAAGTATTAAATCGTTTTTCTTTGCAATTTCATTAATTCTATCTAGATAATTCCAAGTGCCTGGTTTGTTGAAAAAATTTGTTTGGCCTACTTCTTTGTGTAAATAAGCGAAAGCATCTAAACGTAGAATTTTACAGCCAAAACTTTTTACTTTTGCTAATGTTTCTTCGTAAAAATCCCAAACTAATTCCGACTTTGCATTTACATCCATTTGTCCTAAAAAAGACCTATTTTTATTTACAATAGGAATAATTTTACCTTTTAAATTATTGAAATTTTCAAAATCAACATCTTCTATTTTAAGTTTATTTTCAATGGCTCCGTTTACTTTTTTAGCAATAGTTTTAGCTTGATCTTCAGTAACTCCCTCAATAGTTAAAATTTCTTCAATAGTAATTTTTGAATAGTTTATTTCTTGATAAAAGGTGTTCCAATACGGTTTTTCTGTTCCATCAGGAAAAGGGACTTTTAAAATAGGAAGACCAGATTTTCTCATGAATAACTTATTAAGATATTCTTCTTTAGGAATTACAATTCCGTCTTTATTTTTTGTTCCATTATTTTCCCAAAAAGTATTCCAATCGATAAAAAATTCTTTGAATTTTGAAGCTTCACCATTTGCTAACAAATCTTTAAACTGTGGAGAATTTACAGATAAGTGATTCAAAACAATATCGAATTTTAATTCAATATTTAAACTTTCTAGCGTTTTTAAATCATCTGTAGAAACTAATTCTTTATTTAAGTTGTAATCTATAACAGAGAAACCTCTGTCTAAATCGCTATTAAAAAAAGTTGGCAACACATAAAACAACGAAAAAACATCTTTAAGTTCTTCTTTTTGAAGCAAGTTTACAGTGTCACTTAAATTGGTTCCAATACTGTCTGGATATGCATTAAGCATAACTCCGTTAGAAATAATGTTCATATTTTCTGATTGTATAAATTGGATTGTTTTTTGAAAGAAACTTATAGAAGTTTGGATAAAACATTAATATTATCTGGAAGCCTACCTACATTCTGAAGTTTTAAAGCTGCTAATTTTAAAGCGACTTGCAAACATTCTTCTATTGGTTTTTCTTTAATATAAGCGAATAAAAAACCAGACCAAAATGCATCTCCAGCGCCAGTTGTATCCATTACTTTTTCTATTTTTATTGCTGGTAATTGAATTACTTCTTTTTCTTTTTGAGAAAGTTTTACACCTTTACTACCTAAAGTTAAACAAACAGTTTCTACTCCTAAATTATGAAAGAAATTAAAAATTTCTTCGTGCGATAATTCTTTTTCGAAGAATCGAAACATATCATCATCACTAATTTTTATTAATGGATTGTATTTGCAATATGTTTTTATAACTTCTAAAGCTTCTTCTCTATTAGACCATAATTCTTTGGCATAATTTAAATCGATACTTAATTTACATCCGCTTTTAAAAGCTTCTGCAGCTTTATTTAAAATAGTAGTTTGCGCAGGTTTTTTACTCAACGCAAAACAAGTTGTGTGGTATATTTTTGTAGCAGCTAACATTTCTGCTGTTATTTGCTCTTCAGAAATTGCACAATCTGCATCTCTATATGGTATAAAATCTGGTGTTCCGTTTGATTTTGAAACAAAAATGACACTTGTAGCTTTATTATCAAGCTTTTTTATGTGTTTTGTATCAATACCAATTTCATCTAATCTTTTTAAAACGTACTCTCCAAAACCATCTTTACCAACTGCTGCAACCATTGTTGAATTTAACCCTAATCGTTTGCAATTCATAGCAACGTTTGCTGGCGAACCACCTAAATATCTATGATAATCTCTGGTTCCGTTAATTAAGACATCGTTTTGGTGACCTATAAAATCGATTAAGACTTCACCAACACATAAAATATCTATATTTCTTATAAAATTTTTCAAAATAATCTAATTTGTAATTGAGTAAAAAAACTACTGAACTTGTTTTTTACTTTTAATAAATAGGGTGAAAATGGCGCTTATAATCAGTAAAACACCTGCAAAAGTTATTGCGTTTCTTGGGTCGTTATCTAAAAAGTTTTTTAGAATGTATCCAAAGGATAATGTTTGAATAATCATTGGAATTACAATCATCATATTAATAATACCCATATACACACCATAACGTTCTTTTGGAATGTCTGCAACCACCATTAAATACGGAATACCCATCATACTTGCCCAACCAATACCAAAACCAGTAATTGCAAAAAATAATAAGTTTTTGTTTTCGATATGTGGAAAAGCTAAAAACCCTATTGCAGCAATTATTAAACAAAATGCGTGTACTCTTTTTGCACTATATTTTTTTGCAAAACCAACCAGTGCAAACGCTACTAAAAAAGTAACTACATTATACCAACCGTTTACTAAACCTGTCCAACTTACAGCTTCGCTATATAATTCTGTATTGTCTGGTGTTGCATTCCATACAGACAATGCCACACTTTTAGATGAGTTTTGCCAATAACAAAACAGTGCATACCATTGAAATAAATAAACCAATGCCAATTGCCACATTACTTTTGGCATGTCTTTTATTGCTGAAAAAATTTCAACCAAAGGACCAATAACACTTCTTTTTTCACTTCTTAATTTTGCTAATTCTTCTGCTGTTGGAGGAATTTCTTTCGTTTTACGAATACTCCATAAAATGGTTCCTATAGAACAAGCAGCTCCCAAGAAAAAAGAGGCATACACCCAAGTTGGTAAAGCACCTGTGGTTCCTATAAAAATTAATGGAAATATAAATAATGATAAATTTGCCAAAACCTGCCCCAAACCAGTAAAGAAACTTTGCATTTGAAACCCTAAAGGTTGTTGCTCGTCATCTAATTTGTCTGCAATTAATGCTCTGTAAGGTTCCATTGCAGTGTTGTTACCTGCATCTAAAATCCATAACAAACCTGCTGCCATCCATAAAGAACTGCTAAAAGGAAATGCCAATAAAGTTAAACTACATAAAATTGCTCCAATTAAAAAGTAAGGTTTACGTCTTCCAAATCTTGGACTCCAAGTTTTATCACTTAATGCTCCAATAATTGGTTGTACTAACAAACCTGTTACTGGACCAGCAAGATGTAATAATGGAATTTGATCTGGACTTGCACCTAAAAAATCGTAAATTGGTGTAACTGCACTTTGTTGCAATCCAAAACTATATTGAATTCCAAAGAACCCAACATTCATATTTAAGATTTGCCAAAAGCTTAATTTAGGTTTTTTGAATTTCATAATTTATTTTATTCTTTTTTATTTAAGACAAGAAAGTCTAAGTTATCTAATAATTACGTTTAAACATCTTTTATTTTGGATTAATAAAAGCTTCAATTTCTGTTTGTAATATTTTTGGATTAGCCCCTTCACTTTTTGCAACTAATGCTCCAATAGCGCAAGCAAAATCTATAGCTTCTTGGGGTTTTACTTCATTTAATAATTGACTTATTAATGAACCTAAAAAAGAGTCTCCAGCACCAACAGTATCTACCACTTTAATTAAGAAACCACTGTTATAATACAAATTTCCTCCATGAAGAAGAACTGCACCATGAGAACCTTTAGTAACACAAATATGTTTAGTATTTGTTTTTTCTGCTATAAATTTTAAGTTTTGCTCTAAAGAATTGTACTTAGAACCCATCTCTTTACAAACCTCAAATAATTCATCATCATTAAACTTAATAAAGTTTGCTTTTTCCATTAAGTGAATTAAAACATCAGTGGTGTAATAAGGTGGTCTTAAATTAAGGTCAAAAATTTTATATTTAGCTAATTCAATTAATTGATATAAGGTATCTCTAGAGGTTTCATCTCTAGCTACCAAGCTTCCAAATACAAAAGCATCTGCAGATTTTACTGCATTTCTAGCCCCTTCAGTAAAACGAATTTTATCCCATGCTCTAGGATATTTAATATCATATGAAGCAGAACCTTTTTCATTTAACATTACTTTTACTTTACCTGTTTGATATTCTTTTTTAGTTTGAATATGCTCTGTATTAACATTATTTTCTACTAAATACTCTATTAGTTTTTCACCAGGTTTATCATCTCCAACTGCACTAATCATAACTACTTCCTGATTAAAAGAACTTAATCTACTTGCAACGTTTAATGGTGCGCCTCCTATTTTTTTGTGAGTAGGAAAAACATCCCATAATACTTCTCCAAAACAAACTACTTTTGACATTTTTTAATATTTAAAATAAAACAATTTAATTGTTAATAAAAACAAGAGAGATTAAACAATGTCAATCTCTCTTGATAACAATTAATTTAATTCAAAAATCAATCAACAATATTTTAGTAACCAGGGTTTTGCTTATATAAACCACCAGTAAAATCTATTTCTCTTTGAGGTATTGGATAGTATTCATCTCTACCTGCTGTAAAATTAGCATTTGTTAAAAAATCTTTTCTTGTTTTTTCAACTGCTAAATATGCATTTAGAACTTGTTCTGCCATTCCCCATCTTACTAAGTCAAAAAATCTTGGACCTTCCATACCAAACTCTAAACGTCTTTCGAACATTAAAGCTTTAAAAGCCTCAGATTTAGATAAACCCATTGGATATTCTCCAACATTATATACATCTGTTGCTCCTGCATCTATTTGTCTTTGCGTACTAGCTGCAGCTCTTCTTCTAACTTGGTTAATTATGGCTAAACCAGCATCTACTTGATTCATTTGAATTAAAGCTTCTGCTTTAAATAAAAGTACATCTGCATATCTAATAAAATCTACATTTTTTGATGTTCCAACAAATGGACCTTCTTTTACATAACAACCACAATCTGGAGCTTGTTGTTCTTTCATGTTCCCAAAATATCCATAAACACCTGGGTCTCTTGCCCAACTAAAGTTATAAATCATATCTCCAGAAGTATTTACCGTATTTCTATATTTAAAAGGACGTCCAGGAATACCAACTGTATGGTCTATTCTTGGATCTAAAGTAATTCCTGCAGCTAAAGCAGTTTCTCCATTTGCATCTACAACATCAAAAATATTACTATTATTAAAAGTATCTAATAATGGTAAACCAGAAGCATCTGTTTTAAATGCGTTCACCATATTTTGACTAGCCAAATGAAACCCACAACAACCATATAAACCAGTTCCATGAGGTGAATTTAATCCAGTTACAAAACTTACTCTACTAACAGTTGTACCGTCATTGATAGAAAATTGTGCAGCCCAAATAGATTCTGAACCATTATCAAAACCATCTAAAAAGTTATTACCGTAATCTGATTCTAGTGAACTAGTTACGTCGTTTGCATAATCGACAACATCTTGTAATTTAGACATGTTTATATTTGTAACGGCGTGATTGTCATTTTGCTCGTAAGCTTGGTATAAACTTAGTTTTGCTAAATAAGCAGCTGCTGCGTTTTTGTCTGCTCTACCAACTTGATCTTGAGATTGAGGTAAGTTGTTGTAGGCAAATAGAAAATCATCTGCAATTGTGTTCCATAAAGCATCATTATCTACATCATTAGAAACTTTAATAATTTCTTCTTGAGTTAAATCTTCTGTGATATATGGTATTTTTTTAAACAATAGTTTAAGCATAAAATGAGAGTGCGCTCTTAAAAAACGAAGTTCTCCTTGTCTTATAGCTTTGTTTGAATATTCTGCATCTGGTATATCATTAATTACTTTTAATGCAAAGTTAGCTCTCGAGATTGCTTTATAATAATTAGTCCAAGTTCTTGGTCCCATCCAATCTAAAGGATCGTCTGCAATTGTTAAGTTGTATTGTTCATATCTATCTACGATATCAACATCACCTCTACCACCACCACCTTTGTAGGCGTCATCAGATCTAACACTTCCATAAACCCACATGTTAGTAAGTGGACCTACCATGTCATCATTTGCAATTCCTGCATATGCAGCAACCACTAATGCTTCTGCATTTTCTGCTGTAGCTACGTTTTCATTAGATAATACACCTTCTGGCTCATATTCTAGGAAATCATCAGAACATCCTGCTATTAAAAATGTAGCAAAGATTCCCGCTAATAATAATTTTATATTCTTCATTTTAATATTTTTTAAAAGTTAATGTTAAGACCAAGTGATAATGTTGTTGGAACAGGAATGTTATCTACATTTGTTCTTTCAGGATCTGATCCTATATAGTCTTTAGGTGTAAACCAGAATAAATTTTCTCCTTGAACGTAAAATCTTAAACTTGTCATACCTGCGAATTTGTTTACAATTTCTTCTGGTAAAGAATATCCAAATGACATGTTTCTTACTTTGAAATAAGAATTTTTTCTGTAAAGATAATCAGAGGTTCTTGTATCGTTATTTACAAGTGATGCCGCTGGAATATTTGAACCCGTATTGTTTGGAGTCCATGCGTTTAAAACACCTAAACCAGCATTTTCTCTACCTTGTACAAAGTTATTCCAGTATATATATGGGTCTAAACCTATTCTACCTGCCACACCAGAACCGAATACAGAAAAGTCGAAGTTCTTATACTCTAAATTTACTCTAATACCATATTCTAAATCTGGTAAAGTTGTACCAATAAAATCTCTATCATTTGCATCTATACTACCATTACCATCTAAATCTTGAAATTTTAATCCTCCTGGTCTAGCTCCAACTTGAGTTGGGCTCGCATTTACATCTGCTTGACTTTGAAATAAGCCATCTGTTTTATATCCAAAAATTGAAAATTGAGAATGTCCAATTATAGAATTATCTACAGTACCAGGATAAGAAGATACAACCTCATCTGGTAAAGCTGTAATTATATCTTTAAAAGCTCCGAAATTAGTAGAAACTGTCATTTTTAATCCATTTTCAAAAGTATTAGCGTACGCTAAAGCTAATTCCCAACCGTTTGTTTCTGTCGTTGCTCCATTTAATACTCTTTGTTGTCCTTCTCCTACAACAGAAGCAATAGGTGGTGTTGTTAAGATATCACTAGTTTCTCTAGTAAAATAATCGAAAGAACCAGTTACTTTATTGTTTAATAAAGAAAAGTCTACACCAAAATTAAATTCTTTGGTAGTTTCCCATTTTAAAGCTGGGTTTGATGCTTGAATTGATACAAAACCAGATGGTAAATTTCCTGTGTTATTTCCGTTTAAATCATAAGCGGTACCAACGTTGTAAAACGTATTAAAGAAAAAAGTGTCTCCAGTTGCTTGTAATTGATTTTGCCCATAATTAGATTGAAATAAACCAAAACGTGCTAAATCTCCAATAGATTGGTTACCAACTTCACCATAACCTGCTCTAAATTTTAAAGACTTTACAATTTCATTTTCTTTCCAAAAATCTTCATTACTAATTCTCCAACCTACTGTTGCTGCAGGGAAAATACCATATCTATTGTCTGCTCCAAATCTTGATGATCCATCTCTACGTAAAGTAAAAGAAGCTAAATACTTGTCTTCGTAACCATAGTTTACTTTAGCAAATTGAGATAACAATCTACTACCAGTAGAAGAACCTACGTTTGTTCTTGCTCCTGTAGCTGCATCTAACTGAAAGAATGATTCTGTTTCTACTGCAAATCCATCTGCTTGCGCAATAAAGCTATCTTGATCGTCTTTAATAGATTCCACTCCTAAAAGCACTCCTATATTATGCTTTTCAGCTAATTCTACATTATAGTTTAAGGTGTTTGTAAATACTAAACTAGTAAACTTTTGATTTCCTTGTATTAATCTATTTGTAGCTCTTGTAATAAAACCATTATTAACTTTTCTTTCAATATCTCTTCTGTCAACTACATTATAGTCTATACCTAAACTAGTTCTATAGGTTAGATTTTTTGCGATATCAAATTCTCCATAAATATTTCCGAAAAAAGTGGTTCTACTAGTGTTGTCCCAACTATTAAGTTGTTGCATTAAAACAGGATTGTTTCTGTCTGAATAACCAGAACCTAAAGGACCAGCAAATTCTCCGTTTGCATCATATACAGGAATTGTTGGAGCTAATGATATAGCTAAACTTGTTGTATATGCACTACCAACATCTCTAGAAGCTAAAGTTTCATCAGAAGTAGACATTTGTGAGTTTACACCAACTCTTAATCTATTATCAAACAAATTAAAATTAGAGTTTAATTTAGCTGTAATTCTTTCATAACCTGTGTTTTTTAAGATACCTGAATTACTTAAATGACCTACATTTATTAAGTGAAATGAATTGTCTGTACCTCCAGAAAATGAAATTTCATTATTGTATAAATATCCAGTTTGGTAAGTTTCATCTTGCCAATCAGTATCTCCAACTGGTATAGATGTATCACCTCCAACAAAGGGTTGTACAGTTACATTATTTAAAACTGGGTTATTAAAATCACCATTCCAATCAAAATTATATATTTCACCATAACCGCTATTTGGGTCTGCACCATCATTAACAGAAGCTTGCCATAAAGCTTCACCTCTTTGCAATGCATTTAGCATTTTATAACGTTGTTTTTTTTCTGAAAGAACTGAAATGTTTGAATTTATACTTATTTTAAATTTTTCAGCACCACCAGCTTTTGATCTGTTTTTTGTAGATACAACTACCACACCATTTCCTGCACGAGCTCCATAAAGTGAAGACGCAGAAGCATCTTTAAGTATTTGAACAGATTCTATTGTACTTGGGTTTAAGCTTGCAAAAACTTCTTGTCTTAATGTTGGCACACCATCAATAACAAATAATGGGTTGTTGTTACCAAGAGTAGTTGCACCTCTAATTAGTATATTGTTGCTTGTACCTGTTGGGTCTCCGTTTTTCTCAATAAATAAACCAGCTACTTGACCTTGTAAACTTTGTACGGCACTACCTGTACTTAAACCAACTCCTTTAATAGGAGCCATTTCTACAACAGATATTGCACCAGTTACGTCTACCTTTTTTTCTTTAGTATAACCTGTTATTACTATTTCGTCTAGTTGACTTGCTTCTGCTGATAAAACAATATTTATAACACTTCTTCCATTTATTTTTACGGTTTCTGTTTTGTAACCTAGGTAACTAAAAACCAATGTATCTTCAGCTTTTGCTTTGGCTAAAGTATAATTTCCATCAAAATCGGTTGTTGTTCCAACCGTAGTACCAGATACAACTACTGAAACTCCTGGTAATGGCATATCTCCATCTTTATCAGTAACCACACCTTTAACCTGGGCTTGGGCGGATATGCTGATAAGAGCAAATATTGTAAGTAAAAAGAGTAATTTACGTCTCATAATTTAATTTAATTTAGTTAATGTTTAATTTAATTTAGTTAATGTTTAATTGATTTATTACGATGTTATCTAGAAGTAATTCTTGATTATTTGTTTCTATAGAAAAGGTTGAATAGGGTTGGTTTGGAAAAAATATCTCTGTCATAACAGTTTCTCCATCATCAAAAAACAACTCTATAGATGTTTTATCTATTAATATTGTTCCTGACAGGTTTTTGTTAGATGAAGTTCTTAAAGTGGTAGATATTTTATCAGCAAACTTTTCTGAAAATGATGTTTTTCCAGATTTTTTACGATCAATAAAAAAAGAATTTTTAGTATGATCATAGCCAAATAAAAGCGAATCATTAACTTTGTTAGATAGTATAAAAGTGAAGCTTTTATCATTTAAATTAGCTATGTTAAACTTTATTTCTGTGCTTGCTAAATCAATAGATTCTGAACCAATAATTTTTGTATTTCCGTTTACAGAAATATTTTCTTTTTTAAATTTGGTGCCTCTATATTTATTTAAATCCTGTACTGGGTTCGTAATTAATCGATAACCATTATTATCTTTTTTAAGTTCTACTTTTCTAGGAATTGTCATCGCACTTCTCCATATTTCTGTTGGTACTTTTACTGCATAATCCCAATTAGACATCCAACCAATCATTAATTTAGCACCATCTTTTGTTCTTGCATTAGACCAAGAAACACCAGCGTAATTATCTTTACCAAAATCTAACCAATATGTATGATTTTCTTTTAAGCTTTTTTCAAATTCTTTATCAATTATAAAATTCTTACCATCAAAATCTCCAATAAAATATTGTGTTGCACTTCCACCATTTGGCCCACCAGTTCCAACACTTACAAATAATACCCATTTAAATTCTTCTGTGCCTTTAATTGGTAGTTTAAATAAATCTGGACATTCCCAAACTCCATCTTTAGAGTTTTCATCTTTTTTAAATTCTGAAAGTAAGTTCCATTTTTTTAAATTTTTAGAATCGTAAAACATAATTTTATCTCCAGCTGCAAGAGACATAATCCATTTATGTCTATCATCATCCCAAGTAATTTTTGGGTCTCTAAAATCTTTAATAGAATCGTTATCTATAACCGGGTTGTTTTCGTATTTCTTAAAAGTTTTACCTTCGTCATGACTGTAAGCAATACTTTGTACTTGTTTAACTTTTCCGTTACCAAAATCTTTATGGTTCGTATACATAGCAACAATTGGAATAGATTTTTCAACTTCTCCTAATCCAGAGCTATTGCTTATATCTACAACTGCACTTCCAGAAAAGATGGTTCCAAGTTCATCAGGATAAATGGCAATAGGTTGCTCTGTCCAAGAAATCATATCTGTGCTAATTGCATGCCCCCAATGCATAGGTCCCCAAACATTACTTTCTGGATGGTATTGGAAATATAAATGATAGTAACCATTGTAATAAAACATTCCATTAGGATCATTCATCCAAGCTTTTTTTGGTGTAAAATGAAAGTTAGGTCTGTAAAGTTCCTCTTCTGTAATATTTTCAGAAGTTTTTTCTTTAGTTTCTGCTGTTTTTTTACAGTTAAAAAACACAAGCAATACAAGAGCTATAAAAGTTAATTTTTTGAATTTCATTTGCTTAATTTTTATTTTTGATTAGTTTTTTACTTAACTCCTCTAATGAAACACCTTTAGTTTCTGGCATCATAAAGATTACGAATAGTAATTGTATGGCCATCATAACTGCAAAAAACAGAAAGACAACGCTGGCTCCAATAGTAGAAAATAATACTGGTACTAATGAAGGAATAACTGCTGCCAATACCCAATGTACAGAACTACCAAAAGACTGTCCTGAACCCCTTAAATGATTTGGAAATATTTCTGATATAAAAACCCATATCACAGTACCTTGTCCAATTGCATGTGCAGCAATAAAAATAAATAAGAAAATAGGCATATAGGTTCCTTGCCAGTCAAAAAAGAAAGCTGCAGAAACTAATGATAATGATATAATATAGCCAAAAGAACCTATATACATTAGTTGTTTTCTACCTAATTTATCTATTAAAAATATACCTAACAATGTAAATAGCATGTTTGTAACACCAACACCAATACTACTTAACATAGCAGTACTTTCTCCTAAACCTGCTTCTTCTAATATTCTTGGAGCATAATATAATAATGCATTAATACCAGATAATTGATTAAAAAAAGCAATTAAAAAAGCTAAAATTAATGGAAATCTGTACTTTTTAAGAAAGATATTTTCATTAGGTATCGTATCTTTCATCTCTTGTTTAATTTCTTCAACTAAAGCATTTGAGTTTAATTTTGGATTAATGATTTTTAAAGCCGCTCTTGCCTCATCTTCTCTAGATTTAGTTAACAACCATCTAGGACTTTTAGGTACAGATAAAATCATTAAAGTATAAATAATAGCAGGTACTGCTTCTATTCCTAACATCCATCTCCAAGCATTTTCACCAATATTATTTAATAAATAATTAGATAAGAAAGCTATTAAAATACCAAACACAATATTAAATTGATATAAGCCAACTAATTTACCTCTATCTTTTGCAGGTGCAATTTCTGAAATGTAAGCTGGTGCAGCAATTGTCGATGCTCCAACACCTAAACCTCCAATAAATCTAAATAAAGCAAAAGTCCAAGGGTCATTCGCTAAACTAGATCCAATTGCTGATATAGTGTAAAGGACACCTATCCATATTAAGGTGTTTTTTCTACCAATTTTATTTGTTGGAATTCCACCAAAAATAGCTCCAATGACTGTACCCCATAATGCCATACCAATAACTACCAATCCATGAAACATATCTGTAGATTCCCAAATTAATTGTAGTTTTTTTTCAGCTCCAGAAATAACAACTGTATCAAAACCAAATAAGAAACCTGCCAAAGCAGTTGTTAATGACCATATTATTATTTTTTTATTCATATTATTAGTGTATCTAGATGATTTTTAGTTCTATTTTATCGATTTAATAAAATTTGTACTTTATATTAAACAAAATTAAATTAAAAGACTTTTTTTTGTTTAAATAATAAATCGAAAACGTTTTCGATTTACCGAAAACGTTTTCGATTAAGATAATTTAGTATATTTACGAGGTAATTAAGCACATATTTTTTATCAAAAGAATGAATTTAACATGGTAACATTAAAGCAAATAGCAGAAGAATTAGGTATTTCTATAACTACGGTTTCAAAAGCGTTAAAAGAATATCCAGATGTTAGTAAAAAAACAAGGAAGTTGGTAAGAGAAACAGCATCTATGCTAAATTACAAACCAAACTCTTTCGCTGTAAATTTAAGAACTAGAGAATCTAAAACTATTGGATTAATTATTCCAGTAATTGTGCATCACTTTTTTTCGAGTGTTATTAAAGGGATTATTGAGCAAGCAGAAAAGAAAGGGTATTTGGTAATTATTCTACAATCTAATGAGTCTTATGAGTTAGAAAAAAAACAAGTAGACTTATTGTTAAGTAAAAGAGTAGATGGAATTTTAATTTCTTTAGCAAATGGTACAGCAGATTTTAAACATTTAAATGATGTTATTGAGAATGAAACACCTTTAGTTATGTTCGATAAAATTGCTAAAATGGTAAAATGTTCTAAAGTTATTATAGACGATAGAAAAGCATCTTACAAGGCAACACAACATTTAATAGATATTGGTTGTAAAAGAATTGCACATTTTAGAGGTCCTTTATTGCCTCAAAATTCAATTGATAGATTTTTAGGGTATAAAAAAGCATTATTGGATAATGGTTTAGAATACGATTCTTCTTTAGTATATATATGTGAATGTGGAGATATGAGTTTCGAAGAAGGAAAACTTAATGCGCAAAAACTTTTAAAAGAACACAAAGATGTAGATGGAATTTTTATAAATACAGATCTAGTTGCAATTGGCGCAATGACAGAATTTATGAAACAAGGCGTAAGAATACCAGAAGACATAAGTATTGTTGGTTTTAGTAATTGGTTTATGGCATCTGTAATTTCACCTTCTTTAACAACTATAAATCAACCAGGTTTAGAAATGGGAATAAATGCATTTAAATTACTTTATAAAGAAATAAAGAAGAAAAAGAAAAATTCTGATTTTAGTTTTAAAGAACTTGTTTTAGATACAGATTTAGTAATAAGAGAGTCTACAAAAAATTAATATTAAGATTCATTTTGCATAGGTTTTAATCCTTTGTTTATCAGTATTTAAAATAGAAATAAATATTTTTATCACTTTGTAAAACATATTAAAAAATAATATAATTTTGTAGTAAATATATACTGCTATTATGCACATTAATGAATAAGTACATTGTTGTAAATCAACCAGAAAAATGGAAATTTTCTATTGATAATATAACTGTAATTTCGTCTCAAGAATATCTTACAAATTCGAAATTCGCACTAATTAAAAAAGCAAGAATTTTTAATTTATGCAAAGATTACACTTACCAAACAAAAGGATATTATGTATCGCTTTTAGCCGAAGCCAGAGGACATTCTGCAATTCCTACCATTAAAAACTTGGTCGATTTAAAAGATTTAAAATTGGTAAAAATTGTTTCAGAAGATTTTGATGATGTAATTCAGCAAAGCCTAAAAAACATAAAGTCTAGAGAATTTACATTAAGTATTTATTTCGGACAAAATGTTGCGCAGAAATACAAAGAATTAAGCAGTCTTTTTTACAAACATTTTCAGGTTCCATTTTTACGTGTACAATTTTCTTTTAACACAAAATGGAACATTCAAAGTATTAAAGCAATTTCTGAATCGGAAATTCCTGCAGAACATTTAGAAAGTGTGCACGAATTTGCAAACCAATATTTTTCTAAAAAAAGGTACGATACCCCAAAATTAACAAAGTCAGATTTTGATTTGGCTATTTTGGTAAATCCTAATGATCCTGCACCACCAAGCAACTTTAAAGCTTTAAAAAAGTTTATAGAAATTGCTGAAAAAATGAATATTTACGCTGAAATTATAACTCCAAAAGATTTAAGCAGATTAACTTCTTTTGATGCGTTGTTTATTCGCCAAAGTACAGAAGTAAACAATGAAGCTTATGCGTTTGCAAGAAAAGCACAACAAGAAGATATTGCTATTATTGATTACCCAGATGCAATTTTAAAATGTTGCAACAAAGTTTATATGGCAGAAGCGCTGAATAACGCAAATATTGCTACACCAAAAACTGTAATTGTTCATAAAGACAATAGAAATGAAGTAATTGCGCTAATTGGTTTGCCTTGTGTTTTAAAAGCGCCAGATTCTACGTTTTCATTCGGAGTTAAAAAAGCGAAAACAGAAGAAGAATATACGCAGTTGGTAGATGAAATGTTGAAAGAATCTGACTTGATAATTGCGCAAGAATTTTGTCCATCTGATTATGATTGGCGAATTGGAATTATAGATGATGAGGTTTTTTACGCCTGCAAATATTACATGGCAAAAGGGCATTGGCAAATTTACAACTGGAAAGCAAAAAAGAAGAAAGAACAAGATGGAGATGCTACTTGTTTGCCAATTGAAAAAGTGCCAAAAAAAGTGATTCAAATGGCATTAAAATCGGCAAAATTAATGGGAAAAGGTTTGTATGGAATTGATATAAAAGTGGTGAACAATAAACCAATGGTTATCGAAATTAACGACAATCCAAATATAGATTTTGGTGTAGAAGACGAATATTATGGAGATGTAATTTACACTAAAATTTTAGCAGCAATTAAAACAAGATTACAATAAAATGGGTAAAAAATATCATTTATTTGAAGTGTTTGGTATTGAACTTGAATACATGTTAACAAATACCAAAACATTTAAAGTTGCACCAATTGTAGATGCGCTTTTAACAAAAAAAAATGGCAAATTAACTGGCGATATAGAAAATGGAGAAATTGCTTGGAGCAATGAATTGGTGGCGCATGTTGTGGAATTAAAAACAAACGGACCAACCAGTAATTTGGACGGTTTATCAGAATTATTTCATAAAAATATTATTGAAATTAATGCACTTTTAGAAAGTTTAGATGTCAATTTATTGCCAACAGCTTCACATCCATTAATGAACCCTTTAACAGATACTTCTCTATGGAAACACAGTTATAGCGAGGTTTATGCGTTGTACAATAAAATTTTCGATTGCAAAGGTCATGGTTGGAGCAATGTGCAAAGTACGCACATAAATTTGCCGTTTTTTAACGATGAAGAGTTTGAGAAATTACATGCAGCAGTTCGTGTTATTTTACCATTAATACCAGCTTTGTGCGCAAGTTCGCCAGTTTTGGAAGGAAAAAATACAGGTTTTAAAGATACTCGTTTAGAATATTATAAAACGAACCAAAAAGAAATTCCAGCAATGACAGGAATGGTAATTCCTGAAGATGTTTTTAACAAAAAAGACTACAATTCAGTAATTTTTAATCCGATAAATAAAGCGATAAAACCTTTTGATACGGATAATATTTTAGAGCATCACTTTTTAAATAGTAGAGGTGCCATTGCGCGTTTCGATAGAAATGCCATTGAAATTCGTTTGGTAGATATTCAAGAATGTCCAAAAGCAGATATTGCTATATGTGTCTTAATTATTGAAGTTTTAAAATTGCTTGTTAATTTAGATTTGGCAACACTTTCTAATCAGAAAAATTGGAAAAACACAGCGCTTTTTCCAATTTTAAATGATACTATTAAAGATGCTGAAAATACAGTTATTTCTAATTTAGATTATTTACAAATTTTTGGAATTGAAAAAGAAGCTACTGCAAAAGAAGTTTGGCAACATTTGTACAATTTGGCAAAACCTAATATCAATAAATCTCATTACGAAGCACTGGAACTTATTTTAGAAAAAGGAACACTTTCCACAAGAATTTTAAATGCTTTAAATGATGATTTATCAGAAACAAATATCAAAAAAATATATACAGATTTGGCAAATTGTTTAGCAGATAATCGTTTGTTTTCTTAATGAAAGTCATAATTTCTTGTGAACATGGAGGGAATCACATTCCTGCCAACCTTCTACATATATTTAAAAAGAATGAAGCAGTTTTAGAAACTCACAGAGGTTTCGATTTGGGTGCATTGGATTTATTTCAACATTTAAAACCATTGGCAAACGCCTCTTTTTTTAGTGAAGAAAGCAGGTTGTTAATTGAGTTGAACAGATCTTTACATCATAAAAATCTGTTTTCAGAATTTTCGAAATCACTTTCCAAAGTAGAAAAAGAGAATTTGATATTAAATTATAAAACCTATAGAAATTCTGTAGAATCTGAAATAAGAAAATCAATAGAAAATAATGAATTGATTTTGCATGTTTCTGTGCACTCTTTTACGCCAGTTTTCAATTCAGAAAAAAGAAATTGTGATATTGGTTTATTATACGATTCCAGAAAAACAGCGGAAAAAGAATTTTGTAAACGTTTTAAAAGTGAAATTTCAGCAATAAATTCAACAATAAATGTGCGTTATAATTATCCATATTTAGGAAAAGCAGATGGTTTTACAACGTATTTACGAAAACAGTTTTCAAAGAATTATATTGGAATTGAGTTGGAGGTAAATCAGCAATTTTCTAAAAATAACAAAATGAACAGTTCAATAAAAAAGCTGATTTATAAAAGTTTAGAAAGCACAATTGCATCAATCTAGTATAGTTTTTTAAACTTTGTACAACGTTTTAGTTCTTTTTTGCGTCTTAAAAAGAAGATTACAATTGGTTTAACATTTTTTAAACTTTAATTTGTAACAGAAACTTTATGTTTGCGACTATCAACGAAACTTTTTTATGAAAAAAATTACTTTTCTATTATTATTTTTTACAGTATCAATAAATATTGCACAAGTAAAAGGAAGTATTACAGACGCAGAAAATGAACCACTTTCTTTTGTGAGTATTTATTTAGAAAAATCTACAAGTGGCACAACTTCTAATGATAGTGGAGATTATATTTTAGATTTAAAAGAGAAGGGGAATCACACAATTATTTTTCAGTTTTTAGGCTACAAAACATTAAAAAAGAAAGTAAATATTACTTCTTTTCCTTTTATATTAAATGTGCATTTAGAAGAGGAAAGTGTTAAGTTGAGTGAAATTTCTATTTCTACAAAAGACAATCCTGCAAATAGAATTATTAGAAATGTAATTGATAATAAGGATAAAAACACAGATAAATATGCCAATTATACTGCTAAATTTTATTCAAGAGGATTAACAAGAATTAAAGACGCACCAGAAAAATTTTTCGGTCAATCTACTGGAGATTTTGGTGGTGGTTTAGATTCTACTAGAACTGGAATTATTTATTTATCGGAAACTTTTTCTAATATTTCATATCAGAAAAATCCTAAAAAATTTAAAGAAAAAATTGTTGCTTCTAAAGTTTCTGGACAAGATAATGGCATCAGTTTTAACAGAGCAGAAGATTCGAGTATAGATTTGTACGAAAACAGTATAGCTGTTTTTAACGATTTAGTTTCTCCCATTTCTACCAACGCTTTTAGTTATTATAAGTTCAAATTAGAAGGAACGTTTTATGATAAAAATGGAAAACTCATCAATAAAATAAAACTGATACCGAAACGTAAAAATGGTCGTGTTTTTAGTGGTTTTATTTACATAGTAGAAGACGATTGGGCTTTGTATGGTACAGATGTTACGGCAACTGGTGCGCAAGTTAACATACCAATTGTAAATTCTTTAAAACTAAAGCAAGGTTATAATTATTCCGAAGAAATAGAAGGTTGGGTTTTAATAAGTCAAACTATAGATTTCGATATTTCTATTTTTGGTTTCAAACCAAGTGGTAAATTTTCATACACATATTCAGATTATAATTTTAAGCCAACTTTTAAGGAAAGTACATTTACTAATGAAATTTTGTCTTTCGAGAAAGATGCTACTAAAAAAGATACTGTTTTTTGGAATAAATTAAGACCTGTACCATTAACAACAGAAGAGGTAAAAGACTATAGAATTAAAGATTCTATTAAAGTAATTAGAAAATCTAAAAAGTATTTAGATTCTATAGATGCTAAAGGAAATAAGTTTGGTTTGTTAGATCCGTTAATGGGTTATACATATGATAATTCTTATAAAAATAATTCTTTTTCATATAATGGACCTTTGTTAAAAACTAGTTTTAACACTGTACAGGGTGTAAATACTTCTGCAGGTTTTAGTTATTTTGAACAAATAAACAAAGAAGGAAAATGGTGGAGAGCAGGAGTAAATGCCAATTATGGTTTTTCTGATAAAAGATTAAGACCAACTTTTTTCTTCACTAAAAAATGGAATAACATTTCTAGACCAAGATTGGGTATTTCTGGAGGAATTACAACACCTCAATTTAATGACAGAACACCGGTGTTAAAATTAAATAACACAATTAGTTCTTTGTTAAGCAGATTAAATTATTTAAAAATTTATGAGAAGAGTTATGCAAGAATTGGGTATTCAGAAGAAATTAAAAACGGAATTTATTTTTCTACTTCTTTAGAATATGCTAATAGAAAACCTTTATTTAATACCACTAATTATTCTTTTGCACCACAAGATAAAAACGGTGGTTACACTTCTAATAATCCTCTAGATGCTACAGATTTTGTAAACTCACCTTTCCTAGAGCATAAAATAGCAACCTTAAATGTGGGAGCTACTTTTGTTTTTGCACAGAAATATTTATCGTATCCAGATAGAAAAGAAAACGAAGGCAATGCAAAATATCCAACTTTAAATGTAAAGTATACAAAAAGATTTGGAGCTTCTGATTCTCAATTAAATTCAGATTTATTTATTGCTAGTTTAAGACAAGATGTAAATGTGGGGAATTATGGTAAGTTTCAATACAATATAAGAGGTGGAATGTTCTTAAAAAAGAAGAATATTGCTTTTATGGATTATTTACAAGCAAACGGAAATCAGTTAACTTTTCCTTTAGGAAACAGGTTAAGCAGTTTTGGTTTGTTAGAATACTATAAGTTTTACACTAATGATAAATATGTAGAAGCGCATATAGAGCATAACTTTAGAGGTGCTATTTTAGGAAAAGTTCCTTTAATAAATAAATTGAATTTCCATTTGGTTGGTGGTGCAAAAACACTTTTTATGGCAGATAAAAAACCATATACAGAATATTCTGTAGGTTTAGACAATATAGGATATGGTAAATGGAGGTTTTTAAGAATAGATTATGTGCGCTCTAATTATGGAGGTGTTAAAAGTGATGGTTTATTGTTTAGATTAAGCTTGTTTTAAAATATATATTGATGAAAATCGAAACCCTTTTTTTCGGAATTACTGCAGATTTAGTAGCAACAAATAATCTAGAAATTACGATTTCAGACAATAGTTCTGTAAACGATTTTAAAATATTGCTGAAAGAAAAATATCCGCAATTAGAAAACATAAATTCCTATGCAATTGCTGTAAATGAAGAATATGCAGAAAACGATTTGCTTTTAAAAGAAAGTGATGTTGTTGCTATAATTCCGCCAGTAAGTGGAGGTTAAAACTACCTTAAATATTTCTTATCAATATAAAAAGTACCAAAAGGAATTACAGAAGCAACTAAAACAATTCCTAATGTTTTGTTGTCCCAATTCATTTCTTTTTTAATAACAATTGCTAAAACCACATATAGCATAAAAAGAATTCCATGAGGCATTCCTAGCATTTTTACATAAGAAGCATCGCCTTGTAAATATTTAATTGGTGTTGCTATAAATAGTAGTAATAAGTAAGAAACTCCTTCTAATAAACTTACAATTCTAAAGAAATTTTTCATTTTTATGAAGTATTGAAAATTAGATTGCAAAGATACATTTTGAATTGCTATTTTTGTTGAATAATGAAGAGAACTTCCATTAAAATAACATCACAAAAATTAGATTTACAAGAATGCTACAGTTTTGTAGAAGATGATTCCTGTGGTGGAATTTCTGCATTTATTGGAACTGTAAGAAACGATACTCAAGGAAAAGAGGTTACTCAACTAGATTTTTCTACCTACAAACCTATGGCTATTAAAGAAATGCAGAAAATTGCAGATTTGGCTTTAGAAAAATTTCCTATTTATAAAATAGCCATTCATCATGCAGAAGGAATGTTGCAAATTGGCGAAATTCCTGTAATTATTACAGCTTCTTCAAAACATAGAAAAGCAACTTTCGAAGCTTGTGAATTTGCAATAGATACTTTAAAAGAAACGGTTCCTATTTGGAAAAAAGAATATTTTTCTGATGGCGAAGTTTGGGTAAATGCACATCCGTAATTTCAGTTGGCAGTTTTTCAGTCTTCAGTTTGCAGTCAGATTTTTTCTCGAAAAGTGGCGAAGTTTTTTATTATTTAGTTTCAAAGTTTCAAATTGTTGGATTCTGTCACTTCGAGTGATTTCGATTTTTCATCGAAATTGTATCGAGAAGTTTTTAGAGCAACAACTGCTAATTGCCCACTGAAGACTTCGTACTCAAAGTCTTTCGACTTTGAAGCCATAAATAAAATTGCAACCCAAATAAAATTGCGCCAGCTAATAAATGTATTGCTTGTGTTCCTAAAGGAATGTCTGCATAATACATTAAAATTCCAGTAATGGTTTCTAAAAAGATTAAGAAAACAATCCAATTCACCAATTTATAACCAAGATTTTTTATTTGATTGATGTAAAACAGTCCCAAGTTTACCAAAACAATAGCAATGGTAAAAGATCTGTGAAAATAGAATTTAAAGTTAGCATTCATTAAACTATAATTCTTGTTTTCGAAACCGTATAATTTTACTTGCTCGTCTATAAACTGTCTTACTTGTGTTCCCATTGCAATTTGTATCAACGAGAAAATAACAGAAACTATAATTAGTTTATTAAATAGAGCATTGTAGTTATAGACTTTTTGTTTATTAGAAACTATAAATTGTAACCATAATAAAAGTGCAATAATTACAAGACCAACTACCATATGAATGGTAATAATTGTGGGCGTTAAATTAGAATCTACTACAGTTTTTCCTAACCAAGCTTCAAACAACATTAAAAAGAAAGATGTGTAAGCAAGAATAGGAATTAATTTGTTTTTCTTTCTGTTTTTATAAGCACCGTAAATTAAAAAGAGAAAAACAAAACCAGCTAAAACTGAAGCTAATCTATTTATATATTCTGTCCAAGTATGGAACTTGTTAAACTTGTTATAATCGTGTTTGGTATATTTTGCCCAGTTTTCTATATTGAATTCAGAAGCTGTTCTTAAATCATGTTCAGCAACAAATAAAGCTTCGTCTTTTATAATGATAAACCCTTTTTTAAATTCTGCATTTGGTTTCCAGGTAATTTGTTCTTCGGAAGTTGGTGGAATATAATATCCAAAACATTTTGGCCAATCTGGGCAACCCATTCCAGAACCTGTCATTCTAACAACAGAACCTGCTAAAAAGATTAAATAAACAGAAATTATTGAGATTTTTACAACTTTTGGAAACCTATTTTTCATCAAAAAAACTTTTTGCAAAGATACTTCAAAAATTAGTGTTCAAAAATATTTAGAGAAAGCTTCTCTTATGCATAAAAGTTCTAAATAAACAAGCTTTTTTATCGAGAAAGAATTGCATTTTTATTTTACAACAAATTTTATTTTTTATTTCTGATGATATTTTTATCTAAAAAAGTTTTTTTTAGGAATGTCAGCAATAGCAGTAAGTTACCTCTTTTTTGTCTTTTAATTATTTGATTTTCAGATTATTGAAAAAACGTTAAAATTTTACGATATTCATAATTCAAGGTTAATTGTTAAAAACTTCAAGGGATTTGTGAATAAGTATGACTTTCATTTTGGATCAAAAATCGCAATCTTTGTAGAGGTCGTTTTTAGCGATTAATTAACTTTCAAATAACACCATTTTACCGTGAAAATTACTCAAATTATTAAAAGAGACTCTGGAACTAGCAATTTCGAGTTAGACAAAATTACAAGAGCCATAGAAAAAGCAATGATTTCTGTTAATAATGGTTCTTTAGAAGATGCAATGGCAATTACTAATATCGTTAACGGTACTTTATTAGAAAGAAAATTAAACGAACCCAATTATACACCAACTGTAGAACAGGTGCAAGATATTGTAGAATATAAGTTAATGGACAGTCGTTTTCGCGATGTTGCAAAAGCTTATATTTTATATAGAGACGAGCAAACAAGAAACAGAAAAAGAAATATTTTCGAAAAAAGGTTGAATTTAAAACCTTACGATTATCCTGAATTAAATGAATATGTAGATGCAATTAGACACTCTTATTGGATTCATACAGAATTTAATTACACAAGCGATATTCAAGATTTTAAAACTTCGCTTACAGAAGTAGAAAAAAGTGCGATAAAAAATACGATGTTGGCAATTTCTCAAATAGAGGTTGCTGTAAAAACTTTTTGGGGAGACATTTATAAGAGAATGCCAAAACCAGAAATTGGTTCTGTAGGTTCTACGTTTGCAGAAAGTGAAGTAAGACATCATGATGCATATTCTCATTTATTAGAGGTTTTAGGGTTAAACAACGAGTTTAAAAACTTGAAGAAAAACCCAGTGATTATGAGACGTGTTAATTATTTAGAATTAGCATTAAAAAACGTGAATAGCGAAGACAATAAAGAGTTTTCTGAATCTATAATTTTGTTTTCATTATTTATAGAACACGTTTCTTTATTCTCACAGTTTTTAATTATCATGGCTTTTAACAAGCACAAAAATGTGTTAAAAGGAATTTCTAATGTGGTAGAGGCAACTTCTAAAGAAGAGCAAATTCATGGAGATTTTGGTATTGATGTAATTAAAATTATTAAAGAAGAAAATCCAGAATGGTTTGATGAAAGCCATAGTTTACTAGTACAAGAAACTTGTAAAGAAGCATTTTTATCAGAAAGTAAAATAATCGATTGGATTTTCGAAAAAGGAGAATTAGACTTTTTACCAAAAGCGGTAATAAAAGAATTTATAAAAAACAGATTCAATAAATCTTTAGAAAGTATTGGTATCGAAAAAGTATTTGATACAGATGAAGCATTATTGGCAGAAACAGATTGGTTTGATGATGAAATTATTGGAACCAAACATGGAGATTTCTTCGTAAAGAGATCTATCAACTATAGTAAAAGAACAAAAAGTATAACCAGCGACGACTTATTTTAAACCATGAACCAAACAGACACAAAGACAACAACAGAACTTACAGAGCACGAAAGATTAATTCAGGCTAGAAACGCATCAAGAAAAGAAATGCTTGATAATATGAAAGAACCTGAAATTGAATGGCTTACAGAAAATAGTCGTAAATTTTTAGAATCTGGTTATTTAACAGGAGACACAACTCCAGAGCAAAGAATCCGTGAAATTGCAGACAATGCAGAAAAGATTTTAAACAAACCTGGTTTTTCAGATAAGTTTTATAAATATATGGCTGCAGGATTTTATTCTTTAGCATCGCCAATATGGTCGAATTTTGGTAAGAAAAGAGGTTTGCCAATTAGTTGTTTTGGAAGTCATGTGGCAGATGATATGGGAGATATTTTATTCTCGCAATCAGAAGTTGGTATGATGTCTAAATTAGGAGGAGGAACTTCTGGTTACTTTGGTAAGTTGCGTGAAAGAGGAGCAGATGTAAAAAATAATGGTTCATCATCTGGTTCAGTTCACATCATGCAGTTGTTCGAAAAAATGGTTGATGTTGTTAGTCAAGGTTCAGTAAGAAGAGGTCGTTTTTCTCCATATTTACCAGTAGATCATCCAGATATTAAAGAATTTTTAGAAATTGGAACAGAAGGAAATCCAATTCAAGAATTAACACATGGAGTTACTGTTGGTAACCAATGGATGGAAGAAATGATTGCTGGAGATGTAGAAAAAAGAAGCATTTGGGCAAAAATTTTACAAAGAAGAGGAGAAATAGGATATCCATATATATTGTTTAGAGACAACGCAAATAATGGAACGGTTGATGTTTACAAAGACAATAACCACGAAATTTATGCAAGTAACTTGTGTACAGAAATCATGTTACCATCAAATGAAGATTGGTCTTTCGTTTGCTGTTTATCATCTGTAAACTTATTACATTATGATAAGTGGAAAGACACAGATGCAGTAGAAACTTTAACGTATTTCTTGGATGCAGTAATGCAAGAATTCATCACTAAGTTAGAAGTTTATAGAGATTCTGCAGATAGAGATGACCAGTTTACGTTCCGTTTTATGGAAAAAGCGTATAATTTCGCAAAAGATAACAGAGCTTTAGGTTTAGGAGCTTTAGGATGGCATTCTTTATTACAATCTAAAATGCATGCGTTTGATAGTGCAGAAGCTTATGCTTTAAATAGCGAAATCTTTAAAGTGATTAAAGAGAAATCTTACAAAGCTTCAGAAGATATGGCAAAAGAATATGGAGAGCCAGCAGTTTTAAAAGGATATGGAAGACGTAATACAACGTTAAATGCAATTGCACCAACAACGTCATCTGCATTTATTTTAGGACAAGTTTCTCAAGGAATTGAGCCAATTTGGTCTAACATTTATGTAAAAGATATTGCAAAAATTAAAACGACCATTAAAAACCCAATTTTAGAAAAAGTTTTAGAAGAAAAAGGGAAAAACATCAAAGAAGTTTGGACGAGCATCAGAGATAATGATGGTTCTGTATTGCATTTAGATTTCTTAACAGAAGCAGAAAAAGATGTGTTTAGAACATATTCAGAAATCGACCAAAACGTAATCGTTTATCAAGCTGCAAACAGACAAAACCATATCGATCAAGGACAATCTATCAATATAATGGTGCACCCAGATATGCCAATTAAAGACGTAAATGCAGTATATATTAATGCATGGAAATTAGGTGTAAAATCTATGTATTACCAACACAGTATGAATGCTGCACAGAAATTCAAGCAAAAGAAAGAATGTGCTTCTTGTGAAGGATAATCAAAAATTAAATTAAAAGTTCGTAGAAGAGAGAAGCAGCAATGTTTCTCTTTTTTTTTTGGAGCTATTTCCAGCTTTCCACTATATCTTTTTGCCAAAAAAGGCAAAAAGGATGTCGTTTCAATCTAGGCTAAACTTGTTTAGTTACTTTTTGTTGTTTTTGAAAATTTTAGAAATTTAATTAAGCATCTTTTTTCGTATTTTTGGAAAAGTTATGAATATGAAATTTCTTTTTTTTTTGCTAATTATAATTAGCTATAATTTGAACTCTCAATCTAAATTTATTGGTCTTCATTGTAAAGATTATAAAACTAAAGATTTTAGCACTTGTTATAATTTTAATAAAGGTCTTTTCGTATATGAACATATAGGAGATATAGGTGTAATTGAATACGGAGCAGGAAATTATCAGATAAAAAATGATTCATTATTTTTAAATTTTGATAAAACGAAATCCAGAAATACTTCCAAAGTAAAATTATTAAGCAAAACAGATAGTTTTAAAGATTCAATTCAACTCAAATTTATTGTAAGAAATCAAAAACAGGTTTTAACTTATCCATATAATGGATCGATTGAAATAAAAGATAAAGGTTATACATCCCTGAATAAAAATAATGTGGTTTTTGTAAAAAATAATTTTCAAGATTCAATAGTAATTAAGTATAGGAATTTAGGATTTGATCCTTTAGAAATAAACTTAAAATCAGGCAGAAATTATGTAATTGAAATATCTTTAGGTGATTTTTCAGGAAAGCCAATTTTTTATAAAAAGGAATATTATAAAGTTGAAGAATTTCTAAATAATTACAATAAAAATTAACCTTGAACTAAATGCAGCATAAAATGAACTGGGAACAACTCCTTTCTTTAAAACGCTTTGGCGATACACAAAAACGCCAAAGAATAGCACAAGACGAAACGCGTTTAGGTTTCGATGTAGATTTCGATAGAATTATATTTTCATCCGCATTTAGAAGCTTACAAGATAAAACACAGGTAATTCCTTTATCGGAAACCGATTTTGTACACACAAGACTTACACACAGTTTAGAAGTTTCTGTAGTTGGTAGAACTTTGGGTAGAAGAGTAGGGAAAGTGTTGTTAGAACGTCACCCAAAGTTAGCAGAATTAGGCTACACTTTTAACGATTTTGGTGCAATTGTAGCAGCAGCTTCAGTAACACACGATATTGGAAATCCGCCTTTTGGACATTCAGGAGAAAAAGCCATTGGCGAGTATTTTAAAACTGGAAATGGAGCAAAATACAAAGACGATTTAACAGAAAAAGAATACCAAGATTTAATAGATTTCGAAGGAAATGCAAACGGATTCAAAATTCTTACAGAAAGCAGAGAAGGGATTTCTGGCGGATTAAGATTAAGCTACGCAACATTGGGTGCATTTTTAAAATATCCTAAAGAAAGTCTTCCAAAGAAACCAACTAACCATATTGTAGATAAAAAATATGGCTTTTTTCAATCGGAAAAAGAATCATTTTTAGAAGTAGTGGAAGATTTAGGGATGAAACAAAAATCTGCTACAGAAGACATTTCTTTTTACAGACATCCCTTGGCTTACTTGGTAGAAGCTGCAGACGATATTTGTTACACAATAATAGATTTCGAAGACGGAATAAACCTCGGTTTAATTGAAGAAGAATTCGCTTTAGAATATATGATTAAGTTAGTAAAAGATACTATAGACATTAAAAAATATCATTCATTAAAACATAAAACAGACAGAATTAGTTATTTACGTGCCTTGGCAATTGGTGTGTTAATTAATGAAGCTGTAGATATATTTTTAAATAACGAAGAAACTATTTTAAATGGAACTTTCGAGAAATCTTTGTTAGATAAATGTAAGTATGAAGCACAAATTAACGACATAATAAAAATAAGTGTAGACAAAATTTACAAAAGCACAGAAGTTATAGAGAAAGAAATTGCTGGTTATAGAATTATAGCAGACTTATTAGATGTGTTTGTAACTGCACTAAATAACAAGTTCGATGGCAAAGCGTCTAATTTCGATAAGTTAGTTTTAAACCTTTTACCAAAAGAGTATCAAAGAGAAACAAGCAATTTATATGAAAGAATATTGCAAATTTGTAGTTATGTTTCAAGAATGTCAGACAGTTACGCAATACGAATGCACAAAAAATTAACAGGAAATATTACATAAGATTAAGAATATTAATTAAATTTGGTCACTTTATTAAAAAAAACATAATAATTATGAAGAAAAAATTACTATTATCTCTTTTAGCTCTAGCAGCTATTCTTTTAGT
This sequence comes from Polaribacter pectinis, assembly GCF_014352875.1. NCBI lineage: Bacteria > Pseudomonadati > Bacteroidota > Flavobacteriia > Flavobacteriales > Flavobacteriaceae > Polaribacter > Polaribacter pectinis. The sequence goes on from NZ_CP060695.1 coordinate 3,239,446, forward strand.
ATACAATGTTTCTACACAAGAAACAGACGTAGAAAAAACAAGAAAAAAACATGCAGAGTTTTTAAGGAATCATCCTTATAATAAAACAATGTCTCTATCAAAAAAAGATAGAAAATTACAAGGTTTACCTCCAAATGCTTTCTTTGAACAAGAATATTTGAATGAAATGAATCCTTATACAGGAAGAACTCATAAAGAAAATGTATTTGCTTTACAGCAAGAATTAAAATCAACAAGAGATGGTCAGAAATCTCCTGGAGATAGTTTTAATGAATGGGTAGAAAGAGGTCCTAACAACGTAGGTGGAAGAACAAGAGCTGTTATTTTTGATCCTAATGACGCTACACAAGAAACAGTATATGCTGGAGGTGTAAGTGGAGGTTTGTGGAAAAACACTAATATTTCTAATGCAAATTCTACTTGGACACAAGTGGCTATTCCAGAAAATTTATCAGTTTCATGTATTGCTATAGACCCAAATAATTCTAATGTTTGGTATGTTGGAACTGGAGAGTCTTATACTGGAGGAGATGTAAATGGAAATGGAGTTTGGAAAACTACAGATGGAGGTACAACTTGGTCTAATGTTTTTGGTGGTGTTAATGGAGCATCTATATTCGAAGCAAATGCAACAGTAGAAGTTAATGCTCCAGCAAGTTTGGCAGGAGATTATTTAGCAGTTTTAGCTACAGATTTTGGAGGAAACTTAAATATTCCAATAACAGGAGATTTAGTTTTAGGTGATGATGGAATAGCACCAAATGAAGATGGTTGTACTGCTTTAACTAACAGTGCTCAAATGAATGGTAAAATTGCAGTTATTAGAAGAGGTAGTTGTCCTTTTGTAGATAAAGCTAATAATGCTCAAAATGCAGGAGCAATTGCGGTAATTATTGTAAATAATGTTGCTGGGAATGCTGCAGGACAAGCAGGAGATGATGCAGGAATAACAATACCTTCTTTAATGGTGTCTAAAGAAGATGGAGATAACATTATAGCAGCTTTAGGTAGTGGTGTAAATGCAACTTTATCAAATTCAAACGGTAATAGCTCTGGATTTAATGTTTCTAATGGAGTACAACATGTAAATGATATTATTGTTAGAAACAATGGTGGAACTTCTGAAGTATTTGTAGCTGCTGCCGAAACTGTTTATGGTTCTGCAACTCCTACAACACTACTTGGAAGAAACGATTATGGTGTATATAAGTCTACTGATGGTACTAATTTTGCTAAAATTGATTTACCATTAAATTCAGCTGGAACAGAATATGAACCTAACAACATAAAAATTGCAGCAGACAATTCTGTGTATATTTCTACAACATCAGATGTTTTTGGTGACGGTGGAGGAGCAATTTTTCAATCTACTAATGCAGATGCAACAACATTTGCGTTAAGACATACAGTTCCTAATGGTTTAAGAACAGAAATTGCTTGTTCTTCTCAAAATGCAGGAACTATTTATGTGCTAGCTCAATTAAGTACAGACCCTGTAGGTGTCTATAAAACAACAAATAATTTTGGAAATGTTTTTGCATTAGGTTTACCAAATGATGCAGATAACGGAATATCTGCTAATGATTTTACAAGAGGACAAGCATTTTACGATTTATTAATAAGAGTAGATCCAACAGATGACAATGTATTGTATTTAGGAGGAATCGATTTATTTAAAAGCTCAAATGGGGGTGGTTTGTATTCTCAATTTTCTCACTGGTATGGTGGTTTTGGATTTCAAGAAGTTCATGCAGACCAACATGGAATGGCTTTTTCTAGTATATCACCAAATAGAGTAGTGTTTTCAAATGATGGTGGAGTCTATTTTTCTAATGATGGTGGAACAACAACAAGTGCTAGAAATAATGGATTTAATACACTACAATTCTATACAGTAGGTGTTGCTCCAACAACAGCATTAACAGGAGATAACTTTCTTGCTGGTGCACAAGATAATGGAACACAGTTATTTAGAAACTCTAATGCAGGTGTAGATGGTTCTACAGAAACACAAGGTGGAGATGGTGCTTATAGTTTTTTCGATCAAGATGGAACTGACCAATACTATATTGCAAATTATGTGTATAATGGTAACATAAACTTATACAATTTAGCAAACGGAACTACTAGAAACATTAATTCTGAAAGTGCTGAAAATGGAGATTTTATCAACCAAGAAGAGTTAGATTCTAATTTAGATATATTATATTCTAATTATTCTAATGCAACTACTAATATCATTAGAAGATATTCTAATATTAAATCTGGTACAATTCAAAAAACAGATTTAACTAACGCTTTAATGGATGCTGAACCTTCTGCAATGAAAGTTTCTCCTTACACAACAAATGTTACAAAGTTGTTAGTTGGTTTAAAAAACGGTAAACTTTTAAAAGTAGACAACGCAAATGTATTTATACAATGGTCAGAAATTACAGGGCCAGATTTTGTAGGTACTGTTTCTGATATTGAATTTGGAGCAAGTGAAAATGATATTTTTGTAACCATGCATAATTATGGTGTCGAAAATGTTTGGTATTCTGCAGATGGTGGAGCTACTTGGTCTGCAAAAGAAGGAAACTTGCCAGACATTCCTGTAAAAGCAATTTTGCAAAATCCTTTAAAACTAGAAGAAGTAATTATTGGAACAGAATTAGGTGTTTGGAGAACAGCAAACTTTAATGATGCGAATCCAACTTGGGTACAATCTAATAACGGAATGAGTAACGTAAAAGTTATGGATTTAGATTTAAGAGATGACAATGCTGTGTATGCAGCTACTTATGGTAGAGGTGTTTTCTCTGGTAAATTTACAGATGCTGTTGCTTCTGTTGATGATGTATTAGCTGGTAAAAAAGATTTTACAATTTACCCAACAGTTTCTAACGGTAATTTTACATTACAAGCTAAAAATACATTAGGAAAAACGAAATTGAATATTTTTGATATTAACGGAAAACAAGTTTACAATCAAAATGTAGATTTCTCATCAAAAACAAAGCAAGAAATTTCAGTGAGTTTAAATTCTGGAATCTATATTGTTAATGTAATAGATGAAAATAATAAAAAATCTTCAAGTAAAATTGTAATTGAATAATAACAATTAAGATTTCATTAAAAAAAAAAGACGCCATTGGCGTCTTTTTTTTATGAAAATAAATAAAATTGATTTGCTAAACTTTTAGCGTCTAAACCAATCTTATGTTGTAGCATAGAAACAGTTCCATGTTCAATAAAATTATCTGGAATACCTAGTGTTTCAATTCTATTTTGATAATTGTATTCAGAGGCAAACTCTAAAATAGCACTACCGAAACCACCTTTTATGGTTCCATCTTCAATAGTAATTATTGTTTGATGTTTTTGAAAAATAAGATGTAGTAATTTTTCATCTAAAGGTTTTATAAAACGCATGTCGTAATGAGAAAAAGCTGTTTTATTGTCAACTAAATCTAAAGCATCAAAAACATTTTTTGCAATGGTTCCTATAGATAAAATGGCAGTTTTATTTCCCTCTTTAAGTTGAATTCCTGTTCCTATTTCTATTCTCTCAAATGGTTTTTGCCAATCGATAATAGTTCCTGTTCCTCTAGGATAACGAATTGCAATAGGGTTTTTTAAATCTAATTGAGAAGTGTATAAAATGTTACGTAACTCAATTTCATTTCTTGGTGCAAAAACAATTAAATTAGGGATGCAGCGTAAATACGCTAAATCAAAAACTCCATGATGTGTTGCGCCATCTTCGCCAACCAAACCAGCTCTGTCTAAACAGAAAATAACTGGTAAATTCTGCAAAGCAACATCATGTATTACTTGATCGTAAGCTCTTTGTAAAAATGTAGAATAAATATTACAAAACGGAATTAAACCTTGTGTTGCCATGCCTGCAGCTAAAGTTACAGCATGTTGTTCTGCAATACCAACATCAAAAGTTCTTTTAGGGAATTTTTCTAGCATAAACTTTAGAGAACTTCCTGTTAACATTGCTGGTGTAATACCAACTATTTTATCATTTTGTTCTGCTAATTCTACAATTGTTTTTCCAAAAACATCTTGATACTTCGTAAATAAACTTGCTTCTTTTTTTATTCTCTCTCCAGAAATTTTATCAAATTTTCCAGGTGCGTGATAGGTTACTTGGTCTTCTTCAGCTTGCTGTAAACCTTTTCCTTTGGTGGTAATTACGTGTAAGAATTTTGGTCCTTTTACAGATTTTAAACGTTCTAATTCAGCTAAAACTTTTGGTAAATTATGTCCATCAATTGGACCAGAATAATCAAAATTTAATGCTTTTATAATATTGTTTTGTGCAGCAAGTCTTCTATCAGTTTTAACCTTCGTTAAATACTCTTTTAAGGCGCCAACAGAAGGATCTATACCAATTGCATTGTCATTTAAAATAATGAGCAAATTAGCTTTAGAAACGCCTGCATGATTTAAAGCTTCAAAAGCCATTCCGCTTGCAATAGAAGCATCTCCAATAACAGCAATATGTTGTTTTTCTGTTTCTCCTTTTAAATTAGAAGCAATTGCCATACCTAAAGCTGCGGAAATAGAAGTGGAAGAATGTCCAACTCCAAAAGCATCATATTCGCTTTCTTTTCTTGCAGGAAAACCAGCAATTCCATCAAATTGTCTATTGGTATGAAATACATCTTTTCTTCCAGTTAGAATTTTATGGCCATAAGCTTGGTGTCCAACATCCCAAATTAATAAATCGTTTGGAGTATCAAACAAATAATGTAGTGCAATAGTTAATTCTACAACGCCTAAACTTGCACCTAAATGACCTTCTTTTGTGGCAACAATATCAATAATAAATTCACGCAATTCTTTTGCTAACTGCGGTAATTCATTCTGATTTAATTTTCTTAAATCTTTTGGATTTGATATGTTTTCTAACAAATTCTTCATTTGAATGCAAAAATACAATTTTAGGAATCAAAAAGTTTTGTAATATTGAAAACTTAAATCTTTAAAGATGATTCAACCTTTTGATGATACTTATTTTATGAAAAAAGCCTTTCAAGAAGCAGAAAACGCTTTTAGTAAGGGAGAAATTCCTGTAGGAGCTGTTATTGTTTTTAAAGACCAAATTATTGCTAGAGCACATAATTTAACGGAAACTTTAAACGATGTAACAGCACATGCAGAAATGCAAGCATTTACTGCAGCTGCAGATTTTTTAGGTGGAAAATATTTAAAAGATTGTATTTTATACGTAACATTAGAACCTTGCCAAATGTGTGCTGGTGCAAGTTATTGGGCACAGATTGGTAAAATTGTTTACGGAGCTTCAGAACCAGAAAGAGGTTTTATCAACCTAAATACAAAACTCCACCCAAAAACGAAAGTTGTAGGTGGAATTTTAGAAAACGAATGTTCACAAATCTTAAAACGTTTTTTTATTGAAAAACGTAATTTGAATTAAAACTTAAACAAAAAAAATCAGAGAAATTTTTCTCTGATTTTTTAAATATTTTAAAGTAAAATGATTTCTTATTTATACAAATCTGGAGTTACAGAAATTTCCATTGCGAACTCTCCGTTTTTATCATAATACTTATAATCCATTGTAATATTATTCTTTCTAAAGACTTTTAAAGCTACATTTTCCTTAACACCTTTAATAATTTCTGGTCTTAAATATTTATTTACTGTGTCTAAATTTACTTCAGATTTTTCTAAACTTAAAAGTGTATAGTAATAGATAAAATTAGTTTTACCAATAGAAGCTGCACTATCTAACCTTGTATAATCATCTACTTGTTGTGGAGATAGTTTATTTAATTCTATAGCTCCTTTTTTAAGCTCTAATGTAATATCGTTTTTAAACAAATACTTAACTCCCATAAAAGCAATAGCAAAAGCAATCATACCAATAATTACTCCCAACGTTTTGCTATTCTTTTTTGCTTTTTCTTCTTGATTCATAATTTATTTTAAAATTAATCTCTAGACATAAATATTGATAAAACATACCAAAAAAGTAACATTAAAGAAGCAAATAAACCTAATGCTGCAGGAATATAGTCTTCTGTACCAAATTTATTTACCAAGTTAGAAGTTTGGTATAAAATAGATCCTCCAGCTAATAAACACATAGCAACAGAAAACCATAGACCTAAATCGAAACCAAATAACGCACCTGCAATAATTAAACCTATTGCAATAAAAAAGCCAACTGTTAAACCTGCTTTTAAGAAAGAGAAGTCTTTTTTAGTAACAAGAACTACTGCTGAAATACCCACAAATAGAGCCAAAGTAACAATGGCAGCTTGTTGCACTAATGCAGCGCTTTCTGTATAAAAAATAGCCATGTATAAAAGTGGAACAAAAATAATAGCTTGTGCAAAAACATATAATGCAAAAGCCATGTATTGTATGTTTTTATCAGAAGTTTTCATAACAGTACTTTCTGCATAGCTTGTTGCTAGCATAAAACCACCTAACATTACAAGCCATTTCCAACCTTGTGTCATCGACAACATAAAGTTTACAATTACATCACTTTGTAATAATAAATATTCAAAAAGAACAAATAATAATACACCACCAGCAACGTGCGTGTATGTTTTTTTATAAAAATCTACACGAACTTGGTCTGTAGATTCTATTAGTAAAGTTTTGTTGTCGAAAGTGTTTTCCATAGTTTTATTTTTTTCTTGAATTTATTTTACGATAAATATTCTAATATCTAACGAACAAATATATTGTTTTTTAGAAGTTAGTTTTATAAGAATTTTAATTTTAAAAATTGTTTTTTGAAGACCTAAACTATAAGCTTTTCTATACTTTTTTAATGACACTCGTTACTATTCCCCAAATAACAAAATCATTATCTTCTGTAATTTTTATAATAGGATAATCTGGATTTTCTGGTTGTAACCAAACCTCATTTTTTTCTACGCGCAATCTTTTTACTGTAAATTCTCCATCTAAAAAGCAAACTGCAATTTTGTTATTTGCTGGCTCTAAACTTCTATCAATAACCAATAAATCATTATCATCTAAACCTGCGTTAATCATGGATTGCCCTTTTACTTTTGCAAAGAAAGTAGCATCTTTATTTCTTATTAACTCGTCGTCTAAAGAAATTCGTGTTTCGCTAAAGTCGTCTGCAGGTGATGGAAAACCAGCAGAAATACCAGTATCCACAAAAATAGCTCCATTACCAATAGAGGCTTTTGGTGTAAAAAAAGTAAGTGTTTTAGATGTTTCCATTTGTGTGCAAATTATAACTTTTCTTTAAATTTTTAAGTATTTTATTTTAAAATACAGAAATAACTAATTTAGCCTTAAAAATAGAAATGTTTTTAATGATTTTGAGAAGCTTTTACAATCAAAATATCTTTAATATTTGTTGTAAATTTTGGTGATAAGCGCTCCTGACGCATTTTCCAAGTTCGTTTTAAATCTTGATTACCTAATTTAATTTTATCAGTTTTAAATTTACTATTTAATTTGTCAATAGTAGACATTAAAGGCTTGTGTTTTGGATTTTCGTGTGAAAATAAATTTAGTTGAAAATTGTCATTTGGGACTAAACCAGAAATAATAACACCTGCTTTTTTATAAGCAATACCTTTTTTAAAAATGGTTTTAACGGCTTCTACTGCTGCGTTAGAAATTGTTAAAGTAGAATCTGTTGGGTAAGATAAAATAACGGTTCTATTTTCTTTTTGATAAGCTTGGTTTTTATCGAAACGATTGCTACGCAAGAAAACGGTTATTACATGACAATTCGATTTTTGCTCGCGTAATTTTTTGGCACAACTTGCTGCAAAGGTAGAAATACGTTCTTTTATATCGTCTATATTAGAATAGGTAGATTCGAAACTACGTGTGGTTGCAATCATCTTTTTAGATGTAATTGCGTCTTCTAACGGAATTTTAGAAATGCCTTGTAAATCTTTCTGTAATCGCCATTCTACAATAGAAAAATTTTTTAAAACCCAATCACTTGGTAATTGTGTAAAGTCATAAGCAGTTTCGCAACCTTTTTCTTGTAAACGTTTTTTTAAGCGACTTCCAATTCCCCAAACTTTGCCAATTTTTGTCCATTTTAGAGCTTTAATTCTGTTTTCTTCAGAATCTATTACGCAAATTCCTTTCGATTGTTTTAAATTAGAACGTGCAATTTTATTGGCAACTTTGCTCAACGCTTTTGTTGGTGCAATTCCTACACAAGTTGGTATGCCTGTCCATTTTAGAATTTTACTTCTCATTTTTGTTGCATAATCAGATAAATCATATTTTTCGAAACCATCTAATTTTAAAAAAGATTCATCAATAGAATACACTTCAATATCTGGAGAAAAGTCTGCGAGAATATTCATAACTCTTGTGCTCATATCTCCATACAAAGGATAATTAGAAGACAAAACAGTAATATTATTTGCTTTGCAAAACTGTTCGTATTTAAAAATTGGCGCGCCAAAAGGCAGTTCTAATTTCTTGGCTTCATCGCTCATAGAAATTACACAACCATCATTATTGCTTAAAATAGCAACAGGTTTATTTTGTAAATTCGGATTGAAAACCCGTTCACAAGAAGCATAAAAATTATTACAATCGACCAATGCAAACATGCTATAAAAGTATTAAAAAATAGCAGGCAAAATAGCGTTGTTGATATCTTATTGTGTTAAAAAAGATGATTTTTAAGACGATTTATATAGCTATTTGATTGTAAGCCTTTTTTAATTTTCGAATAACAATTTCTATTTCCTCTTCATTCAAATGCCCAAAACCAAAACGAATAGCACAGGTGTTTTTATCTTGATAAAGTACAGTTTTTGGTAGAAATAAGTCGTTTTTTTCTGCTTCTTCAGCTAATTTTACTAAAGATATTTTAGATTGAAATTCTAACCAAATTGCCAATCCGCCAGAAGGAATTTTCCATTTTGAAATTTCTGAAAAAAAATCATTTAGGAGTTTACAGACACAATCTCGTCTTTTTTTATAGACTACAATATTTTTTTTCATAAGGCGATAAATTTCACCTTCATTAATTAATTCTGATAACATTTGTTTCTGAATTAAATCTCCTTGTTCATCTAACAATTGTAAGTAATTATTTGCTTCAGAAATTAAGTTTTCAGGCGCAACTACAAATCCTGTTTGAAAACTTGGGAATAACGATTGCCCCATTTTCCCTAAATAAATAACCATTCCGTTTTTGTCTGCACTTGCCATTGGCAACATTGCAGAGCCTTCAAACTGAAAATCGAAATCGTAATCATCTTCAATAATGGCAAATTTGTAGGCTGCAGCAAGTTTTAATAATGCTAATCTGCGTTCTGCACTTAAAGTTACTGTTGTTGGGTAATCTCTATGCGCACAAACGTACACGCATCTAATACTATGTTTTGTAAAGTGTTTTTTTATGAATTCAACATCTAAACCATTTTCATCTATAGGAATTGTTTTGATGGTTGCACCAGCTTGTTGAAAAATCATATTAGAAACATAATTACTTAAATTTCCAACTAGAACGATGTCATTTTGTTTTACCAATAATTGAGAAACAATGTACAAACTCATTTCTGTACTACGTGTACTTATTAGGTTTTTAGAATTTATATGAAAACCTCTTGTTGCATTTAAATAATTACATAATTGTGTTTGAAATAACGAATAAGAAGATTCATCTGGTCTGTTCCATTTTTTTATCAATGTTTTACGTTTCATTGCTGCACTGTACCATCTTGTAAATTGATGAACTGGGTGTAAACGCAAATCTGGTTTGCCATCGTTAATAGAATACTTTGCAGTTGTTAATTGAGTTGTTGATGCTAAATTGAATGATTTTTGAAAAGGAAACCCAGTAATTTTAGCATAGGAATATGCTTCATTTATTTTTTGTGATTGCGCTTTTATTTTTGCTGTTTTTAGTTCAGGTTCTAACACAAATGTGCCTTTATTTGGTATAATTTCTACCCAACCTTGTGAAGCTAATTCTTCATAAATAGCAACTGCTGTATTTCTATGAATCTCTAATAATTGACTAAATATACGTGTTCCTGGTAGTTTTGTGCCTTTGGTTAAATAGCCACGTTGTATTGCATTTGAAATCTGTTGAGAAACCTGTATAAATATTGGTTGAGATATCGTTTTGTCGAAATCTATTAATTGTTTCAAAAGAGTATTAACCGGACTATCTATCATTTTAAAACTGGACTAGTTTAATCGTCCGGAAAGTTACGATTTTTGCAGCGTTTTAAAAATCACTATTTATGAAAATTAAGATTAGCTTAATAATTGTTATGTTATTTTGTGCTGTGGAAGTAAAAGCACAAGTAGATTCTGTAAAAAGAGACACTTTAAAAGAAGTTATTATTACTTCAACTAGAATAGATTTACCATTTAAAGAAAATTCTAGAACTATTAATATTATTTCATCTGCGGATATAAAAAATAGTGCGGCAACAAATGTGGCAGATTTATTACAGCAAGTTGCTGGGGTAGATATTAGAAGAAGAGGAACTGCAGGAAGTCAAGCAGATTTATACATTAGAGGTGGAGGTTTTGACCAAACTTTATTGTTAATCGATGGTATAAAAATGGATGATTCTCAAACAGGACATCATACCTTAAATGCAGCTTTACCAATTGAAGTTATTGAAAGAATAGAAATTATAAAAGGTCCTGCAGCAAGAGTTTTTGGACAAAATGCTTTTACTGGCGCAATAAATATTGTGACTAAAAAGAAGTTGAATCAAACTATTTCAGCAAATGTGGAAGCAGGTTCTTTTGGTCAATTAAACGGTTCTGTAACTTTTGGTAAAGAATTCGAAAATTCATCAATTATTGCACATGTTGGTGCGTTAACTTCAGATGGTTACAGAGAAAATTCTGATTATAATAATTACAATTATTTCTTAAAAGCCGTTTTCAATAAGAAAAATCAACCAATTGAAGTGATTGGTACTTTTTTCGATAAAAAATTCGGAGCTCAAAATTTTTATACACCAGAAGCATTTGGTTTGAACGAATATGAGGAAACACAAAATAGTTTATTAGGCGTGCAAACTACTTTTAAAGGTGAAAAATTGAAAATTACTCCAAGAATTTACTGGAGAAGAGGACAAGATATTTTTCTATTAAAAAGAGATGATCCTAGTTTTTATAGAAATTTACATACAACCAATAAAATTGGTGTAGAAACAAATGCATCTTACACCTCTAATTTAGGAGTTACTGGCTTTGGTGTTGATGTTTCTAGAGTTTCTATTAGCAGTAATAATTTAGGAGATAGAAATAGAACTATGGCAAGTTTGTTTTTAGAACATCGTTTTAAATTAGGAGCAGTAGATATTACACCAGGTATTGCAGCAACCTATTTTTCTGATTTTAAGTTTCATGCGTTTCCTGGTTTAGATATTGGTGCACAAGTATCAGATAATTTAAGATATTATTGGAATATTGGTTATACATACAGAATACCAACATATACAGATTTGTTTTATAATGATTCTAGTACAATAGGTAATCCTAATTTAAAACCAGAGGAAGCAATTGCACAAGAATTTGGTTTAAAATATACCAATGACAATTTTTCTGCTACACTTGCATTGTTTAGTAGAGCTTCTGATAATATTATAGATTTTATTAGACCAGATGCTACACAAACAAAATTTGTAGCCACAAACATTGCTAAAGTAAATACACAAGGTTTTGAGTTTGATGTAAATTACATTTTTAAAATTAAAGAATTTAATCAATCTTTAGCTTTTGGTTATACATTTTTAGAAGATGATATAAATGACCAGAATAAAAGTTTATCTCGCTATAGATTAAACACGTTAAAACATCATTTTACAACTCGTTTTTCTTCACAATTATTTAAAAATGTGAGACAAAATATTATTTACAAATACGCAGAACGTTCTATTGGAACTAGTTATAATGTTTGGGATGCTTCAGTAATTGTAGATGTTAGTAAATTCAGTTTTACAGCAACAGCAAATAATATTTTTAATGTAGAATATGTAGAATCTGGATTTCTACCAATGCCAACAAGTAATGTTTTATTTGGTTTGCGTTATAACTTCTAACAAACAATATCAATCAACCTTTAAACCATCATTCAACTTTTTTTGAATGGTGGTTTTCTTTTTAACAAAACATTTTCTATTCTATTTCTTACCTTTGAAGGCTGAAAAAAAAAGATATGAGTTTAAATTTATCTCAAATAGATAGAGTAAAAACAATTACCAAAGAAGATTTTATAAAAAACTATTTTAAACCACAAAAGCCAGTAGTAATTGAGCAATTTATAGAAGATTGGCCAGCGTATAAAAAATGGAATTTAGAATATATAAAAGAAGTTGCTGGAGATAAAACGGTGCCTTTGTATGATGATAGACCTGTAGATTTTAAAGATGGTTTTAATGAACCACATGCAACAATGAAAATGAGCGAGTATGTAGATTTATTAAAACGTGAACCTACTAAATTTAGAATATTTCTATGGAATGTTTTAAAAGAGGTGCCTGTTTTACAAAAAGATTTTACATTTCCAGATTTTGGTTTACGTTTAATGAAAGGTTTACCAATGTTGTTTTTTGGAGGAACAGATTCCTACACATTTATGCATTATGATATAGACTTAGCAAATATTTTTCACTTTCATTTTGAAGGTAAAAAAGAAGTTATTTTGTTCGATCAAAAGCAGAATAAGTATCTATATAAAATTCCACATTCTTTAATTACAAGAGAAGATATCGATTTTTCGAATCCAGATTTTAAAAAATGGCCAGCTCTAAAAAAAGCAAAAGGTTATAAAACCAATTTAGAACATGGGCAAGTGTTGTATATGCCAGAAGGTTATTGGCATTATATGAAATATATTACCCCAGGTTTTTCTATGAGTTTACGAGCTATTGCAAGAAAACCTAAAAATTTATCGAAAGCAATTTACAATGTTTTTATAATGAGAACCATCGATAATTTAATGAGAAGAATAAAAGGTCAGAAATGGATAGATTGGAAAAACGAACAAGCTATCATTAAAACAAATCAATTAAATAACATCAAAAATAGGTAGTTCTACGTATATCTAATTACTTTGTTTTCATTACATTGCACCCGTTTAAACAAATAATTATTTATTATGAAAGCCTGCCCAAGATGTAAATCTGTGTCTAAGCACAGAATGAAAAGAAAAGGGATTGCTAGATTAATGCCAGGAACCAAAGGTTATGCTTGTGATAATTGTAACACAGAATATACTTGGTTTCCTTTTATTAATCGATCTTTAAGAGTATAAAAAAAGCCTCGAAACAAATGTTTTCGAGGCTTTTTTTATGTTTTAAACTCTTATTTAAAGAGCCTAAAAATATCATTTCCATTAGCAAATAGAAGTAAAGCTATTAATAATATAAACCCTACAACTTGTGCATATTCTAAAAATTTATCTCCAGGTTTTTTACCTGTAATCATTTCCCAAAGTGTAAAAACTACATGTCCACCATCTAAAGCTGGTATTGGTAATAAGTTCATAAACCCTAGCATAATAGATAAAAATGCGGTGATGTTCCAGAAAGATTCTGCACTCCATTCATCAGGAAAAATACTTCCAATAGAAATAAAACCACCTAAACCTTTATAAGCACCTGTACTTGGGTTAAAAATCTTTTTTAGCTGTTTTACATAATCGGTTAACGTTTTCCAAGATTTATTTAAACCAGCAGGAACAGCTTCAGCAAAAGAATATTCGATATCTGCTAAATCATAATAACCAAGTTTTGCTAAATCATTATAAGAAACTCCTCCAAACACAACTCCTAAAGTTCCTCTATCTGTAACTTTTACAGGGATTTCTTTAATTTCATTTCCTCTTTTTACAGATAATGTAATCTCTTGTCCTTTGTATTTAGATAATATAGCTTCTGCTTCGTCATAATATTTAATATTGTCTCCATTAATAGAAGTAACAATATCTTTAGGTTTTAAACCACTATTCTCATTAATAGAATCTTTTTGAACTTTAGCAATAATAAAAGGATACCTTGTAGAAACAACTGGCCCTTCTTCATTTTTTCTTCTGTCCATTAATTTCGCAATAAAATCTACAGGAAGCTTTTTTTCTAAAATTTCACCATTTCTTTCTACTGTAAAATTATTTCCGTTGATAAACCCTAGAGTTATTCCGTTAAATTTTCTAATCTTTTCACCGTCAATAGTTAAAATTTTATCTCCAGTTTCTAAACCAATTTTCATGGCAAGAGAATCTTGAACCCAAATACCATCTTTATTATTTACACTCTCATTTGGTAAAAATTTCTCTCCATAAGCCCACATTAAGCAGATGTAAATTAAAATTCCTAAAACAAAATTTACAAAAACACCACCTAACATAATTATTAAACGTTGCCAAGCTGGTTTAGATCTAAATTCCCAAGGTTGCGCTGGCTGAGCTAACTGCTCTGTATCCATACTTTCATCAATCATTCCAGAGATTTTTACATAACCTCCTAAAGGAATCCAACCAATACCATAAACAGTGTCACCAATTTTTTTCTTGAAAAGCGAAAATTTATAATCGAAGAATAAGTAGAATTTTTCTACTCTAGTTTTAAACAATTTTGCAGGGATAAAATGCCCTAACTCGTGCAAAACAATTAGTAAAGATAAACTTAAAATAAATTGAGATGCTTTTATTAATATTTCCATTCAGCGTTAAATCATAATTAAAATAGTCGCAAATGTACGTTTTTAAAGAGAGTTTAAAAAGCAGAAATAAAGGTTGATTTTTATTTTAACAAAGATTTTTGAATAATGAATTTAAAATCTACTTTTTAAAGCTTTTTTAAGTCGTAAATTTGCAGTTTAAAACATGTTTTTATGGATTTTAAGTTTTTTAAAAAATCGCTTCCTACACTTATTTTTTTAGTAGTTTTTTCTGCAGTAGCAATTCCTGTTTTTTATCATTTATTAAAAGTTGATAAAAAATTAAAAATATATAATCCAGTTGATGTAAACCCACGTTTGGTAGACGAAAGTATATTGCATGTTACCAAAAATCATAGAATTGCAGATTTCGAACTGACGAATCAGAATGGAGAAATTATCACCAATAATAATTATAAAAACAAAATTTATATAGCAGATTTCTTTTTTACACGTTGTCAAACAATTTGTATTGCAATGGCTTATAATATGAGCGAATTACAAGATTTTTATAAAAATGATAACAATATTATGTTTCTTTCTCATTCAGTAACTCCAGTTATTGATAGTGTTTCTGTTTTAAAAGAATATGCAGATAGAAAAGGTGTAATTGATGGCAAATGGAATGTTACAACCGGAAGTAAAAAACACATTTACGAACTGGCAAGAAAAAGTTATTTTGCTGTTCTAGATGAAGGAAATGGAGATGAAAACGATTTTATACATACAGAACAATTTGTTTTGGTAGATAAAGAAAGACGTATTCGTGGTTATTACGACGGAACAGAAAAAGAAGATATGGAGAAGTTAAAAAAAGATATTACTCTTTTAAAAGAAGAATATGCTTCTAAATAACTTGTTTAGAATGATTCTAATTTAGTACCTTTGCTTACCAAATAAAAAACGTTGAGTACAATTGCCTCTTTACATATTGGAGAAATCGGTTATATATCTGAAGAATCTTTAGATTTTATACCTTTAAAGTTGCTAGAAATGGGTTGTTTGCCTGGTGCAGAAGTGCAGTTGGTACAAATAGCACCATTAAAAGACCCTTTATATATCTGTGTTAACGGAAGTCATTTAGCAATTAGAAAAGAAACAGCGGCTCAAATTATAATTCTTAAAGCGAATTCATAAATGCCTAAAAACGATATAAAAGTTGCTTTAATAGGAAATCCTAATACTGGTAAAACTTCACTTTTTAATCAACTTACGGGTTTAAACCAAAAAGTTGGTAATTATCCTGGAGTTACAGTAGACAAAAAACAAGGAACTAGTAAGCTATCTACAACGCAAAATGCGGTTATTACAGATTTGCCAGGAACTTATAGTATAAATCCTACTTCTTTAGATGAAAGTATTGTTCTAAAAACCTTATTAAAAAAAGATATTAAAGAATCTCCAGATGTAATTTTGGTAGTGGCAGATATCGAAAACTTAAAACGAAATCTATTACTTTTTTCACAAATTAAAGATTTAGAAATTCCAACAGTTTTGGCTATTAATATGGTAGATCAAATGACTAGAAAGGGAATTTCTATTGATTTATCATTATTAAAAAAAGAGCTAAATACAGAGGTTGTTTTAATTAGTGCTAGAAAAAACCAAGGAATAGATGATGTTAAAGCAGCAATAATTCGTTGTCACGTTGCCGCAAAAGCTTCGCCATTATGTGGGATTAATTCTAAAATAGATCCAGATTATTTTCATAAATTAAAAGAAATTAGTCCTAATTATTCTTTGTACGAATTGTGGTTAATGGTTACCCAAAACAATTATCCAGAAACAATTACAAAAGAAGAAAAAGACAAACTTTTAGCATTTAAAAAAGATGTTTCTAAACTAAAAAAATATCAGCATAAAGAAACTATTTATCGTTATCAAGAAATCAATAAAATTTTAAAGAAAACGTATATAGTAGATAAAAGTAAAGCAACAGACTTACGAAGTAAGTTAGATAAAATATTTACACATAAGATATTTGGTTACGCAATTTTTGCGCTTATTTTATTAGTTATTTTTCAATCTATTTTCGATTGGGCTTCAGTTCCAATGGATTTTATTGATAGTACTTTTGCACAAATTTCTGACTTTACAAAAAACAACTTGCAGCCAGGAATTCTTACAGATTTATTAACAGAAGGTATTATTCCTGGTATTGGAGGAGTCATTATATTTATTCCGCAAATAGCAATTTTATTCTTATTTATAGCTGTTTTAGAAGAAACAGGTTATATGAGTCGTGTTGTTTTTCTAATGGATAAAATTATGCGACGTTATGGTATGAATGGTAAAAGTGTAATTCCATTAATTTCTGGTACAGCATGTGCTATTCCTGCAATTATGGCAACCAGAACTATTTCTAGTTGGAAAGAACGATTAATTACCATTTTAGTAGTTCCGTTTACAACTTGTTCTGCACGTTTGCCAGTTTATGCAATTTTAATTTCTTTAATTATTCCAAAAACTAAAATATTTGGATTTTTAAATTTACAAGGTCTAGTTTTATTGTCTTTATATGCTCTTGGTTTTGCAACAGCAATTTTAGCCGCTTATATTTTACATAAAACATTAAAAATAGAATCGAAATCATTTTTTGTAATAGAGATGCCAAACTACAAATTACCATCAATTAAAAATGTAGGTTTCGATGTTTTAGAAAAAACAAAAGCATTTGTATTCGGTGCCGGAAAAATAATTTTAGCACTTTCAATTATCTTATGGTTTTTAGCTTCAAACGGACCAGAATCATATAAAAATGCAGAAAAGAACGTTATAGAAAATGCAGATAATCAAACATTGTCTTCCGAAGAAATTCAACAAAAAGTAGCTTCTGCAAAACTAGAAAATTCCTACATAGGAATTATGGGAAAAAGTATAGAACCAGCAATTAAACCTTTGGGTTATGACTGGAAAATAGGAATTGCATTAATTACTTCTTTTGCAGCAAGAGAAGTTTTTGTAGGAACATTAGCTACTATTTATAGCGTAGAAGCAGATGATGAAAACACAACAACTATTAAACAAAAAATGGCTTCTGAAGTAAATGAAACAGGAGGAAAACTTTTTAATTTTCCTGTAGGAATGTCTTTGTTAGTTTTCTATGCTTTTGCTATGCAATGTATGGCAACATTAGCAATTGTAAAACGTGAAACAAAAACATGGAAATGGCCATTAATTCAGCTCTTTGGAATGACAGGATTGGCCTATGTTTCTTCATTTATAATCTATCAAATACTAAGTTAATGCAAGAAATTATAGCATATTCAATTTTAGGATTAGCAGTTGTTTTTTTGATAAAAAAATATGTATTTCCTTCAAAGAAAGATAAAGGTTGTAGTACCGATTGTGGCTGTAGTTAAATCTTTAACAGAAAATTAGTAGCTTTTTATTGTAATGATTTCTATTTTTGATAGACTTGAAAATAATAATCTAATTAAAATATAATATTAAATGAAAAAATCTATTTTATCACTTGTAATTTTTGCAATTACATTTTTAATGTCTTCAGAATTAACAGCGCAGAAATTCCCAAAAATGGATGTTAGTCCAATGGACGCAGCAGCATATCCTAATAATTGGAAAGAATCAGAAAAACTAGTAAAAGTTGTTTACAGTCGTCCACAGTTAAAAGGAAGAGCTTTAGATAAATTAGCACCAAAGGACAAAGTTTGGAGAACTGGCGCAAATGAAGCTCCAGAAATTACTTTTTACAAAACAGTAGATTTTGGTGGTAAAAAAGTTGAAGCAGGAACTTACACTTTATTTACAATACCTCAAGATGGTAATTGGACAGTGATATTAAGCAATCAAAAAAACATTTGGGGGTCATATTTTTATGATGAAAAACAAGATGTTTTAAGAGTTCCTGGTAAAGTGTCTAAAACAAAAGATAGTATTGAAGCATTTTCTATTGTTTTTGATGGAGAAGAAGATGAAGCAACAATGCATTTAGGTTGGGAAAATACAGTAGTTTCTGTTCCTGTAGTCTATGAAAAACTAGAAGAATAGAGTTTTAAACTCAAAAGAATTTTTAAAAAAGCTGCAATTATTAATTGCGGCTTTTTTATGCTTTATACTTTGGTATAATAAACGTAAATTTGCCGCTTAAATTTAGAAGTTACAATGCAATACAATCATCAAGAAATAGAAAAGAATTGGCAAAAATTTTGGGCAGAAAACCAAACTTTTAAAGCCAGTAATGAAAGTGAGAAACCAAAGTATTATGTACTAGACATGTTTCCTTACCCAAGTGGAGCAGGTTTACATGTTGGGCATCCTTTAGGATATATTGCAAGTGATATTTATGCACGTTACAAACGTCACCAAGGATTTAATGTTTTGCATCCTCAAGGTTATGATTCTTTTGGTTTGCCAGCAGAACAATATGCAATACAAACTGGGCAACATCCAGCAAAAACTACGGAAGCAAACATTGCAACTTATAGAAAACAATTAGATAAAATTGGTTTTTCTTTTGATTGGTCTCGTGAAGTACGAACTTCTAATCCAGAATATTATAAATGGACACAGTGGATTTTTATTCAATTGTTTAATTCTTGGTATAACAAAGATTCAGACAAAGCTGAAGATATTTCAACTTTAGAAAAACTCTTCAAAAAAGAAGGGAATTCTAAAGTAAATGCAGTTTGTGATGAAGATATAAAACCTTTTTCTGCGGAAGAATGGAAAGCATTCTCAAAAACAGAACAAGAAGAAATTTTATTACAATACAGATTAACATTTTTGTCAGATACAGAAGTAAACTGGTGTCCTGCTTTAGGAACTGTTTTAGCAAATGACGAAATTGTAAACGGAGTTTCAGAACGTGGAAGTCATCCAGTCATTCGTAAAAAAATGACACAATGGTCTATGCGAATTTCTGCATACGCACAACGTTTGTTAGATGGATTAGAAACTATAGATTGGCCACAACCTTTAAAAGATTCTCAAACCAATTGGATTGGACGTTCTCAAGGAGCAATGGTTACTTTTAAGGTTGATAATGGAAGTGAAAAACAATCGAATGAAGTAAAATTATCTTACAAAGAATTAGAAGCTTTAAAAGAAATAAGACAAAATTCTACAAAAGCAGAAACGACACTTTGGAACGAATTAAAGAATAAAAAAGGAGCTTCAAAATTTAGAAGAAAATATACAATAGGTACATTTTTAGTGGATTATGTATGTGTTTCTAAAAATTTAATTGTTGAATTTTCTGGAAAAGAAGATGAAGAAGCAAGAACAACTTATTTTAATAATGAAGGCTTTAATGTAATTCGTTTTACAAATGAAGAGGTTCTTAAAAATGTAGAAAAAGTTGTTTCAGAAATTAATTTTGCAATTCAGTTTCCAAAAGTAACGGTTAATGAAACTTCAAAAAAAGAAGTTTTAAAAGAGGAAAATCAATATAAAATTGATGTTTTTACAACAAGACCAGATACAATTTACGGAGTAAGTTTTATGACTTTAGCTCCAGAACACGAATTGGTGTCAAGAATCGTGACAGATAAGCAAAAGGACGAGGTTAATGCGTATATAGAAGCAACAGCAAAACGTTCTGAACGTGATAGAATGGCAGATGTAAAAACCATATCTGGAGCATTTACAGGAGCGTATGCAATTCATCCTTTTTCTGGTGAAAAAATTCAAATTTGGATTGGAGATTACGTTTTGGCAGGTTATGGAACAGGAGCAGTTATGGCAGTTCCTTGTGGAGACCAACGTGATTATGATTTCGCAAAACATTTCGGAATTCCAATTCCTAATATTTTTGAAGGTGTAGATATTTCTGAAGAAGCGCACACAGATAAAGAAGGAACTAAAATTGCAAATTCAGATTTTTTATCAGGATTAAAATACAAGAAAGCATTAAAATTAGCCATTTTCGAAATGGAAAAACGTGGTTTTGGTTATGGAAAAATAAACTACAGATTGCGTGATGCTGTTTTTAGCAGACAACGTTATTGGGGAGAACCTTTTCCAGTATTTTACAAAGACGGAATGCCACAAATGATTGACGCAAAACACTTGCCAATCGTCTTGCCAGAAGTAGAAAAATACTTGCCAACTGAAGATGGAAAACCACCTTTAGGAAACGCAACAGAATGGGCTTGGGATTCTCGTGGAAATAAAGTTGTTTCTAACGAAAAGTTGAAAAACAAAACAGTGTATCCTTTAGAATTAAACACAATGCCAGGTTGGGCAGGAAGTTCTTGGTATTTTAATAGATATATGGATTCGCAAAATTCCACAGCATTTGCAAGTAAAGAATCTTTAGATTATTGGAAAGAAGTAGATTTATATATTGGAGGTTCAGAACATGCAACAGGGCATTTATTATACGCTCGTTTTTGGCAGAAATTCTTGTTCGATAAAGGAATTGTTCCTGTAGATGAATTTGCGAAGAAACTAATCAATCAAGGAATGATTTTAGGAACTTCTGCTTTTGTATATAAAGCAACTCCTTTTATTAAAAATGGTTGTGGTTGTTCTGATGAAAAATCTAATGATGATATTATCGCAGAAATACCAACCGTATTTGTTTCTAAAAATTTATTTTCTAATGATGATGAATTTGAAACTGTTGTAAAAAACTACTTATTAGATAATAAATTATTGAATCCTAATTATGCAGATTTAGTAATGATTACCAAAACACCTATACATTCAGATGTTTCTTTGGTAAATTCTTCAGATGAATTAGATGTAGATGGTTTTAAAAATCATCCTTTAAATGCAGATTATAAAAATGCTGAATTCATTTTAGAAGATGGTGTTTACAAAGTTGGTAGAGAAGTAGAAAAAATGTCTAAATCTAAATACAATGTTGTAAATCCTGATGATATTGTAAGAGAATATGGAGCAGATGCTTTGCGTTTGTTCGAAATGTTTTTAGGGCCATTAGAACAAGCAAAGCCTTGGAAAACTTCTGGTATATCTGGTGTATATTCTTTCTTAAAGAAATTATGGAAATTATATGTTTCTGAAGATGGCGTAATTGTATCCGAAGAAAAAGCAACTAAAAACGAACTAAAAGTTTTACATAAAACAATTAAAAAAGTACAAGAAGATATAGAGAATTTCTCTTTTAATACCTCTGTTTCTACGTTTATGATTGCTGTAAACGATTTAACAGGCTTAAAATGTAATAAGAAAGAAATTTTAGAACCTTTATTGGTTTTATTATCTCCTTACGCACCTCATATTTCAGAAGAATTATGGAGTAAATTAGGAAATAAAGAGTCAATTTCAACAGCTCCTTTTCCAGTTTTTGATGAAAAACATTTAATAGAAAGTTCTAAAAATTACCCAATATCTTTTAACGGAAAAATGCGTTTTACTTTAGAGCTTCCTTTAGATTTATCAAAAGAAGAAATAGAAAAAACAGTTTTAGAAAACGAAAAAACAATTGCGCAATTAGAAGGTAGAACTCCTAAAAAAATTATTATTGTTCCTGGGAAAATTGTAAACATAGTTGGTTAAAAAGTTAATTATGAAAAGACTTCTATTATCTACATTTATACTTTTAATAATAATTTCTTGTTCAAAAAATGAAGAATTAGAAGGGGAACCAGAAATAATAGATCCAAGAGAATCTTATTTTGCAGAGGCAATTATTGGCTCTTGGTCAATTAATACTGTAAAAGTAGATGGGCAAATATTTCTTTATCCTCATACAGATAGTTGTAAAAAAGATTTTTTTCAATTTTACAACGAACAAGGTAAAGAGTTTGATTTTGAAGAAACAATAGTACTCAATTGCGATAATTGTGCTCCTTGTGCAACTTCAACAACAAATTTAAGATGGGAATTATCGGGAGCAATTATTAAGTTTTATTTTGGAGAACAATATGTAACTAAATATAAGCTAATAGATGTTACAGAGACAGAATTTACTTATCAATTAGAAATTGATTATGATAATGATGGAGATTTAGATGTACTCGAAATTAGTGCAGAGTATTATGATCCTTATGGCAATTTTGATTAGCAAGTTTAACTTTTTATTGAAATAGATAAAATTATAGCTGTTGTGAAATATTTCTCAACAGCTTTTTTGTGATTTGTTATTTAGCTATCTTGTCAATCTAAAATATATATAAGGTGAAAACAAAGAATTTTATATTAATTATTATTTTCGGAACGTTTTTTGTTGCTTGTAAGAAAGAAAAAACTGTAAAAGAATATATGATAAATAGTTGGCAAACTTCGTATTTAAAATTAGAAATGCCAACCTATCAAAAATCTGACTCTTTAAATGTTTATGAAGACAAGTTCGACAACAATCCAGAATTAGTAGCGCAATCTAAATACAATGAAGATGGTACATTTTCTGCTTGGTTTTTAAATAAAAAAGGAGAACATATATCTAGCTCTAAAGGAAAATGGAATGTTGTAAATGACTCTCTTTTTGTTGAATTTAATTATGGAGGAAGAGATATGAAAGTAAGTTATCATATTACAAAAACTGAAGAAGGTTTTTTAGGAAAAAGCAAGTACGATTGGGATGAAGATGGAGATTTTGATGATTTACTAACTATGAAAACAACAATTATAAAAAAATAAAATTTGATTCATTTTAAAAATATTTCTTTAAGAATACGTATTTTTTTATCAATGATTTTGTTGGTATTGTTGGCATCAGTTTTAATATTGGTGGTAACAATTTATCAATATGATGAGCAAACAAAAGATTATAATATTCAGCGTTTTGAAAGAAAGGAAGCAATTACCAAAGAAATAATAGAGTTAGAATTAAAAAATAAAACAACTTACCCTGTAAATACAGAAAATTTACCTAAAATTTTTCAAGAACGTATTTATGAAATATCTTCCATAAATAGATTAAATATCTCTATTTATAATTTGAATGGTAAGCTATTGAAATCATCGATTGCAAGTGCTTTCGAGAAAATAAATGTTGAGGCAATTCCAGATAATATTCTAAAAGAATTAGCTCAAAATTCAAACCATAGAATTCTTAAGAATAGACAAGAAGATGGTATTGGTTATCAATCTTCTTACTCGTATATTAATGATCCAAAGTTTAAACGAATAGGTATTTTAGAATTGCAGTTTACCCAAGATAATTCAGAAATTGAACATGAGTTAAAAGAATTTATGTATCGCTTGAGTTTGGTTTATTTATTAATGTTTATCATAGCAATTGCACTCGCATATTTCTTATCTAGTTACATTACAAGATCTATAAAAACTATTTCAGATAAAATGCAGCAGACGCGATTAAACGAGCGAAATGAAAAAATTATTTTAGATAAAGCAAGTTCAGAAATAGAAGTTTTAGTTGAAGCTTACAATAGTATGATAGATCAGCTAGAAGAAAGTGCTGTGAAATTAGCTAAAAGTGAGCGTGAACAAGCTTGGCGAGAAATGGCAAAACAAGTTGCCCACGAAATTAAAAACCCGTTAACTCCTATGAGATTAACGGTGCAAAGTTTCGAGCGAAAATTTAATCCTCAAGACAAGAATTCTAAAGAAAAGCTGGCAGAATATAGTCAGACTTTAATTCAGCAAATAGATGTAATGAGTTCAATTGCTTCTGCATTTTCAGATTTTGCTAAAATGCCATCTCAAAAAAGAGAAAAAATAGATGTTATTGAGGTAGTAAAATTAGCTTTAGATATTTTTAACGAAGATGCAGTTAAATATCTTCCGCAAGAAAAAGAGTTGTTTGCAAATTTAGATAAAACACAGCTAATTAGAATAGTAACAAACTTAATTAAAAATGCTTCGCAAGCAATTGGTAATGAAGAAAACCCTATAATTGAAGTTAAGGTTTTAGCAGAAGGAAATTCAGTTAAAATAATAGTTTCAGATAATGGAAAAGGAATTCCAGATGAGGTAAAAGAATTAATTTTTGAACCTAAATTTACCACCAAAACAAGTGGAATGGGATTAGGTTTAGGAATTATAAAAAATATTATTGAAGCGTATGATGGAACTATTTCCTTTACTTCTAAAGAAGGAGTTGGAACGGTTTTTACAGTGATTTTACCAAAAACATAAATACATTGTAGTTATAGTTTTTAATAAGTTATATTTTATTAATAAAAATTTTTAAAAATGAATTTCGAAAATATTTTAGTTGAAAAACAAAACGGATTAGCAAGAGTAATCATTAACCGCCCAAAAAAATTAAATGCATTAAACAAAGCAACCATAGAAGAATTACACGAAGTTTTTGAGTCTCTAGAAGATGATGAGGATGTAAGAGTAATTATATTAACTGGAAGTGGAGAAAAGGCCTTCGTAGCTGGTGCGGATATTTCAGAATTTGCTCATTTTTCTATAGAAGAAGGTGCAACTTTAGCAAGAGCAGGGCAAGAAATGTTGTTTGATTATGTAGAGAATTTAGCAACTCCAGTAATTGCAGCTGTTAATGGTTTTGCTTTAGGTGGTGGTTTAGAGTTGGCAATGTCTTGTCACTTTAGAATAGCATCTGACAATGCAAAAATGGGTTTACCGGAAGTTTCATTGGGTGTAATTCCAGGTTATGGAGGTACACAACGTTTGCCACAATTAGTTGGTAAAGGAAAAGCTATGGAATTGATTATGACTGCTGGAATGATTTCTGCACAAGAAGCTAAAGAATGTGGTTTGGTAAATCATGTAGTTTCTCAAGAAGAATTATTACCACTTGCAGAAAAAATCGCAGGTAGAATTATGCGAAATTCTTCTGTTGCAATTAGTGCTGCAATTAGAGCAGTAAATGCAAATTTTGAAGACGGAGTAAATGGATTTGATATAGAAATTGATGAGTTTGGTGAGTGTTTTGGTACAGAAGATTTTAAAGAAGGTACCACTGCATTTTTAGAAAAAAGAAAACCAAATTTTTAAAGAAATTCCTTTTAATTGCTGAGGAGTAATAATAAAATAAAAAAAGCGAGTCAATTAAGGCTCGCTTTTTTTATCAAATCATAGCAATAATTTGAATTAGTAAGGTTCTATTTGTTAGATTTTAAAATCTTGTGTGTAAGATTTTTTATTAGTATTTACCACTACTCTGTATGTTCCTTTTTGTTCATTAGAAACCTTGTACACTCTGTTTAGAATTTCTTTTGTATCTACAATAGTTTCAGAGTAAATTACGTCATCTTTATAGTAAATTGTTACTTCTACTGGCTTGTGGCTGAAAGATATTTTAGAAATTAAAACCAATTCGTTTTGAGTTCTAATAACTGGTTTAAATTCCGTTTCATCATCAGAAGTAAAAATAACAGTTCCGTTTTCTACTTTAAAAGATTTTTTAATGATTTCGAAATCTTTCTCTAATTCTGCAATATAATTTCCAGAAGTTAAAGCAGAAAGATCAAATATTTTAGAAAATGTTCCTGCATTCTTAATTTCTGACGAGTATAAAATAACACCATTTCTTTGTTTAATGGTTAATGTGTTTCCTTTTTTAACAGCGTTAAATTCAACTTTTACTCTTTTTCCATCAATTGATTTAAAAGAAGTGTTGCTTTCATTTGCGTAACCTAATAATGTTCCTAACATTAATGCTACTACTATGTAATTTTTAATTGTTGTTTTCATTTTTCTTTTTTTTACTTGTTATTGATACTACAAATCTATGGTAGTTTTAAATGTCTGAAAACATCTAAATTGACAAGTATGTGTGCTAAATTATCAATATTATTTAATGTTAATTTAATGTAAAGTTAAAATAGAATATAATAGAGGTAATTCTATTTACTATGCATGCATAGTTAAAATAATAGAAAAAGAAAAAGCGAGTCATTTATGACTCGCTTTTCTCATCAAAATATAGCAGTGTTTTGATGACCAATTAACTATTCTTTTTTAGATTGAAAAATCTTTTATGTACATTCTGTTGTTTGTATTAATAACAACTTTATAATTTCCTTTTTCAGTTTCAGATAATTTGTATACTCTACTTAAGATATCATTTCCATTAACAGTTTCAGATAGAATAACTTCATCTTTATAATAGATAACAACATTTAAAGGTTTGTTATTAAAGTCTATTTTAGAAATTAAAACCAAGTTTTCTTCATTTCTAATAACTGGTTTAAATACTTTGTTATTTTCTTCACTTAAAAAAGTTACGTTTCCGTTTTCTACCTTAAAAGTTTTAATTAAGATTTCATAATCTTTATTTAATTCTGCAGTATAAATTCCATTTTTTAAAGCAGTTAAATTAAAAAATCTTGAATAAGTACCAGAGTTTTCAATTTTTTGATTGTATACTTGACTTCCGTTTTCATCATTAATAGTAATAGTTTGTCCTTTTTTTACAGACTTAAATTCAACCTTTACTTTTTTTGCATCTAAAACAGTTGTAGATGTATTGTTCTCATTTGCGTAACCTATTAATGTTCCTAACATTAATACTACTAATAAACTTCTTTTCATTTTTGTTTTCATCATTTGTCATTTTATCAATTAATAACACTGCAAATTTATAGCAGATTTTAACGCCTCAAAACATCAAAATTGATAGGTTTATGTGCTAAATTATCATTTTTAGCTATGTTAAATTCGTGTTAAGTTAAAATAACATACAAAAGAGGTAATTTTATATATGTTATTATTTTTAAGTGTTGTATTTTTGTAGCATATGATTCAAAAGAAGCCTACATTAGAAAAAATTACGCCAAATTTTGGAAGCTCATTGTTAGTTAAAAAACATATAGAGTTTTTAAAAGAGAACACACCATTTTGGCATTTTCATCCAGAAATAGAGTTGGTGTACGTTAATAAAGGTAAAGGTAAGAGACATATTGGTAATCATGTTAGTTATTTTAATAATAGCCAATTAGTATTAATAGGTTCTAATTTACCACATGTTGGTTATTTAGATCGTTTAACTACAAATGGTTCAGAAACCTTAATACAGTTTTCTCCAGATTTTTTAGGAAAAGAGTTTTTTAAAATTCCTGAAATGATTGCAATAGATTCATTGTTTGAAAGAGCCAAAAAAGGAATTCGTTTCAATATAGAAATTAAACAAAGAATTGGTGCAAAAATTGAAAAGCTTGTAGAGCTAGAAGGAGTAAATAGAATCTCTTCTTTTTTAGAAATCTTAAATGATTTAGCAACAACGGAAGACTATACTTTATTAAATGCAAATGGTTTTGCTTTCGAAACCATACCACAAGACAGTAATAAAATAGAAATTATTTACAAGCATATTAATGAGCACTTTAAAGAACATATTAGTTTAGATGAGATTGCAGAATTAGCAAGTATGACTGTTCCTGCATTTTGTAGATACTTTAAAAAATCTACTGGAAAAACGTTTACAAAATTGGTAAATGAATATAGAGTTGTACATGCTACAAAATTATTGGCAGAAAGTACAATGAGTATTGCCGATGTAAGTTTCGAGTGTGGTTTTAATAATTTTTCTCACTTTAATAAACTCTTTAAAAATTTTACAGGAAAAAGTGCTTCTAAATATAGAAGTGAAATGAAAAATTTAATTCAATAAAAAAGTATAATACAAAAACTGAATTTTATTAGCCAAAATACATAAAGTTCACATAAACGTTTTTGGTTCTTTTCTATTTTTTTTTATAAACGTAATTTGCATAAAAGTTTGCACTTATTTTTAGAAACCAAATATTGAATCATGTTCATTAATTAAAAAGATGCGAAATGAAAGATAAAATAGAAGAAACCTTAAATTATTATACTTTTAAAAGTAATGATATTTTAAATTATATAAATTCAAGTACAAATTTAACTGTAGATGAAATTATAGAGAAATCCGCAAAACTTTCTGAATTGGAATATAAAATTATAGCTTTAGAAGCCGCAAAGGAAAATTAAATTTTAAAAATTGTTTTTAGAAGCTTTAAAGGAGGTTTGTAAAGGTGAGTCTTACAATTTACTTAGGGAAAATTAATAAGCTTTTAAATAGGTGTTAAAAAAAGCCTTTTTGCATAATTAAAATCTATAACAATTATTTTTGTATTAGAATTAATTATTTAACACCATTCCATTCATTATAAAACTGATTTAGAAATTGCTCCATATAATTATGTCTGTCAGTAGCAATTCGTTTTCCAGAATTGGTGTTCATTTTATCTTTTAATAATAACAATTTTTCATAAAAATGATTAATTGTTGGTGCAGAAGACTTTTTATATTCTTCTTTTGTCATATTTAAGTTTGGTAAAATTTCTGGATCGTACAGAGCCCTATTTTTAAAACCGCCATAATTAAAACAACGTGCAATACCAATAGCACCAATTGCGTCTAATCTATCTGCATCTTGAACAACTTCAAGTTCTTTGGACGTAAATTTTTCACCATTTTTATCAAATGAATTTTTATAAGAAATATGGTTGATTATGTTTACAACATGTAAAATTGTTTCTTTGTTAACTTTCTGTTTTTCAAGAAATTCAGTAGCTAATTTAGGCCCAATAGTCTCATCTCCATTGTAAAACTTAGGGTCTGCAATGTCATGTAATAATGCAGCTAAAGAAACTACAAAAACGTTTACATCTTCTTCTCTAGAAATTAAAATTGCGTTTTTAAAAACACGTTCTATATGAAACCAATCATGCCCACCTTCAGCATCTTTTAACTCTTCTTTTACAAATAAAATAGTGTTTTCAATTACTTTTTCTTCGTTCATTTTATTTTCTTAAAGCAAGTTCTTTTTTAATTTTTTTAATTTCAAAAAACATTATTACACTCATAGGAGCAAAGAATAATGGTAAAAAGGTTTGAAAAGAAACACCTTCATCAATAGAAGAAAAAATTGCCAAAACAACCATTAATAAAACCACAATTGTTTGTACAACAAATAAGATTTTTTGTGTTTTTAATTTCTTTTGTAATTCTTTTACGGTGTAAGTAGAAAGCAAAGATGCCATAGTTTTAAATTTTTATAAAAATAAAAAAATCCACTCTAAAAGAATGGATTTTTAAAATTCTTTCCTTCAAAAAAAAAGGATTTATTGTAAGTCTAACAAAACTCTTCGTAAGCTTGTGCTAAATTCTGTGCAATCATTTGTGCAGAACGACCTTCAATATGGTGTCTTTCTAACATGTGTACTAAATTTCCGTCTTTAAACAACGCCATTGCTGGAGAAGAAGGAGGAAAAGGAATCATAAATTCACGTGCTTTTTGTGTAGATTCTTTCTCTACACCTGCAAAAACAGTTGTTAAATTATCAGGAGTTTTTTCTGCACCTAAAGAAGCAATTGCTCCTGGTCTTGCAGTTCCTGCAGCACAACCACAAACCGAGTTTACAACCACTAAAGTTGTTCCTTTTTTTGCCATTGCTTTTTCTACGTCTTCACCTGTATATAATGCTTCAAAACCTGCGTTAATTAACTCGTCACGCATTGGTTTTACTAATTCTTCTGGATACATAATTTTTAATTTAATTCTTTGCAAAGATACTTAATATTTTCTTTTTTAGGGCGTGCCCATTTTTAAAAATACTATTCCGTTATCACTACATTCTATTTTAAAAAATCGTCAGGCTTTCCGCACTCGCTTTTTTTCTAAAAAAGAAAAAAGAGCTCAAACAAATGCTTCAATCCTTCACGCAGAATGTTAACCCTTTGTGTTAAAAGTATTAAGGATTTAAAAGTTCAATAAACATAATGGTTCTAAACAAACTTTAAAAGGAACTTTGTAACTTTGCTACCTTGTAATTATAAAGAAAGAGAATAGAATATGGCAAATTTCACAAAATGGTTGGGTGCAGGATTAGGATTTACTTTAGGTGGTCCAATAGGTGCAGCAATAGGTTTTGCAATAGGTAGTTTTGTAGATGGTTTTTCCGAAAAAGATCTGCTTTTAGAGCAAGGAGAATATCAAAGTAAAACCCAAAATAACAGACATGTAAACACGCAATCTGGAGATTTTGAAATGAGTTTGCTTGTTTTGGCATCTATAGTTATAAAATCAGATGGTAAAATAGACAAACGCGAATTAGAATTTGTACGTGCTCAATTTTTAAGTATGTATGGTAAAGAAAGAGCCAACAATGCTTTTAAATTATTTAAAGGAATTGTAAAGAAAGAAATCTCTGCAAGACAGGTTTGTATTCAAATTAGAGAACACATGTCTCATGCATCTCGTTTACAATTACTTCACTTTTTATTCGGAATTGCAAAAGCAGACGAATTTGTAACCGAAAAAGAAGTTGAAGAAATTAGAAAAATAGCAGGGTATTTGTATATCAATCAGCGAGATTTTACCTCTATAAAGGCAATGTTTTATGATGAGTCTGACAATGCTTATAAAATTTTAGAAATTACAAAATCTGCAACAGATGATGAGTTAAAATCTGCTTACAGAAAAATGGTGAAAAAATACCATCCAGACAAATTACAAGATTTAGGAAAAGAGCATTTACAAGGAGCTAAAGAAAAGTTTCAAAGCATACAAACAGCTTACGAGAAAATAAAAAAAGAAAGAGGTTTGTAAGTTATGGCTTAAAAAACCTACTTTAATTGTGCTTATTTTTTTTCACTTATTTTTGATTGAATTTTCCCCCCGAAAAAATTGCGTTATATGAATATATTGAATCGTAAATTATTTACTGTTCTTAAAATGTTATTGTTTTTAGGTGTCACTTTATTTAGTGTGCAATCTTATGCGCAATTAGATAGTGAGCATTATCTACCACCCTTAAAGCAAGTATCTAATAATCAAGGAATTGTTCAGCAAGCCGTTTATTTTTCAACTCCAGAAACTACTCCGTTTTCTATAGAAATTTACAGGGGTACAAGTACAACTCCTTTGTTAACAATAACGGGTTTATCTAAAGGAAATGGTAAAATATTTGATAATTCTAACGGATTAGGAAATGGTGATAACAATATTACTTTATTAACTAATGCAAATACAGGTAAAGTTTTAACGAATGCAGGGCTAAGAATTATATCACCAAGTGGAAAGAAATTTTATGTAAATTATAGAGGAAGGTCTTCTGCACAGGCAGGTTCTTTAACGTCCAAAGGTTCTAAAGCAAAAGGTGTAGATTTTAGGTGGGGTGGTATTCCAAACAGAGCAAGAAATACAAATTTAACAACCAGTTTAGGAATGATGGCAACAGAAGATGGAACCGTTGTTACAGTTTCTGGCTACGATCCAAATTGTAAATTTAGACTAGGAACTGCAAGAGGAGGAATTACTGCAGATTCGCAAACAATTACTTTAAATAAAGGAGAAACTTTTGTTTTAGAAGCTGCAAAAAATGAAACCACAGCAAATATAGATGGCTGGTTGGGATCAAAAATACATGCGACTAAACCTATTGTAATTAGTAATGGAGGTTTAAATGTAGGGATAAGGAGTACAAGTGGGAATAGAGATGTAGGTATAGACCAACCTGTGGGTGTTGCCTCTTTAGGAAGAGAATATGTTTTTGTAAGAGGTTTAGGGTCTAATGAAACAGAGTTTCCTATAATTGTAGCTACCCAAAATAATACAGATGTTTTTGCAGGAAATACAAAAATAGGTACAATTAACGATGGAGATTATATAGAAATTCCTGGTAGTTACTATTCTTCTGGAAATGCCGGTGCAAGTATGTTTGTAACTACTTCTAAAGAAGTTTATGCATACCAATGTTTGCAAGGAGCTACAAATAAAATACAAACAATTGGTATGAATTTTATTGCTCCAGTAAATTGTTTGTTACCAAATTTAATGGATGAAATTTCTGATATTGATAAGATTGCTGGTGCTAACTCTAATATCTCTGCAATTACAATAATAGCATCTTCTTTAACGGCAGATGCTAATATAGTAGTTAGAGAAAATGGTGTTAGAGTAGCTTTACCAACTCCAACAGTTCCTGCAGGAACGTCCGATTGGAAAACCTTTTAGGTTACAGGTTTGGCCGGAGAAATAGACGTAACTTCTACAGGTCCAATTGCAGTAGGTACTTTCATGAGTTTAGGTTCTAATGCCGGTTTGGCGGGTTATTTTTCAGGTTTTGATACTGTTCCAGTTGTAGGTGTTCAAATTACTGGTGGTGGTTGTTATCCTGCAGGTGATTTAGAAGAAGAAACTAAAAGTTTTGATGCCTATCAATGGTATAAAAATAACGTTATAATTGCTGGTGCAACTTCTGCAACATATACGCCTACTGGAATAGGAGAATATAATGTTATTGTAACCGAAGGAACTTGTTCTTATTCGTCTAAAATTGTATCTGTTTATAATTGTGACCCAGATATTGTGGTTTCTAAAACAAGTGATATTACAGGAACAGTTACAGATGGAGATATCATCAATTTTACAGTTACTGTAGAAAGTTTTGGATTGCAACCAGTAACAAATTTAGTGGTAAAAGATATTTTTCCAACAGAATTAGATTTAATTAGTGTAACGCCAAGCCAAGGAACATGGAATAGTCCAGATTGGACTATTGGAACTATGGAAGCTGGTGAGCTTTTTACATTAAAATTTGTTTCTAAAGTTCCTAATAAACCTTCAGAAGGAACTTTTTCTAACGTGGTATCTAACACCCAAGATCAAATAGATACTAATCTTTCTTCAGACGATTTAACAGAAAACTTTACAATAACAGCCAAGAAGATAGATTTAAGCTTGCTAAAAACAGTAGATAAAAGCATTGTAAAACTTGGTGATAATGTTATTTTTACGTTAAGAATTACTAATAAAGGAACAGATATTGCAACTGGTGTTCAAGTAAAAGATTTGTTGCCTACTGGTTTAAATTATGATGCAGTAAACACTATAATTCCAACAAATACAACTTATGATTCAAGTACAGGTATTTGGGATTTTTCAAACAAAAATATAGCTGTAAATGAGTGGTTAGAGTTAAAGATAAGTGCTACAGTTGCTTCTTTAAATATTGTTTTAAACGAAACAGAAGTTTTTAAAACTGAACAAAAAGATGTGGATTCTTCACCTAACTCTTCTAATTAGACTAATTTTTTTGAAATTTTAATAGTTGATAGCTATTTTTTTTATCTTATTAACACCTTATTAACATTTTCCTTAAATTTTATTGTATAAATCAATTTTCTACTTTACATTTGTCTTTGTGCCCCCAATATGCCTTTGTTTTCAATTAAAACATTTATTTTTTTAAATAAAGGCATATTGGGGGCATTTTTTTTATCAATTTTTTTAGAAATTATAGTTTAGTTAAAACAGTATATATGAAGAAAAAATACTTATTACAAGCCTGTAGTACTGTAAAACAGTTTTTTTTGCTTGCAAAAAGTAAAACAATATTAAATATTGTTTTACTTTTTGTATTTAGTTTTGTTAATACAATTACCGCACAAGATAGTTTTGAAACTGACTTTGATGGTTGGTTGCAAGTCTCTGGAGATGATATGAATTGGACACGTGATTCTCTAGGGACTCCAAGTTCTAACACTGGTCCTAGTTCAGGTTCAGATGGCGATTTTTATCTTTTCATAGAGGCATCAAATAATTCGGGTAAAAAAGCATGGTTAGAGAAAGAGTTTGATTTAACTGGAAAACAAAAATCTCAACTTAATTTTGATTACCACATGTATGGTTCTAATATGGGAACTTTAAACGTGCTGGTTAACAAAAATGGTGTTTTAACAAATGTTTTTAGTAGATCTGGTGATAAAGGAAATGCTTGGCAATCTACTATAGCAGACTTAAGTGCTTTTGATGGAGATGTAATAAAAATTAGATTCGAAGGAATTGTAGGGGGTAATTTTAGAAGTGATGCTGCAATAGATAATATTTCAGTTACTTCTGCACCAGATACAGATGGTGATGGTGTTATTGATGATAATGATGCAGATGCTGATAATGATGGTATTTTAGATGTAGATGAAGGCTGTAATGCGGTTACAAGTTCATCTTTTAGTTTGGTTCCAGCAGAAAGTGTTTTAGGAAACGTAAATGCTGGTGGTAAATTAGTCTATAAAGATGCTGCTGGTAATAAAGTTGTTTTAGAAGCTGCAGGAACTGCTGGTAGTAATAACGTTGTAGGTGTTGGTCCTAGTGATGGTACAATAATTACAGATATAAATACAGGACAAATTGTTTTTGAAATAGGTGCAAATGGTAGTGCAGAAGACCAACCAAAGCTTAAAGTTACAACGTTTTCTGCAGATGGAGTTCCATTTCAAGTTACCTCAATTGGTTTAGTAGGTATTGGTAATATGGATAATTCTGAAGCACAAGATGCAATTGCTATAGATATTCCTGGAACATGGTCTAATCTAACATCAGCAGGTAATACTTTAGGGTCAGCTCAAATTACAACTTCTCCAATAGGTGCTACACCCGTTAACAATGTTACACAAACAGAGTTAGATAATTTCGATTTTACAAATTTTGTAGAACAAGGTGCAGTGTCTGAAGTAATTTTTAATAACGCAGATAACAATGTTCAATTTGGCTATAATGCTACATTTTCGCCTACAAATCCAACAAGTTCATTTAACTTAATTGTAGACGATATAAATATAGATGATGGTGTTGGTAGAAATATTGTTGCAGAACTATCTACAACATCAATTTCTGTTGCTGCTATTTATTGTAGAGATACAGATAGTGACGGAATACCAGACTATTTAGATACAGATTCAGATGGAGATGGATGTAGTGATGCAGATGAAGCATATTTTGGAACTGTAACAAATGCAGATACAGACGATAATGGAACTTATGGTTCAGGAACTCCAACAGTAGATGGTGTTGGAAAGGTTTCAGGAGCTGCCTATACTAGTCCAAACTCATATTATATAGATGCAAGTGTAAACGCTTGTTTTGATAATGATAATGATGGAGTTCCTGATTCTGTAGATTTAGATGATGATAACGATGGTATTTTAGATTCGGTAGAAGAAAACTGTGTTACAGCCACATCTGGTTCTTACGATTGGGATACAGATTTTGGGGTGTCTGCTTCTAGTACAGATCTTTCAGGGAATTTACCTTTGGTTTCTAGTCTTAAAGACAATCAAAGATTAACAGTTTCTTTTGCTGATAACCCAGCAAATCCTGGTTTAGAGTTTATGACCATAGAAAATGCTTTTGGTTTAGGAACTGTGCTTCAAATTGCAAATGCACCAGGAGAAACAGGTGGTGGTATAACAACCTTTTCTTTTACAAATGAAGTAAGGAATTTAACCTTTACCATGCAAGATATAGATGCAAGAGGTAACGATTTTAAAGATAAAATAGTTATTCAAGCAACAAAATTAGATGGCTCAATAATAAGTATTTCAGAAGCAACAAACGTTACTTTTAGTGGTTCTGCAGTAAACTATGATGGTAACAATACATTTGTAGGAACTGGAGATGTTACAAATTCAAATCCTGGAGATGGTGTTTTATCACTTACGTTTCCGGAAGCAATAACAGAAATAAGCTTTCAATATTTTAACGATTTAACAAGCCCAAATACAAGACAAAGAATAGGTATTGCAGATTTACAATATACATTGGTTTGTGATACGGATATAGACAAAGATGGAATTCCAAATAGTTTAGATCTAGATTCTGATAACGATGGTTGTTTCGATGCAATTGAAGGGGCAGATAATTTATTAGCAACAGCAGTAGATTCTGATGGAAGATTAACAGGAACAGTAAATAATCAAGGAGTTCCAAATAATGTTAACCAAACTAATGGTCAACCAATAGGAACCTCTTTAGATCAGGCTACAAGAGATACCAATGGACAATGTGATATTGACAATGATGGTGTTATAGATAGTGATGATAAATGTGATGGTTTTGATGATGCTTTAGATAACGATTCAGATGGTGTTCCTGATGGTTGTGATTTAGATGATGATAATGATGGAATTACTGATGTAATTGAAGGAGCTGAAGCGAAAGTTTGGGATATAAATGGTTCAAATTTATCATTGGTTTCAGGAGGGCAAACATCTACAATGACTTTTACAACAACCTCTGCAACTGCACCAACCGGAAATGATAGTTTTGATTTTTATAATATAGATGAAGATCTTGCTACTGGTGTAACAGATACTTATACCATAACAAGCACGCTACCTTTAAGAGAGGTTAATTTTCAATTGCTAGGTTTAGGTAATAGCGGTGCTGCTGTAACATCTACCCTAGGAAATTTTGTAATTACGTTGGCAGATGGAACTGTGGTTAATGATGCAGATTTTAGAGTAATGTTTGGACGCTTTCCAGGCTCACCTTTCAATATAGGACCACCAGTAACAGAAGGAGTTTTAAAGAAAGTAACCATTGGAGGTAAAAAATACGTGGAAGATGCTACAAATAACACATCAGGTAGACAGGCAACAGGTTTTTTACAATTTCCTAATGAAGAAGCCTTAAATAAAGGTATTGTTTCTATTCAATTTGATTTTTTCGGTTCAGGAGTAGATCCCTTAGGAATACAATTACAAGCTAAAATTATAAAAGACACTGATAAAGACGGTATTACAGACGATATAGATTCAGATTCAGATGGAGATGGTTGTAGTGATGCAGATGAAGCTTATTATGGTTCAGTAAATAATGCAGATGCAGATAACAATGGTTTTTATGGCTCTGGTACACCAGCTGTAGATAATTCTAACGGAAAAGTTTCAGGAGCTTCATATTCAACTCCTAATGCAAATTATTTAGACGCGAGTGTAAATACTTGTTTAGACAATGATAATGATGGTGTTGCAGATTTTGCAGATTTAGATGATGACAATGATGGTATTATAGATACAGCAGAGTGTGCCACATTTCTTCGAGCTTCTAATGGAGATTTTAATGTTGATATTACTGGTTCTAACCCTGTATTTACCCAAAGTTTTGCAAATTCTTTTTCAATAACTTATACAAACACAGGTGGTTCATCAATTGCACCTTATTCAGAACCAATAAAAGATGCAGATGAACTTTACGCAATAGGTACACAGTTTAAGTACGTTTATCCAAATGAAGGTTCTACCCAAGAAATGACCTTTTCTTCGCCAGTGAAATTGAAATTCATGGTTACAGATATCGATCAACTAGGAGAAAAACATAGAGTAACAGTTTACGATAAAGCTGGTGCTGTTATTTCTAACCCAGAAAATTACATAGTTAATACTGCACAAGGTACTAAAGGAACCACTTTTGCTTCTAGAGTACCAGTATTTTATAACGATTTAGGCGAGGATGTTACAAAAGATGGGACATTAGATGATGATTATGTAGAATTATCTCAACCAAATAACAAAGATAATGATACGTTTACTAGAAAAAACCTTGTCTTTTTTGATTTTAAAGAATTAGAAATCTCTAAAATAGTTGTACAAAATTTAAGTACTTCAGGTCAACCTGGGTTTTTATTTGATTCAATAACTGCAGCTTGTGATACAGATTTAGATGGTATTCCAGATTACCAAGATACAGATTCAGACAATGATGGTTGTCCAGATGCAATCGAAGCAGCTGGAGATATACAGTTAAGTCAACTTACAGCTTTTGCAGGAGGAAGTGTTGGAGGTAGTTTAGATAATTTAGGATTAACATCTGACGCAGAAGGTAATCCAATAGTTAGTGGTGCTGGTTATGAACAAAACAATACAGCAGCAGTTTTAGACGCAAATGATAAAACAGCGTGTTCCATAGATTTAAGTGTTACAAAAACGGTAAACAAACCAATAAAGAAAGTTGGTGAAAAAATAGTATTTACAATTACACTTAAAAATGATGGTAATCAACCAGCAACAAATGTAAATGTTATAGACTTATTACCAACAGGTTTAACCTATGATGCAGCAACTACAGTTATACCAACAAATACAACCTATGATTCTAGTACTGGTATTTGGGACTTAAGCCTATTAACACTGGCCAAGGGAAGTAGTTATCAATTAAAAATTGGCGCAACTGTTAATACAGCTGGTACAATATATACAAATAAAACAGAAGTTTTCTCTACAACAGAAACAGACATAGACTCAACTCCTAACAGCAACAACTAATTAATATATAGATGAAAAATATGCACAAGCTTTTCAACTTTAACAAAATAAGGGTAATAAACACAAAGAAATTTCTTTTGTTTATTGCTATTGGCTTATTAAGTACAATTTCTTATGGTCAATCTGTAACAATGCTTGCAAACGCAACTGCTGCAGATGGTACAGATAATGCAGGAGATAAAATAACGTATTCACTTGCAGTTAGTAATACAGGTGCTATTGCTTTAAATAATGTAGCAATAACTAATTCATTAGGCACTACTTTAACTTATGTAGAGGGAGATACAAACTCAAACAATATTTTAGATCCAAAAGAATGTTGGGTTTATTCGAGTTCTGCTTATGATGTTACTGCAACAAACATAACTAACGGTAGCCTTGTAAATCTTTTTGGTTTTACAAGTACAGAAGTTACAAGCCCAATATTTCATATACATACAGAAACAATTCATGAAGATGATATTGCTTTTGCAAGGGTTTTAGCAATAAATGATATAGATGCTGTAGATGACGATTTTTCTGCAACAGCTGTTAATGGTATTACTGGAGGTGCATCTGGTGATATTACAACTAACGATTTATTAAATAGTGTTGCGGTTACAGATACAAATATAGATATTACCATTCTAAATGATGGAGGCTTAACAGGAGTAACTGTAGATGCTAATGGAAACATAAGTGTTCCAGCAAACTCTGCAACAGGATCATATACTATTACTTACAAAATTTGTGAAAAAGCAAACACATCTAATTGTGATACTGCAACAGTTATTGTAAAAGTTGATGGAGATACAGATGGAGATGGTGTTTTAGATTCTGTAGATGAATGTAACGGTTTTGATGATAATGCAGATAATGATAATGATGGTGTAGCAGATGGTTGTGATTTAGATGATGATAATGATGGTATTTTAGATACCGCAGAAAATGCTACAAGTGGAGACCCATTTGTAGACACAAACAATAATGGAATTTTAGATTATCAAGATCCAGCACATCCAGATTTTGAAGATACTAATTCAGATAATATAGATGATAGATATGATATTGATAAGGATGGTAAAATAGATCAATTCGATACAGATGCAGATGGAGATGGGTGTAATGATGTTCTTGAAGCAGGTCATAAAGAAAGTGCAACAAAAGCAGGAGAAGTTAATGGTACAGGTTATAGCGCAACAGATGGTAAAGTAACAGGTTTTACAACAGCTTACACTGGATCAAATTCAAATGTTACTTCTGCAGGAACTGCTGCATCAGTTTCAGTACAACCGCCAAATAGAAATATCATAGTTGGTGGAAATACTACTTTTCCTGTAACAACAGATGGTACTGTTTTTCAATGGGAATTAAGTACAGATGGTGGGGCAAGTTATAATACAATATTAGATGGTTCTGTATATGGAGGTACAACAACAAGTACCTTAACAATTACAGGAGTAACAAGTGCACAAAATAATTCTAAATTTAGAGTAATTGTTTCTAAAACAGATTATGTATGTACTACAACTTCAGATGCAGGTACTTTAACAGTTTTTACAAACGACCCTCCAGTAGCAAGTAGCAATACTATAACAGTAGAAGAAGAAAGCACAGGAACATCACTAGGTTTAACAGCACCTTCAGATCCAGATGGAAACACATTAACAATTACAGTTACAGGTTTACCAACTTTAGGAGTTGTAAAAACTTCTTTAGGAGTTACAGTAACAAACGGCGCAACTTTAACTCCAGCAGAAATTGCAGGTTTAGTTTACGATGCACCAACAGCTTATAATGGAACAGATGATCCAGGAGATTTTACATATACAGTTTCAGATGGAATAGCTGCACCAGTAACAGGAACAGCAGATATTTCTGTTTCTGCGATAAACGATTTACCAGTTGCAGTAGGCGATGCAGGTACAGCATTAGAAGATAATCCAGTTACTTTAACAACAATTGGTTCTAATGATACAGATGAAGATGGAAATGTAGTACCATCAACAATTATTTTAATAGATCCAGCAAATGCTGCCAATACAGGAAAAACTGGTACTCCATTAGTAATAGCAGGAAAAGGAACGTATACAGTAGATGCAGCAGGAACTGTAGTTTTTACACCAGAAGCAAATTTTAATGGAGATGCAGATATCAACTATACAATAAAAGACAACAGTGGTTTTGCTTCTAATCAAGCATTATTAGACATTTCAATTACACCAGTAAATGATGTGCCAGTTGCAGTTGCAGATGTAAATTCTACAACAGAAAATATAACATTAACTGTTGCAGCAGCAAATGGAGTTTTAAGTAATGACACAGATGTTGACACTGGTACAACATTAAATGTAACAACATTTACGGTTGATGGGCAAACAAAAAATGCAAACGAAACAGCAACAATTACAGGAGTAGGTACTTTACAAATTAACGACGATGGTAGTTATGTATTTACACCAGAAGCAAATTATACTGGGGCAGTTCCTGTAACAACTTACAATATTACAGATAACAATCCAGGAACTCCAGGAACAGCATCATCAACTTTAACAATAACAATCAACCCAGATTCAGATAATGATGGGGTTGCAGATATTGCAGATTTAGACTCAGACAACGATGGTATTTTAGATATTGTTGAAGGTCAAGGAATAGACCCAACTGCAGATGCAGATAATGATGGAACTCCAAACTATTTAGATGCAGATTTCCCAGGAGGAACAGCACAGTTCGATTTCGATGGAGATGGAATTCCAAATCATTTAGATTTAGATTCAGATAACGATGCAATTCCAGATGTTTTAGAAGCTGGTTATGTAGACGCAAATAATAACGGTATTGCAGATGCAGCAGAAACAAGTGTTGGTGCAAATGGTTTTGCAGATACTTTAGAAACTTCTCCAGAAAGTGGTGTTGCACAAATAGCACCAAGAAACACAGATTCAAGTTCAGATATAAAATCAACATTTATTAACTCTTTAGATAGAGATTCAGATAATGATGGTATTTCAGATACAGAAGAAGCATTTTCTAACAATGCTACTTTTAATGATACAACAAATGATGGAATTGTAGATGGTTTTGTAGATACAGATAATAATGGTTGGGACGATAGAATATCAGCTCCAACATTAGCAACTTTTCCAACACCATTAAATTCAGACGCAGACTCTTTACCAAACTATTTAGATTTAGATTCAGATGGAGATGGTTTACCAGATACATTCGAAGGAAACTTTCAAGTTTCAGATGGAGACAATAACGGTGTAGTTGGTACAGGAACACCAGCAGATTCAGATGGAGATGGTTTAGCAGATACAAACGACCCAGATTTTGCTGGAAATGTAGTAGCAAATATTCCATCTAATTTTGGATTTAATAAAGATAGAGATGGAGATGGTGTAAAAAACTATTTAGATATAGATATTGATAATGATGGAATTATAGATAATATTGAAGGTCAGGCAACTGCGTCTTATGTAGCTCCGAAAGGAACTGATACAGATAACGATGGTATAGACGATGCTTATGATGTAGATACTGCAGGTGGTATTGCAATTGGTTATGCAAATACTGATGGAGGTTCTGCTCCAGACTACGCAGATACAGATGCTGAGAATGATGGTATTTTTGATATAAACGAAGGTTTTTACAAAGCAATAGTTCTTACAAATAATTTAGATGCAGATGCAGATGGAGATTTAGATATTGCAAAGTTTGTAGATGTAGATGGAGATGGTTTGCATGATGATTTTGATGAAAATAAAGTTGTTGGCGCAACTTCAAATTTAAATAATGCAACCAATGTTGGTCAAACTCCTCAAACACATCCAGATGATGACCCTGCTGCTCCAGGTGGAGATAGAGATTGGAGAGAAGCATCAGCGCAAGATAATGATGGAGATGGAATTAACGATATTGTAGATTTAGATGATGATAATGATGGTATTTTAGATACAGACGAAGATCAAGGAACAGATGATGGGGATCCAAGAACAAATCCAACAGATTCAGATGGAGATGGTATTCCAAATTATTTCGATTTAGATTCAGATAATGATGGTATTCCAGATTATGCAGAAGCTGGTGGTACAAATGATCCTGACGGAAATGGACAACCAGGAACAGGAACTTTAACAAGTACAGATGTAAACACCAAAGGTATTCCATTAGATGTTTCTACAGATACTGTTATTGCTGGTACGGCCGAAACTTCTAATTTAGCAATTCCAGATACAGATGGAGATTTAATTAAAAACTTTTTAGATTTAGATTCAGATAATGATGGTATTGTAGATGCTATTGAAGCTGGAGGAACAGACCCAGATGGAGATGGACATGTAGGTGCTGGTACTGCAAATGATGCAGATTCAGATGGTATGCCAGATGTAGTTGATCCAGTAGATCAAGATGCATCAGGTAGTTCAGGTTTTTCAGCAGGAACAAAATTACCAATTCCAAATAGCGATATAGATTCAATTCCAGATTATTTAGATTTAGATTCAGATAACGATACAATTCCAGATAACATTGAAGCACAAACAACAGCCGATTATATTGCACCTTCTGCAACATTTACAGATACAGATGGCGATGGTTTGGATGATGCTTATGATACTACAAATTCTGGAACAGCAATTATTCCAGTTAATACAGATACTACAGATAATCCAGATTATTTAGATTTAGATTCTGATAATGATTTAATTAATGATATCATAGAATTTGGAAATCTTTCTAAAGACACAAATAACAACGGAACTACAAACGGAACTGTTGGAACAAATGGTTTAGACAACACCGTAGAAACTGCAGATAATTATACAGATGTTAATGGAAATCAAACAAATACTTTAGATGAAGACAACGATTTAGCTTTTGGAGGAGATGTAGATTTTAGAGATATTTTAGATGCAGATAAAGATGGTATTACAGATGCTGTAGATTTAGATGATGATAATGATGGTATTTTAGATACTGAAGAAACACCTGGTAATGTAGATCCAGATGCAGATTCAGATAATAATGGTATTCCAAATTATAAAGATGTAACTCCAGCAAACGATACTAATAACGATGGTATAGTAGATACTTTCGATACAGATAATGATGGTATTCCAAATCATCAAGACACAGATTCAGATAATGATGGTTGTCCAGATGTTACAGAAGCTGGTAATTTAGTAAGTACTACAAAACCAGGAGAATTAAATGGTACTGGTTATGGAACAGATGGTAAAGTAACTGGTTTTGAAGTAAATAAAGGGTATACAGGGACAAACGGGAATGTAACTACAGTAGGAACTCCTGTGGTAATAAGCACACAGCCTTCAGATAAAGAAGGTTTTATTAATGGATCTGTTACATTTAAAGTGGTTTCTACAGGTACAGTTTTCCAATGGCAACTAAGTACAGACGGAGGAACAACTTTTACAGATTTAGTAACTGGAGGAAATTACGCAGGTGCAGATACCGCAGAATTAACAATTTCTAATTTATCAACGGCAGAAAATGGATATAAATATCAAGTAATAGTTTCTAAAACAGATTATGCTTGTGATATTCCTTCAACTCCACCAGCAACTTTAACGGTTAGTAACAATCCGCCAGTTGCAGTAGATGATAATGATGCAGGAAATCCATTCACTACAAATGAAGATGTTGCAATTACAATTCCAACAATTGCAGCAAATGATACAGATGTAGAAGACACAACTCCAGATGCTTCAACAATTATTTTAATTGATCCAAATAATTCTTCAAATACTGGAAAAACAGGAACACCTTTAGTAATCGCTAATGTTGGTTCTTACACAGTAGATCCTTTAGGAAATGTAAAATTTACACCAGTATTAAATTTTAATGGTGATGCAGATATTAATTACACAATAAAAGATAGTAGTAATAATACTTCA
Organism: Polaribacter pectinis; assembly: GCF_014352875.1. NCBI lineage: Bacteria > Pseudomonadati > Bacteroidota > Flavobacteriia > Flavobacteriales > Flavobacteriaceae > Polaribacter > Polaribacter pectinis. Next base: position 3,283,959 of record NZ_CP060695.1, read on the forward strand.
AACGAAGCAACAATAGATATTGCTGTTACAGATGTAAATGATGCACCAGTTGCAGTGAACAATACTTCTACTGGTTTAGAAGGAGCGGTTCAAACTTTAACAACTATTGGAGCAAATGATACAGATGTAGACGGAACAATAGATCCAACAACAATTATCTTAATAGATCCAAATAATCCTACAGGACCAAAAGGAAGTAATGGTACACCATTAGTAGTACCAAATGTGGGTACTTATACAGTAAATGGTGCTGGAACAGTAATTTTTACACCTTTAGAAAATTTTAATGGTTCAGCTGATATTTTATATACTGTAAAAGATAATGATGGATTGGTTTCTAACCAAGCTACATTAGATATTAATGTTACACCAGTAAATGATGCACCAGTAGCACAACCAGATTCTGGAACATCTGCTGAAGATGTTACTTTAAATGTAGTAGCAGCAAATGGTTTATTAAAAAACGATTCAGATGTTGATGCAAATCCATTAAGCGTTACCAAATTTGTTGTTGATGGAACAACAGTTACTGTAGATCCAACTTCTGGAGGAAGTACAACAATTGCTGGTAAAGGAACATTAACAATAAATAAAGATGGTAGTTATACATTTGTACCAGTTTTAAATTTTAATGGAAACGTACCACAAGTAACTTATACAGTAAGTGATGGAACTAATGCAGTAAATAGTACTTTAGATATTGAGATAACCAAAGTAAATGATGCACCAGTAGCAGTAGATGATACTTACACAACCAATGAAGATACAGCTGTAACCTTATTACCATTAACAGGAGATAGTGATGTAGATGGAGATACTTTAAGTATCACAAGCATCAACGGAACAGCATTAACACCAGGAACAGCACAAACAATTACAGTTCCAAACGGAGAAGTAAAAACAACAACTGCTGGTGCAATAAGTTTTGTACCAACAGCTAATTACAATGGAACTTCAACATTTGCATATGTAATAAGTGATGGAAAAGGAGAGACAGCAACGGCAAACGAAATCATAACAATTGATTCAGTAAACGATGCACCCGTAGCAAATCCAGATACAGCAAGTATAGCAGAAGATACTCCATTAAATGTTGCAAAAGCTGATGGATTAATAGATGTAAATGATACAGATTTAGATGGTGATACATTAACGGTAACACAATTTGTAGTTGGTGGAACAACAGTTCCGGTAACAGCAGGTACACCAGGAGTAAGAGCAATACCAAATGTAGGAACGTTAACAGTAAATGAAGACGGAAGTTACAGTTTTGTACCGGTTTTAAACTATAATGGAAATGTACCACAAGTAAGTTATACTATAAGTGATGGAACTAATACAGCCAACAGTACATTAGATATTGAAGTAACCAAAGTAAATGATGCACCAGTAGCTGTAGATGATACTTACACAACCAATGAAGATACAGCTGTAACCTTATTACCATTAACAGGAGATAGTGATGTAGATGGAGATACTTTAAGTATCACAAGCATCAACGGAACAGCATTAACACCAGGAACAGCACAAACAATTACAGTTCCAAACGGAGAAGTAAAAACAACAACTGCAGGGGCAATAAGTTTTGTACCAACAGCTAATTACAATGGAACCTCAACATTTGCATATGTAATAAGTGATGGAAAAGGAGAGACAGCAACGGCAAACGAAATCATAACAATTGATTCAGTAAATGATGCACCAGTAGCGAATCCAGATACAGCAAGTGTAGCAGAAGACGTTACTTTAACAGTAGCAAAAGCAGATGGATTAATAGACTTAAATGATACAGATATAGATGGAGACATATTAGCTATTACTCAATTTGTAGTGAATGGGACCACAGTACCTGTAGATTTAACTACGGGAGGAACAAGAGCAATTCCAAATGTAGGAACAATAACGGTAAATGCAGATGGTAGTTATAGTTTTGTACCAGTTTTAAACTTCAATGGTAATGTACCACAAGTAACTTACACAGTAAGTGATGGAACAAACACAGCAAACAGTACTTTAGATATTACAGTAACTTCAGTAAATGATGCACCAGTAGCAGTAGATGATACCTATACAACTAATGAAGATACTTCAGTAGTATTATTACCACTGACAGGAGATAGTGATGTTGATGGTGATACATTAACAATAACAAGTATTAATGGAACAACATTAACACCAGGAGTTGCCCAAACAATCACAGTTCCAAATGGAGTTGTAACCACAACAGTATCAGGAGCAATAAGTTTTTCACCGACAGCGAACTACAATGGAACATCTACATTTGCTTACACCATAAGTGATGGAAATGGAGAAACAGCGACAGCAAATCAAATCATTACGATAGATCCAGTAAATGATGCACCAGTAGCAAATCCAGATACAGCAAGTGTAGCAGAAGACGTTACTTTAACAGTAGCAAAAGCAGATGGATTAATAGACTTAAATGATACAGATATAGATGGAGACATATTAGCTATTACTCAATTTGTAGTGAATGGGACCACAGTACCTGTAGATTTAACTACGGGAGGAACAAGAGCAATTCCAAATGTAGGAACAATAACGGTAAATGCAGATGGTAGTTATAGTTTTGTACCAGTTTTAAACTTCAATGGTAATGTACCACAAGTAACTTACACAGTAAGTGATGGAACAAACACAGCAAACAGTACTTTAGATATTACAGTAACTTCAGTAAATGATGCACCAGTAGCAGTAGATGATACCTATACAACTAATGAAGATACTTCAGTAGTATTATTACCACTGACAGGAGATAGTGATGTTGATGGTGATACATTAACAATAACAAGTATTAATGGAACAACATTAACACCAGGAGTTGCCCAAACAATCACAGTTCCAAATGGAGTTGTAACCACAACAGTATCAGGAGCAATAAGTTTTTCACCGACAGCGAACTACAATGGAACCTCAACATTTGCATATGTAATAAGTGATGGAAAAGGAGAAACAGCAACGGCAAACGAAATCATAACAATTGATTCAGTAAATGATGCACCAGTAGCAAATTCAGATACAGCAAGTATAGCAGAAGATACTCCATTAAATGTTGCAAAAGCTGATGGATTAATAGATGTAAATGATACAGATTTAGATGGTGATACATTAATGGTAACACAATTTGTAGTTGGTGGAACAACAGTTCCAGTAACAGCAGGTACACCAGGGGTAAGAGCAATACCAAATGTAGGAACGTTAACAGTAAATGAAGACGGAAGTTACAGTTTTGTACCGGTTTTAAACTATAATGGAAATGTACCACAAGTAAGTTATACAATAAGTGATGGAACCAATACAGCCAACAGTACATTAGATATTGAAGTAACCAAAGTAAATGATGCACCAGTAGCTGTAGATGATATTTATACAACCAATGAGGATACAGCTGTAACCTTATTACCATTAACAGGAGATAGTGATGTAGATGGAGATACTTTAAGTATCACAAGCATTAACGGAACAGCATTAACACCAGGAACTGCACAAACAATTACAGTTCCAAACGGAGAAGTAAAAACAACAACTGCAGGTGCAATAAGTTTTGTACCAACAGCTAATTACAATGGAACTTCAACATTTGCATATGTAATAAGTGATGGAAAAGGAGAGACAGCAACGGCAAACGAAATCATAACAATTGATTCAGTAAATGATGCACCAGTAGCAAATCCAGATACAGCAAGTATAGCAGAAGATACTCCATTAAATGTTGCAAAAGCTGATGGATTAATAGATGTAAATGATACAGATTTAGATGGTGATACATTAACGGTAACACAATTTGTAGTTGGTGGAACAACAGTTCCGGTAACAGCAGGTACACCAGGAGTAAGAGCAATACCAAATGTAGGAACGTTAACAGTAAATGAAGACGGAAGTTACAGTTTTGTACCAGTTTTAAACTATAATGGAAATGTACCACAAGTAACTTACACAGTAAGTGATGGTACAAATAATGCAAATTCTACTTTAAATATTACTGTAGATCCTGTTAATGATGATCCAGTAGCAACAGATGATACAGCAGGTACAGATCCAGGAGTTGCAATTGATATTCCTGTTTTAAATAATGACAATGATTTAGATGGAGATACAATTACAGTAAGTAGTATTACTGTTCAACCAACAAATGGTACAGCAACAATCAACGCAAACGGAACTATTAAATTCACTCCTAATGCAGGAGCAAATAATTTTTCTGATACTTTTACTTATCAAATTTCAGACGGTAAAGGAGGTTTTGATACAGCTGTAGTAAATGTTACAGTTCCTATTTCACCATTCCCACCTGTTGCAAACCCAGATACAAATTCTGTAAATGAAGATGTAACATTAACTGTTAATGCAGCAAATGGTGTTCTTAAAAACGATACAGATGGTAATTTAGATCCTTTAACAGTTGTAGATTTTTCTGTAGATGGATTTACAGGAACAATCTCTGCAGGTTCTTCATTCAATATTCCAAATGTAGGTTCAATTATTATTAATACTAACGGTAGTTATACATTTGTTCCAGTTGCAAACTTTAATGGTGTAGTTCCAGAAATAACTTACACGGTTACAGATAGTTCTGGTTTAACAACAGACGATACAAGTACATTAAATATTACTGTAAACCCAGTAAATGATGCTCCGGTTTTAGTAGCAGATACGAACACTACTAATGAAGATACAACTTTAAATGTTTCAGCAGCAAACGGAGTTTTTGCTAATGATACTGATATAGATGGTGATGCAAAAACATTAATCGATTTTGTAATTAACGGAACAACTTACCTTGCTGGTAATAAAGCAACCATAACAGAAGGTAGTTTAACTCTTAATATAGATGGTAGTTATGTTTTTACACCAGCGTTAGATTTTAATGGTGATTTCCCACAAGTGTCATATAGAATGACAGATGGAACAGTAAATTTAAGTTCTACATTAGACATTAAAGTTACCCCAGTAAATGATCCACCTGTTGCAGTAGACAATTTAGGAAATACTGTAAATGAAGATTCTCCAATAACTATTTTAGCTATAGGAAATAATGATACAGATGATGGTACAATAGATGCAGCAACTGTAAGATTAATAGATCCAAATAACGCTTCTAACATTGGTAGTACAGGTACACCTTTAGTAATTACTAATGTAGGTACTTACACTGTAAACGCTAATGGAGATGTAACTTTCACACCAGTTGCAAACTTTAATGGAGATGCAAGTATAAAATATACTATCAAAGATAATGATGGGGTTTTCTCTACAAATCAAGCAACAATAGGTATTACTGTTAATGGAACAAATGATGTTCCTGTTGCTGTAGCAGATACTAATAATGTAGATGAAGGTGCAACACTAAACGTTTCAGCTGCAAACGGAATTCTTAAAAATGATTCGGATGTAGATGGAAACCCATTATCTGTAACAAAAATTACAGTTGGTGGAAATACGTATAATGCAGGAGATACTGTTAACTTAACTGAGGGTACATTAGTTGTAAAAACTGATGGTAGTTATATTTTTACACCAGCAGGAGATTTTAATGGAAATGTTCCTCAAATAACATATACTGTTTCAGATGGTTCAGCAACAACAACAAGTACATTAGATTTAACGGTAAATCCAATAAATGATGCACCTGTTGCAAACCCAGATACAAATTCAACAAATGAAGATGTAACTTTAACAGTTTTAGCAGCAAATGGTGTTCTTAAAAATGATACTGATGTAGATGCAGGAACAACTTTAACAGTTAGTTCTTTCACAGTAGACGGAATTGCAGGAACAAATACTGCAGGAAGTACAGTTACTATTCCATCAAAAGGAACGATTAAATTAAATTCAGACGGAGGCTATGTATTTACTCCAGTTGCAGATTTTAACGGAGCTGTACCAGAAGTTACGTATACAACTACAGATGGTGCTTTAACAGATACTAGTACTTTAAATATTACAGTAAACCCTGTTAATGATCCGCCAGTTGCTGTTGCAGATACAGGAATAACGGATGAAGATACAGTGTTAAATGTTTCAGCTGCAAACGGAATTCTTAATAATGATTCTGATGTAGATTTAGACGGATTAACAGTTACACAATTTACAATTAACGGAACAACATATCCTAAAGGAACAACTGCTTCAATAACAGAAGGTACTCTTATTATTAAAGCTGATGGTAGTTACATATTTACACCAGCAACCAACTTTAAAGGAAGTTTCCCTCAAGTTACGTATTCAGTTTCAGACGGAACAACAGCCGTTACAAGTACTTTAGATATTACTGTAAATTCAGTTAATGATAAACCTATTGCTGTTGCAGATTCAAAAGCAACAAATGAAGATACTTTATTAACTGTTTCAGCAGCAAATGGAGTTCTTAAAAATGATTCAGATCCAGATGGAGATGCAATTACAGTAACTGCAATCTCAATTAATGGAACACCAAGAACAGTTGGTGCTAATATTAATTTAACAGAAGGAACTTTAAAATTAAATGCAGACGGAAGTTACACTTTCTTACCAGCAGCTAATTTTAATGGTAATGTTCCTCAAATTACATATACAATTTCAGACGGAAGTTTAACAGCACTAACAACTTTAGATATTACTGTTAATCCAATTAACGATGCTCCAACTGTTGCTCCAGATACAAATACTGTAGCAGAAGATACACCGTTAAATGTAACTGCAGCGAACGGAGTTCTTAAAAACGATTCTGATATTGATGGAAATCCATTAACAGTAACTAAATTTTCTGTTGGAGGTACAACTTATAATGCAGGAGAAACAGTTACTATAACAGAAGGAGTTATAAAAATAAATTCTGATGGTAGTTATAACTTTACACCAGCAACCAATTTTAATGGTACAGTTCCTCAAGTAACATATACAGTTTCTGACGGAACAAACACATCTAATTCAACTTTAGATATAACAGTTACACCAGTAAATGATGTACCGGTATTAGTTGCAGATACAAATTCAACAGATGAAGATATAGCTTTAAGTGTTTCAGCAGCAAACGGAGTTTTAAAGAATGATACTGATGTGGAAAATAATGCATTAACTGTTACTAAATTTACAGTTGGTGGTACAAATTTCACAGCAGGAAATACAGCAACAATTACAGAGGGTTCTATTAAATTAAATACAGATGGTAGTTATGTATTTACTCCAGCATTAAACTTTAATGGGGCATATCCACAAGTTACTTATACAGCAACAGATGGTACTAATACAGCTACATCTACATTAGATATTTCTGTAAATCCAACAAACGATTCACCAGTAGCTAATCCAGATACAAATAATACAAATGAAGACACAGTATTAAGTGTAACAGCAGCAAATGGTTTAATTAAAAATGATACAGATCCAGAGAACGACCCATTAACAGTAACTAAATTTACAGTTAAAGGAGTTTCTTATACTGCAGGAACAACTGCAACAATAGCAGAAGGAAGTATTAAAATAAATACTGATGGTAGTTATACATTTACACCTGCTTTAAATTATAATGGAGCAGTGCCAGTTGTAAGCTATACAATTACTGATGGTTCAAATACAGCAAATAGTACATTAACACTTACTATAAATACCGTAAATGATGTGCCAGTTGCAGTAGACGATACAAATTCAACAAATGAAGATACTGCATTAACAGTTTCATCAGCAAATGGAGTTCTTAAAAATGATTCAGATGTAGATGGAGATACATTAAATGTATCTGGTTTTACAGTTGAAGGAAATTCTTATTTAGCAGGAGAAACAGCTACAACAGCAGGAGGAACTATCAAATTAAATTCAGATGGTAGTTATACATATGTTCCAGCAAATAATTTTAATGGAGCTGCACCTCAAGTAACATATACTATTACTGATGGTGTTTTAACAGCAACAGCTAAATTAGATATTACTGTAAATCCAATTAATGATTCACCAGTTGCAGTTGCAGACATTAATTCTACTGATGAAGATGTAGCATTAAATGTTCCAGCCGCAAGCGGATTATTAAATAATGATTCAGATCCAGAAGGAAATGCAATTACTGTAACTAAATTCACAATTAATGGTACAGCATATACTGCAGGAACTTCTGCAACAATTACAGAAGGTGTTATAAAAGTGAATGCAGATGGTAGTTACTCATTTACACCAGCAATAAATTATAACGGAGCAGTACCAGTTGTAAATTATACAATTTCAGATGGTACTAATACTGCCAATAGTACATTAACACTTACAATAAACCCTATTAATGATGCACCAACTGCAGTTGCAGATACTAATACAACTCCAGAAGATGTAACTTTAACAGTTTTAGGAGCAAATGGAGTTTTAAAGAACGATTCAGATATTGATGGAAATTCAATTACAGTATCTCAATTCGAAGTAGGTGGAACAACTGTTACAGCAGGAACTTCAACTACAATTACAGAAGGAACAATTACTGTAAATACAGATGGTGGTTATGTATTTGTACCAGCAGCAAACTTTAATGGAACTGTACCAACAGTAACATATACAGTTTCAGATGGTACAACAGATGTAGCAACTTCAACATTAATTATTACAGTTACACCAACTAATGATACACCAACACTCGTTGCAGACACAAATACAACGCCAGAAGATACAGTACTTTCAGTAGACGTAGCAAATGGTGTTTTAAGTAATGATTCAGATATAGATGGAGATGGGTTAACAATTACCAAATTTACAGTTGGTGGTGTTTCTCACAATGCAGGTAAAACAGCTACAATTCCTTCAGGAACTATTAAATTAAATGCAGATGGTAGCTACGTTTATACTCCAGCATTAAACTTTAATGGCACTGTACCAACAGTTACTTATACAGCAACAGATGGCGTTAATACAGCAAATACAACATTAAAAATTAATGTAACTCCAGTTAACGATGATCCAGTAGCTACAGATGATACTTCATCTACAGATCCAACTACGCCAACACAAAGTTTCCCAGTTGAAATTCCAGTATTAACAAATGATTCAGATTTAGATGGTGATGTAATATCTATCAATCCAGTAATTACAGTAGCTCCAACAAAAGGTACTGCTGTTTATGATGATAAAGGAACAACAGACCCTTCAGATGATGTTATAACTTATACGCCTCAATTAGGGTTTAATAATGGTACAGATACATTTACATACGAGATTTCTGATGGTAATGGAGGAACAGATACTGCAGTAGTAACAATTACAGTCCCACAATCAGCATTTTCTCCTGTTGCAAACCCAGATACAAATGTAACAGATGAAGAGGTTACTTTATCAGTTGCAGATACAGATCCAAAAAGTTTAATCAAAAATGATACGGATGCAAATTTAGATCCAGTAACAGTTACTCAATTTGTAGCAGAAGGTATGACATATACTGCTGGTCAAACAGCAAACCTTACAGAAGGAGATTTAACTATTAATGCAGGTGGTGGATATACTTTTGTACCAGCACCTAATTTTAATGGAACAGTACCAGTAATTAATTATACAATTACAGATGGTCAAGGAACACCAAATGCAAGTAGTACTTTAACAATTACGGTAAACCCTGTTAACGATGCTCCAGTAGCAAATCCGGATGTGAAAACAACTTTAGAGGATACTACTTTAGCAATAAATGCAGCAAATGGATTATTAAATAATGATTCAGATATTGATGGAGACATTTTAACTGTAAAAGAATTTGAAATAGGAGGAACAACTTACCCAGTTGGTGTTGCTGTAGATTTAACAGAAGGTTCATTAACCATAAATTCTGATGGTAGCTATACATTTACACCAGCACTAAATTCCACTGCAGATTTACCTCAAGTAACTTATACAATTACAGATGGAATTGTAGATACTAAAACAAGTACTTTAGATATTTCTGTTACTTCAGTAAACGATGCACCAGTTGCAGTAGATGACTTAGGAAATACAACTAATGAAGATACAGATATAGAAATAGCATTAGTTGGTGGTAATGATACAGATGATGGAGCAGTAGTTCCTTCAACAATAGTGTTAATAGACCCAAGTAATCCTTCAAATACAGGAAACTTAACAACGCCATTAGAAATAGTAGGAGTTGGTATTTACACTTTAGACAATTTAGGAAATGTAACATTAGATCCTGTTGATAATTATAATGGACCAGCAAATGTAAATTATACAATTAATGACAACGATCCTACAACGCCATTAACATCTAATGTTGCAACAATTGGTATTACTGTAACATCTGTAAACGATGAACCAGTAGTTCAAGATGAAACTAATACTACTCCAGAAGACACTCAATTAGTAGTATCCGCAGCAAACGGATTGTTAGATAACGATACAGATGTAGACGGAGATCCATTAACAATTTCAACATTTGAAGCAGAGGGAACAATTTATAATGCTGGAGATACAGCAGTTCTACAAGATGGAACTCTAAAAATTAATTCTGATGGTAGCTACACATTTACTCCAAATAACGACTTTAATGGAACTATACCTCAAGTAATTTATAATGTTACAGACGGTACAGATTCAGTTCCAGGTAAATTAGATTTAGAAGTTATTTCAGTAAATGATGCACCAGTTGCAGTAGATGATTTAGGAAATACAACTAATGAAGATATAGATATAGAAATAGCATTAGTTGGTGGTAATGATACAGATGATGGAGCGGTAGTTCCTTCAACAATAGTATTAATAGACCCAAGTAATCCTTCAAATACAGGAAACTTAACAACGCCATTAGAAATAGTAGGAGTTGGTATTTACACTTTAGACAATTTAGGAAATGTAACATTAGATCCTGTTGACAATTATAATGGACCTGCAAATGTAAATTATACAATAAATGACAACGACCCTACAACGCCATTAACATCTAATGTTGCAACAATTGGTATTACTGTTACATCTGTAAATGATGAGCCAGTAGTTCTAAATGAAACAAATACAACTCCAGAAGATACGCAATTAGTAGTATCAGCAGCAAACGGATTGTTAGACAACGATTCTGATGAAGATGGAGATCCATTAACAATTTCAACATTTGTTATTGGAGGTACTACATATACAGCTGGTCAAACAGCAAATTTAACTGAAGGAACATTAAAAATTACTTCAGATGGAGGATATGTATTTACACCTGCATTAGATTTTAACGGAACAGTTCCTCAAGTAACTTATAATGTAACTGACGGAACAGTTACAGTACCAGGAAAATTAGATATCGAAGTTATTGGATTAAATGATGCACCAATTGCAGTAGATGATTTAGGAAATACAACTAATGAAGATACAGATATAGAAATAGCATTAGTTGGTGGTAATGATACAGATGATGGAGCAGTAGTTCCTTCAACAATAGTGTTAATAGATCCAAGTAATCCTTCAAATACAGGAAACTTAACAACGCCATTAGAAATAGTAGGAGTTGGTATTTATACTTTAGACAATTTAGGAAATGTAACATTAGATCCTGTAGATAATTATAATGGACCAGCAAATGTAAATTATACAATTAATGACAACGATCCTACAACACCATTAACATCTAATGTTGCAACAATTGGTATTACAGTAACAGCAGTAAATGATGCACCAATAGTTGCAGATGAAACATTCACTAACTTAATTTTTGAAGATACTCCTTTTTCTGAACCAGCAGCAACAGGTTTATTAGTTAACGATTCTGATACAGATGGAGATGCATTATCAATTTCAACTTATGTAGTAGATGGTAATACATACACTGCTGGCCAATCAGCTAATTTAACTGAAGGTACTTTAAAAATTAATTCTGATGGTAGTTATACATTTACACCAGCTCAAGATTACTTTGGACCAGTGCCAACAATTACATATAATGTTTCTGATGGAAAAGCAACAACTCCAGCAACTTTAATAATTGCAGTTGTACCAGTAAATGACCCACCAGTAGCAGTAGCAGATAAAAAGACAACTAATGAAGACACACCATTAACTGTGTCTGTTGCAAATGGTATTTTAGCAAACGATTCAGATATTGAAAATGACGCATTAAATGTTTCTGCACTATCTATAAACGGAAGTACTGCAACAGTTGGTAGTCCTATCAATTTAACTGAAGGTGTATTAAATATTCAATCAGATGGTAGTTATACATTTACTCCAGCTTTAAACTTTAACGGTGTTGTACCAACAGTAACATATACAGTTAGTGATGGAACAGATACTGCAACAAGCACATTAGATATAACTGTTACACCAATAAATGATGTTCCAGTTGCAGTTGCAGACTCAAATACTACTCCAGAAGATGTAGCAATTACAGTAAATGCAGCAAACGGTTTATTGAATAATGATTCAGATCCAGAAAATAATTCATTAACTGTAACTCGTTTTACAGTAAATGGAACAACTTATATAGCAGGTAACACTGTAAGTTTAACTGAAGGAACTATAAAAATTAATTCAGATGGTAGTTATGTATTTACACCAGCACTAAACTTTAATGGAAGTGTACCGCAAATTGCTTACACTTTAAGTGATGGATCAAGTACAGCAAATTCAACATTAGATTTAACTGTTACACCAGTAAATGATGCACCAGTAGCACAAGCAGATGTAAATACTACAAATGAAGATACTGTCTTAACAGTATCAGCTGCAAACGGTGTTTTAAAGAACGATTCAGATACAGAGAATGATGGCTTAACAGTAACAGCCTTAATGGTAAATGGAAGTCCAGCAACAGTAGGAACTCCAATTGCATTAACAGAAGGAACGTTACAGTTAAATTCAGATGGTAGTTATGTATTTACACCAGCACCAAACTTTAATGGAACTGTACCACAAGTAACATATACAGTTAGTGATGGAACAGATATTGCAACAAGCACGTTAGATATTACAGTAACACCAGTAAATGATGTGCCAGTAGCAGTAGCAGATGTAAATTCAACTCCAGAAGATGTTGCAATTACTGTAAATGCTGCAAATGGTTTGTTGAATAATGATACAGACACAGAAAATAACCCATTAACAGTAACACAGTTTACATTAGGAGGTACAAGTTACCCATCAGGAAGTACAGTAACAATTCCAGAAGGAACCTTAAAAATCAATTCAGATGGTAGTTATGTGTTTACACCAGCACCAAACTTTAACGGTAGTGTACCACAAGTAACTTATATAGTAAGTGATGGATTTAGTTCAGCAAATTCTACATTAGATATTACAGTAACACCAGTAAATGATGCACCAGTAGCACAAGCAGATGTAAATACTACAAATGAAGATACTGTCTTAACAGTATCAGCTGCAAACGGTGTTTTAAAGAACGATTCAGATACAGAGAATGATGGCTTAACAGTAACAGCCTTAATGGTAAATGGAAGTCCAGCAACAGTAGGAACTCCAATTGCATTAACAGAAGGAACGTTACAGTTAAATTCAGATGGTAGTTATGTATTTACACCAGCACCAAACTTTAATGGAACTGTACCACAAGTAACATATACAGTTAGTGATGGAACAGATATTGCAACAAGCACGTTAGATATTACAGTAACACCAGTAAATGATGTGCCAGTAGCAGTAGCAGATGTAAATTCAACTCCAGAAGATGTGGCAATTACTGTAAATGCTGCAAATGGTTTGTTGAATAATGATACAGACACAGAGAATAATTCATTAACTGTAACACAATTTACATTAGCAGGTACAAGCTACCCTTCAGGAAGTACAGTAACAATTCCAGAAGGAACCTTAAAAATCAATTCAGATGGTAGTTATGTGTTTACACCAGCACCAAACTTTAATGGTAGTGTACCACAAGTAGCTTATACAGTAAGTGATGGTACAAGTACTGCAAATTCAACATTAGACTTAACAGTTACACCAGTAAATGATGCGCCAGTTGCAACTGATGACATTTCATCAACAGATCCAGGGGTTTCAGTTATTATAAATGTTTTACCTAATGATTCAGATTTAGATGGAGATACATTAACTGTATCGAACATTATTTCTCAACCAGCAAATGGTACAGCGACAATTAATGGAGATGGTACAATAACATACAATCCAAATGTCGGATTCAATACAGGTTCAGACGTTTTTGTATATCAAGTTTGTGACGGAAATGGATTATGTGATACAGCTACTGTAACAGTAACAGTTCCTAAATCGTTCTTACCTCCAGTAGCAAATCCAGATGTAAGATTTACATCAGAAGATGTAACATTAACGGTAAGCTCTGCAAATGGATTGTTAAATAATGATACAGATGCAAATCCAGGTGAAACATTATCTGTTGTTAATTTCCAAGTTAATGGAACAACTTATAGCCCAGGAACTACTGCAAGTATTACTGAAGGAATGTTAACTATTAACACAGATGGTAGTTATACTTTTGTACCAGCACCAGATTATAATGGTTCTGTACCAGTTGTAAATTATACTATTTCAGACGGAACTTCAACTGCAAATGCAACAAGTACATTAACAATAACTGTAACGGGTGTTAATGATGCACCTATTGCTAATCCAGATACAAACACTGTTTCAGAAGACACTCAATTAAATGTTTCTGCAGCTAATGGATTAATTAACAATGATACTGATGCAGATGGAACTCCATTAACCTTAACTAAATACACAGTTAATGGAACAGAATATCCAGCTGGTTCAACAGTTACATTAACAGAAGGAAGCTTAACTATAAATGGAGATGGTAGTTATATTTTTAACCCAGCACCAAATTATAACGGAACTGTACCGCAAGTAACTTATACAGTTACAGATGGAGTAACTCCAGTTACAAGTACATTAGATATAACAGTAACAGGAGTTAATGATGCACCAGTAGCGGTAAACGATTCAGGAACAACACCAGAAGATACACCAGTTACTATACCTACAATTACAGGAAATGATACAGATGATAATACTGTAGATGCATCAACAATTGCTTTGATAGATCCAAACAATCCTTCAAATACAGGTAATTCTACTACACCATTAGTAACACCTAATGTTGGTACCTATACAGTAGATACATCAGGTAATGTAGTATTTACACCAGAGCCAAATTATAATGGACCTGCAGATGTTAATTATACAGTAAAAGATGACGAAGGAGTAACATCAAATGTTGCAACAGTAGTTATAACAGTAACACCAGTAAATGATGTACCAGTAGCAGTTGCAGATGTAAACACTACACAAGAAGATACACCATTAACAGTAACTGCTGCAAACGGAATCTTAAGCAATGATTCTGATGTAGAAGGAACTCCATTAACAGTAACACAGTTTACTATTAACGGTACAGATTATCCAGCAGGAACTACAGTTTCTTTAACAGAAGGAAGCTTGACAATAAATGCAGATGGAGGATATACATTTAATCCAGCACAAGATTATTTAGGAACTGTACCACAAGTAACTTATACAGTTACAGATGGAGTAACTCCAGTTACAAGTACATTAGATATAACAGTAACAGGAGTTAATGATGCACCAGTAGCGGTAAACGATTCAGGAACAACACCAGAAGATACACCAGTTACTATACCTACAATTACAGGAAATGATACAGATGATAATACTGTAGATGCATCAACAATTACTTTGATAGATCCAAACAATCCTTCAAATACAGGTAATTCTACTACACCATTAGTAATACCTAATGTTGGTACCTATACAGTAGATACATCAGGTAATGTAGTATTTACACCAGAGCCAAATTATAATAGACCTGCAGATGTTAATTATACAGTAAAAGATGACGAAGGAGTAACATCAAATGTTGCAACAGTAGTTATAACAGTAACACCAGTAAATGATGTACCAGTAGCAGTTGCAGATGTAAACACTACACAAGAAGATACACCATTAACAGTAACTGCTGCAAACGGAATCTTAAGCAATGATTCTGATGTAGAAGGAACTCCATTAACAGTAACACAGTTTACTATTAACGGTACAGATTATCCAGCAGGAACTACAGTTTCTTTAACAGAAGGAAGCTTGACAATAAATGCAGATGGAGGATATACATTTAATCCAGCACAAGATTATTTAGGAACTGTACCACAAGTAACTTATACAGTTACAGATGGAGTAACTCCAGTTACAAGTACATTAGATATAACAGTAACAGGAGTTAATGATGCACCAGTAGCGGTAAACGATTCAGGAACAACACCAGAAGATACACCAGTTACTATACCTACAATTACAGGAAATGATACAGATGATAATACTGTAGATGCATCAACAATTACTTTGATAGATCCAAACAATCCTTCAAATACAGGTAATTCTACTACACCATTAGTAATACCTAATGTTGGTACCTATACAGTAGATACATCAGGTAATGTAGTATTTACACCAGAGCCAAATTATAATGGACCTGCAGATGTTAATTATACAGTAAAAGATGACGAAGGAGTAACATCAAATGTTGCAACAGTAGTTATAACAGTAACACCAGTAAATGATGTGCCAGTAGCAGTTGCAGATGTAAACACTACACAAGAAGATACACCATTAACAGTAACTGCTGCAAACGGAATCTTAAGCAATGATTCTGATGTAGAAGGAACACCATTAACGGTATTAGAATTTACCATTAATGGTACAGATTACCCAGCAGGAACTACAGTTTCTTTAACAGAAGGAAGCTTAACAATAAATGCAGATGGTAGTTATGTATATAATCCAGCACAAGATTACACAGGAAATGTTCCTCAAGTAACATACACGGTTAGTGATGGTTCAGACAATGTAACAAGTACATTAGATATTACAGTAACAGGTCAAAATGATGCCCCAGTAGCAGTCAATGACACAGCAACAACGGTTCAAAATACACCAGTTACAGTACCAACAATTACTACAAATGATACAGATACAGACGGTACAGTAGATCCAACAACAATTACGTTGATAGATCCAAACAACCCTGCAAATACTGGTAACTCTAGTACACCTTTAGTAATTCCAAATGTTGGAACATACACAGTAGATAATGCAGGTAACGTAATATTTACACCTGTACCAGAATTTACGGGAGTTGCAAATGTAAATTATACAGTAAATGATGATTTAGGAACACCTTCTAATGAAGGAACAATTTCTATAACAGTTCAACCAGATAATGATGGAGATGGAATCATAGACTCTGTAGATTTAGATGATGATAATGATGGTGTGCCAGATACAGTAGAAAATGGTGGTACAGATCCTTTAGCAGATTCAGATAATGACGGTACTCCAGATTATTTAGATCCAGACAACATTACAGTTGATGCAAATAATGATGGAATTGACGACAATTTCGATCAAGATGGAGATGGAATTATAGATCAATTTGATCTTGATGTAGATGGTGATGGAATACCAGATTTAGTTGAAGCAGGTGGTGTAGACACAAATGGAGATGGAACAGTAGATGGTTTTACAGATACTAATAATGATGGTTTAGATGATACTATTGCAACAACACCTTTACCAACAACAGATACAGATGGAGATGGAGTTCCAAATTATTTAGATATCGATTCAGATAATGACGGAATAATAGATAATATTGAAGCACAAAATGCTGCAAACTTTATTGCTCCTTCAGGAACAGATACAGACAAAGATGGTATAGACGACGCTTATGACGTAGATTGTACACCTTGTGGTACTATAACAGGAATTCCATTAAATATTCCAATGAATTCAGATTCAGACACAATACCTAATTATTTAGATATTGATGCTGATAATGACGGAATTGTAGATAACATAGAATGGCAAACTACTTCAGGATACATTGCTCCAGGACCAGATACAGATGGTAATGGTTTAGCAGATGTATATGAAACAAGTCCAGGTTCTGGAATACCAATTAGCTTACCATTAAATACAGATGGTACAGACGTTCCAGATTATGTAGATACAGATTCAGACGGAGATGGTTTATTAGATACTGTAGAAGCTTATGATACAGATGGAGATAATGTAGCTGAACCAGGTAAGATATTTACAGGTGTCGATACAGATAATGATGGTTTAGATGATGCTTTTGACTTAAATTCAGGAGGATCAACAGATACAAACGGTCCATCTAATAATATGCAAGATGTTACAACATTCCCTAACGATCAAGACCCTGGAACTGCAGAAGTAGATTTTAGAGATAAAAACACTTTTGGTGTGTTAGTAGACACAGATGGAGATGGTGTAACTGATGATATTGACATTGACGATGATAATGATGGTATAATTGATGTTGTAGAATCTCTAGGATTCGAGCCATCTTCAGACCCTAATGACTCATCTTGTATTTTACCAAATGTAAGTTTTAAAAACCCAGTTTATGTTGCAGGTTCTGGAACTGGTTCAGGTACAATTGGAGCAAAATACCGTTTCGAAAACGTAGTTGATGTAACTGGTTTTGGCGGTAATGGAGGAATTTTAGATGCTATTGTAGAAATTACTGATATCCAAGGTGGAGCATCTTTAATATCTATAGATAATTCTACAACTGGTAATCCAGACGCATGGCAACCAGAATATACTGTACCAACACCAACTGGTAATAAAGCAGAAATGGCATTTAAAGTTATTTTAGTAAATGATAACACTAACACACTATATAATATTAGTAGATTTAGTGGAGTTATTTATGACATAGATGGCGCAAATGCAAGAGAATCTGTAATACTTTCTAGACCAGGTTTATATGCAGTTGATAGTCAAACATTATTAAATGTTACAGATAACCCAGCAACAGGTTTAGTAACTTTCCAAGGTTCAGATGATACATATTCTGGAGTAGATTTATCTCCAAGATTAGCAACATTCTTTGGTTATTATAATGCAGCAGCATTTAACATTCGTTTTTCTGCAGAATTATTATCAGCAACCTCTAATACTAATTTAGGTTCTGTATTATTCTCTGGATGTGCAATTAATGGTTTATTTGAAGGAAATACAACATCAAATTCACCTTCACAAACAAACGGAGCATCACAAAATTCAGGTCCAGGTACATTCCCAGTATTTACTGTAAATGATGGAATTGATAGTGATGGTGATGGAAAATCAGATGATAAAGATATCGATTCAGATAACGATGGTATTCCAGATAATGTAGAAGCTCAACTTACAGCAGGCTATATCATGCCAAATGTGGGTGTTGTAGATACAGACGGAGATGGTTTACTAGATGCATATGATGATAATGCAGTAATCAGTGGATTATCACCTGTAGATTCAGATGGAGATTTCTTACCAGATTATTTAGATACAGATTCAGATAATGATGGTATTAATGATACTAAAGAAGCAGGGTTCATTGCATCAACAGCTAATAATGATGTAGATAATGATGGATTATTAGATGCTTATGATGATGTACCAACTATAGGAACCTTATTTGATGTGAATGATGATCAAAATAATGGAGCATCAGATTTACCAGATGTTGATAATACTGCAACAACAGAAGTAGACTTTAGAGAAATCAAAGATAATGACGGAGATGGAATTCCAGATTCTGTAGATTTAGATGATGATAATGATGGTATCCCAGATACAGTAGAACAAAATGGAAACCCAAATAGAGACACAGATAATGATGGTATCCCAGATCATTTAGATTTAGATTCAGATGGAGATGGAGTAAATGACTTAACAGAATCAGGTTTTGGTCAAACAGACCTAGATAATGATGGAGTTATAGATGGTTCAGATATAGGTTCAGGTCCAAATGGTTTATTCGATTTAATTGAAACAACACCAGAAAGTGGAGTTACGAACGATACTCCAATTGATACAGACCAAGATGGTACACCAGATTTCCAAGATACAGATGATGATGGTGATGGAATTCCAACAAAAGAAGAAGATGTTGTTACATCTGATGGTAACCCAACAAATGATGATTCAGATAACGATGGAATCCCAAATTATTTAGACACAGATGATGACAATGATGGAGTTCCAACTGAAGATGAAGACAATAATAATAATGGTAATTTTAATGATGATGATGACAATGGAGATACAATTCCAGATTATTTAGATAATTTAGATACTGATAAAGACGGAATTCCAGATAGTGAAGATCCAGATGATGACAATGATGGTAACCCTGATACAACAGATCCAAATCCATTAACACCAACAGTAGGTGCAGATGTATTAACAGTTGTAGAAGGAGTTCCAGGAACGGTAAACATCTTAACAAATGATGATTACTTACCAGGGCCAAACACTACCATTGTAGATGCAGGAACTGGAACAGCAACAGGAGTTGTAAGCTTCGATCCATTAACAGGAGAGATGACTTATACACCATCAGCAGGAGAAGAAGGAACAACAGTAACAGTAGATTATACAGTTTGTAATACGGCAGTGAACCCAGCAGTTTGTATGACATCTACAGTAACGATAACAGTTCAGTCAGACAATGATGGCGATGGTATCCCAGATGTTACAGATCCAGATGATGATAATGATGGTAATCCAGATACAACAGATCCAAATCCATTAACACCAACAGTAGGTGCAGATGTATTAACAGTTGTAGAAGGAGTTCCAGGAACGGTAAACATCTTAACAAATGATGATTACTTACCAGGGCCAAACACTACCATTGTAGATGCAGGAACTGGAACAGCAACAGGAGTTGTAAGCTTCGATCCATTAACAGGAGAGATGACTTATACACCAGCAGCAGGAGAAGAAGGAACAACAGTAACAGTAGATTATACAGTTTGTAATACGGCAGTGAACCCAGCAGTTTGTATGACATCTACAGTAACGATAACAGTTCAGTCAGACAATGATGGCGATGGTATCCCAGATGTTACAGATCCAGATGATGATAATGATGGTAATCCAGATACAACAGATCCAAATCCATTAACACCAACAGTAGGTGCAGATGTATTAACAGTTGTAGAAGGAGTTCCAGGAACGGTAAACATCTTAACAAATGATGATTACTTACCAGGGCCAAACACTACCATTGTAGATGCAGGAACTGGAACAGCAACAGGAGTTGTAAGCTTCGATCCATTAACAGGAGAGATGACTTATACGCCAGCAGCAGGAGAAGAAGGAACAACAGTAACAGTAGATTATACAGTTTGTAATACGGCAGTAAACCCAGCAGTTTGTATGACATCTACAGTAACGATAACAGTTCAGTCAGACAATGATGGCGATGGTATCCCAGATGTTACAGATCCAGATGATGATAATGATGGTAATCCAGATACAACAGATCCAAATCCATTAACACCAACAGTAGGTGCAGATGTATTAACAGTTGTAGAAGGAGTTCCAGGAACGGTAAACATCTTAACAAATGATGATTACTTACCAGGGCCAAACACTACCATTGTAGATGCAGGAACTGGAACAGCAACAGGAGTTGTAAGCTTCGATCCATTAACAGGAGAGATGACTTATACACCAGCAGCAGGAGAAGAAGGAACAACAGTAACAGTAGATTATACAGTTTGTAATACGGCAGTGAACCCAGCAGTTTGTATGACATCTACAGTAACGATAACAGTTCAGTCAGACAATGATGGCGATGGTATCCCAGATGTTACAGATCCAGATGATGATAATGATGGTAATCCAGATACAACAGATCCAAATCCATTAACACCAACAGTAGGTGCAGATGTATTAACAGTTGTAGAAGGAGTTCCAGGAACGGTAAACATCTTAACAAATGATGATTACTTACCAGGACCAAACACTACCATTGTAGATGCAGGAACTGGAACAGCAACAGGAGTTGTAAGCTTCGATCCATTAACAGGAGAGATGACTTATACGCCAGCAGCAGGAGAAGAAGGAACAACAGTAACAGTAGATTATACAGTTTGTAATACGGCAGTAAACCCAGCAGTTTGTATGACATCTACAGTAACGATAACAGTTCAGTCAGACAATGATGGCGATGGTATCCCAGATGTTACAGATCCAGATGATGATAATGATGGTAATCCAGATACAACAGATCCAAATCCATTAACACCAACAGTAGGTGCAGATGTATTAACAGTTGTAGAAGGAGTTCCAGGAACGGTAAACATCTTAACAAATGATGATTACTTACCAGGGCCAAACACTACCATTGTAGATGCAGGAACTGGAACAGCAACAGGAGTTGTAAGCTTCGATCCATTAACAGGAGAGATGACTTATACACCAGCAGCAGGAGAAGAAGGAACAACAGTAACAGTAGATTATACAGTTTGTAATACTGCAGTGAACCCAGCAGTTTGTATGACATCTACAGTAACGATAACAGTTCAGTCAGACAATGATGGCGATGGTATCCCAGATGTTACAGATCCAGATGATGATAATGATGGTAATCCAGATACAACAGATCCAAATCCATTAACACCAACAGTAGGTGCAGATGTATTAACAGTTGTAGAAGGAGTTCCAGGAACGGTAAACATCTTAACAAATGATGATTACTTACCAGGGCCAAACACTACCATTGTAGATGCAGGAACTGGAACAGCAACAGGAGTTGTAAGCTTCGATCCATTAACAGGAGAGATGACTTATACACCAGCAGCAGGAGAAGAAGGAACAACAGTAACAGTAGATTATACAGTTTGTAATACTGCAGTGAACCCAGCAGTTTGTATGACATCTACAGTAACGATAACAGTTCAGTCAGACAATGATGGCGATGGTATCCCAGATGTTACAGATCCAGATGATGATAATGATGGTAATCCAGATACAACAGATCCAAATCCATTAACACCAACAGTAGGTGCAGATGTATTAACAGTTGTAGAAGGAGTTCCAGGAACGGTAAACATCTTAACAAATGATGATTACTTACCAGGGCCAAACACTACCATTGTAGATGCAGGAACTGGAACAGCAACAGGAGTTGTAAGCTTCGATCCATTAACAGGAGAGATGACTTATACACCAGCAGCAGGAGAAGAAGGAACAACAGTAACAGTAGATTATACAGTTTGTAATACTGCAGTGAACCCAGCAGTTTGTATGACATCTACAGTAACGATAACCGTTCAGTCAGATAATGATGGTGATGGTATCCCAGATTCTGTGGATTTAGATGATGATAATGATGGAATTCCAGATACTGTAGAACAAAATGGAAATCCAAATAGAGATACAGATGGCGATGGAATTCCTGATCATTTAGATTTAGATTCAGATGGCGACGGAATTAATGATGTTGTAGAGTCTGGAAGTGGAGCGTTAGATGCAGATGGAGATGGAGTAATTGATGGAGCAGATACAGGTTCAGGTACAAATGGATTATTCGATGGTGTAGAAGACACTCCAGATAGCGGTAATTTAGGGTATACAATTCAAGATACAGATGGAGATGGAGTATCAGATTTCCAAGATACAGATGATGATGGAGATGGAATAGAAACAGAAGATGAAGATATAAACGGAGATGGAGACCCAACTAATGATGATTCAGATGGCGATGGAATTCCAGATTATTTAGATCAAGACGATGATGGAGATGGAATAGATACAGCTGATGAAGATATAAACGGAGATGGAGACCCAACCAATGATGATTCAGATGGCGATGGAATTCCAGATTATTTAGATCAGGATGATGATGGCGATGGAATAGATACAGCTGATGAAGATATAAATGGCGATGGAGATCCAACCAATGATGATTCAGATGGCGATGGAATTCCAGATTATTTAGATCAGGATGATGATGGCGATGGAATAGATACAGCGGATGAAGATATAAATGGTGATGGAGATCCAACCAATGACGATTCAGATGGCGATGGAATTCCAGATTATTTAGATCAAGATGATGATGGTGACGGAGTAGCTACTGCAGATGAAGATAATAATAATGATGGAAACTTCAACAACGATGATAATGATGGTGATGGAATTCCAGATTATTTAGATACAGATGATACAGATGGCGATGGTATTGTGGATAGTGAAGATTTAGATGCAGATAATGATGGTATTCCTAACACAGATGAAAATGGAGGAGACAATACTCTAGATACAGATGGAGATGGTATTCCAGATCATTTAGATACAGATTCAGATGGAGATGGTATTACAGATTTAGAAGAATCTGGTTCAGAAGCTACTGATGCTGATGGAGATGGAGTAATTGACGGAGCAGATACAGGTTCGGGTGTAAATGGATTATATGATCCTCTTGAAACATCTGACGATAGTGGAGTTCTAAATTATGAAATTAGAGATTCTGATGGAGATGGTAAAAGAGATTTCCAAGATACCGATGATGACAATGATGGTCAAAGCACAATTAGTGAAGACCTAAATGGAGATGGAGACCCAACAAATGATGATTTTGATGGAGATGGTATTCCAGATTATTTAGATGCTGATGATGATGGAGATGGTATCTTAACAATCGACGAATCTATGTTAGATTGTGATTCAGATGGTATTCCAGATCATATAGATTTAACGAACTGTATTATTCCAAATGCTTTCACACCAAACGGAGATGGTACTAATGATACATTCTTTATACCTATATTAACTAAGTATCCAAACTTTAAAATAGAAATATTCAATAGATGGGGTAATCAAGTATATGAATATAGTAATAGAGGAAAAACAAATCCAAACTGGTGGGATGGTTATTCTACAGGAAGATTAACACTTAGTAAGAGTAAACCTGTACCAGTAGGAACCTATTATTACATCATCTATTTTAATGATGGAAGCAGAAAACCAATAACAGGATGGGTATATTTAAACAGATAATAAACATGAAGGCAATACACATGAAAAAAATTATAACAATCATTGCAGTTATCTTATTTACTGTTTCTGCAAAAGCTCAACAAGATCCACAGTATACTCAATACATGTATAATATGAACATCGTAAATCCAGCATACGCTGGATCTTACGATGCTTTAAGTCTTAACTTTTTAGCAAGAACACAATGGGTAGGTATAGAAGGAGCTCCAGAAACATTAACTTTAGGAATTCATTCTCCAGTAGGTAAAAATGTTGGTTTAGGTCTATCTGTTATTGTAGATAAATTGGGACCAGTTCAAGAGCAAAATTTTTATGGAGATTTTTCCTACACTTTAAATGTTAGTGAAAAAGGAAAACTTGCTTTAGGATTAAAAGCAGGAGCAACATTTTTTAATGTTTGTTTACCATGTTTAAACCCTGCAGAACCTCTTGCTAGTGATGCAGCTCTAATTAATCAAAAAGCAAATAGAATATTACCAAATTTTGGATTTGGAGCATATTATTACACAGACAAATTTTATGCAGGTCTAGCAATTCCTAACTTATTAGAAACTCTTCATTTTGAGAAAAAAGGTGGTCAGGTAAGTAGAGCATCAGAAAGAAAACATTTATTTTTAACAAGTGGTTACGTTTTCGATTTAAATGCAGATTTAAAACTAAAACCATCTATAATGGTTAAAGCTGCAGAAGGAGCACCATTATCTGTAGATTTCTCTGGAAACGTTTTATTATACGATAAATTAGAATTCGGACTTTCATATAGATTAGATGAATCAGTATCTGCATTAATAAATGTAAGAGCAAGGAAGAATTTAAGAATAGGTTATGCCTATGATTATACACTTACAAACCTTGGTAATTTTAATTCAGGTTCACACGAAATATTCTTATTATTTAATTTCGATTTTGAAAGAAATAAAATTAAATCTCCAAGATTCTTCTAGTTTTAACAATACAATTATGAAAAAAATAATACAAATTACAATCGTACTTTTATTCAGTTCTTTAACCATATTGGGTCAAACTAAAGAAACGAAAAAAGCAGATACACATTTTGAAAATTTATCTTATAGTTTAGCTGCTGAAGAATATGAAAAATTAGCAGAGTCAGACGCAACAGAACATGTCTTACAAAGACTTGGAGATAGCCATTATTTTAATGTAGAAATGAAAACTGCATTAGAAGCTTATACTAGATTATTTCAAAATTTTCCAACTCAAGAACCAGAATATATCTTTAGGTATGCACAATCTTTAAGAGCAACTGGTAATTTTAAAGAATCAGATAAATGGATGAAAAAGTTTCATCAAGTTAAAAAGAATGACTCTAGAGGAATTCATTTTACAAACCATGAAGCTACCTTAAATGAACTTATAAATGGTGACCCTGGATATACTGTTACTAATTTAAGAAGTATAAATACAGTTAATTCAGATTTTGGAGTTACAGATTATGGAAATACAATTTTATTTTCTTCACCAAGAGAAGGAAGCGTATTTGTTAAAAGAAACCATACAAGAAATAACAAAAATTTCCTTGACATTTATAAAGTTATTAAAGAGAAAATAACAACTAATGAAGGAGATGATTCTGAAGAAAGACCAATGTTTACAAGTGATGTAAATTCTAAATATCACGAGTCTTCTGTTACTTTTTCTCCAGATAGAAAAACAATGTATTTCACCAGAAACAACTACAATAAAGGAGTTTATAGAAATGATAAAAAAGGATATAACAATCTAAAAATTTACAAATCTGTTTGGGTTTATAATGAATGGGTTAATGTAGAAGAAGTTCCTTTTAATAGTAACGAATACTCTACAGGACATCCTTCTGTAAGTAAAGACGGTAAAAAATTATATTTTGCTTCAGACATGCCTGGCGGAATTGGAGAAACAGATATCTATGTAGTAGACATAAATGATGATGGATCTTTTGGAACACCTCAAAATTTAGGATCAGAAGTAAACACAGAAGGTAGAGAAATGTTTCCATTCATATCAAAAGATGATGTATTGTATTTTTCTTCAGATGGTCATTTTGGAATTGGAGCTTTAGATGTTTTTGCAACTAAAAAAGATAAAGGAGTTTATACAAAACCGGTAAATTTAAAAGCACCAGTAAACTCTAAATTAGATGATTTTGCTTTTTCTATAAATCCAGTAACAAA
The DNA here is from genome assembly GCF_014352875.1 of Polaribacter pectinis. NCBI lineage: Bacteria > Pseudomonadati > Bacteroidota > Flavobacteriia > Flavobacteriales > Flavobacteriaceae > Polaribacter > Polaribacter pectinis. Next base: position 3,310,946 of record NZ_CP060695.1, read on the forward strand.
AACTGGGTATTTATCTTCAAACAGAGAAGGTGGTGTTGGAGATGACGATATTTATGGAGTTGTAGAATTAGAAAAACCAGAGGTTATTGCAAAACCACCATGTATGCAAACTGTTACTGGAATTGTAAAAGATAAAAAGTTTCAAAAACCATTACCAGGCGCAAAGTTAGTTTTAAAAGATGCTAATGGTAACGTTGTTACAGAAACGTTTGCAGATGCAAACGCAACATTTACTTTTACATTACCTTGTAATAATAACTATACTGTAATGGCTACTAAACAATATTATCAGCCAGATACAGCGTCTTTTGCCAGTTCAGAAGAAGAAAAGATAGAACTAGATTTAGATTTTGCATTAGATATCATTTCAGACTTTAATTATAACGAAAGAGATGAGCTTGTAATTAAAATAAAACCTATTTATTTCGATTATGACAAATCTAATATAAGACCAGATGCGGCAGCAGAATTAGATATTGTTGTGGCAATAATGAAACAATACCCAAGTTTAGAAATTAGAGGAAGTTCTCATACAGATGCTCGTGGTAAAGCTTCTTACAATGAAAGATTATCAGAAAGAAGAGCAAAATCTACTGTAGCATATATTATATCTAAAGGGATAAATTCTAGTAGAATAGTAGATAAAGGTTATGGAGAAACTCGTTTAACAAATGGTTGTGTAGATAATGACAATCATACAAACCGTGTTAAATGTACAAAAGAAGAACACCAAGCAAACAGAAGAACCGAGTTTGTAATTACAAAAATGTAATAAATAAATAGTTAAAATATAAGAAGAGCCTTTTTAAAGGCTCTTTTTTTGTGCCATAAAACCAAGAATTACAAGAAATTGATTAATTTCGCAATCTTATCAGAAAAGAGAAACAATGAAAGCGAAATTTCCTGAATATAAAGGTCTTGACTTACCAAAAGTAGCAGAAGAAATTCTTAACTATTGGGAAGAAAACAACATATTTGAAAAAAGTGTAACTACAAGAGAAGGCGCAGAGCCTTATGTATTTTTTGAAGGACCTCCTTCAGCAAATGGACTTCCAGGAGTACATCATGTTTTAGCACGTGCTATTAAAGATATTTTTCCACGTTATAAAACCATGAAAGGTTTCCAAGTAAAGCGAAAAGCTGGTTGGGATACACATGGTTTACCTATAGAATTAGGTGTAGAAAAAGAATTGGGAATTACCAAAGAAGACATTGGAAAAAAAATTTCTGTAGAAGATTACAACGCTGCATGTAGAAAAGCAGTAATGCGTTATACAGATATTTGGAACGATTTAACCCAGAAAATGGGTTATTGGGTAGATATGGACGATCCATATATTACTTACGAACCAAAATATATGGAAACTGTTTGGTGGTTGTTAAAAGAGATTTATAATAAGAAACTTATTTATAAAGGATATACAATTCAGCCATATTCTCCAAAAGCGGGAACAGGATTAAGTTCTCACGAATTAAATCAACCAGGAACATACCAAGATGTTACAGACACAACAATTGTAGCACAGTTTAAGGCTGTTGAAAACACGTTACCAGATTTTCTAAAGAAGTATGACCATTTAAATTTTATTGCTTGGACAACAACTCCTTGGACGCTGCCAAGTAATACTGCTTTAACTGTTGGACCAAAAATAGATTATGTTGTAGTTGCAACTTATAATCAATATACTTTTGAGCCTATTCACGTTATTTTAGCGAAAAATTTAGTTGGAAAACAATTTGTAGGAAAAAATAATTTTGAAGCAGAAAATGTAGAAGAATTAAGTAGCTATAATAAAGGCGATAAAAAAATACCTTACTTAATTGCTACAGAATGTAAAGGAACAGATTTAGTAGGAATTAAATACGAGCAAATTTTAGATTATGATTGTAAATTTGAGAATAAACAAGATGCATTTAGAGTAATTTCTGGAGATTTTGTTACTACAGAAGATGGAACAGGAATTGTACACACAGCACCAACTTTTGGAGCAGATGATGCATTGGTTGCAAAACAAGCAGTACCTCCAATTCCGCCATTATTAGTAAAAGATGAGAATGATAATTTAGTGCCTTTAGTAGATTTACAAGGAAAATTTAGACCAGAAGTAACTGAATTTGCGGGTAAATATGTAAAGAACGAATATTATGCAGAAGGTGACGCACCAGAAAAATCTGTAGATGTAGAAATTGCCATCAAATTAAAAACAGAAAACAAGGCTTTTAAAGTCGAAAAATACAAGCACAGTTATCCTAATTGTTGGAGAACAGACAAGCCAATTTTATATTACCCATTAGATTCTTGGTTTATAAAAGTAACGGATGTTAAAGATAGAATGCATTCTTTAAACAAAACGATTAACTGGAAACCTGAATCTACAGGAACAGGACGTTTTGGAAACTGGTTGGCAAACGCAAACGACTGGAATTTATCTCGTTCAAGATATTGGGGAATTCCTTTACCAATCTGGAGAACAGAAGATGGTAAAGAAGAAATCTGTATTGGTTCTGTTAAAGAATTAAAAGAAGAAATGGCGAAAGCTGTTGAAGCAGGAGTTTTAGCAAAAGATATTTTCGAAGATTTTGAAGTTGATAATAATTCTGAAGAAAACTATGCGAAAATAGATTTGCATAAAAATATTGTAGATGAAATTACTTTAGTATCAGCTTCTGGACAACCAATGAAACGCGAAAGCGATTTAATTGATGTTTGGTTCGATTCTGGTTCTATGCCTTATGCACAATGGCATTATCCGTTTGAAAATAAAAATAAAATTGATGGAAACGAATCTTTTCCAGCAGATTTTATTGCAGAAGGAGTAGACCAAACAAGAGGTTGGTTTTATACGTTACATGCAATTGCAACAATGGTTTTCGATTCAGTTGCGTATAAAAACGTTGTTTCCAACGGTTTAGTTTTAGACAAAAACGGACATAAAATGTCTAAACGTTTAGGAAACGCAACAGATCCATTTACAACATTATCAACTTATGGAGCAGATGCAACTCGTTGGTATATGATTTCGAATGCAAATCCTTGGGATAATTTAAAATTCGATTTAGAAGGAATTGAAGAAGTAAAACGTAAGTTTTTCGGAACTTTATATAACACGTATTCATTCTTCACTTTATATACAAATATTGATGGTTTTTCTTATTCTGAAGAAGATATTGCTTTAGAAAACAGACCAGAAATAGACAGATGGATTTTATCTGAACTACATACTTTAATTGCTAAAGTTGATAAATTCTACGCAGAATATGAACCAACAAGAGCAGCAAGAGCAATTTCTGATTTTACACAAGATTACTTAAGTAACTGGTACGTACGTTTAAGTAGAAGACGTTTTTGGAAAGGAGATTACCAAACAGATAAGATTTCTGCTTACCAAACATTGTATACTTGTATGGTAACTATTGCAAAGTTAGGTTCGCCAATTGCACCATTTTTTATGGACAAATTGTATCAAGATTTAAATTCTGTTACAGGTAAAGAAACATCAGAAAGTATTCATTTATCAGATTTCCCAAAATTTGATGAAAGCTTTGTAGATAAATCTTTAGAACGTAAAATGGAAAATGCACAAACAATTTCTTCTTTAGTTTTATCATTAAGAGCAAAAGAAAAGATTAAAGTACGTCAGCCATTGCAAAAAATTATGATTCCTGTTGATAATGATCAGCAAAAAGAAGAAATTTTAGCAGTTGCAGGTTTAATAAAGCATGAGGTAAATATTAAAGAAGTTCAAATTTTAGATGACGCATCAGACATTTTAATCAAACAAATTAAGCCTAATTTTAAAGCTTTAGGACCTAAATTTGGAAAAGATATGCGTTTTGTTGCAGCTGAAGTTCAGAAGTTTACACAAGAAGATATTAACAAAATAGAAAAAGATAAAAACATTTCTATAGAAATTAATGGAAAAAATATTACTTTGGAACGCGAAGATGTAGAAATATCATCAAAAGATATAGAAGGTTGGTTGGTTGCAAATGAAGGTGGTTTAACAGTTGCTTTAGATGTTACCATTACAGAAGGATTGCGCAAAGAAGGTGTTGCCAGAGAATTGGTTAATAGAATTCAGAATGCAAGAAAAGACACAGGTTTAGAAGTTACTGATAAAATTAAATTAACGGTTTTAAATTTCGAAAACTTACAACAGTCTATCAACGATAATAAAGAATACATCATGAGTGAAACATTAACCAAAGAATTGGTTTTTGTGGATGAATTAGAAAATGGTACAGAAATTGAATTCGATACCATTAAAAGTAGAATATTAATCGAAAAAATCTAAAATTATGTCAGATGTTAAATTAAAATATTCGGACGAAGATTTGCAAGAATTTAAAGCAATCATTGAAAAAAAAATAGCAAGAGCTCAAGAAGATTTAGCTTTGTTAGAAGCTTCTTATAAAAACGATGCAAATAACGGTACAGATGATACTTTATCTAACTTTAAATCTTTTGATGAAGGTTCTGAAGTAATGAGCAAAGAAGCAAATGTGCAATTAGCCATTAGACAAGAAAAGTTTATTAGAGACCTTAAAAATGCTTTATTACGTATAGAAAATAAAACGTATGGTGTTTGTAGAGTAACTAAAAAGCTAATACAAAAAGAACGTTTAAAGTTAGTGCCTCATGCAACGTTAAGCATAGAAGCAAAACGCAAACAATAATTATTAAAAAGCTTCCAAATTTTGGAAGCTTTTTTGTTTAAACTATCTAACGAATGTCTGTTAAAGTACAGTCGAGAATTTTGCTTTTCTTCTTATTAGTTTCTGTTGTTGCCTTTTCACAGAAAAAAGTAATTCAAAAATTTCAAAGTCAATTAAATGAAATAGAAATTTCTACAATTGGATTAGATGATTTTGTACTAGAAAATTCAGATTCAGAATTTATAGAAATTACGCTAATTGCAGAAAACCCCAACAAACAACACATTATTTTTAAAGAAGAATACAAAGTTGTTAAAATTGAATTTTCTTTTGATAATTTTAAAAGTGAAGAAACAGTTTTTAGAAAATACATTACCAAAAGATTAAAAAGAGCAAATGCTATTATTAAAGTACCAAAAGGCAAAAAGGTTACTTTTTTTGGAGAAAGTATTAACATAGAATCTAAAAGTTATGCCGGTAGTTTAGCTATTTTTATTGAAAAAGGAATTTTAAAACTTCATGACATTAAAGAAGATGCAGAAATAAAATTATATGCAGGAAATGTCTATGCAAACTTAAAAAAGACAAACACTAAAGTGATTTCTACTTTAGGTAAAATTAAAGTTGATGATGTTCTGTTTACTAAAAAGTATGAAAAATTTGATAAAAAATTGAGTAATAAATTCTCCATTAATTCTATAAAAGCTAATATTTTCTTAACAACGGAATAAACACAATTTTATTCTTATTTTTGCGATTACAAATTCAGAAAAATGTCAAAAAAGAACCTTGCAATTCTTACCATATTAATCGCAATTATTCTAGATCAAATAATTAAAATTTATGTAAAAACACACTTTGCTCTTGGAGAAGAAGTGGTAGTTTTCGATTGGTTTATTCTTCATTTTACAGAAAATAATGGAATGGCAATGGGTTTTGAGTTTGGCGGAAAAGCTGGTAAGCTTTTTTTAACCTTGTTTAGATTAGTTGCTGTTTGTGGAATTATTTATTGGTTAACACAAACCATAAAAAGAAAAGTAAACAATGCTGTTATTATAGCAATTTCTTTAATTTTTTCTGGTGCAGTTGGTAATATCATAGATTCTGTTTTTTATGGAGTTATTTTCGATTCTTCAGAACATAAAGTGGCAACACTTTTTTCAGACAATCCTTATGGTACAATTTTTCATGGTAAAGTTGTAGACATGTTTTACTTTCCTTTATGGCAAGGAGTTTTACCAGATTGGATTCCTTTTGTTGGCGGAGAATTCTTTACTTTTTTTCAATATATATTTAACCCTGCAGATGCTTTTATTTCTGTTGGTGTTGCCTTACTTTTTATTTTTAGCAAACAAGCTTTTCCAAAAGAAGAAAAGAAAATAGAAGCATAATCTTTTAGTATCTTTAAAAAAAGTTTTAAAAGATGCGTTTTCTAAAATACATTGCCGTTTTTTTATTAGGTTTTCTAATTGCAAAATTTTGGTACAAACCAAAAATTGAAAATCATAAAAAAGAAGAAATTCAAGTAGTAGTTAACTCTATAAAAAACTTGAGTAAACTTGTAGTTTCTAAAGGAACTTTCTCTGAAGTTTATAATTATTCCGACTCTAAAAAATATTTTTACAATTACCTTTCTTTTGATAAAAAAGCCATTGTTACTGTAAATGCAGAAGTAGAGGTTGGTTATGATTTGTCTAAATTAGAAATTGAAATAGATTCTATTGGCAAGAAAATTAGTATTAATAAAATACCAAAAGAGGAAATACTTATTTCCCCAGATATAAAATATTTCGATTTACAGCAAAGTAGTTTTAATGCTTTTTCTAAAGAAGAATTGAATAAAATCAACCAAAAAAGTATTGAGAAAATAAAGGAAACTATAGAAGTTACTAATTTAAAAACAAAAGCAAAAACTAGATTATTAGAAGAACTTTCAAAAATTTACCAGCTTTCTGCTATTTATGGTTGGGAGGTAGTAGATAATACAAATACTAGTTTTTTAAGTAATTTTAAAAATTAAAAAAACCGATACTTTATGTATCGGTTTTAAATAATTACTATCCCCTATAATAATAATTATTATATTAAAATCCACTTCCTGGGTCTTCAGGACTAGCAGCTTGTGCTTTTTGTGGGTTTAGAATTAAATAGGTTCCTAAAGCTGTTAAAGCAGCATATTTACCATAATTTCCAATTTTTTTAATTGCTTCTTTACGAGTAATTTCTTGAGCAATATCTTGAGTGTTTTCGTTTTGGTTTTTCATGATGTTTTGTCTTAAAATTATCGTTATTATTCTATAATTATTTTCTTGTTTAACTTACCATTTTCTGTTGTAAGTTTTACAATATAAACGCCTGTGGCTAGTTTGGGTAAAGAAATCTCTTTTGTTCCATTAGTTGTAAAAGAATTGTGTATCAATTGTTTACCAAGTATATTAAATAATTTTATAGAAGCTTTTCCTTGTTGTAAACCAGCTATTTTTACTGTAGAATTGTTAAGCTTATAAATGCTAATATTTGCTAATGTCGCTTCGTTATCAACACTTAAAGCACTTTCTGTTGTGTGTAGGTAGAATCTTCCAACTCCGTTTAGACTTTCTGTTAAAGTAACTGTATAAGTACTATTTGCTTCCTCTAATCTTGTAAATGTATTTGTGCTTCTATCTTCTAAATATATTTTCATATCCGATGAAAAGTTAGATGCTTCCAAAGAAAATACAATTTCTTTACCAGATTCTGCATTTACACCAATAGGAATTACCATGTTTTCGTAATTAATATCGGGCAAAGTTTGAATAGCAAGATTTTTACCTTGATTATCAGTAACTAATTGAGTGTAAACCGCAAAAGGACTAGAAACTCCATTAAACATAGAACTATCATATCCGTCATCGAAACCAGTTGTTTTATTCTCTATATAAAAGATTTCTGACGATTTTATATTTGTACCATCTGTAAGAGAGAGTTTAATTTCTGGTTTGCTTTCTTCTCTTAAAAAAGTATCTCCACCAACATGGGTTTGTATTGCTTCAGAAAAAGTTACATTTCCTGTTGCTAAAGCTTTTACAAAAAAACCTTGCCCAGGAGCAACTTTGTAAGCTGTTGCACTATTTGTAGTGATGTATTCTCCTGCACCTGCATTACCAGCTTCATCCCATAACCAAATTGTTTTTTCAGTTAATCTACCAGCATCAACATTGTCTAAAAATAGACCACTATTAATGTAGGAAGTATATGGATTTCCTATAGCATTAAATTGATCTCCTGTTGCTTTAACTTCTATAGAAATACCTGCATTGTTTGTATTTAAAAATCCGTTAAAAGTTAGTGTTCCTGCAGTAGATTTTTTCATTGTATAACCTTTACCTTCTGTAAAAAAACCAGGAAAATCTGTTGATAAATAATACTCCCATTTAAAAGTAGCTGCATTTGTGTTTACATAAGGTGCAACCCCACGTTTATTACCATTTGTAACTAAACTTCCAAAGAATTCATCAATATTTTTACCATTTACAGGAGAAGATATTAAGTGCCAACCTTTTAATGCATCACCAGAAGTAGAAAGATATCTTGCATAATCTACAGTTCCTGTTCCAGAATGTGTTCCTTTTACAATTAATGAACCGTTAGAAGTTGCATCAGAATTTATGGTGAAGGTTCCATTTTGATTTAAATCTCCTTCCATTGTTAAAGAACCACCTGTGTTTATTGTTAAAGATGATGAAGCATCAATAGTAATATTATTGGCTACTGCATTTGTACCAGAAGTAATTACAGGTTTCATTCCTACATTAGGTATAATTATATTATCTGAAGTAGTTGGTAATAAATTCTCATTCCAGTTACTGGGTGTTGACCAATCTGCAGTTACACCTGCCCAAATATGATTGCCATTTATTACACTTAATGTAACGGTTTGTACTGCTGAATTTCCTGCCAAGTCTGTAGCTGTAATATCAATTATATAAGCATTGTCAGTATCACTATCTACAGGGTTTTCAAAATCTGGAATAGTATTAAAAGTGACTAATCCACCCAAAGTAATACTCAAATCGGCTTGATCTGCTCCACCTGTAATAGCGTAAGTAACTGCAGTTGCATCTGTAGTTGTAACTGTAAAAACTGTACCGGTTGTATTTTCTGCAACCATTGAACTTGTAGCTGAAGAATATGCTGGGTCTGTAGTATCTACAGTAACCGCTTGAGTTGATGAGCTTAAAGTTGTACTATTCAATGTAGAATTAGCTGATAACATAGCTGTAGCATCTGGTAAAGTACCAAAAGCAGCTGGAAAAGGAAAAGCAAAAACTCCCATTGAATTGGTTGTTGCTGTTATTCCATAAAGAGCTGTTGAAGTACCGTTTACAACTAAAGTAATTGTACTTCCTGGTTCTGCTGTACCATTTACAGTTGGTGTATTATCATTGGTTATATAATCTGTAGTACTTGCTCCTGTATCATCAGAAATACTTGTGATAACAATAGGTGTATTATTTACTTGATTTACTGTAATTGTAAATGTTTGGTCATCCGAAGTATCATCGTCACCAGGATTAGTTGTACCACCATTATCCATAATATTTACTGTTACAGTTGCTATTCCAAAAGCATTTGTAGCAGCAGTATATGTTAAATTACCAGAAGCATTAATAGCTGGTTGTGTACTAAATAAACCATTGTTATTATTGGTTACATTAAAAGATAATGTTTGTGTTACTTCTGAATCTCCATCTTCTAAAGCTGTAGCAAAACTTGTTACATTTTGTGCGCCAGCATTTTCATTAACTGTTTGATTTGCTCCTACAGTAAAACTTGGTTCATCATTTACAGATGAAACTGTAAAATTTACAGTAGCTGTGTTAGAGTTAACTGTACCATCGTTTGAAATAATACTGATACTTGCTGCACCATTATAATTTGGTGTAGGTGAAAAGGTAGCACTATTTAAAGCTGAAGTTACAGTAGCTGCATTTCCAGAAGTCATTACACTTGCTGCAGTAGAACCTCCTATAGTAATAGTACCACCAGTACTTGTTACTGTTACAGTTTGTGTGTCTGCTGCCTGTGCATCAGAAATATTTGCTCCAGATAAAGAAACATTAGTAGCATCTTCTGCTACTGTTGGAGAATTAAATGCTGTAGCTACTGGAGCAGTGTTTACGGAACCAACATCCCACTTAAAGGCGTCTAAACCTAAATAATCTAAATTTCCAGTTCCAGAAAAAATTAATTCATCTATTATTTTGTTAGAATTATCTACACCACCTTCTGTAGAAAAATTAATATGAGTGTAACCATTATTTGGCGAAAAAGTAACTGGATTTGCAAAACCTGAATTTTTAGTAATCGTAAATACTGCTGTAGGATTACCGTTTAATTTACCAGTTATTGTTAAGGTACCACTATGTGCAGTTAATGATTTCGTAGAACAAAATAGGTACAGCTCTTTTACTGTAAATTTATTTGAGTTGTTCGTTTTTATGGTAAAATTAGTCCCATTATTTGTATTGTCTCCAGTAAATGAATTATCAATAAATTTATTATCATTAGCAGAACCACTCCAACCTGCTCCACTAATACTTTCAATATCATATGTTTCTGAAGCAACTGTAGAAGTAATATTAAATGTCTGTCCATTATCAGTAAAAGAAGTTGAACCTGCTGTTTCATCTTCGAAAGTTTCTGTTGTTTGACCAAATGTGGCATTGCTTATAAAAGCAAAAAATAGTAAGAGTTGAGTAATTTTTTTCATAATAGATTAATTTTAAAATTAAAATACACTTGAATTTTAAGTTGTATGAATGATTATCAAAGATATTTTTATATAGATTAAAAAAAACGCGTATAAATACCTGATTTTTATTATTATCTATATTTTAGAACAGAGTTTTAATTATATGTAAAATCACTGAATAAAATAGACGGTTAGAAAGGTTAAAATAAAAATGAAATTCAACTTGTCTAGTTTTTTTTAAAACTTATAAAACCATCATATTCTGAATAAAAATGATGGTTTTTTTAAATAGAAATTGAAAACTTTTTTTAAAAAAGCAACTTTTTAAAATGATTTTAAGAAGATTAACTTCTTGGAGGAAATATTCCTTGTAAAGCAATTAAATAATTAACTGTTAAAAAAGGTTGTCTGTTTTCGTGAGACAAGTTACCACCAGAGTTTGCAATAGTTACGTTAGTAGCGCTTGAAGTTCCACCACCTAATGTAACATCTGGAGTAGAAGAATTATACATTTGGATAGGGTCTGTTCCTCTACCATTTACTTCATTTCCTGCTGCCAAAGAAGATCCAGCTACTGGTACATGCAGGTCAGCTTCAGCAGAACTTGCTTTTAAAGAAACAGTTACTTCTGTTGCTGTAGCAAAGTGATTATGAGAAGGCATTTGTGTTTGGTTTAAAACTACTTGTTCAACACCACCTTTTGCTCCTAATCTATAATCACTTAATCCTGGTCCATTACCAAAATGCATAGGTGCTCTTCCTCTTAAGTCTGGTAAAGCAAATGTGGTTCTTCCATCTCCACCATAAGTGGTTCCAATAATAGAAAAAAGTGCTGTGTTTTGCGAAATAGGTAATAATTGGCCGTTACATTGAGCCCATCCTCTAATAGCAAAGTTTCCTACAAATGCCATAATTTGTCCAATAAATGGTTCCATAATAAAATAATTTAAGTTAATAAGTTAGTTTGTATATCATTATACACTCCAAATTTAGTAGTAACTATTGATGTATTTTAGAGAACAAATCACTAATAATAAAAAAGGGTATATATACTTGTTTGTTAAGTATATATACCCTTAAAAATAGATTTTATTGAGGTTAAAGATTAAAATCTGGTGTAATTTCTATTAATTTTTTTTGAATACCATAAATTACCAAACCAGCTACATTTTTAGACTGTGTTTTTAATAGCAAATTATTTCTATGACCTTCTACTGTTCTTGGGCTAATAAAAAGTTTCTCGCCAATTTCTGCAGTTGTGTACTGTTCACAAATGAGTTCTAAAACGTCTATTTCTCTTTTAGAAAGTAATTTTTTATCTAAATCGCTTTTAATTCTTTTTCCACTTGAAGAAATAATATTTTCATGAATAATTTTTAAGACTTTTTCATCATAATAAAAACCTTTTTCAAAGACTTCATTTATAGTGTGCACCACATTTTTGGGACTTGTGTTTTTAAGTAAATAAGAAGAAGCACCAACATCAATCATATTGGTTATAAAAGATTTTCCATCATAACTAGTAAGTGCAATAATTTTTATGTTTGGATGTGTTTTATGAATAATTTTAGTGGCTTCTACACCATTTAATTCTGGCATTTTAAGATCCATTAATATAACATCTGGAAATTCTTCTGTGTTGCTTATAAAATCTACAAGTTCTTGTCCGTTTTCAGCTTCAAAAATAACATTAAAGTTTGTTTCTCTTTCTAGTAAAAAACGAATTCCACTCCTAAAAAGCTGCTCATCATCTGCAATTACAATGTTAATTAGTTTCATGATTTTGGGGGATTATATGGTGATTATTGTCTTAAAACCTTTATTTTTTGCACTTTTTATAATATAACTTCCTTTTAATAAAGCAACTCTACTTTCTATATTTTTCATGCCTAACCCAAGTTGATGGTTTTTGTCATCAACATTAAAACCAACACCATTGTCTGAATATGTGAAAATTAATTTACTATCTGTTAAGTTTATTCTTATGGTACAATTTTTAGCTTTACCATGTCTTACAGAATTGTTTATTAACTCTTGTGTTATTCTAAATAAGTGGAGTTCTTTTTCTGGTTTTAAATATGCTTTTGGGTATTCTAAATTATATTCAATAGTAATTTTTCTACTATTATTAAAAGAATCTGCTAATTCTTCTAAAGCGTCTTTAAGACCGAATTTATCTAAAATTGGCGGCAATAAATTATGGGCAATTTTACGAGCACTTTCTAATGTTTTATCTGTTGCATCTAAAATACTATCGTTAACAATTAAGTATTCTTCTGGAGTTAACTCTCCTTCTTTTAAGAGATTTGCATTTAAGTTAATTACGTTTAATTTAGAGCTAATGTCATCATGTAAATCTTGGGCTATACGTTTGCGTTCTTTTTCTTGGGTAACAATTATAGACTGTATAATTTCTTTTTGATGATTTATCTCTAACGTTTTTTTCTCCAATTCTTTTTCTACTATTTTTTTTCTAGAGAAGAAGAAAAATAATAGTAGAGCAACTCCCATTAGAAGTAGCAATAAAACGCCAATAAGTACAATTGTTATCACTTGGTTTTCTTCTGTAAACAATTCTTCCATTGGGGGCTTGGCTATTATGTAAATAACGAAGTTAAGGAAAAAACTTTTAAGTTAAAGATAAGGTTTAAAACAATTGGTGTTGTACCTGTAATTAAAATCAGGGGTTAATACGTGTTTTAAGATTTTAAGAAATAATTCAATAAGTTTTTTTTCTAAAGTTTTTATACCATTCTATAAAAATAATAATTTGAAACATTAAATAAATAAAAGAGTTAAAAAGCCACAATAACCTTAATGTCTTGTTGCTTAAGTTACCTGCACAAAATAATAATGTACTGCATAGAGTGTATATGAAAAAGCCAGAATTGAAATAAATGTATTTTCTGTTTTTAGAATCAATTTTCTCTACAAAAAATAAAAAACTAGAAATAATCAATGGTATTGAACAAAACAAAATTTCTGCAATATTAAATGCTAGTAATGATTTTGGATTTAAAATAAAAAATAATATTAGAAAAAAAGGTATAATAAAAAGGCTATACTTTAAGATAATTTTTAGAACTTTATTTTTTAAAATATTTAAAAATAGTAAAGAGATTAAAATAAATTGACCAATATTAAATATATGGAAGTATAATAAGTTGTTCAATTTTTTGGAAGCAAGGTATGCGCTTATAAACTGAATAATTATACTTAAAACTAAATATAAATAGATATACTTATATGCAATTGGTTTTTTCTTATAACTTATGCTATATAAAATAACATTTATTAATAAAACTAAATAACCAAAATAGATGATGCTCTTACGTAATAAAAAAATAGTATCCATCTAATGTGTTTAATAAATTGAATAATTAAAAAAAATAATGAATTGATTAATTTTTCAAACTAAAAAGCTGTCATTTTAATGACAGCTTTTTAGTGTATTATTATCCACCATTTATTGGACTACCTTCATCACAAACATGAGGGCATGGTTCAGAAAAATCAAAAATTTCTCCTTTTCCATCATCTAAAGTTAATCCATCCGAAGAAGAAATCATGTCTTTTCCATTTTTATCAACACCAACAATCATTAATTTTTCTGTAAAGATTGATTGTTTTCCTTTCACGTCAATTTTTTCTACACCAATATATGCTCTAATACTTTCTACACCTTCTGCAAGTACTTCAATTAAATCTTTTTTTGGTATGTTAAAAGCTCTACACTGGTTGTATTTGTTGTAAGAAGCTTCATCATCTCTCCATTCTTTTGCCCATTGTTTGGCAACTTCTAAACTAATAGTGTTTCTTGGGTTAGGTTTTGGGATGTTGTTTGGTTGATTTTCCATGTTTGGGTAATGTTTAAGTTAGTTAATAAGTTTTGTTTAGGTTCTAAAGTTATAGAAATTTAAAATAAATATAGTGTTAATACCCAAAATTAAAACTAAAATCAGGTGTTTGTACTTGTTTTAAGTAGAATATTCTAACAATTCTATATTAGTAATGGAGTAAAAAATGTTATTTTCGTAGTATGTCTGCATCTTTAGAACTTCAAATACAAACCTTACCCAATACACCAGGAGTGTATCAATATTTCGATAAAAATGATGTAATTATTTATGTAGGAAAAGCAAAGAATTTAAAGAAAAGAGTTTCTTCTTACTTCAATAAGAACCATGAAAATGGTAAAACACGCGTTTTAGTTAAAAAAATAGCACACATTAAACATATTGTTGTAGAAACTGAAACGGATGCTTTATTGCTAGAAAATAATCTTATAAAAAAATACAAACCTCGCTATAATATTTTATTAAAAGACGATAAAAGTTACCCTTGGCTTTGTATAAAAAAAGAACGTTTTCCAAGACTTTTTATGACACGTAGAGTTATTAAAGATGGCTCTGAATATTTTGGTCCATATACATCTGTAAGAACAGTTAGGGTTTTATTAGATTTAATAAAAGAATTGTATCCGTTAAGAACTTGTAAATATGATTTGAGTCAGCAAAATATAAACGAAGGCAAATATAAAGTCTGTTTAGAATATCATCTAAAAAACTGTAAAGGTGCTTGTGAAGGGTTAGAAACAGAAGCTAATTACAACGATTCTATTAAAGAAATTAGGAATATCATTAAAGGGAACTTTAAAGAAAGTCTAGAGAAGTTTAATAAAATGATGATGATTGCTGCTGAAAAAATGGAGTTTGAAGAAGCACAAAAAATTAAAGAAAAACTAAATTTATTAAGCAATTACCAAGCAAAATCTACTATTATAAATCCATCTATAAATAATGTAGATGTATTTTCTATTATTTCTGATGAAACCCATGGTTATGCAAACTTTTTAAAGATTTCTAACGGTTCTATTATTCAATCTCATACCACAGAAATTAAGAAAAAATTAGACGAAACAGATAAAGAATTATTAGAATTATTTATAGTTGAAATAAGACAACGTTTCAACTCTCAATCACCAGAAATTTATGTGCCTTTTAAAGTTAATTTAGGAGAAACTGTAAAAGTTACAATCCCTAAATTAGGCGATAAAAAAAGAATTGTAGAATTATCTGAAAGGAATGCAAAATACTACAGACAAGAACAATTTAAGCAAATTAAAATTGTAGATCCAGATAGACATGTAAAAAGAATTATGGCGCAAATGAAAAAAGATTTGCGTTTAAAAGAAGAGCCAAGACATATAGAATGTTTCGATAATTCTAATATTCAAGGAACAAACCCAGTTGCAGCTTGTGTAGTTTTTAAAGATGGAAAACCAAGTAAAAAAGACTACAGACATTATAATATTAAAACGGTTGTGGGTCCAGATGATTTTGGTTCTATGGAAGAGGTTGTTTATAGAAGATACAAGCGTTTGCTGGCTGAAGATGAACCTTTACCACAATTAATTATTGTAGATGGTGGAAAAGGACAATTATCATCTGCCTTAAAAAGTTTAGATATTTTAGGTTTAAGAGGTAAGATTGCCATTATTGGTATTGCCAAAAGATTAGAAGAAATTTATTATCCAGATGATCCAATACCATTATATTTAGATAAAAAATCTGAAACTCTAAAAATTACACAGTATTTAAGAAACGAAGCACATAGATTTGGTATTACATTTCATAGAAATAAAAGAAGTAAAAGTGCTATAAAATCTGAATTAGAACAAATACCAGATGTTGGTGCACAAACAATTACCTCTTTATTACGTAAATTTAAATCGGCTAAACGTGTTAAAGAAGCTTCTTTAGAAGACCTAAAAAATGAAATTGGGCATTCAAGAGCCACGAAAGTGTATAACTTTTACCACAAAAAATAATTATGAAAAAATATATATTCCTCCTTTTTATTTTGATTTCTTTCTCTGTTTTTTCACAAAAAAAGCAACCTAAAATAGGTTTGGTTTTAAGTGGTGGTGGCGCAAAAGGATTTGCACATATTGGGGTTTTAAAAGAGATAGACAAAGCCGGAATTCAATTAGATTATATTGGCGGAACAAGTATGGGAGCTATAATTGGAGGTTTATACGCTGCTGGTTATTCTGCAAATCAAATAGAAGAAATAGTTTTAAAAACAGATTTTTTAACCCTTATAAGAGACAGGTTGCCAAGAAGTTCTGAAACTTTTTTTGAGAAAGAATATGGAGAAAAAACGGTTATAACATTGCCTGTAAATAAAGGACGAGTTGGTTTGCCTAGAGGTATTTCTAAAGGACAGAATGTATTAAATTTATTGTTAGAATTATTCGATTCTGTAGATGGGAATCAAGATTTTTCTAAACTTTCTATCCCTTTTTTCTGTATTGCTACAGATGTAGAAAATGGTTCGCCAGTAATATTAGAAAAAGGTTCTTTACCAATTGCATTAAGAGCTAGTGGTTCTTTTCCATCTCTTTTAAACCCTGTGGATGTTGGAGACAAACTTTTAGTAGATGGTGGTATTGCTAATAATTTTCCTGTAAGTGTAATGAAAAATAAAGGAATAGATATTGTTATTGGAGTAGATGTAGAAGGTAAGTTATTTCAAAAAGACAAAATTAATTCTGTTGTTGCATTATTAAACCAAATTATGAGCTATCAAATGTATAGCAAAACAGATGAGGAAATTAAGAAATTAGATGTTTACATTCATCCAGAAATACAAAGTTACACAGTTGTAGATTTTGACAAAAAGAATGAAATTTTAGAAAAAGGAAATATTGAGGCAAAAAAATACACAAAAGTTTTTGAAGAAATAGCGGCTAAACAAATTGTAAAAAGAAAAAGAAAAACATTAAAGTTTTCTACAAAGAAACTTTTAATATCGTCTATAGGTATTGATGGTGCAGAAAATTATACAAGAGCTTATGTTCTTGGAAAACTGAATATTAAAGAAGGAGATAGTTTGTCTAGAAATGATATTACTAAAAAAATATACTTATTATCTGCAACTAGAAATTATAATAGAATAGAGTACAACCTAATAAAGAAAATAGACAAAAGCTATTTGTTAGATTTTAAAGTAAAGGAATCTGACGAAAATGCAAATCTTCAAATTGGTGTTCATTATGATTTGCTATATAAATCTAGTGTTTTGGCAACTTACAATCAAAAACATTTACTTAAAGACAATGACTTGTTTTCTTTAGATATGATTTTGGGAGATAACTTAAGGTATAATTTAAGCTATTTTGTAGATAATGGTTTTTATGTTAGTTATGGTTTTAGGTCTAGATATAATCATTTTAGAAGTAATTCTAAATTTAACCAAGTTTCTAATTTACCAAATGTAAGTAAGGTTAATTTAAGTTATTCAGATATTACAAATCAAACTTTTTTTCAAACTACATTTAATAGAAAATTTGCTTTAGGACTTGGTTTAGAACATAAATGGGTTAGAGCCGCTACAGAAACTTTAGCATCTACAGTAAACCCAGATGGTATTATAGATAAAAGTCATTATTACAATGTTTTTGGGTATTTAAAACTAGATACTTACAATAAAAGATACTTTGCAACCAAAGGTTATTTTGCAGATTTAAACTTTAAATGGTACATGGCATCATCAGATTATAATAAAGATTTTAAAATGTTTTCTCAAGGAAAAGGTACTATAGGTTTTGCTACTTCTTTTGGTGATAGATTTACGTTTCAGAATACAAATGAAGCAGGTTTTACATTTGGTAAACCAACTTCTAATATTTTCGATTTTTATTTAGGAGATTATAACCAGAATTACATAAATACTTTTGTTTCTCTTTATGGTTATGAGTTTACAGCAATGTCTAATAACTCTTTTGTTAAATCTCAATTCGATTTTAGATATAGAGTAGGAGAAAGGCATTATTTTTCTGTAATAGCAAACTACGCAAGACTAGAAGAAAATGTTTTTAAAAACATAGATTTATTTGACAATATAAAATCTGGTTACGCTTTAGGTTACAGTTACGATTCTTTTTTAGGTCCTGTAGAACTTAAATATAGTTGGTCTCCAGATACTAAAAAAAGATATTGGCTATTTAATTTAGGGTTTTGGTTTTAGTAAAAATAAGACATAAAAAAAACCATGAAGAAATTCATGGTTTTTTTTATGTCTAAAACTTATACTTATTGTACTTGTTTTGTACTTAAATGAAACTCTTCATACGTTTGTAACAAGTTCATTAAAGCTGTAATTAAATCTTTTGTTTCTAACAACACACTAAAGTATAATGTAGTGTTTTTAGGACTTGTTTCATCTGTTCTAATTCTAGCAACTTGCTTTTCTATAGATGCAGATACATTCTTTAATAATTGATTTTTCTCTATTAAAAGTGCATTTAAATCATCTAGATCTCTATTTTCAAAAATAGCTGCTTCTTTATTTAATAAAGTAGATAACTGAATATCTATTTCTTTTAAATCTTTTATTTGTCCTTTCTTTAAGTTTTTATGATTATTATTTACGTGTTTGTAACTTGCTCTAGAAATATAACTAATAGATTGTGCTACATCTTGTAAATAACCTAAAACCATAATATAAAATCTACTTGCCTGAACAGAAGTGTCATCTAAAGATTTAATAAAATAGAAAACACCATCTTTTAAACCATCAATCTCATCGTTTAATTTTTTAACGTGTTTGTCAGTTTTACGTAACTTGTTTAAATCATGATTAGCTAAATCATTTACAACATTGGTATATAATTTATTTACACGAGATATTACTTCAGAAATATGATCTGCACTTTCTTCAATTACTCCATTAATAGTAATTAACTCTGCTCTTTCTATATATTCTTGTTTTTTAACTTCTTTAGTGTTCTTTCTATGTATTAAAGTATTTCTTCCAATTAATAAAGCAACTACTGCTAATAAAATAGGAATCATAACTACATTCCAGCTAATTAAATATGCTACAACAGCTGCTGCTAAAAAGGCTGTAATTGCAGTTAAAAACCAACCACCAATTACATTAAGTACACCAGCAACTCTGTAAACAGCACTTTCTCTTCCCCAAGCTCTATCTGCTAAAGATGTACCCATTGCAACCATAAAAGTTACATAAGTTGTAGATAAAGGTAGTTTCATAGAAGTTGCAATAGATATTAAAATACCTGCAACAATAAGGTTTACAGCTGCTCTTACTAAATCGAAAGCTGGCAACTCAAAAGTTTTATCTTTTGGTAATTCTATAACAGGTTTTTGAAATTTAGAATCTATAAATTCTAAGGTAGATTTAGGTACTATATAACTAATTCCTGTGTTAATAGCCATTGCAGCTCTTACAACTACTCTAGATAATGGATTAGGTTGAAATTTTTCATGTCCTTCACCTTGTCTAGATAAATCGATACCCGTTTTTATTACATTTTGTGCTTTACTAGAAGTCCATAAAGTAACAACCATAACACCTCCAGCCAATAATAATAACCAAACATTAGATGGTACTTTCTTTGCTAAAATCCCCATAGAAAAGGCATCTGCAGCAACTCCAGAAACTTCCCAAGCTTGGTAAGAATTCCAAGCTGCAATTGGTACACCAACAAAGTTTACCAAATCATTACCAGAGAAAGCCATTGCTAAAGAAAAAGTACCAACTCCAATAATTAATTTTAAAATATTAATTTTAAAAGCAGATATTAAAAGTTGCGAAATTAAAGACCAAGCAACAAAGCTTCCAGCAATAATTCCTATTGTATTTCCTTCAATTAAATGTTTTACATCTCCATAAAAAGGTGTTCCTTTCATTCCTTTTATAATGATGAAATAAGTAATTGCAGTTATTGCAAAACCACCAAATAAAGCATTAATGTAAGTTGCTCTTTTTTCAAAATTGAAAGAATAAATTAGTCTAGAGACAAATTGTACTAACGCACCAACAGAGAAAGCTACCACAACAGAAAGTAAGATTCCATTGATAATTTCTAACGCTTTTTTATGGTTGATATAGTTCCAAATATCTGAAATTGATTGAGAATCGTTTGCAGAAATCTTTATTAAAGAAATACAAACTGCTGCTCCTAACAATTCAAAAACAATAGAAACTGTTGTTGAGGTTGGCATTCCTAAAGAATTAAAGATATCTAATAATAGAATATCTGTAATCATAACTGCCATAAAAATAAACATGATGTCTTGGAACATAAACATGCTAGGATTAAAAATCCCTTTACGTGCAACTTCCATCATTCCACTAGAAGTAATTGCACCAAAGAATACACCTAAACTGGCAATTATCATTATGTTTCTAACTGATATTGCTTTAGAGCCAATTGCCGAGTTTAAAAAGTTTACAGCATCATTACTAACTCCTACTACTAAATCTACAATAGCTAAAACAGCTAAAGCGACTAACATTAAAATATATGGATCTCCCATTTTGTTTGATTAAATTAAGTTTTGCAAATTTACAAACACAAAAAATTGTGAATGTTACCTTTATGTTATATTAATTACCTTAAAAATGTATATCAACTTGAAGTCTATATAACAATTGATTTGTTTTAAAACCAATGTCTGTATAGCTTACATCTGTTTGTACTTTTAACTTATGTCCTGCAATATATTTAGATAATCCCAAA
Organism: Polaribacter pectinis; assembly: GCF_014352875.1. Taxonomy (NCBI): domain Bacteria; kingdom Pseudomonadati; phylum Bacteroidota; class Flavobacteriia; order Flavobacteriales; family Flavobacteriaceae; genus Polaribacter; species Polaribacter pectinis. Next base: position 3,331,888 of record NZ_CP060695.1, read on the forward strand.
GTATATTGATTTTCTGCACCTTTTCCTGTAATATTTTTATCTAAAGTAACATTTGTGTAGCGTGCAGAAACTTCTAATGTTTTAGAAAGTAAATATCCTGTCTGTAAATTTAAACCATTACCAACTTGTACTTCATCTCCAGTTAAAGTTCCATCAGAGTTTTTTGCTAAAGCATCTCCTGCAGTTCTATTTGCATATTCTGCCATAAAAGAGAAACCTTTATGTTTATACATAGCATCAATAAATAAAGTTGAAATATTTGTTGAGAAAAAACCTGTATCATTTAACATATAAGAACCTTGGTTACTTCTTGTTCTAGAGGCATTGTTATTAAAATCGTACGCAAAACCAACAGATAATTTTGGGTTTTGTTCAAACTTTAAATCACTTCCTTTATAATCTCCTTTGCTTGTAAAATCTCCAAAAGGAAATAACTCAACTCTTGTAGTATATTGGTGTCCACCAATATTTCCTGTGGTAACATTTCTTCCTTCACCTTGTGCAATAGAAAAAATTTCTTTTACTAAAAAAGTATCAGTAAGGTTAAATTTATGTCTTAATTGTACTCCAATATCTCTATCAATATTAAATCTACTGTTTAATAAAGACCTATCTACTTGCTGTAAATTTGCTGAAGAAATAACACGTTCTCTGTTACCTGGTAATTTAGTTTGTCCAAACCATAAAACAAAGTTTCCTGTAAAATTCCATTTTAAAACGGCATCCATTACATATCTAGGAGAGTTGCTTGTGTATTTTGATGCACCAGATTGATCTCTGTTAGATAAACCCAATTCAATCTTATATTTTAATTTTGGTGAAAATGCAAAACCATCAAACTTTAAACGAGATCTTCTAATTAACATAGAAGTTTCTGGATTAGAAAGTCCGTTACTAATATCCCATCTAGAAGTAGCAAGCGTTTGAAAACGTAAACCAACTTTCATAGTAAAGGTACTGTCTTTTCCAACTAGATTAAAAAGACCTTTTCCAAATTTTGGTGCATTAGTTTCTTGAGCGTTTGTAGTTAAAAAAATACAAACACACAGTAAAGTTACTACTTTTTGTAGCACAGATAATTTCATAATTATTAGTTTTTGTCGCTGCAAATAACCAATAGTTATGTTAAGGTAATGTTAATATATCATTAATAAAACAAAAAAACTGCCTTTGGCCAAAGGCAGTTAGTCATATAAAAGTTGACAAAAACTATAATTATAATGACTTTAATTATCTCTAAAGATATTACAAATATGAACCCAACATTTAAACTAAATGTTCTCTGAAAATTAAAAAATTGTTAACAAATTTCATCTAATTAACATCTAGTTAATGTTTCTGTAATACAATCATAATTTACAACTAACATAGAGTTTACAAATGCAGTAGACTTTTGCAACTGTAAATTATACATAAAATGAAGAAATTTTTATTTATTACTTTTTTAGCTTTAAGTCAATTTATTGCTGCACAAAACAAAGGAACATTAAAAGGTTTGTTAACCGATAAAGAAACTAATAATGAGTCTTTACCGTTTGCAAATGTTCAAATTAAGGGAACAACAATTGGTACAACCACAGATTTTGATGGTAATTATATTTTAAAAGTTTCTGCAGGAAACCATATTGTGGTTTTTAGTTTTTTAGGATATAAAACTGTAGAGAAATCATTTTCTATAAAAGAAGGAGAAATTGTTACAGTAAACCAATTAATGTCTGCAGAAGAAGGTGTTTCTTTAGATGAGATTATAGTTAAATCTAGTTCAAGTAAAGAAAAAGCTACTGCCTTAATTTTAGCGCAAAAAAAATCGGTTTCTATTAAAACAACAATTGGTGCACAAGAATTATCTATAAAAGGTGTTTCTGATGCAGAAGGAGCTGTAACAAAAACTGCAGGTGTTTCTAAAGGATCTAAAAATGTTATTGTAAGAGGTTTGGGAGATAGATATAATTCTACAACTTTAAATGGTTTGCCATTACCTTCTGAAGATCCAGAGTATAAAAATATCTCTTTAGATTTTTTTGATACAAGTGTTATTAAAAATATAGGGGTAAATAAAGTATTTACATCAGAAATTTATGGTGATGTTGGTGGTGCAAATATTGATATTGTTTCGAAAGAATTAATAAAGAAAAGTTTATTAAACGTTGGTGTTTCTGCTGGTGCAAATACACAAACGGTTTCTAAAGAATTCTTAACAATAAATGGTACCAATAGATTTGGAACTCAAAAAGCAGGTATTCCTGTTAATGATTTAACAAAATACTCTTTTAATAATTCTTGGAAACCAGAAAGTCAAGATTTTCAATTAAACAATAGTTTATCTTTTGCTGCGGGTAAAAAATATGATATTAATGAAAACACATTCAGCTTTTTTGTAGTTGGTGGTTTTGACGGAAGTTATAATTATGTAGATGGTAATATAAAACAAACTACAAGTTCTGGAGATGTTTATCAAGATCAAGATTTTAAAAAGTACGATTATAATGTGTCGCAAATTTTAATGGCAAATTTAAAATACAAGTTTGCAGAAGGACATAATATTGCTTACAATCATTTATTTATTCATAATAACAAACAATCTGTTGGAGATTATTTAGGATTTAATAATCCTGAACAAGATGGAGATTTAGAGTTTCAAAGAAGACAACAAACCAATAATAATGAGTTGTATGTAAATCAATTTATTGCAAACTATAAATTTTCCGATAGATTAAATTTTGAAGCAAAAGGTTCTTTAAATTTTATTAGAGGAAATGAGCCAGACAGAAGAACAAATAAATATTTATTTAGAGATAATTTTTATAGCCCACAAACAAGTTCTGCAGGAGAAAATGAGCGTTATTTTTCTAAATTAGAAGAAAACGATTATGCTGCAAAAGGGAAATTTTCTTACAAATTAAATAAAGACGAAGAAGATATTAGTGTTTTGGAATTTGGAGGAGATTATAGATATACAGAACGTTTGTTTTCTGCAACTATTTTTAATCACGATTTTTCTAGTAGAGTTGCTATAGACATCAATAACCCAGATGCTGTTTTTAATCAATCATCTATAGATAACAATATTTTTGAGCTTGAAACAGGTAGGGGTAGTGCAAGTAATACTGCTGCTTTTGTACCATTTACATACAGAGGTAAAAGACAAGTGTTTGCCGCTTTTGGTAATTTGGTGTATCAATTAGGAGATAATTTAATAGCTTCAGTTGGTGGTAGATTCGAGAAAATTCAACAAAGAGTTACCTACAATACAAATATTGCACAATCTTCTTTAGACGGCGCTTCTAATTTAGATAGAACATATGTTTTACCAAGTTTTAATGTAAAATATAACTTTAATGAAAACAGTATTTTTAGAATTGCAGGAAGCCAAAGTTATACGTTTCCACAGTTTAAAGAAACGGCACCTTTTAAATACCAAGATGTAAGTTTTTCATCTCAAGGAAATCCAAATTTAAAACCTTCAGACAATTATAATTTTGATGCTAAATATGAGTATTATATGTCATCATCAGAATTAATAACATTAACAGGTTTTTATAAATACATTCAAAATCCAATTGCTAGAAGTGAAATTCCTTCAGGAGGAAATACATTAACATATTTAAATGTTGGTAAAGATGCAAGTGTCTATGGTTTAGAAATTGAAGCTAGAAAAAGCGTCTATAAAATTGAAGACAAAGATTTAGAAATAATGGCAGGTTTAAATACTTCGATTTTAGTTTCTAATGTTAATTTAGATAAAAACTCGGTAGCCCAATTTACAAATACTACAAGTAATTTAGAAGGAGCTACACCTTTTTTAATGAATGCAGATATTTCTATCAACAAAAAAATTAATGATAATACTTTTATATCATCAATAGTATTTAACTATTTCAGTGAAAGAGTTTATTCTGTTGGTACAAGAGGTTTCGAGAATGTTTTAGAAAAAGGTATACCAACTTTAGATTTGGTTTCTTCTTATGATTTCAACAAAAATTTTAGTGTAAAGTTAAAAGCAACCAATTTGTTAAATCCAGATTTTCAATTAGCAAGAGCTGGTTTTAATGGAGGAGACAATGTTGTGTTAAGAAATTATAAAAAAGGTGTTAATCTAAGTTTAGGATTTTCTTATAATTTCTAAAACTACACCAACTTTAATAACAATTCATTAAGATTTAGATAAAGCAAACTAAACGTAGTTGTTTCAACTTTGCAGAAGAAAATAAAACTAAACTATTTAAACAAATTACAAATTAATTAAGAAAAATGAAAAAATCAATTTTATCAATCGTAACAATTGCTTCTTTAATCTTTACAAGCTGTTCTTTAAGTGATGATGATAACACAACAGTAATTGGTGGAGAAGTAACTGCGCAGAATTTAGCAGGAAACTTAACATCAGATTTAAAATTAACTTCTGGTATTGCACACAATTTAACTGGAGCTCTTTTAATTAAAGATGGTGCTACTTTAACTATAGAAGCAGGTACAACAATTAATGCATTGGCAGGTGGAACAGATGTATATATTTTAGTTGAAAAAGGAGGAAAGTTAATTGCAGATGGAACAGAAGCAAACCCAATTAAATTTACATCTAGTGCAACTAGCCCAAAAGCTGGTGATTGGGGTGGAATTATCTTAAACGGTAAAGCGCCTTTAAGCCGTCAATCTGGAGCAGAAAGTAATGCAGCAACAGAAGTAAAGAACTCAATTTTATTTGGTGGTTCTGATGCAACTGATAATTCTGGAATTATAAACTATGTAATTTTAGAATATACTGGAGCTAGAATTGATGATGAAGCAGAACACAATGGATTAACTTTAAACGGAGTTGGTTCTGGTACAACATTATCTAATATTGCTATTTTAAATGGTGATGATGATGGCATAGAGTTTTTTGGTGGGACAGTTAATGCAACAAACATTTTAGTAGTAAATGCTAAAGATGATATGTTCGATTTTACACAAGGTTATGCAGGAACTTGTACAAATTTATACGGAATTAGAGAAAATGGTTACACTGCTGTAACTTCAGATCCAAGAGGAATTGAAGCTGATGGAAATTTAGATGGTAATTCTCCTTCAGATATAAATGAATCTAACTTTACAGTTAATGGTGTTACAATTATTAATAATGCAGATGGTGTAGAAATGTCAGACGGAATTAAAGTAAGAAGAGGTGCAACTGCAACAATTACAAACGCATATTTAGAATTAGGTTCTGGAGCAAAATTTAGCGATGTTATAGACTTACAAGATTCTAAGTCTGATGCAGATGACGCAACTTCTGTAACTGCTGTTGCAAGTACTGCAAACGGTTTAGATATTACAGATACTAAAAACACTGTTTCTGGAAATGCAACAATTAACTTAACTGCTGGTACTTCTGGTGGAGCAGATAAAACGGTTTTTTCTTGGACAGGGTATTCTTTCTAAAGAAAATATATTTGAATTAATTAGAAAAAAAAATCAGGCTATTAGCCTGATTTTTTTGTTTAAATAAGAAAGTGTCTAGCTTTTCTTGTCTGCACAACAAGCCATTTTACAATCTTCTTTACATGCTGTTTTGTCACCCATTTTATGCTCGCATTTTTCTTTACAAGCATCAGAACAGTTGTGTTCTTTAGATGTATTTGTTGATGTACTTTCAGAAGCTTTGTATAAATCTCCACCAGCAATACCATCTACAAAAGCAATTAAGTCTTTTTTAGAAGTTGTATTTGCGTCAAATTCTATATTAGCAATACTATCAGTAAAAACTACTTTAGCATCTATAACACCTTCTTTTTTAGATAATTTAGATTGAATTGTTTTTGCACAACCAATCTCGCAAGTCATACCAGAAATGGCTAATGCCACACTTTCTTTTTTTACTTCTTTTTTAGGTTCTTTGTTTTCTTTACATCCTATTAAAACGAAACAAACAATTGCAATTGAGTATATTATTTTTTGAACTTTCATAATATTTAGTGATTTAATTATGTTGCAAATTTATCAATATTAAGATTGATATCTAAAGATTTATCGGACTTTTGCACAAAATTTCAATTTTAAATGAACAACCAACAACAAAAGTGGCTATATCTCATCTTACTTTCTCTAGTTTGGGGAAGCTCATTTATTTTGATGAAAAAAGCATTAATTGGGTTAACGCCTATACAATTAGGTGCTTTGCGTATCTTAATTGCGGGCTTGTTTTTATTGATGATAGGAACAAAGAGTTTAAAAGAAATTAAGAAGAGACATTATAAATACATACTTACAACTGCACTTTTAGGAACTTTTTTACCTGTTTTTTTGTTTGCCTATGCTGTTCAAGGAATTGATAGTTCAATTACTTCAATATTAAATTCGTTAACACCTTTTAATACATTTATTGTTGGTGCTTTGGCTTTTGGTTTTACTTTTAAAAAGCAGCAATTATTTGGAATTGTAATTGGTTTAATTGGTACAGTTTTATTAATTTTAAAAGGAGCAGATTTAAACCCAGATCAGAATTATTGGTTTTCAATATTGGTTGTTATAGCTTCTGTTGGTTATGCCTTTAATGTTAATATTGTAAAAAAACATTTACATGATATTAGTGCCTTAAGTATTGTAGCTGGTAACTTTTTGTTATTAGTAATACCTGCGTTTATTGTTTTACTTTTTACAGACTTTTTTGGCACATTCGAGTATTCAGAAACAAAACTAACAGCTTTAGGTTATATTACAATTTTGGCAATTTTTGGAACTGGAGTAGCAAAAATATTTTACAACAAAATGGTGCATTTAGCTTCCCCAATATTTGCGTCATCAGTAACTTATCTAATTCCTATTGTGGCTGTTTTTTGGGGGATTTTAGATAATGAAAAGTTAAGTTATATTCAGTTTATTGCTGGTGCAATTATACTTTTTGGTGTGTATTTGGTAAATAAAAAGAAATAAAAAAGAGCCAAGATCTAAATCTTGACTCTCTATTTTATAGTTATTCTAAATATTGATTATTCAAAATCAGCATCAGAAACACCTTCATTTACTTTTATTTCTTCAACTTTAAAGTTTAAATCCATAGGTCCTAATTTTCTGCTTATAGAATGTGGAAACTTTACTCCATTTACTTCTTTGTAATCAGAGAATAAAGTTGGAACTTTTACTTCTTTTCCTCCTTGTCCTATTTCTGTGCTTACTTCTTTAATTTTTAATCCAGATTCCATATCATAAAAAATTTCCGAATTATTGTATTCTAAAACAATAGCATTTTTTCCATCTAAAGGTTCTATTCTTACTAGTTTTCCTGATGTGTAATTCAAATCAATAAAAAGTGCATTTTCTGATTTATACTTAGCAATTTGATCTGCTGGCATATCTGTTTTTTGACCTCTACCTTCTGTAAAACCATTCTGTCCATCGAAAATAGTTTTTTGCATGGTATTACCCATAACAGACATCTCAACTGAAGATTTATTAGGAGAAGAAGATTTCCTTGTCATAACTACAGGAGTTCCCTGTATTGTTGCGTTTGCAATCATCAGGGTTGTTTTTACAGCCATAACGTTTTCTTTACCACCAATTGCTTCTAAATATTTATCAATAACACTTGTTGCAGTCATTCCATCAGGAATTGGTAATGTCATTGGAGGTTTTACAGTTGGGTTTCCTTCTTTATCAAAATATTTAATAGGATAGTCTGTTTTTTCTAGATTCTTAAGCACATCTATTCCTTTCCCTGTAATTACAATCCTAGCTTTATCTCCTCTAAAATATTTAATAGCAGCGTTTTGTACATCGTCTAAAGTAACTGCGTTAATATTTTTTAAGTAGTTTTCATAGTAATCTTTAGGTAAATTGTTTTGTAAAATATTTAAGGCATAACCTGCAATTGTAGCTGGTTTTTCTACATTTGTTACAAAGCTACCAACATATTTTGCTTTGGCAATATCTAATTCTTTTTGAGTTGCTTTCTGATAACGAATTTTATTAATTTCTTTCATAAACTCCACAACAGAGCTATCTGTAACCATATTTCTTACAGATGCAGATGCTTTAAAACGAGAAGCGTATCTACTTGAACTAATTCCAGAATAAGCACCATAAGTGTATGCTTTATCTTCACGTAAATTTTTAAAAACTCTACCAGTTCCTCCACCACCTAAAATTTGGTTAGCTAACAAAACTGCATAATAGTCTTTATCGTTCATTTTTAAATCAACACTATTTATAACTGCAACTTCAGATTGTACTGCGTTTGGCATATTAATAAAGTTAATTTCTGTTGTTGTAGGATTTGTAACTTTAGGTAAAGATTGTGCAATTGTTTCTCCTTTTTGCCAACCAGAAAAAAGTTTCGTTATTTGCTTTTTAACAGTTTTATAATCTACATCTCCAATAACAACTAAATAAGAATTGTTAGGCTTAAAAACTTTATTATAATGATTTTTTACATCTTGTAAAGTAATGTTTTTTAAAGTTTCTTCGGATGTAAATTCTCCATAAGGATGATTTTTTCCATACGTTAAAACTCTATCTACTCTGCTTGCAATTGCTGCAACACTATTTTCGTTAGATTTTATTGCGTCTAAAGATTGTTTCATTTGTTTGTCAAACTCATCTTGTGCAAAAACAGGATTAAAAGCAGCATCTGCCATTAATTCTAAAACTGTAGGAAAATATTTAGACAATGAACTAGCATAAGCACTTTCTGCACCAAAACCAATGTTTGCACCTAAATAATCTACTTTTTTATCAAAATCTTCTTTAGACATTGTTGTAGTTCCAGTACCTAACATGCTTCCTACAAAACCTTCTACACCTTTTTTATTGCCTTGTGTCATTGGTGGGTTATCTATATCTAAAGTAACAGAAACTCTTGGTAGTTTATGGTTCTCTACAACCAAAACTTGCAATCCATTTTTAAGTGTAAACTTTTTAGGAGTTCCTATATTTACTTTTGGAGCTGGGCCAGATTCTGGCATTTTAGTTCTATCTACTTGAGCAGAAATACTTAATGATAGAAATAATAGTGTAATAACTGAATATATCTTTGTTTTCATTATTCTTCTTTTAAATATTGTTATTTCTTTTGTGATGCAGGTAAATAATCCATAACAACACGTCTGTTTTTAGCTAAGTATTTTTTAGCAACCTCTCTAATTTCTTCTTTAGTAATAGAGTTTATAATTTCTAACTCTTTGTTAATTCTATTGGTGTCTCCACCTAAAATATAGTTTCTAGCTAAAGTAGTTGCAATACCTCTAACACTAGAGTTTGCTGCAACAAATTGGTTTTCGAACTTATTTCTTACTTTTTGTAAATCTTCATCAGAAATTAATTTTGTCTGTAGTTTTAAAACCTCTTCGTCAACTTCTTTTACAATAGCATCGTTAGAAGTTCCTTGAGCCAAAATAGACCCAATGATATAAACACTGTAATCTTCTAAAGGACGCGAAAATGAGAATGCTTGTAAAGCTAATTTTTTGTCGTCTACTAATTTTTTATATAATCTAGAACTTTTTCCATCACTTAAAATAGTAGATATTACATCTAAAACTTTAGCATCTCTATCTTTAAAAGATGGTGTTTTATACGCCATACCAACTAAAGGTAATTGAATGTTAGAATCGTAAACTGTAACCTTTTTTTCTTCAGTTCTTTCTGGTTCAATAATTTTTACTCTTTCTGGTTTTGGTTTTGCAGCTATTTCAGAAAAATAATCTTTTACTAAAGACTTTGCATATCCTTTTTCGAAATCACCAGCAATAACTAAAACGGCATTACTTGGCATGTACCATTTGTCGTAAAAAGCTTGAAATTGCTCCAAAGTAGCAGCATCCAAATCTTTAATATAACCAATCATTGGTCTTCCGTAATTGTGCTTGTCAAAAATATGATTGTAAACATCACCATAAATAACTTTTCCATAAGGAGCATTATCCATTCTTTGGCGTTTTTCTTCTTTAACAACTTCATTTTGAGTATCAACAGCCTTTTGATCTATAATAGGATGCATCATTCTTTCAGACTCCATCCATAAAGCTAATTTTAATTCGTTTGAGGGATAAGTTTGATAATAGTTTGTTCTATCCCAATCTGTACTTGCATTTCCATTTCCTCCTCTAGAAGATTGTATTTCTCTCCATTTACCACGTTCTATGTTTTTAGTTCCTGTAGATAGTAGATGTTCATAGAAATGTGCCATTCCTGTCATTCCATCTACTTCATCTTTTGCGCCAACATGGTACATTACTTCCACAGTAACAACTGGGGCAGATTTATCTTGATGCAGTATAACATGTAAACCGTTGCTTAAATCGTACTCTTCAAATTCAACTTTTTGTGCATTTGCAGAAAATGCAATCAACATAGCTGAAGCAAGAGATAAAATACTTTTTTTCATTGATTTTTATTTAATTAATAATTGATGTCTAATGTGACGTTGATTTGTGTTACTTGTTACAAAAATGTTGAACAAATAAATAGGTATTCCAAAAATAGAAAGATAATTTTCAAAAATAAAGTTAAAAAGTACTTTATTCGATTGATTTAGATTGAATTATTTTTGAATAAAAAATTGTAGAATACTAAAAAATAAGTATATTTGCACCCGCATTTTCATTAGGTAAATGCAAAATTAATTAGTATAAATACGCAAAACAAATAGTATGTACGCAATCGTAGAGATAGCAGGGCAGCAGTTTAAAGTAGCAAAAGACCAAAAAGTATACGTTCATCGTTTACAAGGAGAAGAAGGATCAAAAGTAACTTTTGATAACGTTCTTTTACTTGATAACGCAGGAAGTGTAACAATTGGCGCCCCAGCTATAGAAGGAGCCGCAGTAACGGCAAAAATTTTAGGTCACTTAAAAGGTGACAAAGTAATCGTTTTCAAAAAGAAAAGAAGAAAAGGTTACCAAAAGAAAAACGGACACAGACAGTCTTTTAGCGAGATTCAAATTGAATCTATTGCTGCAACTGGTGCTAAAAAAGCAACTAAAAAAGCTGCTCCTAAAAAGGAAGAAGCTAAAGTTGAAGCTCCAAAAGCTGCAAAAAAAGCCGCTCCTAAAAAATCTGCAAAAGCAGATGATTTAAAGAAGATTGAAGGTGCAGGGCCTAAAGCTGCTGAAGCTTTAGTAGCTGCAGGAATTGATACTTTTGCAAAAGTAGCAAAGACAGATGCTTCTAAATTAAGTGAAATCTTAACTGAAGCTAGTTCAAGACTATCTCATATTGTTACAGATACTTGGCCAAAGCAAGCTGGTTTAGCTGCTGATGGTAAATGGGATGAATTAAAAGAATTACAAGATAGATTAGACGGAGGTATTGAAAAATAATTCTGTTAGATTTAACTTTAACCTATAAAAACTCAAGAAAATGGCACATAAAAAAGGTGTAGGTAGTTCGAAGAATGGTAGAGAATCAGAATCGAAACGACTAGGAGTAAAAATATTTGGAGGACAAGCTGCAATTGCAGGAAATATTATTGTTCGTCAGAGAGGTACAACTCACAATCCAGGTGAAAACGTTTACATGGGTAAAGATCATACTTTACATGCAAAGGTTGATGGAGTAGTTGAATTTAGAAAGAAAAAAGACAACAGATCTTATGTTTCTATAACTCCTTTTGAAGCTTAATATATTTAAGCTTTTAAAATTATTAAAAAACCGTTTAAACAATTTTTGTTTAAACGGTTTTTTGTTTTAGAACATTCTATTATTCTAATTCAGTTTGTTTGGCTAACTTTAAACTCTAAATTTACCTCATGAAACTAGTCCTTAAATTCATTCTCTTTTTCTTCGCATTCTCTTTTTATGCTCAATCTGAAGAAGCTTCTCAAGAAAAATATACCTATAAATTAGAAAAGCTAATTTTAGAAAATAAAAAAGATTCAACTGCTTATTATTTAGAAAAAATAGTTCCTTCTGATTACAAATCAATTTTAGAGAAAATTCTTAATAGAACAGAAATTTCTTATGCAGATAGTTATCAGTTTTTTTCAAGTGTAGCCAATCGAAATACAATAAGCTATGAGCAGGTTTCTAAATTTATAGATGATTTTATAAAAGAGCCAAAAGATAAAACTATTAACGAAGACTATTTTAAAATAAAATGGGATCAAGTTTATAAGTTAAGAGATGAAGTTAGCATAGATTTAGCTTCAGAAAAGCAGAAAGAGTTAGAAAACTATGTACTTCGTTTTAAAGATTCTGATATTAAAGTTCAAAAGGCCAAATTAAAATTAAGAACACATTCGTTAGTTCTTTTTCAAATAGAACAAGATGTAGAAAATGGAAAAAAAATAGCTTTAGAAAGTTTAAAAAAAGCAAGGGAATTAAAAGATAAAGAGCTTCAAATTATTTTTTTATACCATTTATCAGATTTTTTACTTTTAGAAAGAAAATTACAAGAATATATAGATGTTAGTGAAGAAAGTTTAAAATTAGAAGCAGAACTTCCAGAAAAAACGCCTTACTATTACGCAACTACACAACATTTAATAGATGCTTATATCTATAAAGGAGGAAACAATGAGAGAGTTAATTTTCTTATCGAAGAGCTCTATAATAATAGTTTAACTAGAATACAAACATATTCTTTATACTTAAAATTAATTTCATTTAGTGAACCTAGTTCAAATGTTAAAAATGAAATTTTAAATAAGTTTGAGGTTTCTGATGTAAATGAATTGATGGAAAAATTTAAAATATTAGGTAAAGATTTAAATCCTAATGATTTTTTTCATATTTTAAATGAAGGTTCACGAGCATTAGAAGTTAATAAATTTTATACTGAAGCTCTAGATTATAAAGAAAAGGCTATAGTACTTACCAGAAAAATTTATTCAGAAGATTTATCTACATCTCTAGCAAATTACAAGACAGACCAGGCAGTAAAACTTAAAGAAAAAGAAATAGTACACGAAAAAGAACAAACAAAATTATATGGTGTTATTGCGTTACTTGCTATTATTTTATTTATTATATCATTATTGGTTATTTTAAAGGTTAAGAAACAATCTAAAGAACTTTCAGAAAAAAATAAATTAGTTGAGCAAACACTTAAAGAAAAAGAGTTATTAGTGAAAGAAGTTCATCACAGAGTTAAAAATAACTTTCAGATTGTATCTAGTTTATTAGAATTACAATCTAGAGGTATAGAAGATGAAAAAGCATTAGAATTGGCTAATGAGGGAAAGAATAGAGTAAAATCCATGGCTCTTATTCATCAAAAATTATATCAAAACGAAAGTGGTTTGGTAGATTTTGATGAATATATTAAGCTATTAATTAAAGAATTATCATCTTTATATGCTTCCGAAAACAAAATTAATACATCTATTTCTTCTGAAGGGATGATGTTTGATGTGGATACTGCAATACCATTGGGTTTAATAATTAATGAAATTATAACAAATTCTTACAAATATGCATTTAGAAATAACAAAGAAAACAATCTTTCTATTTCTATAAATAAAGAAAAAAGTAATGATTATAAACTTACTATAGAAGATAATGGTCCTGGTTTGTCTGATAATTTTGATGTAAAAAAAGCAAAAAGTTTAGGTTTGCGATTAATAAATAGATTGGTAAAGCAATTACATGGAAGCTTAAAGCAAACTAATAAAGAAGGGGCAAAATTCGAAATTTTATTTAAAGACAATAATGCTAGACAATTGGTAAATTGATCTTTATAATCCATAAATGGTTGTTCAGAACATTTTATAGACCATTTGCACCAATTTGTAAATTGAATTATTACTTTAGTCTTGTAATTAATTAAAAAATGAGTAAAGTTAAAATTCTTGTTGTAGAAGATGAAATGATAATTGCAGATAATATTTGCGACGCTTTAACCGATTTAGGTTACGAAACTTTAGAGCCAGCAATTAATTATACAGAAGCAATTGCAACTATAGATGCAGAAAAACCAGATATAGCAATTTTAGATATTCAATTATCTGGTAAAAAATCTGGAATAGATATAGCTAGAAAAATAAGAGAATCATATAATTTTCCTTTTATTTTTCTAACGTCTAATGCAGATTCTTTAACTGTAAATTTGGCCAAAGAAGTAATGCCACCTGCTTATTTAATAAAACCATTTTCTAAAGATGAACTCTATACATCTATAGAAATAGCATTGCATAATTTTTCTAATAAAATAGGAAATATAGATTCTGAAAACTTAATCATTAAAGATTCCGTTTTTGTAAAAGATAAAGGTTTTTACAATAAAATTCATTTTAAAGATATTTTATACCTTAAAAGTGCGCATGTTTACATAGAAATCATTTTAAAAAATCATCAGAAAATGGTTGTTAGAACTAGTTTAAATGATATTTTAGAGAAACTAGATGAAAGCTTCATTAGAATTCATAGAGGCTATATTGTTAATACACAACACTTATCACAAATCAATCATTCATCAGTAAAAATTTACAATGAAGAGCTTCCTATTGGTAAAAAATACAGAGAAGACATTGTAAAGAGAATTAATTTAATATAAGATTTATTGCCTATAATCTTTTTAGAACATTATAATGTTGTTCAGAACATTAAATGGCTTAAAATTGAATTTTAGATGTAAATTTGACTAGTAGTTTTAGATTGTTAATAACATATTTTTCGGGGGAATGGTTATGTTTTTGAAGCTAAATACTACTAATAATATTTTAAAGCTATCCTTTATTGGGTAGCTTTTTTTGCTTTCAATTTATTTGATGTTTAATACCTTCAATTTTGTACTTTTACAAGTATGAAATTCTTGTACGATTTTGCAATTTTTTTGGCTTCACTATTATTGCCAATAGTCGCCATCTTCAATAAAAAAATAACACTTTTTGTTGATGGTAGAAAAGAAACATTTTCTAAAATTGAAGCCTTAAAAAATGAAAAAGTAATTTGGTTTCATGCAGCGTCATTAGGCGAATTCGAACAAGCAAGACCAATAATTGAAGATTTAAAAAAGAAGGCTAAAAAATATAAAATTTTAGTTACTTTTTTCTCGCCTTCAGGATATGAAATCCGAAAGAATTATAATTTAGCTGATGTTATTTGTTATTTGCCACTAGATTCTAAATCGAACGCAAGAAAATTTGTAAAAACTGTAAACCCAGAATTGGCAGTTTTTATAAAATATGAATTTTGGCCAAACCTCTTAAATGAATTAAAGAACAAGAAAGTTCCTACTATTCTAGTTTCAGGAATTTTAAGAGAAAAGCAATTGTTTTTTAAGAGTTATGGAAGTTTTATGCGAAAATCTTTGGAAGCATTCCATCACTTTTTTGTACAAGATTTAAATTCAGAAAAATTACTGAATTCTATCAATTTTAAAAATGTAACTGTTGCAGGAGATACTCGTTTCGATAGAGTTTTAGAAATATTAGAACAAGATAATGCGTTAGATTTTATCAATCAATTTAAAGACGATAAATACACAGTTGTTGCAGGAAGTACTTGGCAAGAAGACGAAGAGTTATTAGTGAATTACATTAATAATAAAGCTTCAGAAGACGAGAAATTTATTATTGCACCACATAATATTAAAAATGATGCAATTTTAGAGCTTCAAAAATCAATCAATAAAAAAACAGTGTTATTTTCTGAAAAAGAAGGTGAAAATTTAAAAGATTATCAAGTTTTTATAATTGATACTATTGGTATTTTAACCAAAATTTACGCAGCTGCAGATATAGCTTATGTTGGTGGAGGTTTAAAAACAGGATTACATAATATTTTAGAGCCAGCAACTTTCGGAATTCCGGTTGTCATTGGAAACAAATACGAAAAATTTAAAGAAGCAGTAGATTTAGTGAAAATAGGAGGTTGTCTTTCTATTAAAAATCAGCAAGAATTTACTTCAACTTTTATCAATTTAAAAAAAGATATAAATTTTAGAAACTTAACCGGAATTATCAACAAAAAATACATTGAAGATAATTTAGGAGCAACAAAATTAATTATGAATTATATAAAAACGAAACTATAAAAATGGATTTTATTTTACAGCCTTGGCCTTGGTATGTTGGTGGGCCATTAATTGCATTGTCACTTTTTCTCTATTTTTATTTTGGAAAAAATTTTGGAGCTTCTACAAATTTCGAAACGTTATGTACAATGGCTGGCGCAGGAAAAGTGTCGGATTATTTTAAGAAAGATTGGAAAGAACGTGATTTTGCATTGCTTTTTGTAGTCGGTTTAATTATTGGAGGTTTTATTTCAGCGATGTATTTAATTCCAAATCAGAATATAGATTTAAACCCAAAAACAGTTCAAGAATTAACAGATTTAGGGTTTAGCAATGTTGCGAATCAATATTTTCCTGACGAAATTTTTAGCGAAGAAGTTGTGTTTTCTTTGAAAGGATTTTTAATACTAATCTTATCTGGAGTTCTAATCGGTTTTGGAACACGTTATGCAGGTGGTTGTACTTCTGGACACGCAATTACAGGTTTAAGTAGTTTGCAATTGCCATCTTTATTAGCGGTAATTGGCTTTTTTATTGGCGGTATTATTGCTGCTTGGTTTATAATTCCTATTTTATTTTAGCTATGAAAAACATAAAATTTTTAATACTCGGAATCTTTTTCGCAATTGTATTAAGTAAAACAGAGGCAATTTCTTGGTATCGTTTTTACGAAATGTTCCGTTTTCAATCTTTTCATATGTTTGGAATTATTGGAGGAGCAGTTGTAATTTCAGCAATAATTATGCAATTGTTTAAAAGCGGAAAAATAAAAGATATCAATGGAAATAAAATTGTTCCTAAACCAAAGGAAAAAGGATTTATAAGCACTGTTTTAGGAGGAACATTATTCGGTTTAGGCTGGGGAATTTCTGGAGCTTGTGCAGCACCAATTTTTGTAATTCTTGGTTTTAAATTTTTACCGGCTTTAATTTTATTAGTTGGTGCACTTTTAGGAGCTTTTCTATATGGAATTATAAGTAAAAAACTTCCAAATTAAAATAACAGATTAGTGACTGTTATTATATAGTAAGCATTAAAAACAGTGAAATTTTGCAATATAAATGAGCAAGTTAATAGACAATTTTGGGCGACAAATGGAGTATGTACGTTTAGCGGTTACAGATCGCTGTAACTTGCGTTGCCAATATTGTATGCCAGCTCATGGAATAGATATTGTACCAAGACAAGAGCTACTTACTTTTAAAGAAATGTATCGTTTAATTCGTGTTTTAACTGAATTGGGCGTTAAAAAAGTACGTTTAACTGGTGGCGAACCTTTTGTACGTAAAGACTTTGTCGGTTTTTTAGAAATGTTGTCTTACAACGATTTGTTAGATGCCATTAATATTACCACAAATGGAGCATTGATTTCTCAACATATTCCAATCATTGAAAAGTTAGAAAAAGTAAAACACATCAATTTAAGTATTGATAGTTTACAGCGAGAAAAATTCGCTAAAATTACCAGAAGAGACGTTTTTCCTGAAGTTTATAAAACCTTTGAATTATTAGAAAAAAGTAGCTTAAATTTAAAATTGAATGTAGTTGTACAATCTGGTTTTAATACAGATGAAATTGTAGATTTTGTAAGATTGACAAAAGATAAAAACGTTGCAGTCAGATTTATTGAAGAAATGCCTTTCAATGGAAAAGGACAACGTGAAATGCAAGAAAATTGGACGTTCAACAAGATTTTAAACGAGATAAAAACAGAGTTTGATGTTCAAGAAATTAAATCTGAAAAATCATCTACATCAAGAAATTATAAAGTTGAAAATCATTTAGGTTCTGTTGGAATTATTCCTGCGTTTACAAGAACCATTTGTAACGATTGTAATAGAATTAGAATTACTTCCACAGGAACTTTTAAAAATTGTTTGTTTGATGATGGTGTTTTTAATTTGCGAGATTTTATAAGAAAAGGAGCATCCAATGACGATTTAAAAGAACTCTTTTTAGGTTTGGTGAAAAATAAACCTGAAAATGGTTTTATCGCAGAAGCAAATAGAAAAGATGGTGGCGCTTCTGAAAGTATGAGTACAATAGGAGGATAAATATGATTTCAGTAAAAGAGGCAAAAAAAATAATTTTAAACTCAACTCAAAATTTTCGAGTTGAAGAAATTCCGTTTATAAAATCTGTTGATAGAATTTTAAAAGAAAATATTCTTGCAGATAGAGATTTCCCTCCATTTAATAGAGTTTCTATGGATGGAATTGCAATTGACTTTACATCATTCAAAAACGGACAAAGAAGCTTTAAAATTGAAGGAATTCAAGGTGCGGGAAGTGAGCAAATTTCACTAAATAATCCAGAAAATTGTATTGAAGTTATGACTGGCGCAGTTTTGCCTAATAATACAAATACAGTAATTCGTTATGAAGATGTTACCATCGAAAGCGGAATCGTAACAATTAATATTGATGAAATTAAAGACGCCCAAAATGTTCATCCAAAAGGAAAAGATAGAAAAATTGGCGATTTATTAATCAAAAAAAACACAAAAATATCAGCATCAGAAGTTGGTGTTTTGGCAACCGTTGGAAAATCGCTTGTAAAAGTTGCAAAGCAACCAAAAGTTATGATTGTTTCCACTGGTGATGAATTGGTTGGTGTAGATGAAATTCCTTTAGAACATCAAATAAGAAGATCTAATGTTTTTACATTGGTTTCATTATTGGAAAGATTACATATTCCTTCTGAAACTGCTCATATTACAGATGATAAACCTATTTTAAAACAAAAAATAGAAAGGTATTTGCAAGAATATGACGTTTTGCTTTTCAGTGGAGCAGTCAGTAAAGGTAAATTCGATTTTTTACCAGAAGTTTTTGATGAATTGGGTGTAGAAAAATTGTTTCATAAAATCACACAAAGACCTGGGAAACCTTTCTTTTATGGCAAAACCAGTAGATGTAATGTGTTCGGATTTCCTGGAAATCCTATTTCGACATTTGTAAATTGTTTGGCTTATTTTTATCCTTGGTATTATAAATCAGTTGGAGTAGAGGTTGAAGAGGAAACCGCAATTTTATCAGAAGATTTTGTTTTTAAACCGAGCTTAACTTATTTTTTACAAGTAAAATTAAGTTACAAATTTGGGCATTTAGTGGCAACTCCAATTACTGGAAATGGTTCTGGAGATTTAGCAAGTTTGGTAAATGCAGATGCTTTTATTCAATTACCAAATGATAAAAATGAATTTAAAAGTGGAGAAGTTTTTCCAATAATTAGATATAGATAATGAGTGATTTCACACACATAAACAAAAAAGGAAATCCTAAAATGGTAAATGTTTCTGATAAGAAAATTACCAAAAGAACAGCAATTGCAAAAGCAACAATGTTTTTAGGAAAAGAAGTGATTTCTAATTTTTCAAATGATGAATTAACTACCAAAAAAGGCCCCGTTTTTCAAACAGCGATTATTGCAGGAATTCAGGGTGTTAAAAAAACATCAGAATTAATACCAATGTGTCATCCATTATTAATTAATGGTGTAGATATTGATATTAAAATTATTGATTCAGAAAATGTAGAAGTGCTTTGTGAAGTTACAATTGAAGGAAAAACAGGCGTAGAAATGGAAGCTTTAACTGGCGCAAATATTACTTGTTTAACAATTTATGATATGTGTAAAAGCATCAGTCAAAAAATGGTGATTAAAGAAGTAATGTTGGTAGAAAAAACGGGAGGAAAATCGGATATTAATAATGGCTAAACACAAAAAACATACAAATTTAGAAAGAAGAAATAATGACAATTTTGCGCCGAATGAAATTTCAATTCTAGGAACAAACTGTGGTGTAATTTCAGATTTAGTTCATAAGGTTTCAGAAAAATTATCAAACTATAAATTGACGTATTTTGATGCTTCACATGCAAAAGATGTTGAGAGAAATAGATTGTCTGAGTTTACTTTTCATCATGAAGGAAATTTACAAATTACTACTTCTGGAAACGTAAATAAATTTGAACAACGTTTGCAATTTGCGCAATACGATTATGTTTTTATCAACGGAAATCATTATCAAGGTGCAAAACAAATTCTTATTTTAGACGAAGCAAAAGAAGCTTCCGTTTTAAAAAGATTGGATCAATTAGATAGCATTCAGTTTATTATTAAGTTGAAAAAAGAAACGGAGTTTTTTGATTTTTTAGTTGAGAAATTTCCAAACATAAAAAATAAGGTTTGCTATACTATTGAGGAGGTTGATAAAATTGCAAATCATATCATTAATTTAGTTCAAGAGAAAGTTGCTCCCATAAAAGGACTTGTTTTAGTTGGTGGGAAAAGCACAAGAATGGGGAAGGATAAATCTGAATTGAATTATTTTGGAAAACCTCAAAAAGAACACGCTAAAGAATTGTTAGAAAATAATAATTTTGAAACGTATTATTCTGTTCAAACCGAATCTTCTGTCATTTCGAGCGAAGTCGAGAAATCTCAAAACGAAATCCCAGATGTTTTTCTAAATCTTGGACCTTTTGGCGGAATTTGTTCTGCTTTTCAAAAAGATCCTAATTCGGCTTGGTTGGTTTTAGCAACAGATGTACCATTTGTAAATGATGAAGTAATTCAGCAATTATTAAAACATAGAAATCCGAGTAAAGTTGCTACAGCAATTAAAGGAAAAAACAAAGAGTTTGTAGAGCCTTTGATTACCATTTATGAACCAAAAGCATATTCAATTTTATTACAATATTTAGCACAAGGATATTCTTGTCCACGTAAAATGTTAATTAATTCTGATGTAGAAATCGTTGAAATTGATGACTCTTTTATTAGAAATGTGAATACTCCTGAAGAGTTTGAAAATGCTAAAAAGGAAATTAAGTCTTAAATGAAACCTGCTAAAGAAGAACTTTTCAAACGCCAAATAACTCTTCAAGAAATTGGAGAAGTTGGACAAGAAAAACTACAAAACGCATCTGTTTTGGTGGTTGGTTGTGGAGGTTTGGGAAGCCCAATTGCAGTTTATTTGGCTTCAAGTGGTATTGGAAAAATCCATTTAGTAGATTTCGATACTGTTGATATTACAAATTTGCACAGACAAGTTTTTTATTCTTTAGAAGATGTAGATCAACCAAAAGCGGAAGTTTTATCAGCATTTATAAAAAAAAGAGCGCCTTTTACAGAAGTAATTTTTTCTAACAACCCAATTACAAAAGATAATGTTTTTGAATTGATAGAAAAAGTAGATATTATTGTAGATGGAACAGATTCCTTACCAACAAAATATTTGTTAAACGACGCTTGTGTTATTAAAAACAAACCTTTGGTTTATGGTTCTTTGTATAAATTTGATGGTTATGTAGCTACTTTTAATGTCTTACAAAATGATGGAAGTTATTCTACAAACTTAAGAGATGCTTTTCCAGAAATGGCAACAGATATTCCAAATTGCGAGGAAGCAGGAACATTAAATCCAATTGTTGGCATGATTGCCATGCAACAAGTAAATGAAGTTTTAAAATTAGTTACAGGCATTGGAAAACCGTTAATAAATCAACTTCGTATATATAATACGTTGCAAAACACAGAGTTAAAAATGAAGTTAAAACCTACTTTTTTGAAAGATAAAATTGTGAAACTATTTAAAGTCCAGACCTATGTAGATGCTGCTTGTAGTGGACAAAACTCTGATTGGCAAATTTCCCCAGAAGAATTAAAAAAACGTTTGTCATTTCGAGCAGAGGCTAATAATCTGGAAATTATTGCAGTTTTAAACAACTTAAAACTTCCTTTTGAGGTGCAACAAACAATTCATATAAATAGTTTTGATGCAGATAAAATTACGGTTGATAAAAGTAAAACTTATGTAATGGTTTGTCAGCGCGGTTTTAATAGCTACAGAGCAACTGTAAAATTGAAAAATAAATATCCAGATTTAGAAGTGTTGAATTTAACTGGAGGAATTTCGAGTTACAAATAAAATAAATGAAAAATCCAATAGAATTTTATACAAAGCATAAAGCTGAATTAGAAGAAAAGGCGAAAGAGTTAAAAAGTAAATCAGCTAATTTAAGTGTATTTAGATTTGCTGTTTTTTTAGCAACTTGTTTTTTAATTTACTTGACTTTTGGAAAATATCCTGATATTTTTATTGTTGCTTTTTTAGGACTTTTACTGTTTGGTTTTTTGGTTACAAAACATGTAAATCTTAAAAGAAAAAGAAATATTCTTGCTGAAAAAATTAAAATAAATGCAGTTGAAATTCAGGTTTTAAATAGAGATTTTCATCATTTAGAAACTGGTGAGGAATTTATAAATCCTGCACATTATTATAGTAATGATATCGATTTATTTGGATTGGGGTCTTTCTATCAATATATAAATAGAACAAAAACAAAAGACGGAAAAGTAGTTTTAGCAAACTGCTTAACAGAAAATAAAACAGATACTATTTTAGAAAAACAAGATGCTTTAAGAGAACTTTCTGGTAAAGTAAAATGGCGTCAGCATTTCTCTGCTTTGGCAAGTTTGGTGTCTGTAAATAGTACTACAAACGCAATTGTTGGTTGGATTTCTAATTACAATTCTGTGTTTCCAAAATTTTTAAAAACGCTTCAAATTGTTTTTACAATCGTTTCTTTAAGCTTAATTGGTTTGATTTCTTTCGGACAAATTTCTTTCACTTATATTGTTATTTGGTTTTTTGTCGGACTTTTTATTACGGGTAGATTTGTAATGAAAATAAACCACTTATACACAGAAGCAAGTAAAGCAAGAGATACATTTAAGCAATATCATTATTTATTAAATGAAATTGAAAATGAGGGATTTACTTCAAAAATATTAAAGGAGAAACAGCAAATTATCAATTCAGAAAGTAAAAAAGCTTCTGTTATTTTTAAAGAATTCGCGAGAATTTTAGACACTTTCGATCAAAGAAATAATATTGTTATCGCAATTTTTGGAAATGGATTGTTTCTGTCTGAAATTTACAATGTCTGTAAAGTAGAAAAATGGATTTCAGCTTACAAACATACTGTAGAAAATTGGTTTGATGTTGTTGCTTATTTTGATGCTCAAAATTCGTTGGCGAACTTTAAATTCAATCATCCAAAGTTTATTTTTCCCGAAATTACTTCAGAAAAAAATGTAATTAAATCTTCTAATTTAGGACATCCTTTATTGAATTCAGAAAAAAGAGTTGATAATGACTTCAACATCAATAAAGAAGAGTTTTTTATTGTTACTGGTGCAAATATGGCTGGGAAAAGTACGTTTTTAAGAACGGTTTCTTTATCTATAGTTATGGCAAATTGTGGTTTGCCTGTTTGTGCAGAAAGTTTTAAATATTCGCCAATAAAACTAATTACAAGTATGCGAACTACAGATTCTTTAACGGAAGATGAATCGTATTTTTACTCAGAATTAAAACGTTTAAAATTTATTGTTGATGAAATAGAAGACAAAGATTATTTTATCATTTTAGATGAAATTTTAAAAGGAACCAACAGTAAAGACAAGGCAATTGGCTCTAAAAAGTTTGTAGAGAAATTATCGAAATCTAAATCTACAGGAATTATTGCAACACACGATGTAAGTTTATGTGAGTTGGAAAATGAATTTGAAGACATTAAAAACTATTATTTCGATGCAGAAATAATCAACAACGAATTGCATTTCGATTATACTTTAAAAAATGGTGTTTGTAAAAACATGAATGCTTCTTTCTTGTTACAGAAAATGGAGATTATTTAGAGGTTTTTGTGTGAAAAGAGATAGGATTTAAAAAAAGTGAATCAAGAACCAAGAAGAATAAGACTGAATGACGTAAGATTTTATAGTTCGATGTTTTGCTAAAATAAATTTATAAAAACCTCTGTGAACCTTTTGAGAAACAATTAAAGTAAAGAAATTAACACAAGAGTGTTTCTTCCCTTTGGGAAGATTAAGATGGGTTTTTCCATTCTAGCGTTTCCACCAAACGTAATATATCTTCTTTAATATAATCTACTGCTGGTAGAATAGAATCGTAATTTGGTTTGGCATAGAAATATAAAGAACCTTTTATAAAGTTTTTTGTACTGTCTGTTACATGAAACTGAATATGAGATGCTGCATTACCGGTAATTTCATAAATGCTTCCAAATACTCTTTTATTTTTATTAACAAAGTCTTTTGGTATAATTTGTTCTGCTTTTACAGTGTGTTTAAAAACTAATTTTTCCGCTTCTGTAAGTAATTCTGTAATATTATTCTCTACTGGCCTGTATGTAATATCTATAGAAGCTTTTAAATTGGGGTATTTAATTGTTAACCAATTGTTAGGTTCGTTAATAAGAGTAGCATTTTTTAAAACATCAAAAGTATAAGGTCTTTGTAATTTTAAATTTTCATACTTTTTTTCTGGATATGATAAGCTTAAATATGCTTTGGGCTTTGGTAAAACGTCTTCTTTACAAGAAAGAAAAATCAATAAAAATAAGAATGTAAAAATGTTACGCATTTCTGGTTGCTTTAACTTGTTTAATACGTTTTTTGTCTAACGCTTCTATGGTAAACGTATAATTCTTAAAGTTTATTTTCTCGCCTCTTTTAGGAAATTTACCAGAAATCTCTAAAATGAAACCTGCAAGTGTTTCACTTTCACCTTTTTCTTCCTCAAAAATTTCTTCATCTTCATCGTCTAAAACTCTACAGAAATCTTTAATAGTTGTTTTGCCTTCAAAAATATAGTTGTTGGCATCTATTTTAGAATATGACAAGTCATCATCATCAAATTCATCATTTATATCACCAACAATTTCCTCAATAACATCTTCTAGAGTTACTAATCCGCTTGTTCCTCCATATTCATCTACCACAATTGCTAAATGGTTTTTCTTGGCTCTAAAATCGCCTAATAAATCATCTAACTTTTTGTTTTCTGGCACAAAAAAAGGTTCGCGTATTAAACTTTGCCATTTAAAAGCTTGTTTGTTTAAATGCGCTAATAAATCTTTTGCATATAAAACCCCAATAATGTTATCTATATTATCATGATAAACAGGGTTTCTAGAATATCCGTTAGTAAGAATTTTATCTAAAACTGCTTCATAAGTTTCGTCATCCGATAGTGCAAAAATATCTATTCTTGGTTCCATTATTTGCACGGTTTCGGTGTTTCCGAAGTTTACAATTCCTTGTAAAATTTTTTGTTCGTCTTTAGTAGTTGCTCCTTGCGAGGTTAACTCTAATGCTTGAGATAAAGTTTCAACAGAAAAATTAGAGTTTTTGTTTCCTAACTTTTTTTCTATCCATTTTGTTAAATTGATTAAAGGCAGGCTAAATGGTGTTAAAAGAATATTTATTCCGTTAATAAATTTAGACATTACTTTAGAAAAGCGAAGTGCATTTCTAGAGGCGTAAACTTTAGGTAAAACTTCACCAAATAAAAGAATTAGAAAAGTAACTAGTATAATTTCTAATAAAAAACGAATTGGAATTGTAAAATAGAAAAGGTTTAGTTGGTAATTAAAATCGCTAAATAAAGTTTCTGATAAAGAAGCAAAAATTAATACAATTAAAATATTAATAAAATTATTGGTTATTAAAATGGTTGCCAATAACTTTCTTGGTCTTTCTAATAAGGTAACAACAATGTTTTCTTCTTTACCATTGTTAGAAAGTTCATTTATATCAGTTTGGTTTAGCGAGAAAAAAGCAATTTCTGATCCAGAAATTAAAGCAGAACTAATAAGCAATGCAACTAAAACGATTCCATTTAAAGAAGTAATAAAATCGAATGAAGCTAGTAGTATAAATAAAGATTCGGGATCTGGGTCCAAATTTAAAAATTTAAGTTATTAAAAGGGTAAATCGTCATTTTCTTCCGGTGCAACAGATTTTGGTGCAACATTAGTTGGTGTATTTTGCTGCGGAGTATTGCTGTTTTCAGAATTTTTTTTGGTAGACAACATAGTCATTTCATTAACATGAACTTCAGTAGAATAACGCTTAACGCCATCTTGTTCCCATTGTCTATTTTTTAATTTTCCTTCCACATATACTTTATCACCTTTAGATAAGTATTTTTCGCAAACTTTTGCCAAACCATTTCTAACAACAATATTGTGCCAATCTGTATTAGTTACTTTTTCGCCAGATTGCTTACTTGTGTAACTTTCACTAGTTGCAATAGGAAAACGTCCTACACAATTTTGATCATCAAAATAATGCATTTTTACATCATCTCCTAAATTACCAATTAAAATTACTTTATTTATTGTTCCTGCCATAGCTTGCGTATTTCTATATCAAAAGTACTAAAAATATCGATTACTTTTTAAGTTGGAATTGATCTAAAAAATTAGCAATAAGAATAGGTACTGGAAAATCTTCAATTTTACTCCAAGAAACATTAGCTTTCTTATGTTTTTTTGTTTCTACAACCCAAAAATTGGTATATAAATGTTGATGAGAAAGTTTGTGTATTATCTCTTTTTTATTGAAAAGCGAAATGGTTGTTTCGTTAGGAAATAAATCAATAAATTTTTCTGAAGCAATAATTTCTTCCTGATTGATGATTTGTTCACTCTCAATTAATGGAAATTGATACAAACCTTGCCAAATTCCTTTTCCTTTTCTTTCGGATAAAATGGTTTTGTTATCATCGGTTTTTATTACAAGAAAATTAAAATAACGCTTTCTGACCTTTATTTTCTTCTCTTTTACAGGTAATTCTTTGGTTAATTTCTTTTCAAAAGCAATACAACTTTCAGAAAAAGGACAAGAATTGCAAAGTGGATTTTGAGGTTTGCAATGTAGTGCGCCAAAATCCATAATTGCTTGGTTGTAAGTTCCTGGTTTGATTTCATCAATTAAAGTCTGTGCAAGTGTTTTAAACTCTTTAATTCCTGCAGTCGAGTTAATTGCTGTAAAAATGCCAAAATAACGAGAAAGCACTCTGTAAACGTTTCCATCTACAACTGCTGTTGGTTCGTTAAAGCATATAGAAGCTATTGCAGAAGCTGTATAATCTCCAATTCCTTTTAATTTTATAATTTCTTTATAAGTTGATGGGAATTCGCCATTTAATTCATTTGCAATCAATTTTGCAGAAAAATGTAAGTTTCTTGCACGCGAATAATAACCCAAACCTTGCCACATTTTTAAAACGGTACTTTCATCTGCTTTTGCAAGGTCGAAAACTGTTGGAAATGCTTCCGTAAATTTTAAATAATAAGATAAACCTTGAGCAACTCTTGTTTGTTGAAGCATAATTTCGCTCAACCAAATAAAATATGGGTTCTTACTTTTACGCCAGGGTAGTTCTCTGTTGTTTTGTAAGTACCAGTATATTAATGTGTTAGAAAATTTCATTTTAAAAAAATAGAAATGCAATATTACATTTTAAAATTCACATAAATTTAAGTCTTTATTTTTTTGCTATTGATTAATTATCATATATTTGCATCCGCATTTTTAGAAGACAATTAATAAAAAAATAGTAAAAATAGAGACATGACGAAAGCAGATATCGTATCAAAAATTTCAGACAAATCAGGAATTGAAAAAACGGATGTTTTGGCAACTGTTGAAGCATTCATGACTGAAGTAAAGGGTGCATTAGAAAGTGGTGACAACGTTTATTTAAGAGGTTTTGGTAGTTTTATTATCAAAACTAGAGCAGAAAAAACAGGTAGAAATATTTCAAAAAATACTACTATTAAAATTCCTGCTCACAACATTCCAGCTTTTAAACCAGCAAAAACTTTTACTGAAGGAGTAAAAAGTAAAGTAGCTGTTAAGTAACAAAATACTAATCTAAACCTTAATTGGTTTAAAAAACAACAAGCATTATGCCAAGTGGTAAAAAAAGAAAGAGAGCAAAAATCTCTACACACAAAAGAAAGAAAAGAGCTAGAGCAAATAGACACAAGAAGAAAAAGTAAGCTAACGCTTACTTTTTCGTTTATTGTTTAGCGAGAAGAAAATCAATCAAACAAAAAAGTTCATTGACATTAGAAGATTTGCAAGCAGTGTAAGGCTGTAAATTTTCTCACGGTATTACAAAAATACCTGACAATATTAATCCATCTGCACAATTACGTGCAGTGTTAAAACCAAATTCAGCATGAAAACAGAATTAATAATTCGTTCAAATTCATCTGATATTGATTTTGCCTTATTAAGAGATGGAAAACTTATTGAATTAAATAATGAAACAACTGGTAACAAGTTTTCTGTTGGCGATATATTTTTAGCCAAAATAGGAAAAGTGTTAACAGGTTTAAATGCGGCCTTTGTAAATGTAGGTTACCCAAAAGATGGGTTTTTACATTATCATGATTTAGGTGCGCAGGTAAACTCATTAAACTCATTCCTTAAGAAAGTAAGCACAGGTAAGTATAAAGAATTCACTTTAAAGAACTTCCAAAAAGAGGAAGACATTAACAAAGACGGTAGTATTAACAAAGTAATAAAAACAGGACAAAACCTGTTAGTACAAATTGTAAAAGAACCAATTTCTACAAAAGGCCCAAGATTAAGTTCAGAACTTTCTATAGCTGGTAGATTTTTAGTTTTAGTTCCTTTTTCAAACAGAGTTTCAGTTTCTCAAAAAATTGAAGACCCAAAAGAAAAAGAACGTTTAAAAAGATTAGCAAAAAGCATAAAACCTAAAGGTTTTGGCGTTATTTTAAGAACTGTTGCAGAAGGAAAAAAAGTAGCAGAATTAGATAAAGATTTGCAAAACTCATTAGAGCGTTGGAAAACTATGTGTAAGCGAATTGCAAACACAAACACACCAACAAAAATATTGAGTGAATTAAACAGAGCATCTTCTATTTTAAGAGATGTAATGAATGATTCTTTTACAAATATTGTAACAAATGATGAAACACTGAAAGTAGAAATCAAAGAGTATTTACAAGAAATTTTTCCTGAAAAGGAGAAGATTGTAAAATTACATAAATCAGAAATTCCGATTTTTGAAAAATACGGAATAGAACGTCAGATTAAAACATCGTTTGGAAAAACAGTTTCTATGAGTAGAGGTGCCTATTTAGTAATAGAGCACACAGAAGCTTTACATGTTATAGATGTAAACAGTGGAAACCGTTCTAATAAAGCAGGTTCTCAAGAAGATACAGCATTAGAAGTAAATTTAATTTCTGCTACAGAAATAGCACGTCAGTTACAACTGCGTGATATGGGCGGAATTATAGTTGTAGATTTTATTGATATGCACAAGGCTGAAAACAGAAATAAATTGTATCAGCACTTGAAAGAACAAATGGCTTTAGATAGAACAAAGCACAAAATATTACCTCCAAGTAAATTTGGATTGGTACAAATTACAAGACAAAGGGTAAGACCAGAGTTAAGTATAAAAACTACCGAAGCCAACCCAAATGGAAATGGACAAGTAGAAGCGCCAATTGTCTTATTAGACAAAATTGAAGCAGATTTAGAAAAATTTATTTCTAATCCAAAAAATAAAAAGATACAATTACACTTGCATCCATTTATTGCTGCATATTTATTAAAAGGCGTAAATTCTATACGTTTTAGATGGTATCTAAAACACAAAAAGTGGATTACAATTATACCTAGAGATGCTTACACATACTTACATTATAGATTTAAATCTGTTAAAGATTAAATTTTATAATTGTAAAAGGCAATAATTTTTTATCAAAAGAAAACCCACAACTTTAAAGTTGTGGGTTTTTTTATTTTTAGAATATTAAATATTTATAATATTTTTCTAACTTAATAAGAGTAAGTTACTGTTTTTCTTTTATTAAATAAATATATACAGGGTAATGGTCAGAATATCCTCCTGTATACCCACCGTTAGAAAAACTTCTAAAAGGGTAACCTTTATATTTCCCCTTTTTTCCGCTTAGAAAACGTTTGTTAAAAATCATAGCTTTGTACATTTTGTATGTAGAAAAATCTTTTTCTCCTTTGTCTAACAATTGAGATGTAAAAAGTATTTGGTCGAATAAGTTAAGGTTATCCCTGTATGCTAATGTGTTAAATCCTCTTCTATGTAAGTCTTCATATGGGTTGTATAAATCACCTTCTGCAACATCTTTCTTTCTACTCTTGGTTTTTAAAACCTCTTTAAAACTTGAGTTTATTGGGTCATCATTAAAATCACCCATTGTTAAGATTTTAGCATTAGGTTCTTTTTCTCTTATTTGAGCAATAATTTTTGTGTTTTGATATGCTGCTTTTTCACGTAAAGGTCTACTTTTTGCTTCACCACCACTTCTCGAAGGCCAATGATTTACTATAACATGTATCAATTCATCGTCTAAATAACCAGAAACTAATAACTGATCTCTTGTATAAACAGGGAAATTATCTCTGTAAATTTTAGGATTGAAAGCTTCGTGGTAAATAGGTTTAAAATATCTTTTCTGATATAATAATGCTACATCAATTCCTCTTTTATCAGGAGAATCGTAATGGATAATACCATAGCGTTGTTTTGCTAAATGTTTAGATTTAACTAAATCTTCAAGAACACTTAAATTCTCTACTTCAGAAACTCCAATAATAGCCGGACTTGTATTTGCTTTATCTAAACCAATTTGAGCAATCGTACTTGCTAATTTGTCAATTTTATCCCAATAAACTTTAGACCTATTAGCTTTAATTTCCATCATTGGGCTAGCTTCATCATTCTTTGTTACATCATTAATTGTGTCGAATAAATTTTCTAAATTATAAAAAGCAATTGTTCTTATGTTGTATTTTTTACCTTGCTTTTGACCAAAAGAAGATGAGATTGAAACTAAAAGCAATAATAATATGGCTATATTTTTTTTCATTTTATATATTTTCTATGCAAACATATAAAACAAATTTCACGCCAAAAATTTTATATTCATATTTTAACACAATTGTATGTTAAAAATTGTTAATTTTGTGAGCATTTTTGCAAAAAATATATAAAATATAAATACACATTTATGAGAAAAATTGTTTTATCAATATTTATGTTGTTATTCTTTAGTATAGGGTTACAAGCACAGAATATTGTAAAAGGAATTGTTTCAGACAGCGATTCAGAAAACCCTCTGCGAAGTGTTTCGGTTAGCGTAATTAACACTTCAATTAGCCAGATTACAGGTGCAGATGGTGTCTTTACTTTAAAAAACCTTACCAACGGCAACTACATTGTAGAGATTAAATTAGCGGGTTATGAAACACAAAATTTTCCTGTAGAACTTACTGGGAAAATGGTAGATTTAGGTACTATCTTATTATATAAAGATATAACTGAAGACCAAGACTTAAGTATTGTTACCATTACAGATGATGAATTAAACGATGATGGTGGTGCTGCAGATAATATTTCTGGTTTGTTACAAGCAAGTCAAGATGTATATTTAAGAACGGCTGCTTTCGAATTTAGTTCTTCTTTTTTTAGAATTAGAGGTTTAGATTCAGAAAATGGTAAGTTACTTATTAACGGAATAGACATGAACAAGCTTTATAGTGGAAGACCACAATGGAGTAATTGGGGAGGTTTAAATGATGTTTTAAGAAATCAAGAATTTAGTACTGGTTTAACTGCCTCTGCTTATACTTTTGGAGGAATTTTAGGTTCTACAAATATAAATGTAAGAGCTTCAACCCAAAGACCAGGAACTCGTATTTCTTATGCAGCGTCTAACAGAAGTTACCAACACAGAGTTATGGCAACACATTCTTCAGGTATGTCTGAAGATGGTTGGGCATACACAGTTGCTGCAAGTAGAAGAGCAGGAAATGAAGGTTTTGTAGATGGTACTATGTATAATGCAAACTCTATGTTTCTTTCTTTAGAAAAGAAATTTAATGAAGAACATAGCTTAAATTTTACTTCAATTACAGCTTTTAATAGAAGAGGAAAATCTGCTCCACAAACTCAAGAAGTTTTCGATTTAAAAGGTATTAGATATAACTCTTATTGGGGTTTTCAGAATAATGAAATTAGAAACTCTCGTATTAAAGAAGTTTCAGAACCAATTTTAATGTTGAATCATTACTGGGATTTAAATGAAACTACATCTATTAATACAAATGTTTCTTACCAATTTGGTAAAACAGGAAATAGTAGAATAGACAATAACGGAACTAGAGTAGATGGAACTGCTGTAGATGGTAATGGAAATCCTTATATTGTTAATTTAGGAGCTTCTAACCCAGATCCTACATATTATCAAAAACTACCTAGTTATGGTTTAAGACAAGGGTATTCTAATATTTATGATATCCAACAGAACTTTATAAATGATGGTCAGTTAAACTGGAATAGTTTGTATAATGCAAACCTTAATCCACAAAATGGAGGGAATTCTTCTTATGTTTTATATGAAGATAGAAATGATGATACTCAATTTACTGTAAACAGTATTTTAGACAAAGAAATATCAGAAAATATCACTTTAAATGCCAGAGTTCAATACACTAAATTAAAATCTAAAAACTTTGCAGAAGTAATAGATTTATTAGGAGGAACAGGTTATTTAGATGCAGATTCTTTTGCAGATTCTTTCGATGAAAAACAAAACGATTTACTAAACCCATTAAATGTAGTAGGAGTAGGAGAAAAGTTTAAATACAATTTTAATTTGTTTTCTGATGTAATAGATGGTTTTGTTCAGGGACAATTTAAATATAATAAAGTTGACTTTTATTTAGCTGCTAACGTATCTAGAACATCTCATCAAAGAGAAGGTTTGTTTCAAAATGGAGGTTTTGCAAATAATTCTTTAGGGAAGTCAGAAGAATTATCATTTACAAATTATGGTGCTAAAGGTGGTTTTACTTATAAGTTTTCTGGACGTCATTTATTTAATGTAAATGCAGGTTATCTAACAAAAGCACCTAACTTAAGAAATTCATTTTCTAATTCTAGAGAAAATAATAATACTGTAGAGAATTTAACTAGCGAAAAAATAATGACTGCAGATGCAAGTTATATTTTTAGAGGTCCAATTTTACAAGCTAAAGTTACAGGTTATTACACAAAAGTTCAAGACGCAACAGAAATTTCTTTTTTCTTTGCTGATGGAATTGGAGGAGACAACACAGCATTTGTACAAGAAATTTTATCAGGAATTGATAAAAAACATTTTGGAGCAGAATTTGGTGTAGAAGCGCAGGTAACACCTACTATTAAGTTAAAAGCTGCAGGTAATATTGGGCAATATACTTATGATAATAATCCAAATTTATACTTAACTACAGAGAACAATACACGTTCTACAGATGCAGGTTTTGTTAACGGTCGTAAAGATTTTGGTGCAGCAAACCTTAAGAATTACAAATTAGCAGCAGGACCACAAACAGCTTATTCAGTTGGTTTTGAATATAGAGACCCAGATTATTGGTTTGTTGGTGCAACTGCAAACTTTTTTGATAATGTATATGTAGATGTAGCTCCGTTAACAAGAACTTCTAATTTTGCAGATGATGGAGGAATTCCATTTAATGATTATGATGTTGACATTGCTAGAGAATTATTACAACAAGAAAAGTTTAACAATTATATGGTTGTAAACATGATTGGTGGTAAATCTTGGAAAATAGGAGATCAATATATTAGTGTATTTGCTAGTCTTGGTAATTTATTTAACACCAAATATAAATCTGGTGGTTTTGAGCAAGGTAGAAACGCAAATTACAGACAATTAAAAGAAGATAAAGAATTAGATACACCTGTATTTGGAAACAAATATTGGTTTGGTAGAGGAACTTCTTATTTCTTAAACGTAAACTATAGATTTTAAATAAAATAAAAAACTCATTAATATATACAATTATGAAAACAAATAAAATTTTCGGCTTTTTATCATTTTTAATGATAGCCTTCTCAATTACATCTTGTGTACAAGATGGAGATTTTACAGTACCAGATGTATCTGTTGTAGAACCTAATATTACAGCAAATTCTTCAGTTTTAGCAATTAAAACGGCGTTACAGCAAGAGTTTAATTCTAGCGGAGATTTAGTGTATACTTTTTTCGAAAATGAAGAAAACCCAACTTATGTAGAAGCTTATGTTGTATCTAGTGATGCAACAGGTAATTTTTACAAAAAATTAATGGTACAAGATAAGCCAGAAAACCCAACAGCAGGGATTGAAATTATAATAAACCAAACTTCTTTAAGTGAAACTTTTGATATCGGAAGAAAGATCTATATTAAATTAGATGGTTTGTCAGTTTCTTATGATGATGGGGAAAGCGCTAATTTTATTAGCCCAACAAATGGTATTCCTGGTAAATATGTTTTAGGAGTTTTAGATGGAGATCAAGTAGATGATATTCCTTCTACATCTGTAGCAAAACATATTTTTAGATCTGCAACTGTTGCAGAAATAGTACCTACAAGTATTAAGTTAGCAGATATTACAGGAGAACACATTAGTACAATGATACAATTACCTTCTGCACAAATGTTAAAGTCAGATTTAACTAAAACTTTTGCAGGTGAATCTAATGATGAGTTTGATGGTTTTAGAACTGTTTTTGAATGTGAAACAGAAAAAACAATCCAATTACAAACAAGTACGTTTGCAAGTTTTAAATCTAATTTAGTTCCTCAAGGAAAAGGTACATTTACAGCAGTATTATCTAAAGACTTTAGATCAGAGTTTTTAGTTGCTATAGCAAACAAACCGTCAGATTTAGAATTTACAGATATGGACAGATGTGATCCTCCAGTTTTAGATTGTGGTACAGGAGCAGTTGGTGGAAGCGTTGTTTTATTAGAAGAAGATTTCGAAAACATTACAACGTCTG
Source organism: Polaribacter pectinis (assembly GCF_014352875.1). Classification (NCBI taxonomy): domain Bacteria; kingdom Pseudomonadati; phylum Bacteroidota; class Flavobacteriia; order Flavobacteriales; family Flavobacteriaceae; genus Polaribacter; species Polaribacter pectinis. The sequence goes on from NZ_CP060695.1 coordinate 3,366,556, forward strand.
GTGCAATTACTGCTGCAGGTTGGACAAACGTAAACGTAAATGGTGGAAGTACTATTTACCAATCAAGAAGTTTTAGTGGAAATAGATACCTTCAAATTTCGGCATTTAGATCAGGAGAAACTCCATTAGAAGTTTGGTTAGTTTCACCAGAAATAGATTTAGATGCTACAACAGATGAAGAGTTAACATTTGAAACAAATACAGGTTTTGATAATGGAAAAGCATTATCAACTTATGTATCTTCAGATTTTACAGGAGATGTAACTACGGCTACTTGGTTAAGATTAGATGCAGTTTTATCTGAAGGACCATCTTCTGGTTACGGAAGTTTTGTTAGTTCTGGTTCTATAAATGTTTCTTGTTTATCAGGTAAACTTCATGTTGCTTTTAAATATGAAGGAGCAGATAATGGTGTAACTACTACTTTTCAAGTAGATAATGTAAAGGTTACAGGAAAATAATTTTTCCTTTAATTATATAAAAAAAGCCAGTAAAGTTAATTCTTTACTGGCTTTTTTGTTTTTAATAGCTTAATACTTATAGTGTATAAATTTTATTTTTAATAGCATACATTACTAAACCAACTCTATTTCTTACGTTTAGTTTAGTAAACAAAACATCTCTATAGCCATCTATTGTTTTTGGGCTTAAACACATTCTGTCTGCAATTTCTTTATAAGTTAATTCAGTGCAAGCTAACTTCATAAATGTAAGTTCTCTTTCTTTAAATACAATAGTATCTTTTCCATTACCAGAAATAGATTGCATTAATAAATTGGTAACATTTTTTGTGTGAAAAAAACCATTTTCTACAACTTCTATAAGAGCATGTTCTAAAACAGATTTTTCTGTGTCTTTTAATAAGTAACCAATTGCACCTGCTTTTAACATTTTAAGAACTGTAGTATCTTCATCTTCTACAGAAAGTGCCATAATGTTTGTTATAGGGTAATTTTCTGTAACCCATTCTGTAGTTTCAATTCCGTTCATAATTGGCATATTAATATCCATTAAAACTACATCTGGAATGTTTTTTGGAGAAGAAGAGAACTTATCAATTAATTCTTGTCCGTTTTTGCAAGTATATAAAACTTTAAATTTATCAAAAGTATTAACCATACCTGCAATTGCTTGCGATAATAATGTATGATCGTCTACAATTACTACTGAATATTTTATCATAATTTATAATGTATAGATAGTTTTGTTCCTGCCCCTTTTTTTGATGAAAATTTGGCTTCAGCTCCAATTAATTTTGCTCTATTCTTTATGTTTTCTAAACCAATTCCTTTATTAGTATTTTCTGGTGCAGCAAAACCAATTCCGTTATCTGTGGCAGTAATAATTAGTGTGTCTAATGTATATTCTAAAACTACCGTAAGCATAGAGGCTTTAGAATGTTTAATGGTATTAGAAAAGAATTCTTGTAAAATTCTAAAAATTATTATGCTAGATTTTTTATCAATTTCTAATTCTTTACCTATAATTTTAAGGTTAGAATCTATAAAGTTTAATCGATTAAATCTATCAATTTCTAACTGAATTGCTTCACGTAAATCAATATTTTTAATTGCTTCTGGATTTATTAATTTAGACAAAGATCTTACTTCTGTTAATCCTTTAGAGATGGTTTGTGAAACTTCATTAATGTTTTCTTTTGTAGTAGTTTGCAACTGAATTTTTGCCAATGTTAAAAGCTGACCAATATTATCGTGCAATTCCCAACTTATGTTTCTTAAAGTTTCTTCTCTAATTTCTATTTGAGTTTCAGCAATTTCGCGCTCAAAACGTTTTTTTTCGTCTTTTTGTTCTTGTAATAATTTGTTTTTCCTGTTTTGATAAACCACAAAGAAAACAACAACAGTTATTGTCATTAATAAAATTAATAGCGATGTAAAAATTAATGTAGATTCTACTCCTGATTGTACTCCTTCTTGCTCCATATAAAACCGATTGAATAACAAGTATATAAAATTAGATTAAAAGAGATTAGAATTATTTGATACAAATTTTGATTAGACATTGTTATTTCTTCTGTATAAATCATAAAAGGTATTATACCAACATTAAAAAGAAGTAATGCAGTTGCTATCCAAAAACTTAATTTATATTTAATGTGAATCATTATTTTACTAGATAGTAATTCCGAAAAATATAAAAGTGTAGCAATTAAATTAATAATAGCACCAAAAACAAATGCTTTAATATGATATTCTTTATTGTCTTCAAAAATAAAACTATAAACGTCTATAAAAACAAATAGTATTGCTAGAAAAAATACTATTTGTTTAAACTTCTTTTTTTGTATTATTTTGTAATACCAATTAAAATAAAATAAAAAACTTATTAAAAAATAGATATTATACACCCAGCTATTTTCTGTTTTTAAAACCTTACCAATATAGCCTCCAATGCCAAAATCAATAATAAAAACAAACCACAGAAAATGCATAAAATACTTTTCTGTTGATTTGTTGTATTTCTTGTAATGATAAGTAGCTAATAAAGCTGCAATAAACTCAAATACGTGAATAATATTACCCATTTTTTTAATAATCTTCTATTATAAATCATTAAAATGAGGAGGGTTTCCACCATTACCCATATTAAGGCCATCTATGTCTTTAATAATTTCATCATCATTTTGATAAAAGAAACTAGCACCATTAGAAAGTTTTCTTTTAACAGGCATAAAAAATACGGTTGTATAACCTAAATCTTCTTTTTTAATTTTTTCATTTGGGCTTTTAGTTGGATAAGCACCAAGATAAACCCTTAATTTTAATTCTTTTTTGTCTATTCCTTTTTCTTGTGCTTCTTTTTCTACGTAAGCTATATATTGTTTAATAGTGGCAAAATCGAAAGTTACATCTCTAACATCTTTTATAAAATCGCTTTTAACTGTTTTATCTTCTGTAGTTTTCATTTTATTAAAATGTCCATTAGCATTTAAATGTTCATTCAAAACATTAGCTCTAGTTGCTATATACTCTTTTTGTAGCTTACTTGCAGTTGAATAATCAATTGCTTGTTTTGGTTTGTCAGAATTTTGTTTCTCACAACAAGAATAAAAAAATAAGATAGAGATAAATACAATAACGATTTTGTTGATTTTTTTCATGGTAATAAAGATTAGGTTAATATTTAGAGCAATTTACAAAATCTAATTGAAGTTCTATTTTATTAGCTTCATAGAAAAACATTATAAAACTAAGGGTGTTTTTCCTGTATGATTATCAATATAATTCCTGTGGTCTAAATCAAACAATAAATTGAAATTTGTAACAAGAAAAAGAAAAGTTAGGGGAAATTGCTAAAAAAGTCTCATTAATAATTGATGAGGCTTTTTTATAAATACGAAGTTCTCATTCTTACAGTAACTCATTTTTAACTTTAGTCTTGTAAAAACGCAACTTATGAATGTAAATGTATTAGAAAAGCCAGTAGAAAATAAATCTAGTTATAAATTAGATTTTCAGTTAAAGGAATTAACAACAAATGGACCTGTAAATTTCAATTCAAACAAAAAGGAAGGTCCTGTTTCCAATAATACACTAACTATTCCTGTATATGGAGTTTATAGAATTTCTTGGGGATTTAAACAAAACTCGATTCATACTTTTTACAAAGATGTTATAACATCATTAGAATTGGTAATAAGTAACGAGGTTCATGAAGAAAATGCAGAAATAACTAAAGATACTTCTAGTTTTCATGCAATAAAATCTGCTAACAATACACTTACAATTTTATTAAGAGAAAACGAAAACATTTTTCTAAATGCAAAAACAATAAACGCAAATAAAACGAATATGAAAAACATCTATTTAAAAGTTGAAAAACTAAATGTAGATGAAGATACTAATTTTAGCTACTAAAATTAACTTTAATCTTTTTTAATGATCGATAAGAAAAGCTATTTTATAATAGCTTTTCTTATTTTTACAAAATGAAAAAAATAGAACACATAGGCATTGCTGTAAAAAACCTAGAAGAATCTAATAAACTATTTTCATCACTTTTTGGAAAACCACATTATAAAGTAGAAGAAGTTGCTTCAGAAGGGGTAAAAACCTCTTTTTTTGAATCTGGACCAAATAAAATAGAATTGTTAGAAGCTACAAATCCAGAGAGTCCTATTGCTAAATTTATTGATAAAAAAGGAGAGGGAATTCATCATATTGCATTTGCAGTAGAAGATATTTATTCCGAAATTGAAAGACTAAAAAAAGAGGGTTTTAAGGTTTTAAATTCAACTCCTAAAAAAGGTGCAGATAATAAATTGGTGGCTTTTTTACACCCAAAATCTACAAACGGAGTTTTAATTGAGTTGTGCCAAGAAATAGATTAGTTAAAATACTGCAAACAGTTACTGTCAACTGCATACTAATTATTATCTTGCAGCGTTTAAAAAGCAAATAGAAAAATGTCTTCAAAATTTGATTCTTATCAAAAACGACGATTGCAATCTTCTTACATTTCTGTTGTAATAAGCATTGCTTTGGTGCTTTTTATGGTTGGAATTTTAGGTTTAATCTTATTAAAATCTACGTTAGTTGCCAATCGTGTAAAGGAAAAAGTAGCTATTTCATTGTTTTTAAAAGATGAAGTAAGTAGAAAACAGATAAATACTTTTAAAGCTTCTTTAGAAAAGGAAGAATTTGCTAAAAGAATTATTTATACTTCAAAAACACAAGCAGCAAAAAATTATAGTAAAGAAATTGGGGAAGATTTTTTAGAGTTTTTAGGTAAAAATCCTCTTAAAAATGGAATAGATGTCTACTTGAAAGCAGATTATGTTACTCCAGAAAAAATACAAGAATTAGAAACTCGTTTTCTTAAAAATGCTTTTGTTGCAGATGTTTCTTATGATAAACCTTTAATAACTTTACTAACCAAGAATATTAAAAGAATTAGTTTTTGGCTGTTAATAGTTAGTGGGTTTTTTGGTTTGGTGGCTATTATTCTAATTAACAGTTCTATAAGATTATCAATTTATTCGAAAAGATTCAACATAAAAACCATGCAAATGGTTGGTGCAACAAAAAGCTTTATTAGAAAACCTTTTATTTGGCGTAGTATAAAATTAGGAATGATTGGTGCAATATTAGCACTAATTGGTTTAGCAGTAGTAATTTACTATTTAGATAAGTACGCACCAAGTTTAGAGTTAATAAAAGATTATGTAACCTTAAGCTATTTAGTTGGTGGTGTAATTTTATCGGCATTTATAATTACTTGGTTTAGTACTTTTTTAGCTACTCAACGTTTTTTAAATTTACAAACAGACGAACTTTATTACTAGAAATATGAAAGAAAAAAATGCTGAAAAGCAAGAATTTTTATTCGGAAAAAAGAATTACATCATCATGATTGTTGGTATCCTTGTAATTGCTCTAGGATTTATTTTTATGTCTGGTGGAGGTAGTGATAATCCAGAAGTTTTTAATGAAGAAATTTATAATTGGCAAAGAATTCGTTTGGCGCCAACATTAGTAATAATTGGTTTGGGAATAGAGATTTATGCTATTTTAGCAAATCCGAAAAAATAGAATATGGATATTATTGAAGCAATTATTCTTGGTATAATTCAAGGTTTAACAGAATTTTTACCAGTTTCATCTAGTGGACATTTAGAATTAGCAAAAGCTATTTTAGGAGACACTTCTGTACCAGAGGAAAGTTTAACTTTTACAGTGGTATTGCATTTTGCAACTGCATTAAGTACGTTAGTTATTTTTAGAAAAGAAGTTGCCGAACTTATTAAAGGCTTGTTTCAGTTTAAATGGAATGATGAATTAAAGTTTTCTTTAAAAATCATTATTTCTATGATTCCTGCAGTAGTAGTAGGTTTACTTTTTGAAGAGCAATTAGAATCTTTTTTTGGAGGAAAAATATTATTAGTTGGTTGCATGTTGTTAGTAACTGCAGTTTTATTATTAATGGCAGATAAAGCAAAAAACACCAATAAAAAAGTGTCATTTTCTAATGCTGTAATTATTGGTATATCTCAAGCAATTGCAATGTTACCAGGTATTTCTAGATCAGGAGCCACAATTTCTACTTCGGTTTTATTAGGAATTGATAGAACTAAAGCCGCACGTTTTTCTTTTTTAATGGTAGTTCCGTTAATTTTTGGTAAAATTGGTAAAGACGTTTTAAGTGGAGATTTAAACTTTCAATCATCAGAAATAATACCTATTTCTGCTGGTTTTATTGCTGCATTTTTAGCTGGTTTATTAGCTTGTAAATGGATGATTTCTTTAGTAAAAAAGAGCAAACTTTCTTACTTTTCTTTGTACTGTGCAATTGTTGGTTTTATTGCAATAGGATACGCGTTGTTAAATTAATATTGGTATAGATTTAGCAATTATGACTGAAGAAGACTTCAAAAACGGTCAAGTTTTATTGATTGATAAACCACTAGAATGGACATCTTTTCAAGCTGTAAATAAATTACGTTGGCATATAAAACAACGCTTTAAAATTAAAAAAATTAAAGTTGGTCATGCAGGAACTTTAGACCCGTTAGCAACTGGTTTATTAATAATTTGTACTGGTAAACAAACTAAAGAAATTCATGTATACCAAGGTCAAGAAAAAGAATATACAGGAACTTTTACCATTGGAGCAACAACACCAAGTTACGATTTAGAAACAGAAATAGATAAAACTTTTCCTACAGAACATATTTCTGAAGCATTATTAAAAGAAACTACCAAACAGTTTATTGGCGAAATTGAACAAAAACCACCAATTTTTTCTGCGATAAAAAAGGATGGAAAACGTTTGTATGAATTGGCAAGAAAAGGAGAAACTACAGAAATAAAAGCAAGAACGGTCACTGTTAAAGAGTTTGAAATAACTAAAATTGATTTTCCTAAAGTAGATTTTAGAATAGTTTGTAGCAAAGGAACTTACATTCGTTCTTTGGCTTTCGATTTTGGGCAAGCATTAAATTCTGGTGCACATTTATCTGCTTTGCGAAGAACAAAAATTGGAAATTTTTCTGTTGATAAAGCTACTTCAATTGATGATTTTATAAAGAATTTAGAGAAAGAAATTTAATCTAAAAAACAAACAACCATCCTAAAAAGAAAATGGTTGTTATATAATCAATTCAAAATATTAGTTTTATATTTTTCGTAAGAAAATATCTCCGCTAATAGTGTTTAATTTTAAAGAAGCTGTGCCTTTATTTACAGTTGCATTAATTGTAGAACCATAACTATTTTTCTTTTTTTTTTCAAAATCAATATCTAAATCAGAGTATACAGAACCAGACAGTGTTTTGGCTTCAAATTTTGCATCAGAAACATAAATATCTATATCTCCACTTATTGTTTTTAAGTGCATTTCTTTTGAGTGGTTTTTAATGGTGATGTTTCCACTAATTAAATCTAAAATAAGTTCACCATCATAGCTGTCTACAACTACATTTCCAGAAATACTTTTAATTTTTAATTCCATGTTCTTAGGAACATAAATTACATAGTTTACAATGTTTGTATGTTGGTTTTTATGACAATCATCTTCATTATTTTCATTTTCTTCACCTTCTTTATGAGTGTGAGAAAAATAGCTTCTGTATTTCTTGAAATAATCTCCATAATCTGAACTTACTTTATAAGTTCCGCCAATTCTATCAGTTTTAAAGTTGAAATAATCGTTGTGTTTGTTGTCATCTATATTAACAGTTGCTTCAACAGAAATTTCTTTTTTATTCCAGTTTTTTACAAGGATGTTATTTGCGAATTTTAGATGTACATAAACGTCCTTAATATTTTTACTATTGGTGTTTTCTGTTACTTTTTTTTGTGCTGTTAGGTTGTTAAAAGTCAATAACAAGCCTATGAATAAGAGTAAACTTTTCATTTTTAGTGTTTTAATTTGTTTAAATTAGTAGGTTGATTTCTTAAAGAAATCTTGAATAAATTATTTTTTTCTCAAGTAAATATTACCCATAGAAGATTTAATGTAGATTTTTACACCACCATTGTTTATTTTACTGTTAATGGTTTTTCGTCCGCTAACATTTGGTAATCCTTTTTTCTGCGGAACATCAAAATCGAAATTTGTGTATACAGTTCCTTGTGTTCTTAATTCTAAATCGGCTTTAGTATTTGCAGGAATTGCCACATCAATTTCAGAAACCGAAGAACTAATAGTTATTGGTGAAGTCTGACTTACTTTACTAAAATCGATGTCAATTTTACCAACACTTGTATTTGCAGTAATTGGTCCTGTAACATTTTTCAATTCTATTTGTCCAACATTTGTAGATACTTCTACTTCGCCTGTAAAACCATCCATTAAAACAGAGCCTAAATTACCTGCATCAACAGAAATATTCATTGTTTTTGGCAATGTTAAATTAATACCATGTCTTTGAAAGTTAGATTTTAAATCTGTAACGTACAAAACAGTCCCTTCTTTTTTAATAGAAAATCCAAAACCATCTGTATTGTCTTTTCCTCCAGGATATATGGCTGTTAAGCCTTTTCTTTTATCGTCTTTTTCTTTTTGATGATCTTCACGTCCAGGAAAATGATCATGACTTTCGTGCTCGTCTTTATTGTTTACAAGAACTAATTCTGAAGTGTTTCCTGCAGTTAAAACAATTTTTGTTCCACTTTCTAGTACTACTTTTTTAACACCAGATAATGAGTATTTAAATTCTTTATTTTGTGCGGAAACAATACTTGAAACTAATAATAATAGGATGTATATTTTTTTCATGATTTCTTAATTTTTATAATAAACTAGGTAAATTTAATTCGATTTGTTGTTTTACATATTGTGGAGTTTCTTCGTTTTTAAGAATTTTCTCCATAGATTCTACAGCTCTTTTTTCTTGAATTTTAGCCAAAATCTCAATCAATTCTATTTGAACTGATGCGTTCTTTTCTGTTTCTAAAGACTTAATTAATGCATCTCTAACAATCATTTCAGTTGAGAATTTAGACAATGCTTCTGCTGCCGCAGAACGTACATTTGCATTGTTATCAAAAAACAAACGGTTAATTAATGCGTCAATTATTTTTGTGTCTTTTTTGGTAAATTCTTCAGCATTTGTAACAGCTAAAATTCGTTTACTGGCAGAACTGTTTTCTAATAAAGCCAATACTTGTTGTTTTTCCACTTGATAATTATTTGCAATCTTTGTAACATTAGATTCATACTTACCAATTAAAAAAGCACTTATTACAATTAAAACACTAGCAGCAACTCTAAGATAAGTTTTCCAATTTTGTTCCGGTTGTAATTGCACAACTTTCGGTTGTTCTTTTTCGATTTCTTTTGCTAACATTTTTTCGAAATTCATTCTCAAATTAGCAGAAGGAATATCTAGTTTTTCATTGTCTAGAATAGTTAAAAACGATTTTAGTTCTTCCAATTCTTGGTAACAATTTGCACAAGAATTTAGGTGTTCTTTTACATCAGAATTTGCAACTTCTGATACTGAACCTTCTAAATAATCTGTAAATTGATTTTGAATTTCTGTACACTTCATTTTTATGCTGTTTGAAAATAAATTTCTTTTAATTTTTTTAATGCTCTATGTGTCTTCACTTTTACGGCGTTCTCACTACTACCAATTATTTGTGCAATTTGCTCGTATTTAATTTCTTGAAAACGATGCATCACTATTAATTCTCTTTCAGAATTTTTTAATTGCAACAATGCTTTTTGTAAATGATCTAACTCTTCTTGTCTACTTTCAGAAACCAACACTTCATTAGACATTGTGTTATCATCAATTTCATTAGAACGTTCTTTTTTTGTTTTTTGATAATGACTCGAAAAAATATTGCGCGCAATTGTATATATCCAAGCTGCAAAATTTTTGTTTTTATAAGATGCTTTGTATTTAATTACTTTCATAAAAACATCTTGCGTTAAATCTTCACTCACCATCTTATTATGCACCATTTTATTGAAAAAGTTGTAAATACGCACGTTGTACCTGTCAAACAGAATAGTTAACATATCTAGTTTGCCATTTGCTATTTGCAACATTACTTCTTCGTCAGTTAAATGTTTCAAGTTGGTTGTTTTGGTTGGTTTCTATTCTTAAAACCTTCAATTTACAAAAAGGTTACATTTTTATTTTATTTTTTTTAGAAAAGAAAAAAGTATTCAGATAATTAGTTTGACTCTTTAATATATAGCACAAAAAAATCCTGAACGAATGTTCAGGATTTTAAATATTTTAAGAAGTTAACTTCTTATTTTTTTGCTAACAAATCTCTAATTTGTGCTAACAATTCTTCTTGACTTGGTCCTGCAGGAGCTGGCTCTGGAGCAGGCTCTTCTTTTTTCTTCATATTGTTTAATCCTTTTACAATTAAGAACATTACAAAAGCAACAATAATAAAGTCAATTACATTTGTTAAGAAATCTCCGTATAAAACAGCTACCTCACCAACAACTTTTCCAGCATCATCTACAACACCTTCTTTTGCAATCCATTTTAAATCTTTAAGATCTGTATTGAAAATTAGGCCAATTAATGGAGAAACAATTCCTCCTGTAAAAGAAGTAACAACTTGTTTAAAAGCTGCACCCATAACAAAACCTACTGCAATATCAACAAGGTTTCCCTTCATTGCAAAGTCTTTAAACTCTTTAAGCATTCCCATTTTTATTCTATTTTTAATTAGTTATTAGATTGCTAAAGTAATAAAAAAAATTATTTCTTTAACATTTTTTTAACACGTTGTGAGATAGCAGTCAATGTTTCGTACACAATTGTTTCTGAAACATTTGCAATATGTTGTATCATATTTTGATGATTGAAAATGATTACTTCATCTCCTTCTTTACAATCTATTTTAGAAACGTTTACCATAATCATGTCCATACAAACATTTCCAATAATGGGTGCTTTTTGGTTATTGATTAAAACATACCCTTTTTTATTACCTAATTTTCTAGACAAACCATCTGCATGACCAATAGGAATTGTTGCCGTTTTTGTAGGTCTTTTAGCAACAAAAGCTCTGTTGTAACCTACACTTTCTCCTAATTTTATTATATGAATTTGAGAAATAATAGATTTTAAATTGTGTGTATTTTTAAGTTGCGCAGTTTCTTTTTCATCGTTTCCAAAACCATACAAACCAATTCCAATTCTAACCATATCAAATTGAGCTTTTGCATAATTTACTACTCCAGAAGTATTTAAAATATGCAACATAGGTTCATAACCTAAATGTTTATAAAACTCTTGTGCTATGTAAGCAAAATTATTAATCTGGTTGATGGTAAAATCTTGTTCTTCTAAATCTTCACTTGCTGCTAAATGAGAAAATAAAGATTGCACTTTAACATGATTGGTTTCTTTTAAATCAGAGATGATTTTTGGAATATCTGTATGCCAAAAACCTAATCTATTTAAACCGGTATTAAATTTTATATGAATAGGATAATTCATCAAAGGAACTTGGTCTGCTAATTTTAAAAAAGCATCGAAAATTTGAAAATTATACAAATTAGGTTCCAATCTATAATCTACAATGTCTTGTAAATTCTGAATATGAGGATGTAAAACTAAAATAGGAGTTTTAACACCAGATTCACGAAGTGCAATTCCTTCATGAGCATAAGCAACCGCAAAATAATCTACTTTATCTTCTAAAAACTGGGCAACTTGCACGCCATCACTTCCATAACCAAAAGCTTTTACAACTGCTAAAACTTTGGTTTTTGGTTGTAATTTATTTTTAAAATAATTTAGGTTATGGTCTAAAGCATTTCCATCAATTTCTAAAACTGTAACGTGATTATTCATCTGTAGAATTTTCTTTTTTAGAGACAATTTCTTCCTTTTGTTTTTTCAACGCTTTATAATATGCAGCTCTACTTAAAGGCTCATATTCTTGCATTTCACCCAGCATTACAATCTTATCATTTTGGGCTTTTCTAAAACTATAATGTGCTAAATTTCCTGTGTGTGTGCAAACTGCATGTACTTTGGTAACATATTCTGCAGTTGCCATTAAAGCTGGCATTGGTCCAAAAGGATTTCCTTTAAAATCCATATCTAAACCAGCAACAATTACACGAACACCTCTATTTGCCAAATCGTTACAAACCGCTACAATTTCATCATCAAAAAACTGGGCTTCATCTATACCAACAACATCTACATCTGTAGCTAAAAGTCTAATATTAGAAGAAACAGGAACTGGTGTTGATCGAATTCTATTGTCATTATGAGAAACAACTTCCTCCTCATCATAACGCGTATCTACAGCAGGTTTAAAGATTTCTACGCGCTGTTTTGCAAATTGTGCACGCTTTAAACGTCTAATTAATTCTTCTGTTTTACCAGAAAACATAGAACCACAGATTACTTCAATCCAACCAAATTGTTCTGTATGATTTACTGTATTTTCAAGAAACATTTTGTAATTTTAGGCGTTATATTTTTGTAACTTTACGTTACTTTGAGTTTCAACAAATTTAGGAATATTTACGAGTAAATAATAAAATCAACTTACAACTTATGCACAAAAAATTAGAAGCCGATTTAATAAGTTTAGCACACAGCATCTTACAGATGAAAAATAAAGACAATGTGTTTTTATTGAAGCAAAAATCGAAGGAAATTTATGAGAAATTATCTGTTTTAGCATTTGTTGAAGAGTATGTGAATTCTACTGTTAATGTAAAAGAAACAAAAGAGGAATTACTTTCTACAGTTGAAGAAGCTTTTGAAAAGAAAGATGTTGCTTTAGAAGAAATTGTTGAAGAAAATTCAGAAGAAACTGTTATACATAATTTAGAAGACGAATATTTAGAAGTAGATAAAACAGAGATTTTAGAACAACCTTTTGATGAGTTAGAAGAAATTTTAGCTTCTGAATCTATCGACAATGAAGAAACAAGTGAGTACCTAGAAGTTGAAAGTAAAGCAGATGAAGAAATAGTTGAAGAAGAAACTATTTTAACTTTAGAAGATGTAAAAGAAATAGTAAAAGAAAGTAATCATTCTGCTACCAATTTTAAAGACGACCCAAAAGATGTTGGCGAACGTAACTCTTTAACTTTAGAAGAAGAATTACAAGATACAATTCCTGTAGATGTTATGGCAAATTTATTTGAGCCAGCAAAACCAAAATCTTTAAATGATAGATTATCTGGCAACATTCAAATTGGTTTAAATGACAGAATTACTTTTGTAAAGAATTTGTTTGAAGGAAGTCAAGAAGATTTTAACAGAGTAGTTTCTCAATTAAATACTTTAAAGACAGAAAAGGAAGCGAAAAAATTTGTCAATAAAATGGTGAAACCAGATTATAATTGGACAAAACACGAAGAATTAGAAGCACGTTTTATGGAAATAATAGAACGTAAATTCGCTTAAAAAGATTCAAAATTTTGAGTTTAAAATTCAAAGTTGAGCAAGTTTGTCATTTCGACTTTATAGAGAAATCTTTTATACAATTATACATCTAAACAATTACACAGAAACTTGAAACCTGTTTTAATTCATACACATTTTCACAAACGCAGAACTGGAGTTACCAGAAGTATCGAAAATGTTTTTCCTTTTTTTTCTGATGAATATGAAGCTTATATTTATGGAAATACTGCAAAAGGAACCAATATCTCTTTTTCGGAATTAAAGAAAATATTGTTTTCGAAGAGAGAAGTTGTGGTGCATTGTCATAGAAATAACGAAATTATTCGAATGCTTATTTTTAGAGCTTTGGGTGCAAAATTTAAGTTGATTGCTACACGTCATGCAGAATCTAAACCATCTAATCTTACTCTAAAATTATTAAAAAGTGCAGACAAAGTTGTTACGCTTATAAAATCGATGAGCGATAATTTAGGTATTAAAAATACCATTGTTGGTCATGGAGTAAATGTTTCCGAATTTATTCCGAAGGAAAATATTTCGTTAGATAATATTCAACAAGAAAATATCATTTTGTGCGCAGGAAGAGTTAGAAAAGCAAAAGGACAAGTTGTTTTATTAGAAGCTTCCAAAATTTTAAAAGAACACAAAAATTGGGCGTTGGTAATTGTTGGTAAAGTTGATAAACCAGACTTTTTATCAGAATTAAAAGCAATTGCAAAAAAATATTCCATAGAAAATCAAGTTTATTTTATTGATGAAACTGCAGATATTGTTTCTTATTACCAAGCATCAAAAATTGTGGTTGTACCCAGTTTTTCTGAAGGATTTTCTTTAGTAACTGCAGAAGCTATGTCTTGTGGTTGTTCAGTAATTGCCACTAAAAATGTGGGTGTGCATTCTCAGTTAATTCAAGATAAAAAAGATGGTTATTTATTTGAAGCTGGAGATATATTTGAATTAGAAACTATTTTGCAACAAAAAATAAAAGCAGAATTACCATTATTAGGAAATCAAGCAAGAGAAACGATTCTTAAAAATTGGAGTGCAAAAAAAGAAGCAGAAAATTTAATAAAGGTTTATAAATCAAATTAATCTATAACTTAAAATTTTAAAAAAAATGAAAAAAGTACTTTTAGCAATCTTACTTTCAGTAATAACATTCTCGTCAGTAAATGCACAAAAAATTGAAATGAAAAAAGTATTTGGCGGTTATACGTTTTCTCAAAATGATAAAACAATAACATTAAACCAAATGCAGGAAATTGTAAAAGATAATCAAGAAGCTTTTGATTTGGTGAAATCAGCAAAATCTAACCAAACTTGGGGTATGGTTTTAGGCGGAATTGGTGGTGGATTAATAGGTTATCCAATAGGAACAGCTATTGGAGGAGGAGATCCAGAATGGGCTTTAGCTGGAGTAGGTGTAGCGTTTATTGTTGCTACAATTCCAATTGTAAAAGGGTTTAATAGAAAAACAAAAAAAGCAGTGGAATTATACAATGCAGATCAGCCCACAGCAAGTTCAAATTTTCAACCACAATTTAATTTGAATCTAAAAGGAATGTCCATGGGAATTTCTATGACGTTTTAAAAATCATTTATTAGAAATATAAAATCCTCAAAAATTAATTTTTTTTGAGGATTTTTTTTATGTGAATTAGTAACAAAAACTACCCAATTTTTTCCCTTAGTTCCGCAACAACTTTTTTACTATTTCCAATAAAAATTTCATTATCAACAATAAAAACAGGTCTTTTTAAGAATGTGTATTCATCTAAAATAAACTGTCTGTAATCTGCTTCCGATAAATTTTGGTTTTTCAAATCCATAGATTTGTACAATTTTGCACGTTTGTTAAACAAGTCTTCATAACTTCCAGAAAGTTTGTGCATTTCTTCTAATTGAGCAACGTTTACTGGGTTTGCTTTTATTTCTTGACGTTCAAAACCATCTGTATTTACTTCTTTTAGAATTCTTCTACAGGTATCACAAGTTTGCAAAAAATAGACTTTCTTCATTATTTATATCATTATATTTACAGTCCAAAATTAACAATAAAAATGAAGAAACAATTCCATATTTTAAGAAAATCGAGAGCTTTAACTTTAAAAACAATTGAAGGCTTAACGTTAGAGCAATTAAATAAAATACCTGAAGGTTTTAAAAATAACATTGCTTGGAATATTGCACATTTAGTAGTTACACAACAATTATTACATTATAAATTATCTGGCTTAAACTGTTTATGCCCAGATGAATTAATTGAAACACATAGAAAAGGAACTTTTCCAACAAAAGATTTTACACAAGAAGAATTTGATGAAGTTTTAGACCTTTTTGCAGGTTTACCAGATACTTTAGAAGAAGATTATGAAGCTGGTATTTTTAAGGAATATCAAGAATATCCTACAAGTACAGGTGTAGATATAGATTCTATGGACATGGCTATTCCTTTTAATAATTTTCATGAAGGTTTACATGTAGGAATTATTTTTTCAATTAAAAAGTTTATATAATTTTCTATGGATTATTTTCTAATTGCCACTGTTTTAATAGTGCTTTCTGCTGTTTTCGGTTATATAAATACCAAATTTTTAAAGCTACCAACCACAATTGGTTTAATGCTGATAACCATTGTTTTTACACTGGCTGTTTTTGTGTTAAGCTATTTTGATGATACTTTATTAATCAAAGAAAGAGAATTGATTACAAGTATCGATTTTAAAACAGTTTTATTAGATGTAATGTTGAGTTTTCTATTGTTCGCAGGTGCTTTGCATACTAATTTTCAGCAATTAAAAATTCAAAGAAAACCTGTTTTAATTTTCGCGACTCTTGGAACTTTAATTTCCACTTTTTTAGCAGGATTTTTCGTTTTTTATGTATTAAAAATGCTTCATTTAGATGTCGATTTTATCTATTGCTTATTATTTGGGGCATTAATTTCGCCAACAGATCCAATAGCCGTTTTAGGAATTATGAAAAAAGTAGGTGCACCTAAAAATTTGGAAACCAAAATTGTTGGAGAATCGCTTTTTAATGATGGAGTAGGAGTTGTTATTTTTTTAACAATCTATCAAATTGCAAAAGGAGGAACAGAAATTTCTGTAGGTCATATAGCAGAATTATTTTTTGTTGAAGTTGCAGGAGGAATTATTTTAGGGTTGTTAATTGGTTGGATAACTTATAGATTATTAAAAAGTATAGACGAATATGATACTGAAGTAATTATAACATTAGCTGCAGTTATGGGTGGAACTTTAATTGCACAAAAATTACATGTTTCTGCACCTTTAGCAATGGTAACAGCTGGTTTAATTGTAGGTACAGATACTGTAAGGAAATCTTCTATGAGTGCAATTACAGAACAATATGTAGATAAGTTTTGGGAGTTGTTAGACGTACTTTTAAACACCATTCTTTTTGTAATGATTGGAATGGAAATTTTAGTTTTAACTTTTGATGCAACCTATATTTTAGCAGGTTTTATTATAATTCCTGTGTTGCTTTTAGCAAGATATATTTCTTTATTATTACCGATAAAAATCTACGCAAAGAAATTAGATTTTGTTCCAAAAACGAATTTAATTATGACTTGGGGAGGTTTACGTGGTGGAATTTCAATTGCATTAGCGTTAAGTCTTACAAGTGATATGGAACGTGATTTGTTTTTAGTAATTACTTATATTGTTGTTGTGTTTTCAATTTTAATACAAGGGTTAACAGTTGGTAAATTGATAAAGAAATATGCAAAAGAAACAGAAGTTGCTTCTCATTAAATAAATTCTATAGAATGAAGTTTAATACCAAAACAATTCACGGAGGTCAAAAACCAGAAGAAAAAACTGGGGCTGTTGTGCCACCCATATTTCAAACTTCTACGTTTGCACAATTTAATGCTGGCGAGAATCAAGAATATAATTATTCCAGAGGTTCAAACCCTACAAGAACTGCATTGGAAAAAAGTTTAGCTTCTTTAGAAAATGGAACACATGGTTTTGCTTTTTCCTCTGGTTTAGCTGCAATCGATTGTGTTTTAAGAACACTAAAACCGGGTGACGAGATTATTGCTGCAATCGATTTGTATGGTGGAACCTACAGATTGTTTACTAAACTATTCGAAAAATACGGATTGGAATTTATATACGTAAATATGGATTCTGAAAAGGATATTTTAAACTCAATTTCAGAAAACACAAAATTAGTTTGGTTAGAAACACCAACAAATCCGTTATTAAAAATAGTAGATATTGAAGCAATTTGTGTTGCAGTTAAAAATGTAAACTCTGATATTTTAATTGGAGTAGATAATACATTTGCAACGCCATATTTACAACAACCTTTAAATTTAGGAGCAGATATTGTAATGCATTCTGCAACAAAATATTTAGGAGGACATTCAGATTTAATAATGGGCGCTTTAATTGTAAAAGATGCAAAATTAGCAGAAGAAATTCATTTTATACAATTTGCAGCAGGTGCAATTGCAGGTCCAATGGATTCTTTTTTAGCATTAAGAGGCATAAAAACTTTGCATATTAGAATGCAGCGTCATTGTGAAAATGCGATTGAGGTTGCTAAATTTTTAAAAAATCATCCAAAAGTTGGTGATGTTTATTTTCCTGGATTAAAAGAGCACCCAAATCATGAAATAGCCAAAAAGCAAATGAAGAATTTTGGAGGAGTTGTTTCTTTTAGCTTAAAAGATGATAGCAGCCAAGCAACTTTTAAATTTTTAAAAAGCATAAAATTTTTTACGTTAGCTGAATCTTTAGGAGGTGTAGAAAGTATGGTGAATCATTCAGCAACCATGTCTCATGCATCAATGCCAAAAGAAGAGCGTCTAAAAATAGGAGTTACAGATGCTGTAATTCGCTTAAGTATTGGTATTGAAGATGTAGAAGATTTGTTAGCAGATTTAGAATCTGCTTTAAATTTTTAGAGCTAAAACTTAAACAAATAAAAAAAGAGAGCAAAATTGCTCTCTTTTTTTTACATGAATAATTAGGGGTTATTCAATAATTTTCGGGGGGATTTTTAATAAAATAAAGGAGAACTAAAGTTAAGATGATATACTACACCAAGTTGAATATTTAGTAACCACTCATTATTTTTGTTTTCGAAAACTTCTGCTTGTAAACCATCAATTTCATCAGAAAAGAAATATTGATAGTTAAATTGTAATGCTAAATCTAGTTTTTCTGTTATCTTATATCTAGTACCCAAGCCAATTGTTACAGAAAAAACTTCTCCAGAACCTAACGAAAGGGCATTTTCTAAAGTGTATTTAGTGGGAAGAATAGATATGTCTTCTTGCCAATCACCTAAATCTGATTTTAAGCTATTGTTGTAAAAAGCATATTTGAGTCCGAATGTAAAAAATGGATTGAAAGGAGTATCTGAATACGGATAAACAAATTCTTCTAAAGGATTTAGAAAATATTCTAGATTTACACCAATATTTAACATTCTAACAGTTCCCTTCATGGCTCTTAATTGTTCTCCTCCATATGTTTGTTTTTGAGCCCAATATCCATGATGTTGTAATTTTGTATTGCTTAAATAGTGCAATTCAGTTTTTACCATTAAATGGTTATGCATAACGTTGTTAGGATCCCATCTTAAAGTTCTATTGTAAAAACTTAAATAATGGGCGACAGAGAAAGACAAGCCATTGTTATTCCATTCGCTTGCAAAATTGCCTCTTTGGCCGTAATCTGTTTGTAAACTAGTGGTGCCAACAAATGCTCCGATATCGTGAGTGTAATGTTGCGCCTTAATTTCTAGAATAAAAACAATTACAAAAATAATTGTTATAGGGGTTTTCAAGATTTAGGGGTCTTAAAGTAAGTTTCAAATATATAGTAAATTTATCTGAACTACAAAATTTACTACTATTTATTAATTGTAAAAGTGTTATTTATAAAATAATTTGCTCTTACTTCTAATTCTTCATTATAATAAATAATCTCTTCTGGAAGTTGTTTAAGCAGGTAGTTTCCTGTATCCCATTTATTATTTTTATTGGTATCAATAATTGCTCTAATATAATATGTTTTTGGCTGTAGAAGATCAAAGATCAAGGTTTCAGACTTTGTTATAAATCTACGTTCTACTAATTTGTTTTTATCTTTCCCTTCAACTAATTCAATAATTATAGGATTAGAATTATCATTAATAATGTTTAAGGTTATTTTACCATAATCTTCTAACTCTCTTGTTTTTAAATTATATTTTAGAGTATCGTTTGGTTGTTTAAAAATATCCTTAAAAGCATCAGGTAAGATCGTTACAGAATAACTTTGCTTTTGTTTTTTATCAAAAAGAACAGCTATTTTATTTTCTTTAGAAGACAAATAACTAGAAAAAGGAACTGCAATAGTGTCTTTATCTGTAATTGATATTTTACTAGTATCTAATTCTATAATTGGGTTGTTTGTTTTTAAAAACAATGTGTCTCTTAAGTGTAAAGTATTACTTATTGTAGAGTTTATAGTTAATGAATCTATTTTTTTCTTTCGAAGATTTACTGTAATTGTATCTAAAAAATTAGCATTAGAAACGATAAAATTTAAAGAGTCTGCTTCAAAAGGTGTAAACCAATAGTTTAAAGTATCTTTATTAATTTCAAATTTAGAAATACTTTTAAAGTCTTTAGGTACGTCAGATTGAATTTTAATATTAAGATTTTCTATTTCTCCTTCATAACCAAAAACAATTTTACCTTTAGATATTTCTTTTCCACGTCTAAACTTATAAGGTTGTAATTCATTAAAAATTACAATTGGTTTCTCTATAATACTATCTTTTGGTAAGGATATGGTATCGTTATAAAAACCTATTTTATCTGTTTTGGGATTAAAAATATAATCGCTAGAAGTTTCCTTTAAAGCAATCATTAAGTACTTTCCTTTTTTAAGGTTAGAAAAGTTGAAATTTGTTGTGTCTAAAGTATTGGCAACGTAATTTGGTTTCTTTTTGTAAATGATGGAATCTGTAAAAGCACTATCTATTCTATATAATAAAACATTAATGTTTTTAGGAGTTTCGTTTAAATAAGCGTCTTTAATTTTACCCGAAGTAATTAAAGAATCTATATAATTTCCTGTAGAAAAAACATACTTAAAAGCCTCTAATTTATTATTCTCATTATTATCTTCTATAGCATTACCAAAATTAAAAATGTAGGTTGTATTTTTAGTTAAAGTATCTAGAATTTTTATTTTAATAGTTTTGCTAGCTGTGCCTTGTGGGGTAATTAAAGCAGGGTTTTTTAATGGAGGAGAAACAATTAGCTGTTTGTTTAAATCCTTTAGCTTTACGTATTCGTCAAACTCAATTTCTATTTCCTTTTTATTGAAATTTGTAGTTTCGTAAGGTGGGTTGGAAGTAACAAACAAAGGAGCATCTTCATCTTTTGGACCTCCTTCAGGTCTTCCTGTTCTTGCACAATTAGATACAAGAATTAATAAAAATGTAATATAAAAAAGTTTAGAAAGATGTTTCACAAATGTAAAATTTACTACAAATTAACAATTAATTTTTCATTTAAAAAATGATAAAAACTATTCTGTGTAAGCCATAGTTATGATACTTACTTTAATGCCTTTTGTTTTTTGTAATTCTTTAATACAAGCCTCTAAAGTTGCGCCTGTTGTTATAACGTCATCAATCAATAAAACGT
Source organism: Polaribacter pectinis (assembly GCF_014352875.1). Classification (NCBI taxonomy): domain Bacteria; kingdom Pseudomonadati; phylum Bacteroidota; class Flavobacteriia; order Flavobacteriales; family Flavobacteriaceae; genus Polaribacter; species Polaribacter pectinis. The sequence goes on from NZ_CP060695.1 coordinate 3,387,612, forward strand.
GTTTGTTTGTAAAAATTGAAGTATTTTTTAACATAAACTTGGTATCTAAGTTATTAAATCGCTCAAAACGAGCTTTAAAAGTTTGTGTTTTAGATGTAGAAATTCTTATTAAAATATTTTCAATAAAAGTAATTTTTAAGTGTTTACTTAAATATTCACCAAACTTTGTAACTTGATTATAGCCTCTTTGTCTCATTTTTTTAGGATGTAATGGAACAGGAATTATAAAATCTACGTCAGACAATTGTCGATTTTCTTTTAAAATCTCTCCCAGCCAGTTACCAAAAAATACACCAACGTCTTCATTTCCTTTGTATTTAAGCTCATGTATTATTTTTTTTGTGATTCCTTTCTTACGATAATAAAGTAAAGAGTTTGCTTTTTCAATAGAAACTCTACCGTAAAAAATTTCATAGACTTTATTCTTTTTATAATCAACAAAGTTTGTTAAAGGCAAGTCATGTCTACAGAAAGTACAAATTACAGTTTCGTTTTCTGTTAGATTGTTTTCGCAATTAGCACATAATTTGGGGTAAAATAAATGAAAAAAGTCTTTTAAAAATTGCATCTTTACCTAGCTTTTTTTTAGAAAGATAATTAATAAAATATAAATTTATAATTGACGAGCAGAATAAAATTTTTTAAGGAAGCAGTAAAAAATTTAAAAAATGTAGGAACTGTAACACCAAGTTCTCGCTTTTTAGCAAACAGAATGCTTAAAGAAATAGATTTTTCTAAAGTTGAGGTTTTGGTAGAATTGGGTCCAGGAAACGGAGCAATTACAAAGAAAATTTTAAAGAAGTTACCACCAAATGCAACTTTAATTTGTTTTGAAATAAACACTAATTTTTATAATCAATTATTAGCATTAAAAAACTCTCAACTAATTGTTGTTGAGTCATCTGCATCAAATATAAAGGAAGTACTAAATCGATTAGGTTTTTTTAAAACAAATCATATTATTTCTAGTTTACCATTAACTATTTTACCAGAAGAAGTTTCTTCAGAAATCTTAAATAAATCTTACCAAGTATTAGAAAATGAAGGTACTTATGTTCAATTTCAATATAGCTTAACCTATTTTAGAAAACTAAAAGCTGTTTTTAATGAATCTATTTCTTTAGAATTCGAGCCATTAAATATTCCACCAGCTTTTGTTTATCGTTGTAAAAAAGTCATGTAAGTTTTTCTTGAAAAATCTCTGCAAACGTTTATCTTTGCGCCCATTATGGCAAAACAAGAAGATCAATTTAAAAAAGTATTATCGCACGCAAAAGAATATGGTTATGTATTTCAGTCTTCTGAAATTTATGACGGTTTAAGTGCGGTTTACGACTACGCTCAAAATGGAGTTGAGCTAAAGAAAAATATTAGAGACTATTGGTGGAAAGCAATGGTGCAAATGCACGAAAACATTGTTGGTATAGATGCTGCAATTTTAATGCACCCAACAACATGGAAAGCTTCTGGTCACGTAGACGCTTTTAATGATCCTTTAATTGATAATAAAGATTCTAAAAAACGATACAGAGCAGATGTTTTAGTTGAAGATTTTAGAGAGAAAATTTCTGAAAAAATTCAGAAAGATGTAGATAAAGGAAAAAAACGTTTTGGAGATTCTTTTAATGAAGAAGAGTTTAGAGCAACAAACCCAAATGTTTTACGTCGTCAAAAACAAATAGATGAAATTACTTTAGAGCTTACAAGAGTTCAAGAAGAAAATGATTTAGTTGGTTTTAGACAACTAATTATAGATTTAGGAATTAATTGTCCTGTTTCAGGCTCTAAAAATTGGACAGAGGTTAAGCAGTTTAACTTAATGTTTGGTACACAAATTGGTGCTTCAGCAGAAAATTCTACACAAGTTTATTTACGTCCAGAAACAGCACAAGGTATTTTTGTAAACTTTTTAAATGTTCAAAAAACGGGTAGAATGAAAATTCCTTTTGGAATTGCCCAAACTGGTAAAGCTTTTAGAAATGAGATTGTTGCAAGACAGTTTATTTTTAGAATGCGTGAGTTTGAACAAATGGAAATGCAATTTTTTGTTAAACCAGGAACCCAAAAAGAATGGTATGAAAACTGGAAAGAAACAAGAATGAAATGGCATTTATCTTTAGGAATGGGAGCAGAGAATTATCGTTTTCATGATCATGATAAATTGGCACATTACGCAGATGCAGCTGCAGATATTGAGTTTAATTTCCCTTTCGGATTTAAAGAATTAGAAGGAATACACTCAAGAACAGATTTCGATTTAAAAGCGCATGAGAAATTTTCTGGTAAGAAATTACAGTATTTCGATCATGAAGAAAATAAAAATTATGTTCCATATGTAGTAGAAACTTCTATTGGTTTAGACAGAATGTTTTTAGCAGTTTTTTCTAATTCTTTACAAGAAGAAGAACTAGAAAACGGAACAACAAGAACTGTTTTAAAGCTGCCAGCAGTTTTAGCACCTTTTAAAGCAGCCATTTTTCCTTTAGTAAAAAAAGATGGTTTGCCAGAAGTTGCCAAAGAAATTATGGAAGACTTAAAATGGGATTTTAATGTTTTTTATGATGAAAAAGACGCTGTAGGTAAACGTTATAGAAGACAAGATGCTGCAGGAACTCCGTTTTGTATTACCGTAGATCATGATACTTTAGAAGATAAATGTGTTACTATAAGACACAGAGATACTATGGAGCAAAAGAGAGTTGCAATTTCTGATTTAAAAGAGATTATAAAAGCAGAAGTTTCTGTAAAAACTTGGTTGCAGAAAATATAATATTTAATTATTTATAAATAAAAAACCTCAGCAATTGATGAGGTTTTTTATTTTTTATAAAAGTTTTTTGTTAAAATCTCCAACCAACATTTAAACCAACTCTTGGAACAATAATTGGCGAATCTGAACCAAATAGATTTCTACCAAGACCAGCATATAAATCTACAATTAAACCTCCGCTAGAAATATATTTTGTACCTACAGCTACACCTAAAGCACCATCTGTATATTTTAAATCATATACACCAGAATCTTCTACAGATTCAGTTTTACCAGAGTTTATACCAACAAAACCTTCTCCAAAAAAGTTCCATTTTTCATTAGTTGTAAAGTAATGACGATAATAAGGAGTAATCATCATGTTTTCATTATATCTAAAAGTAGCACTTTGCTTTTCTAAATTATAAAGGGCAGAAATACCAAAAGAAGATTCTTCAGAAATATAGTTTTCATAAGAAAATTCTAAACTTTTAATAACTAAAGCATTTGCAATATCTAACTTTATTTCTTGTTGAGAATAAGTTATTGAACTTGTTAATAAGACTAATATTAAAGCTAATTTTTTCATGGATTTGTTTTTTTGTACAACGTTTTTTTGAAGTAAAAATTATAATGCAAACTTACTAAAATTATGATACTTCTTAAAACCTATAACCAATAGAAACACCACCTCTGCCAACAGCAGCAATAGAGTTGTCGTCACCACCTAAATTTCTTCCTAAACCTAAATATATTTCAGTTGTAAAGCCTCTTTTAGATATAAATTTACCTCCGACAGAAATTCCAACAGCAAATTCAGTTTTATTTTCCGAGTTTGTGGTCATATTATTTCCATTAAAAAAAGAATCGAAATCGCGTTCATATGTATGTAGCATTCCAAAACCTTCAACAAAAAAACCTCTTGCAAATTTGCTAGAAAAATACCTTCTGTAAAAAGGTGTTAAAGAAAATTTTCTGTAATTATCTATATCGTTTCCGTTGTCAAAACCTGTTAAAATACCTATTCCTGCAGATGACTCTTCATTTATTAAGTATTCATAAGAAACATCTAACCATTCAAAAGCAAGTAAACCTAAAACATTAATTTTTACTTCATGTTTTTTGTTAATGTCTTGTGGGTATTCTTCTTTTTCTTGAGCAACTGAAATTGTTGTAATAAATAATAGAATAAGTAGTGTAATGTTTCTCATGGTATATTTTTTAAAGTTGTAATATTAATAGTATAGACGTTTAAAACCTAATAAGGTTGCGTTAAATTTATATAATTATTTAAAATATTGCTTTTAATTGAACACTTCCGGTATGAATTGTTTTAGAATTTTCGCTTTTTCTTCCTAAATAATTAAGATTTAAGTTTAAGAAAGAGTTTATTTTTTGATTGAATAAAAGGCTCCAAGTATAATTTTTTCCTGCTTGTAAACCTTCTAACATTTGGTATGCAACAGGTGTGTTTACATTTCCGGTAAAATTATTTAAAAACACATTTATATTTGCAGAAATTTGGTTCTTTTTACTGTTAATGTAAAAATATTCTAGTCCAAATTTTTGCTGATTTAACTCCTCGAAATCTTGTAACCTATTTAGTTTGTTTTTGTAATGATAAAAAGCTGTTAAACGATTATTTTCATTATATAAAAAACTAATTTTTGGTTGAATTTCTTTTGCGTCGATAGTATAATTTCTGTTGTTAAAATTTTCTGTATCTAAATTGTTTTCAGAAAGTTTACCCATTATATCTAATACCCAAAAGGTTGCAAATTTATGAGCAAAATCTACTTGATGTAATTGTATGGTATTTTCTTGACTACCAATAAAATACTGCTGTTTATTTTTTGAGCTACCATAAGTGTAAGTTGTGCTATATTTCTGTAGATTTTTATTAAAATATAAACTATTTCTAAAACTAAAGTTTAGGTTTATTAACTTGTTTTCATCAAAATCAAAAGGATTAAAATTAAATGAATTTCCTATTCTTTCTTGCTCATTTTCTACAATTAAAAAACTTTGATTATAGAAATGTGAAAGCATTTTTTTAATTCCTTTTTTAGTATTCCATTTGTTAAGATTTATTGCAATTGTTTGGTTAAATTTTGCACGTTGGGTAGATTGAAAACGCAAATTAGGCTTTGGAACTCGCAGATATTCTGCCTGATCTTGAAATTGTGCAACTTCAAATTCATCAAAATCTTGAATTCCGTCATTGTTGTAATCAATCCAAGTATAATACCCAAAACCAGGTTCTGTTTTTACATATACATATTCTTGTCTTGCAATATTTCCAGAGGATGTTTCATAAACGGTTCCTAAATTTACAAAATCGTTAAAAAGCCTTTTATTAAAAACAACTTTAGAGTTTAAAGATTTTTCATTTTCAGAAAAACTATTTTCTGTAACTCTATAATTTGCATATAAACTTAAGTTTGTTAATTTGTTCTGTATCAATTTACTGTTTACGTAAAATGTTTTTCGGTTATTAATTTCTGTAAATTGATTCGATTTTATACTGTCGTTATTTCTATAATTAAAACCAATTTTCGCAAAAACTTTGGTAGAATCTCCTAAACCAAAATAGGTTTCAAATTCCTTAAATCTATGACTTGTATTTATATACTCTTGTGTGGTTTTATTTTTTCTAGCATTGGTTTCTAAATTGATAAATGCACCTAACCAATTTTTTGTAAAACTATGTTCTGCTTTTGCTTTTGCTTTAAAAAATGAGTTGTCTTCTTGTGTAGATGTGTTTCCTAAAAAGCTTCCATCTACAAAAAATGTAGTATTGCTTAATTTTATTTTAGATTGAAGTTCGTGTTTGTTTCCATTAAAATTATCGATATAATTTAGATTGTTATATCTATATAATACAAAATCGTTTTTCTTGTTAGTTAATGAAAGTTCAGATTGAAAGAAATTTTTTGTAGCGTTGTTTGTTAAAATATTCCAATCTCTATTAAATTCAATTGGTTCCCAACCTTGTTCTGTATTAAAATTTTTCTGAACAAATTCATGAGAAATAGCGCTTTTTAATTGCCATTTTTTATCAATTAAAATTTGTTGCCAACCGATTTTTGCAGCTATTGCTGTGTTTTTTGTATCATCTAAACTAGAAAATAAATTAGCATCATTGTTACTCACTGCAATTTCTGAATTGAATTGCGATTTTTCTGACGATTTATAATCAGATTTTAAAACAAAAACTTGAGACTTTGTTGGTGGAATTAAACGAACAATTGGTTTGTAGTTTCCTAAATTTACACCTACATATTTAAAAATATTTCCAATTGCTGTACTTTTATTAATAATATAATCTCCATTATTTGTACCAACGTTAGTAAAGTTTACGGTATATAATTCATCATTTTGGTTTGTAGAGTATTCAAAAGTTTCAACGCTTCCGTTTACAATTTTTTTATAGAGAATTTTGTTTTCATTAAAAGTGTCTAAATAAGCACTTTCTGCAATCATTAAATCAGTATTATTACCTGCATTTGCTAAAATTTGTTTTTGTTCGTCTGTTAAACTTTGTTGTAATGGCTGGTTTTTTGCGTCATTTTCCGAATAAAAATAACCACTAATATTAAGGTTTTCACTTTTATAAGCAGCTTCTTCGTAGGTAACAAAACGTGTGTAATTTCTGTCTGAATATTGAAAATCTATGGCAATTCTCATGTCGTTTGTAATAGGGAAAGTGGTATTAAATTCTATTTCGCCTAAATTATAATCTATTGTGTAATCTTTATCTTCACCACGTTCTATTTGAATTCCGTTTATAAAAACAACTTCACTACCAGCAATAATTACTATTGCAGCTTCATTATTTGCGCCAAAAATTTTATATGGACCTTGGTTACCTTCGCGACCTGTAACGTAATATGTACTAAATTTTCCTCTAACAACTGCACCAGATGCGACTACTTTTAAATTTTTATTAATTTTAGCTTCTACTTGTAAACCTGCTACTTGTTTGTTAAAAGTCATAAAATAACTTTCATGGTTTTTTAGTGAAATATCACCAGCTTTTACGCGCCAGTTATCTGTAAACATTTCAATAAATATTCTATCGAAATCTGTAATGTTTTGCGAGTATCCGTTTTCTTGTAGCGGTATATTTGTGTCAAAAATATTAGCTCTTAAAGTTACGTTTCTAGATAATTTTCCAGAAATTTCTAAATCTAAAGCCGAGTTTGTTACTGCATTTTGGTTGTTACCAGAAGTAATTCCTCTTGTTATAAAACCCTTGGTTTGTAGACCTTCGAAAAGTTTAATTTCTGAAGCTTTGTTATTACTGCTTATACTATATAATTGACCTGTACTTGTTTCGTTAGGCAGAATTAATTTCTCATCAAAAGGACTATATGTTTTTGTTATAAATTCTGGAAACCTAAAATATTCTACAGTAATTTCTTTATATATTTTAGAGTTGATGATTAGAACAGCCTTGCTAAAATCAATTTTATATTCTGATGAAGCAATGGTTTTTAGAAACGTATTTTTAACAGTAAATTTTTGTGGATTTATAGCAACAGAATCTAATTGTAGGGTATCTTTTTCGATTAAAAATTTCTTGCTTCTAAAATCTTTAGATATTGTTTGTGCTTGGATGGAAAACCCAATAAAGATGAATAAAAAAAAGAGAATTCTTTGAACCATAAAAAACGATACAATCTTAACGTAAAAATATGTTTTTTAATGTTTGAAAATAAAATTTTAAAAAAGCGACTGCTGTTTTACAGGGTTTTCGTGCGCTAACAACCATTTTTTACGCCAAATTCCGCCAGCATAACCAGTTAAAGAACCATCAGAACCAATAACTCTATGACATGGAATAACAATCCATAAAGGGTTTTTACCATTTGCTGAAGCAACAGCTCTTATAGCCTTTACGTCTCCTAAAGCTTTACTTTGTTCTAAATAACTTCTTGTTTTTCCGTAAGGTATTTCCAGTAAGGCTTTCCATACTTTTTTCTGGAAATTTGTTCCTTTAGGGTTTACAGTTAAATTAAAACTAGCTCTTTGGTTATTAAAGTATTCGTCTAATTGCGTAACACATTCTTGCAAACATTCTGGTGTTTTTTTATGAATGAGTTCATCGGAAATTTCATCATTATTTAAGACAGAAATAGATTGTATTCCGTTTGTGTCGCCAACAATTTTTGCGATTCCAATTGGTGTTTTATGATAGGTTGTGTTCAAGGTTAGTTAATGATTTTTAAACATAGATCCTTCTATTCCAATATTTAAGCCCATATTTATTGAGTTACCTTTAAATGATGATTTGCCAATACTATTACTTACAAAAATTTTTGCTCTCAAATAAAAACTACTTCGCTCATAATAACCAATAAAATTGGGTTTGTTACTGGTTCTTTTATTACTTTTTAAATCAAAATTTAGCCCAAATGCCACGTTGTTAATAAATGCACTTTCATCTGAATTATCATTGGAAACCTCAACAAATCCAAATCCTCCATAACCTATAAAAGGCAATAATCTAAATCGATTTGTTTCATAAACGGTATAGCCTAAAGCTATATTTCCGTTGTTAATCATACTTCTTTTTCCAGTATTTAAATAAAAGTTATCAATTATTAAATCCTGTTTTAGTTTACTGCTTGAAAACAACATATTAAATCCAATGAATATTTTTTTGTAAAAAAAATCAAGACCAACATTAAGGCCTAAAGTATTGTCAAATGTTTTATCAAATTCTTTTCCATAAGTTGAAAAAAGAGCTCCAAAATTAAAACCTAAATTGAATTTCTCTGTTTTAAAGTCTTTGTTTTTATTTGAATTATTATTAACAGTATTGCCATTTCTAATTAATAAATCCCTATTGTTTTGAGAAAATGAGTTAATTGAAATAATAATTAAAAATAAAAAAGATATAATTTTTTTCATCAATTAAACATTAAATACGTCTTTAGAATTCTGAGTTGTAATTTCCGAAATTTCTTTAAAAGAAAGTTTATAAATATCTATTAATTTATCAATAACATTGGTAATGTATGCACTTTCATTTCTTTTTCCTCGGTAAGGGGTTGGTGCTAAATAAGGTGCATCTGTCTCTAAAACAATATGTTTTATATCTATTTTATTTAAGAATTTATCAATCTTACCATTTTTAAAAGTAGCAACACCACCAATTCCTAATTTCATATTGTAAGAAATTGCTTTTTCTGCTTGCTCTTTTGTTCCTGTAAAACAATGGAAAATACCTCTTAAATCATCTCCTTTTTCAGTTTCTAAAACTTCAAAAATTTCATCAAAAGCATCTCTACAATGAATTACAATTGGTAGTTTCTTTTCCTTTGCCCATTTTATTTGGGTTCTAAAAGCTTCTTGTTGTTGCGCTAAAAAAGATTTGTCCCAATATAAATCGATACCAATTTCGCCAATTGCAAAGAACTCTTTTTTGTCTATCCATTCACGAACATGTGCCAATTCATCTAAATAATTTTCTTTTACAGAAGTAGGGTGTAAGCCCATCATTAAATACACGTCATAAGGGTAATCTTTTTCTAATTGCAACATTTTGTCTGTGTAAGAAGAGTCTATTGCAGGAATAAAAAATCGAGAAACACCTGCTTCTTTTGCACGTAAAATCATTTCATTTTGGTCTTCATCAAACTGACTAGAATATAAATGGGTGTGAGTATCTGTAATCATTATTTTTTTAGATAATTTTCAGCAAAACTACAAATTAATCTACTGTTGAACTCCTGTTGTAAAACATTTTATAAAACGTACCTTTGCAGAAAATTTAGTAAGATGACTTTTGAAGAATTAGATTTATCAAATCAACTACAATATGCAATTGACGATTTAGGTTTTAACGCACCAACGCCAATTCAGCAACAAGCATTTTCTGTAGTAAGATCTGGTAAAGATGTTGTGGGAATTGCGCAAACAGGAACAGGTAAAACATTTGCGTACATGTTACCAATTTTACGCGATTTAAAATACTCTACCCAAAAACATCCTAGAGTGTTGGTTTTGGTACCAACTCGTGAACTAGTTTTACAAGTGGTAGATGAAATAGAAAAGCTAGCAAAATATATTAATGTTCGTGTTTTAGGAGTTTATGGTGGTGCTAATATCAACACTCAAAAACAAGCTATTTTACAAGGACAAGATATTATTGTAGCAACTCCAGGACGTTTGTATGATTTAGGGTTAAGCAATGCTTTAAAGTTGAAGTCTATCCAGAAATTAGTAATTGATGAAGTAGATGTAATGCTAGATTTAGGATTCCGTTTTCAGTTGATGAATATTTTTGATATTCTTCCAGAAAGAAGACAAAACGTTTTGTTTTCGGCAACAATGACAGAAGATGTAGATGCTTTAATTTACGATTTCTTTAAAAAACCAGAAAAAATTTCGGTTGCAGTAAGCGGAACTCCTCTTGATAATATTGAACAAGTGTCTTATAATGTACCAAACTTTTTTACGAAAGTAAATTTGTTGAATCATTTTTTAGAAGACAAGCAAGAGTTTAATAAAGTACTAGTCTTTGTGTCTTTTAAAAGAACTGCAGACATGCTTTTTAAAGAATTAGAAGAAGTTTTTGGTAGCGAAACCTGTGTAATACATTCTAATAAAACCCAGAATTACAGAATTCGTTCTATAAGACAGTTTGATGAAGGAAATAATAGGATTTTAGTTGCTACAGATGTAATGGCACGTGGTTTAGATTTTGATAATGTTTCTCATGTTATTAATTTTGATACACCAGATTTTCCGGAAAATTACATGCATAGAATTGGTAGAACTGGTCGTGCAGAAAAAGCAGGGAAAACTATTTTATTTTCAACAGAAAAAGAACAAGAAGGAAAACTAGAAATAGAAGCTTTAATGAATTATAAAATTCCGGTTTTAGAACTTCCAGAAACTGTAGAAATTTCTAAATTATTAACAGAGGATGAGCGTCCTAAAGAAGATGCAGATCAATCTAAAAATAGAACTGGACTAGAATATGTTCCTGGTCCAGCGTTTCATGAAAAGAGTGAAAAGAACAGCAAAACCAACCAAGGTGGTTCTTACAGAAGAGAAATTGCTAAAAAATATAAGAAGCCAAAAACTCGTGGCGACAAAAATTATAATAAACGAAATAAGAAATAATAATGCAGGTTTTAACAGCGCAAGAATTGCATAATTTAGCAATGAATATTGTTGGTAAGAAACTTATAAAAATGGGTTATGAATTTCAGGCTATTAATAGCCAGTTAAAAAGACACCCGCAATTTGTGTTGTTTAAAAAAGGAGAACCTACCATTTTTGTTTTGGTAAAAGCAACTAACAATATACAAAATCCTGAAGAATATGATGTTCTGTGGATGGAGACTTTTAAAAATCATGCAAAAAAACAAAATGCTAAAGTTTGGTTTGCTGGAGTGGGAATTGCAAACGCAGAAAGTGTAGAAAATCCTGTCTTTAAAGATCAGCCTTATTATGTGGCTTTTGAGAATTTTATAAAAATATTAGAATAATAAAAAAACCTGAAAATTTACTTTTCAGGTTTTTTTTTACATTTAAACTTTAATTGTTAACATGGGTTTTAAAGCACTTTTAGATAAGTTCTTTGTAACACTTGCAGAAAATAAATGAGATAATCCACTTCTACCATGTGTACTTAAAGCAATAATGTCTGCATTTACATCTCTAGAAAAATTTAAAATTCCATTTTCTACAGAAGTATCATTGTATATATTTATAGAATGTTTTGGTAGTTCATATTTATTTATAAAATCTTTTACTTTTTCTGTGGCATCATGTGTACTTTCAAAATGTGAAGGAGTATTAACTTTTAATAAATGTACTTTACTACCAAATTGATGAGCGAAATCTAGAAACTTGCCAAATACTTCTCTATTATCATTTTTAAAACTAGAAGCAAAAACTAAATTTTTTAATTTAAATTTTTTATGATCCTTTTTAACCACAATAACTGGTATTGCAGAGGTTCTAACTACTTTTTCTGTATTAGAGCCAATTAAAATTTCTTCAAATTCAGAATGTCCTTTAGAACCCATAATTATTAAATCTGCATCAATTTTTTCTGCATATTTTTTAATACCTTCAAAAGGTGTATTTAATTTTATAAAATATTCTACGTGAATGTCTTCGCTAAAAATCTTATCTTTAAATTGAAGTACTTTTTCTCTAACCTTTCTTAAATACAACATACTTTCTGGAATGCTAAATTTACTTCCTGCACCCATATCTATTACTCCTTTTGGGAGTTCTATCATATGAATAAGGTAAACAATAGCATTTGTCTTTTTTGCAATTCTTGCAGCCATTTTTGAAGCGTATTCAGATGGTTTAGAAAAATCGATTGGAACTAAAATCTTCTTCATTGGTTAAAAGTTTAAAGTTAAAAAAAAGGGATATTTAAAGTTACAAAATTTTTTTGAATAAAACTCTGTTTGTTAAATCATAAACAATTCGTATATTTGCACCGAAAATCACAATAAATGATAAATGAAGGGGACTAAAAGTCCCCTATTTTTATATTTTATTTTAAGATTTAAAATGGACCAAAAAAAGGTAAAAGATTTAATTGACGAGGCTTTAGCAGAGAATGAATCTTTGTATTTAGTAGATTTAGTAATCTCTGAAAACAATAAAATTCAAGTTACTGTAGATGGAGATAATGGAGTCCCTTTAAGTGAGTGTATTAGAATTAGTAGAAGTGTTGATAGTAATTTCGACAGAGAAGAAGAAGATTTTTCATTAGAAGTTTCTACACCAGACATTTCACATCCACTAAAATTAAAGAGACAGTATATTAAAAACATCAACAGAATCTTAAAAGTAAAAACTGCTACAGAAGAACTAGAAGGAACTTTAGTTGAAGCAGATGAAGATAAAATTGTTTTGCGTTGGAAAGCGAGAGAACCAAAACCAGTAGGTAAAGGGAAAGTTACTGTAGAAAAAACAGTTACTGTAGAGTATAAGGATATTAAAGAAGCAAAAGTGAAAATTGTATTTTAAGCAAAAGATGTAATGGAAAATATAGCATTAATTGATTCGTTTTCAGAATTTAAAGATAATAAGAGTATAGACAGAGTAACATTAATGTCTATTTTAGAAGAAGTATTTAGAGCTGCCTTAAAACGTAAGTTTGGATCTGATGATAATTTTGATATTATTATAAACCCAGACAAAGGAGATTTAGAAATTTGGAGAAATAGAGTTGTTGTTGCAGATGGTTTTTCTGAAGATGATAATGAAGAAATTGAACTTGCAGAAGCAAGATTAATTGAACCAGATTTCGAAATTGGTGAAGATGTTTCTGAAGAAGTAAAATTAATAGATTTAGGAAGAAGAGCTATTTTAGCATTACGTCAAAACTTAATATCTAAAATTTACGAACACGATAGTACAAACATCTTTAAGCATTTTAAAGATTTAGAAGGAGAGTTATATAGTGCAGAAGTGCATCATATTCGTCATAACGCAATTATTTTGTTAGATGATGAAGGAAATGAGATTGTTTTACCAAAAAGTGAACAAATTCGTTCAGACTTCTTTAGAAAAGGAGATAATGTAAGAGGTGTTATAAAAACAGTAGAATTAAGAGGAAATAAACCAGCTATTATATTGTCTAGAACAGCTCCAGCATTTTTAAATAAATTATTCGAGCAAGAAATTCCAGAAGTTTTCGACGGTTTAATTACTGTAGAAGGAGTTGCAAGAATACCAGGAGAAAAAGCAAAAGTAGCGGTAGATTCTTATGATGATAGAATAGATCCTGTTGGAGCTTGTGTTGGTGTTAAAGGTTCTAGAATTCATGGTATAGTTCGTGAGTTAGGTAATGAAAACATAGACGTTATCAATTACACTAAAAATGAGCAGTTGTTTATTTCAAGAGCATTAAGTCCTGCAAAAGTGACTTCAATGGAAATTGAAATGTATGAAGAAGAAAGAAATGGTAAAAAAGGACGTGTAAGTGTGCTTTTAAAACCAGAAGAAGTTTCTAAAGCAATTGGTAGAGGTGGTGTTAATATTCGTTTAGCGAGTGAGTTAACAGGTTACGAAATTGATGTTAAGAGAGAAGGTTTAGAAGAGGAAGATGTAGAATTAACAGAATTTGTAGATGAAATTGAAGACTGGGTAATAGCAGAATTCAAGAAAATTGGTTTAGATACAGCAAGAAGCGTACTAGAAACTAGTGTTGCAGAATTGGTAAAAAGAACCGATTTAGAAGAAGAAACAATTATGGATGTTCAAAGAATTCTTAAAGAAGAGTTTGAAGAATAATCAAAATTAAAGAGTAAACGTAAAAAAAGTATATTTTTACAAATTAAAGGCTAAAAAATAATATATGTCTGAAGGCAAAACAACGAGGCTTAATAAAGTTTTAAGAGAATTAAATATTTCTCTTGATAGAGCAGTAGAATATTTAGCAGATAAAGGTCATGAAATTGAATCAAGACCAACTACTAAAATTTCTGGTGATGTTTATCAAGTGTTACTAGATGGCTTCCAAACAGATGCTAGTAAAAAAGCTGCGTCTAAAGAAGTTGGCGAAGAAAAACGTAAGGAGAAAGAGGCAATTCGTTTAGAAATTGAAGCTAAGTTAGAGAAGAAAAGAGAAGAAGAGGTTAAGAAAGAGGAAGTCTTAAAAGCCAAAGCAGATAAATTAGCATTTAAAACTGTTGGTAAGATAGATATTGACAATGTTGGTAAAAAAGCAGCTCCAAAGAAAGAAGAGGTTAAGGAAGATGTAAAAGAAGAAGCGCCTAAAAAAGAAGTTGTTGCAGAGCCTAAAGCAGAAAAACCAGCTGAAGAAAAAACAACAGTTAAGGAAACAAAAGAAATAAAGGTAGAGAAGCCTAAAGTTCAAGAAAAAGTTTCTGAAGTAGAAAAAGAAGCTTCTAAAATTGAGAAAAAGGTAGAAGGTAAAAAAGAATCTACTAAAGCAGAAGAAAAGACTGAAGAGGTTACTGCAGAAAATGCAGAAGCTATAAAAACGCAGTATAAAAAGTTAGATGGTCCAAACTTTACAGGTAAGAAAATTGATTTAAAACAATTTGAAAAACCTAAAAAGAAAAAGCCAGAAGCTAAAAAAGATGCAGCTTCAGATCCTAGAAAAAAACGTAAGCGTATTAGTAAACCAGGTACACCTGGTGGAAATGCGCCAAGACCAAGAGGAACTGGGCCAAGAGGAAATAATAGTCCTAATAGACCTGGAAATAGAGGTGGTAGAGGAAATACAAGACCTGCTGCAGTTAAAAAAGAAGAGCCTACAGAAGCAGAGATTCAAAAGCAAGTAAGAGAAACTCTTGAGAAATTGCAAGGAAAATCTTCTAGAGGTAAAGGAGCAAAATATCGTAGAAATAAAAGAGATGCTCATAGAGAACATACAGAAGCAGAGTTAGAGGCACAGGCATTAGGTAACAAGATTTTAAAAGTAACAGAATTTGTTACAGTAAGTGAAGTTGCAACAATGATGGAAGTTCCTGTAACTAATATTATTTCTGCATGTATGTCTTTAGGAATGATGGTAACAATGAATCAGCGTTTAGATGCAGAAACATTAGTTATTGTTGCAGAAGAATTTAATCATAAAGTAGAGTTTGTTGGAGCCGAAGTAGAGGAATCTATTGAAGAGGTAGAAGATAAACCAGAAGATTTAGAAACTCGTGCACCAATTATTACGGTAATGGGTCACGTAGATCATGGTAAAACTTCATTATTAGATTATATTAGAAAGGCAAATGTTATTGATGGTGAAAGTGGAGGAATTACGCAACATATTGGAGCGTATTCTGTAAATGTAGGTGATCAAAAAATTGCATTTTTAGATACTCCTGGTCACGAAGCCTTTACGGCAATGCGTGCACGTGGAGCGCAAGTAACGGATTTAGTAATTATTGTAGTTGCTGCAGATGATGATGTAATGCCACAGACTAAGGAGGCAATTTCTCACGCACAAGCTGCTGGAGTTCCTATTATATTTGCAATTAATAAGATAGATAAACCAAATGCAAATCCAGATAATGTAAAAACTCAATTATCTTCAATGAATTTATTAATTGAAGAATGGGGTGGTACTATACAATCGCAAGATATTTCTGCAAAAACAGGAGAAGGAGTTCCTGAACTGTTGGAAAAAGTTTTATTAGAAGCTGAAATATTAGAATTGAAGGCTAATCCTAATAAAAACGCAGTTGGTGCAGTGGTAGAGGCTTTATTAGATAAAGGTAGAGGATATGTTTCTACTATTTTAGTACAAGCAGGTACATTAAAAATTGGAGATTACATTTTAGCTGGTAAACATAGTGGTAAAGTAAGAGCAATGTTCGATGATAAGGGTAACAACTTACAACAAGCAAAACCATCAACACCAGTATCTATTTTAGGTTTAGACGGAGCGCCACAAGCAGGTGATAAGTTTATTGTTTTTGATGATGAAAGAGAAGCAAAACAAATTGCATCTAAACGTTCTCAATTACAACGTGAGCAATCTGTAAGAACTCAAAAAACATTAACGTTAGATGAAATTGGACGTAGAATTGCGTTAGGAGACTTTAAAGAATTAAACATTATCTTAAAAGGAGATGTAGATGGTTCTGTAGAGGCATTAACAAATTCATTCCAAAAATTATCGACAGAAGAAATTCAAGTAAATATTTTACATAAAGGTGTTGGAGCCATTACAGAAAGTGATGTTTTATTAGCAACAGCTTCAGATGCAATTATTGTTGGATTCAACGTTCGTCCGCAAGGAAACGCCAGAGTAATAGCAGATAAAGAAGAAGTAGATATTAGAACATATTCTATTATTTATGATGCAATTAACGATCTTAAAGATGCAATGGAAGGAATGTTATCTCCTGAAATGAAAGAAGAAGTTACTGGTAATGTAGAAATAAGAGAAATTTATAAAATATCTAAAGTTGGAAACATTGCAGGTTGTATGGTAATGTCTGGTAAAATCTTTAGAGATTCTCAAATTAGAATTATTAGAGACGGAATTGTAGTTCATGACGGAACTCTTACAGCATTAAAGCGATTTAAAGATGATGTTAGAGAAGTTGCTAAAGGATATGATTGTGGTATTCAAATTAAGAATTACAATGATATAGCTGAAGGTGATGTGATTGAAGCTTACAAAGAAGTAGCAGTTAAAAAGAAGTTGAAATAAACTAAATTTTAAATAAAGTAAAAGCCGAAATTCTTATGAATTTCGGCTTTTTTATTTTTCTACTATTGAACTTATTTACTTGTAGTTTACCCGCTTTTAAAGGCTCAAAACTATTTTCCCATTGGAATCACAATAATTCCAGAGAATTTTTCTTTAAAAATCACTAATGATTTATCAGCTTCTAACTTTGTTTTGTAGTTTCCAACTTGAACCTTCCAATATGGTTGGTCATATTCTAAAATGTTATATGTTCCAGGAAATTCAATTCTAAATTTATTTCGCAAACTTTTAGCTTTTGTTTCATTACCGTAGTAAATTTGTATTCTGTATCCAAATCCAAATTCTTTGTTGTAAGCCCTTTTTTTTGCAATCAATTCTTTTACTTGTTTGCTACTATTTGTGTTATTTTGAGCAGAAATACCTTGAATACTTATAAAAGCAGAGATAAAAAGAGTAGCTAAAAGCCGTTTATTTTTCATATTAAATTTGTTTCTACAAAAATAACGACTTGTTATAGAATAAATTGAATAAAATTGTTATTTAGAATTATTATAAATTAAATTTAACATTCTTTTAGCTTTTCAGATTTTAGCAATAAGTAGTACTTTTGTCAAACTGTTCGGAAAATATGTTTTTGAACGAATTTATACACATTACTAAAATAATAGTTTGTAAATATGAAAAGTGTAGCACTACACAATAGACTAACCACACTGCTTTTAAGGAGTTTTACGGTATTTTTGTTTTTCGCATTTAGCTTATCTTCTTATTCTCAAGATATAGATGAGGCTCGTCAGAAAGAAGGAAAAAAACTATTTAAATCTTTGTGTGCTTCTTGTCACAAGTTAGATAAGAAATTAGTAGGTCCAGCTTTAGGGAAAGTAGAAGAGCGTAGAGAACACGCTTGGTTACAGTCTTGGATTAAAAATAACGCAGAGTTAAGGGCTTCTGGAGATAGAGATGCAATTGAAATCTTTGATGAGTACAAGGGTTCGCCTATGACAGCTTTTCCACAGTTAACAGATAAAAATATCGATGATATTTTATACTATACAACTGTTGGTGAAATTAAAAAGGTTGTTGATAATGCAAATCAAAATGAAGCTACTGTTTCTTCAGGAGGAGCGCCAGAATGGCTTATCTATTTGTTAACAGCTGCTATAGTAGTTGCTTTCTTGATGATTGCTAGTTTATTAAAGCAAGTTAGTGAGTTAAAAGGGAATAACAACCCAGAAACACAATCTAACTTAAAAAGAGATTTACAGGAACTTTGGGTTGGTGTAAAGAATAATACTTTTCTAAAAGTAATGTCAACAATATTTTTACTTTTAGTAGGTGCTTACTTTGTGTTCGGAACTTTGTTTAAAGTAGGTGTTGATGAAGGATATATGCCGCTTCAAGAAATAGCATTTTCTCATAAAATTCATGCAGGTGATAATAAGATAGATTGTCAGTATTGTCATTCATCAGCAAAGCATAGTAAAACATCTGGTATTCCATCAGCAAATGTTTGTATGAATTGTCATAAAAATATTTCTGAAGTTGCAGAGGATACTAAAATTGAATGGGATGGTTTAACTTATGGTAAAGCAGAGTTAGATAAAGAAATTGCGAAAGTTTATAATGCTGTTGGTTGGGATGCAGATAACTTAGAGTATACTGGTGAAACAAAACCTATTAAATGGGTAAGAGTTCATAATCTTCCAGATTTCGTATACTTTAATCATTCACAACACGTAACTGTTGCAGGATTAAAATGTCAAAAATGTCACGGACCTGTAGAGGAAATGGATGAGATGCATCAATATTCTCCATTAACAATGGGTTGGTGTATAGATTGTCATAAAGAAACTAAAGTGGATTTAAAAGGTAATGAGTATTACAAGAAAATCCATGAAGAGTTGGCAAAGAAATTCAATGTTGAGCAAGTTACAATTGCACAGCTTGGAGGGAAAGAATGTGGTAAATGTCACTATTAATTAAAGAAGAAAGATAGTTTGGTTTTGGTGTAATAACTAAAACAAATAACTAACAACTAATAACTAAATATAAATGGCTTCAAACAAAAAATACTGGCAAAGTGTTGAGGAACTTAAAGGAAGTTCTATTGTTGAAACGTTAAGTAAAAATGAATTTGTAGAAGAAATTCCTACGGATGATTTTTTAGGTGATAAAGAAACTTTAGAAAATTCTTCTACATCACGTAGAGATTTCTTAAAATACGTTGGCTTTACAACAGCTGCGGCTTCTTTAGCTGCCTGTGAAGGTCCAGTTAGAAAGGCTATACCTTATGTTGTAAAACCAGATGATGTGACTATTGGAGTTGCAGATTGGTATGCAACATCTATGGCAGATGGATACGATTTTGCAAATGTGTTAGTAAAAACACGTGAAGGTCGTCCAATTCAAATAATGCCAAATAAAGATGCAAACGGAACAACAAGTGCTAGGGTACAAGCTTCAGTGTTATCTTTATATGATGAAACTTTACGTTTAAAAGAGCCAACTAAAAGTGGAGAAACAATTTCTTGGGCAGATGCAGATAAAGAAATTGGAGCTAAATTAAACGAATTAAAAGAAGCTAATAAGTCTGTTGTTTTATTAACAGGAACAATGGCAAGCCCGTCTACAAGTAAAATTGTTGAAGAGTTTATTACAGCTTATCCAAATACAAAACATGTTGTTTATGATGCGGTTTCAGAATCTGGTGCTGTAGATGCTTTTATGGCAATGTATGGTAAACGTGCTTTACCAAACTACCATTTAGATAAAGCAAAAACAATTGTTTCTTTTGGTGCGGATTTTCTTGGAGATTTTCATGGAGGATTCGAAAAAGCATATATCAATGGAAGAAAGCCGCAAACAGGTAAAATGTCTTACCATGTGCAGTTAGAGAGTAATATGTCTTTAACTGGTGCTAATTCTGACAAAAGAGTAGTTGTAAAACCATCTGACCAAGTATATGGTTTGTTGAATTTGTACAACGCTATTACAGGTGCTAATGTTACCTCTAAAGCAACTCCTGCTGATAAAGTTATTAAACAATTAGCTTCAGATTTAAAGAAAGCTGGTTCTAAAGGTGTTGTTCTTACAGGGTTAAATGATAAAAATGCACAATTAATTGCTTTAGCAATTAATAAAGCATTAAATAGTGAAATTATTGATACAACTAATACATTAAATATCCGTCAAGGAAATGATGCAGAGGTTGCTCAATTAGTTTCAGATATGAAAGCTGGTAAAGTTGCAGGAATTCTTTCTTACAATGTTGATCCAATTTATTCATTGTCAAATTCATCAGATTTTTCTGAAGGACTAAAAAAAGTAGAAATATCGGTAGCATTATCTACAGAGAATAATGAAACAGTAAATGCTTCACATTTTGCATTACCAACTCCACATTTCTTGGAGTCTTGGGGAGATGCACAATTTGATTCAGTTACTTATGGTTTAGTACAACCAACTATTCAACCACTATTTAATACTCGTCAAGTTCAAGATACGTTGTTAAAATGGTCTGGAAATGCAACTAAATATTACGATTATTTAAAAGCTTTTGCTACAACTAACGTTTTAGGTGGAAGTTCTTGGAATACAGCTTTACATAATGGATTCTTTACTTCAACAGCTTCATTAGAAGAAGAAGTTTTCGAATCTACTGTTGTAATTTCTGATGTAGCTTCAAAATTATCAAGTGCTGCAAATAAAGCATCTGGTTTTGAATTAAATTTTTATACCAAAGCAGGTTTAGGTGATGGTAAACAGGCAAACAATCCTTGGTTACAAGAGTTCCCAGATCCTATCACAAGAGCTTCTTGGGATAATTACCTAACAATGTCTATTGCTGATGCTAAAGAATTAGGTTTCGATAATCCTGTAAAAGATAATGGTGCTATCAATGGAGATTATGCTAAAGTATCTGTAAATGGTGCAGAAGTAATAGTTCCTGTTATGGTGCAGCCAGGTCAGGCAAAAGGTTCTGTAGGTTTAGCGTTAGGTTATGGTAAAACTTTTGGCTTAAAAGAAGAAATGAATGTAGGTGTTAATGCTTATCCTTTATATAAAGGAGGTAATAACATTCAATATAATGTGTCAATAGAAAAAGTATCTGGAACTCATAAATTTGCTTGTACACAAGTACAAAAAACAATTGCTGGGCGTCATGATATTTTAAAAGTAGCTTCTTTAAAAGACTACAATACTGTTGCACCTAAAGATCATAAAAATGGTTGGAATAAACCTTCTTATGTTTCTTATGATCATCAAGAAGTCGAAGCTAATACCATTGATTTATGGGATGAGCATAACAGGGAAATTGGTCATCACTTTAATTTATCTATAGATTTAACATCTTGTACTGGTTGTGGAGCTTGTGTTATAGCATGTCATGCTGAAAACAACGTTCCAGTAGTAGGTAAAAATGAAGTTAGAGTTGGTAGAGATATGCACTGGTTGCGTATTGATAGATATTATTCTTCTGAAGTAGAAACTAGAGAAGAAGCAAAAGAATTAGGGTTAAGTAGAGGTGAAATGTATGAAGCATTAGAAACTGAAGCAGAAAATCCTGAAGTTACTTTTCAGCCGATGATGTGTCAGCACTGTAATCACGCTCCTTGTGAGACTGTGTGTCCAGTTGCAGCAACATCTCATGGTCGTCAAGGACAAAACCAAATGGCATACAACAGATGTGTTGGTACAAGGTATTGTGCAAATAACTGTCCATATAGAGTTCGTCGTTTTAACTGGTTTCAATACTCAAATAATAATGAGTTTGATTTCAATATGAATAATGAATATGGTAAAATGGTTTTAAACCCAGATGTTGTAGTTCGTTCTAGAGGAGTTATGGAAAAGTGTTCTATGTGTATTCAAATGACACAAGCAACAATTCTAAAAGCTAAAAAAGAAGGAAGAGCTGTAAATACTGATGAGTTCGAAACTGCTTGTTCATCTGCATGTACAACAGGAGCTATGGTATTTGGTGATGTAAACAATAAAGAAGACGAAGTAGCTGCATTAGCAGAAGATAAAAGAGCATATAATGTTTTAGATTATCTTCAAACGAAGCCAAATGTAATCTATCAAGTGAAGATAAAAAACACAAACGAAGCGTAATTAAAATTTAAGATATAAAAATATGTCTCATTACGAAGCACCCATAAGGGAACCTTTAGTATTAGGTGATAAAACATATCACGATATTACCGAAGACATTGCAAAACCTATAGAAGGTAAAGCAAATAAGAATTGGTACATGGCATTTTACATTTCTTTAGCAGCAATGCTATGGGGGTTTGGATGTATCTTTTACACAGTAGGAACTGGTATTGGAGTTTGGGGATTGAGCAAGAACATTGGATGGGCTTGGGATATTACTAACTTTGTATGGTGGGTAGGTATTGGTCATGCAGGAACATTAATTTCTGCTGTACTTTTATTATTCCGTCAAAAATGGAGAATGGCAATTAACCGTTCTGCAGAAGCAATGACAATTTTTGCTGTTTTTCAAGCTGGATTGTTTCCAATCATTCACATGGGGCGTCCTTGGAACGGATATTGGGTTTTACCAATTCCTAACCAGTTTGGATCACTTTGGGTAAACTTTAACTCACCATTATTATGGGATGTATTTGCAATCTCAACATATTTATCTGTATCATTAGTTTTCTGGTGGACAGGTTTATTACCAGATTTTGCAATGATTCGTGATAGAGCTGTAAAACCTTTTCAAAAGAAAATTTACGCTTTATTATCATTTGGTTGGTCTGGTAGAGCAAAAGATTGGCAACGTTTCGAAGAAGTATCTTTGGTACTTGCAGGTTTAGCAACACCATTAGTACTTTCTGTACATACAATTGTATCTATGGACTTTGCAACATCAATCAACCCAGGTTGGCACTCAACAATTTTCCCACCTTATTTCGTAGCTGGAGCTATCTTTTCTGGATTTGCAATGGTACAAACGTTATTAGGTATTATGAGAAAAGTTACTAATATGGAAGATTATATTACACGTTTGCACGTAGAATATATGAATATTGTAATTATTTTAACTGGTGGAATTGTAGCTGTAGCTTATGCAACTGAATTTTTTATAGCTTGGTATACAGGTTCTCCTTATGAGTACTACACATATTTATCTGTAGGTGCTGCAACAGGTCCTTATGCTTGGGCATTCTACTCTTTATTATTCTTTAACATCTTAACTCCACAGTTATTATGGTTCAAGAAAATTAGAAGAAGTTTTATATGGTCATTTATCATTTCAATATTTATTAATATTGGTATGTGGTTTGAACGTTTCGATATCATTGCAATTGTATTAAGTAAAGGTCATTTACCATCAACATGGTGGCGTTTTGAGCCAACTTTTGTAGATGTTGGTATCTTTATTGGAACAATTGGGTTCTTCTTTGTATTATTCTTATTATATGCAAGAACATTCCCAGTAATCGCGCAAGCGGAAGTAAAAACAATATTAAAATCTTCTGGTGAATTTTACAAGAAGAGAAGAGAACAAGGAATTCCTACAAAACCTGCGATTGTTGTAGCAAAAGCAGCTGTAAAAAAGGAAGATTCTGATAACAATTTAAACGAATAATTATGGAATCATCAAAAGTTATTCATGCGTTTTATACTGATGACGAAATTTTGTTAGATGCAGTGAAAGTTGTAAAAGCAAAACATCATCATATTGAAGAAGTATTTTGTCCATTCCCAGTACATGGTTTAGACAAAGCTATGGGGTTGGCTCCAACAAGATTAGCTATTACAGCTTTCTTTTACGGAATCACAGGTTTGTCTGTTGCTATTTGGATGACAAATTACATGATGATTCAAGATTGGCCTCAAGATATTGGAGGTAAACCAAGTTTTTCTTGGGTTGCTAATATGCCAGCATTTGTACCAATTATGTTTGAATTAACAGTGTTTTTTGCAGCTCACTTAATGGTAATTACTTTTTATATGAGAAGTAGAATTTGGCCATTTAAAGAGGCAGAGAATCCTGATCCAAGAACTACAGATGATCATTTTTTAATGGAAATACCTGTACATAACAATGAAGCAGAATTAACAGCTTTATTAGCAACTACAGGAGCTGTAGAAATTAATATAGTAGACAAGCACTAATAGATAGATGATAATGAAGAATTTTAGATTAATTATCGCTTTACTAGTTGTTGCAAGTTTTATTTCTTGTAACAATAGAAGAACACCTAGCCTTCAATATATGCCTGATATGTATGTATCTGTACCATATAATCCAAATGGAGCAGAAGGTTTAAATGGGAATCCAGTAAATTCGGAGCCAGTTGCAGGAACAATTGCACGTGGAGGCCATGCTAGTTATGATATTCCTAATACTAATGAAGGATATGAAAAAGCAAAAGCCGAATTAACAAATCCTATTGAAGCTTCTGAAGAAAATTTAGAGAACGGAAAAAAAATGTACGATATTTATTGTGCAACTTGTCATGGAACTAAAGGTGATGGAAATGGGGTTTTATCTCAAAGAGAGAAATTTTCTGGGATTCCTAACTATAAAGATAGAGATATAAACGCAGGTAGTATTTATCATGTAATCATGCACGGTAAAAACTTAATGGGTTCACATGCATCTCAATTAACGTATAAAGAGCGTTGGCAAATAGTACAATACGTAGAACAATTACGTATAGAATTAGCAAAATAATTACAAAAAGAAGAATACGAAAGATATGTATCAATTCTCAGGTAAATTAAAAACATTCTCATTAGCACTAATTATTTTAGGAGCTTTGGGTATTGCATATAGTTTTTATTCAGCACCTAAAACTGTTGAAGAAGCTAAAGAAATTATAGCACATCAAGTGTCATCACATGGAAACACTCATGGTGATTCTCATGATGAAGTTTCAAAAGAAGATCACAAAAGTGATGCTGTATTTGATTCTCATGGTGTTAAAAAAGAAGCACATGCTTCTTCAGGTGATCATGCAGAGCATCATGACGCAAAACATGATGAGCATGTTTTTCATCAATTGCAAAATAAACCTTGGGCTGCATTTTATGTAGCATTATTTTTCTTTTTAGGAGTTACATTATTGGTATTAGCCTTTTATGCATCGCAAAGAGTAGCACAATCTGGTTGGTCTGTTGTTTTGTTTAGAGTAATGGAAGCAATAACAGCTAATTTAGTGCCAACATCTGTAATAATGTTATTTGTAGTAATTGCTTCGGTAATGCACATTAATCACCTTTTTCCTTGGATGGCAGAAGGAGTTTTCGACCCAACAAGTGCAAATTATGATCCTATTATAGAAGGTAAAGCTTGGTGGATGAATATTCCAGGTTGGACAATTAGAAGTATAATCTATTTAGTAATATGGAATGCTTACAGATGGTTTATCCGTAGAAATTCTATTAAAGAGGATACTGCAAATGATGGTGGTAAAACATATAAATTAAATTACAATGTATCTGTAGGATTTATTTTCCTATTTATGATTACAGAATCTATGATGTCTTGGGATTGGATTATGGGATTAGATCCTCACTGGTTCTCTACATTATTTGGTTGGTATGTTCTAGCAAGTTTACTAGTAAGTGCTTTAACAGCAATTGCTTTTGTTACAATATACTTACGTTCTAAAGGAGCTTTACCAGGAGTAAACGATAGTCATATTCATGATTTAGCTAAATTCATGTTTGGTTTTTCTGTATTTTGGACTTATTTATGGTTTGCTCAATTTATGTTAATCTGGTATGCAGACATTCCGGAAGAAACAACTTACTTTGTAGCAAGATTTAATGAATATAAATTACCATTTTTAGCTATGGTAGGTATGAATTTTGTATTCCCAATATTGTTATTATTAAATAGCGACTTTA
The DNA here is from genome assembly GCF_014352875.1 of Polaribacter pectinis. Lineage (NCBI taxonomy): Bacteria > Pseudomonadati > Bacteroidota > Flavobacteriia > Flavobacteriales > Flavobacteriaceae > Polaribacter > Polaribacter pectinis. The sequence goes on from NZ_CP060695.1 coordinate 3,413,402, forward strand.
AGAGTATTCCTTGGTTTGTTGTAATTGGAGGTATTGTTATTCTTGCAGGACACTATATAGATATTTTTGTAATGGTTATGCCTGCAACAGTTGGTGCACAATGGTCTTTCGGTATTGCAGAATTAAGTGCCTTGTTATTCTTTTTAGGAATCTTTATTTATGCTACATTTAGTGCATTCGCTAAAGCAAATCCTATACCACAAGGAAATCCATTTTTAGAAGAAAGTGAACACTTTCACTATTATAATATTGAACACAGAGGAGAAGGATCATCAGATCATCATTAATAATAATTTGAACTAAAATAATTAAGACGAGATAACTATGCTAGCTCTATTTTATATTTTTATAGCTGTTGCAATCGGAGTAAGTTTCTGGCAAATAACCAGGATTTTAAACTTAAGAGGCGTAATCGCCACGGATAAAGACAACGCAAAGCAGGGTACAAATGCTATATATTTTATGGTATTCTTATACGCAATGATGATTTACTGTTTAATTTTCATGAATGTAATTATGTTACCAGAATCTGCTTCTATTGAAGGAGAACATGATGACAATTTATTTGATATTACATTTTGGTTGATTGGTATTGTTCAGTTTATTATGCAGTTTTTAATCTTTTACTTCACATTTAAATATAGAGGTAAGGAAGGTAAAAAAGCTAAATTTTATGCAGATAGCCACAAACTTGAATTAATCTGGACAGTAACTCCAGCTGTTGTTCTTGTGTTCTTAATTGGATATGGTTTATGGCAATGGAATGACATTATGGATTTATCTGATGAAAAAGATGCAGTTGTAATTGAAGTATATTCTCAACAATTTAGATGGGATGCACGTTATGCAGGAGAAGATAATGCTTTAGGTTTAGGAAACGTAAACTATATTAAAGGTATTAACACGATGGGTGTTGATATGACTGATAAAAATTCTGCTGACGATAAACAAGTAACAGAATTGTATTTGCCAAAAGGAAGAAAAATACATTTTAAATTCCGTTCTCAAGATGTTTTACATTCAGCTTATATGCCCCATTTTAGAGCTCAAATGAATTGTGTTCCTGGTATGGTTACAGAATTTGGTTTTACACCAAAATACACTACCGAAGAAATGAGACAACAACCTGAAGTTATTAAAAAAACAAAAGGAATTAACAAAATAAGACAAGCTAAAGGAGAAGATCCTTACGTGTTTGATTATTTGTTATTATGTAATAAAATTTGTGGAGCTTCTCATTACAACATGCAAATGAAAATTACTGTTGTAGAACAAGAAGAGTACGACAAATGGATTGCAGAGCAACCAACATTAGCATCAGTTATTAAATAATTAAATTAAGATACTACAAATAAATAGATTATGTCAGATCATCATCATAAAGAAACATTTGTAACAAAATATATTTTTAGTCAAGATCATAAAATGATCTCTAAACAATTCCTAGTAACAGGTATGTTTATGGGTATTATTGGTGTATTTATGTCTATGTTATTTCGTATGCAAATTGCATGGCCAGAAAAATCGTTTTCAATTATTGAAGCATTTTTAGGCCCTCATCAAACAGATGGAGTAATGAATCCAGATATGTATTTAGCATTGGTAACAATTCATGGTACTATCATGGTCTTCTTTGTACTTACGGCAGGTTTAAGTGGTACATTTTCTAACTTATTAATTCCATTGCAAATTGGAGCAAGAGACATGGCTTCTGGTTTTTTAAATATGGTTTCTTATTGGTTATTCTTTTTATCAAGTATAATCATGGTGATTTCATTATTTGTTGAAGCAGGACCAGCATCTGCAGGTTGGACAATCTATCCACCTTTAAGTGCATTACCACAAGCAATTCCAGGTTCTGGTGCAGGTATGACTTTATGGTTGGTATCTATGGCTATATTTATTGCATCTTCATTAATTGGTTCTTTAAACTATATTGTAACAATATTTAACTTAAGAACAAAAGGAATGAAAATGACAAGATTGCCATTAACTATGTGGGCATTCTTTATTACTGCAATTATTGGTGTTGTTTCTTTCCCTGTATTATTATCAGCAGCTTTATTGTTAATTTTTGATAGAAGCTTTGGAACATCATTTTACTTATCAGATATCTTTATTTCTGGTGAAGTATTACACTACCAAGGTGGATCACCAGTATTGTTTGAACACTTATTTTGGTTTTTAGGACATCCAGAAGTATATATTGTATTATTACCTGCTTTAGGAATAACATCAGAAATTATATCTACTCACTCTAGAAAACCGATTTTTGGTTATAGAGCAATGATTGGTTCTATTATGGCAATTGCATTTTTATCTACAATTGTTTGGGGACATCATATGTTTATTTCTGGTATGAATCCATTTTTAGGTTCAGTATTTACATTTACAACCCTATTAATTGCAATTCCATCTGCAGTAAAAGCATTTAATTATATTACTACTTTATGGAAAGGAAACTTACAGTTGAATCCTGCAATGTTATTCTCTATCGGTTTAGTTTCTACATTCGTAACAGGAGGTTTAACAGGTTTGGTATTAGGAGATTCTGCTTTAGATATTAATATTCATGATACATACTTTGTAGTAGCGCATTTCCATTTAGTAATGGGTGTTTCCGCTATATTTGGAATGTTTGCTGGTGTATATCACTGGTTTCCTAAAATGTATGGTAGAATGATGAATAAAACTTTAGGTTATTGGCACTTTTGGTTAAGCATAATTTGTGCTTATGGAGTTTTCTGGCCAATGCACTTTATTGGATTAGCAGGTTTACCAAGAAGATATTATTCTAATACTGCATTTCCTATGTTTGATGACTTATCTGATATCAATGTAGTAATTACAATTTTTGCATTGGTTGGTGGTTTTGCTCAAATATTTTTTATAGCAAACTTTTTCATCTCTATGTACAGAGGTCAAAAAGCAACACAAAACCCTTGGAACTCTAATACATTAGAATGGACTACACCAGTAGAACATATTCACGGTAACTGGCCAGGTAAAATTCCTGAAGTTCACAGATGGGCTTATGACTATAGTAAGCGTGTAGATCCTAAAGATGATGATAGCGATTATTTACATGGTAAAGACTTTGTTTTACAAACAACACCTTTACTAGAAGGTGAAGATCCATCATAAAATAAAATTATATAATAATAAAAAGCCTTTCCATTTTTCGGAAAGGTTTTTTTGTTATGTAACAAATCTTACAGAAAATGTCCTATAAAAACTATTATCTTTGTATTTATGAACGAAAACTTAAATCCTGAAAACACCAATTTATCAAATGAAGATTTAGACGTTGAAAAAAAATTGCGTCCACTTTCCTTCGATGATTTTACAGGTCAAGATCAAGCAATTGATAATCTAAAAGTTTTTGTAGAAGCTGCAAATCAAAGAGATGAAGCTTTAGATCATACATTGTTTCACGGGCCTCCAGGTTTAGGGAAAACAACACTTGCGCATATTTTAGCAAACGAATTACAAGTTGGTATAAAAGTAACATCAGGACCCGTTTTAGATAAGCCTGGAGATTTAGCAGGTTTGCTTACTAACCTAGATGAAAGAGATGTGCTTTTTATTGATGAAATTCACAGATTAAGTCCAATTGTTGAAGAGTATTTGTATTCTGCTATGGAAGATTACAAAATTGATATTATGATTGAATCTGGTCCAAATGCTAGAACAGTTCAAATCAATTTAGAACCATTTACTTTAATTGGTGCAACAACTCGTTCAGGATTGTTAACTGCGCCAATGAGAGCAAGATTTGGAATTAGTAGTAGATTACATTATTACAAAACCGATTTATTAACAACAATTATTCAAAGAAGTGCACATATTTTAGGAGTACCAATTTCTATGGAAGCAGCCATTGAAATTGCTGGTAGAAGTAGAGGAACACCAAGAATTGCAAATGCATTATTACGTAGAGTTAGAGATTTTGCACAGATTAAAGGAGATGGAAATATTACCATAGAAATTGCTCAATACGCTTTAAAGGCATTGAATGTGGATGCTCACGGTTTAGATGAAATGGATAATAAGATTCTTAAAACCATTATCGATAAATTTAAAGGTGGCCCAGTTGGTTTAAGTACAATTGCGACTGCTGTTAGTGAAAATACAGAAACCATTGAAGAAGTTTATGAACCCTTTTTAATTCAACAAGGTTTTATAATGAGAACTCCAAGAGGAAGAGAAGTTACAGAATTAGCATACACCCATCTAGGTAGAACAAAAGGAAGAAATCAAGGAGAGTTATTTTAATTGATGAACATAAAAAAAGTCATACCAATTTTAGAGTGGTTACCAAACTACAATACCTCTTTATTTAAAGGAGATTTAGTAGCGGGAATCACTGTTGGTATTATTTTAATTCCACAAGGAATTGCTTATGCTCTTATTGCAGGTTTGCCACCAATTTACGGATTATATTGTGCTTTGGTTCCACAATTAATGTATGCAATATTTGGTTCTTCTAGACAAGTGGCAATTGGCCCAGTTGCAATGGATTCTTTAATTGTTGCTACAGGAGTTTCTACTTTAGCACTAGCTGGTTCAGAAAGTTACATATCCATTGCTATTCTATTAGCTTTAATGGTAGGTACTATTCAATTCATATTAGGAGTTTTCAGTTTAGGTTTTATTGTTAATTTCTTATCAAAACCCGTAATAACAGGCTTCACATCTGCGGTTGCATTAATTATTGGTTTAAACCAGTTTAGAAACTTATTAGGAGTAGACTTTATACAAAGCGATCAAATACAAGTCATTTTAGAAGATATATGGTTGCAAATTTTAGATTTTAATAACCATACAACAAAAATAGGTTTGATTTCTGTTGTAGTAATAATCATTTTTAGAAAGATAAATAAAAAAATTCCGAATGCATTAATCGTGGTTGTTTTTGGGATTGTTATTATGAAATATTTTGGAAAATCTTTTGCTGATGTTGCTATAGTTAAAGATATTCCTTCAGGTTTACCAAAATTTGGAGTTCCAGATTTAGATTTTGACCAAATGAGAGAATTGTTACCAATTGCATTAACATTGGTTATGGTAGGTTATTTAGAAACTATTTCAATTGGTAAATCGCTAGAAGCAAAACAAGATGAATACAGAATAAGGCCAAACCAAGAATTAATTGCTTTGGGTCTGGCAAATATGGTTGGTTCATTATTTAAAGCATATCCATCTACATCTAGTTTTTCACGTTCTGCCATTAACCAAGAAAGTGGAGCAAGAACAGGAATGGCAGCTTTAATTTCTGTTGTAATGGTAGTAATTACTCTATTGTTTCTAACACCATTATTTTACCATTTACCAAAAACAGTTTTAGCAGCTATAATTATTGTGGCAGTTTTTGGGTTAATTAACTTTAAAGAAGCAGCTTTTTTATGGAAAGCAAATATTTTAGATTTCTGGTTAATGTTGGCTACTTTCATATCTACATTAGTATTTGGTATTGAATACGGAATTATAGTTGGTGTTGGTTTGTCTTTAATCATTTTAATTTTTAGAACTTCTAGACCCTATGTTACTGAATTAGGTAAAGTACCAAACTCTAATTTTTATAGAAATAAAAACAGATTCGAAGAAGTTATTATAGATGATGACATTTTAGTATTTAGGTTCGATGCTCAATTATTTTATGCGAATTCAAGTTATTTTAGAGATAATTTAGATGAAATGGCATCAAAAAAAGGAACGGCATTAAAATTGATAGTTATAGATGCAGAAAGTATCAATAGAGTAGATAGTACAGGGTTAGAAATGCTTAAGGAACGTGTAAAGTATTATCAGAAAAAAGGAGTAACTTTTTATTTTGCGGGTGTTAAAGGCCCTGTAAGAGATGATCTTTTTAGATGCGGAATATTAGATATTATAAATATCAATCATTTTTTTATGAGAGCAAACCAAGCAGTAAAGTTTTACAAAACAGGAGATAGAAAACACCAAGAAAAATACGCAAAGTATATTCATCAAGCATATAAATAATTAAGAATGAAACTGACAAATATCATTTTAAAAACAGAGGTTTTAATGTTATTTTGAAGTTGGTTAGAAGACAAAAATATAGAATGATAATAGAACAAATTTATACAGGTTGCTTAGCTCAAGGAGCTTATTATATAGAAAGTAATGGCGAAGTTGCAATTATAGATCCATTAAGAGAAGTACAAGATTATATCGATAGAGCAGAAAATAACAATGCGAAAATTAAATATATTTTCGAAACACATTTTCATGCAGATTTTGTGAGTGGACATGTTACGTTAGCAGAAAAAACAGGCGCAAAAATAGTCTATGGACCAACAGCAAAAACTAGCTTCGATGCAATAATAGCAGAAGATAATCAAGTTTTTAAAGTTGGCGATATTACGATAACACTTTTACATACTCCAGGTCATACAATGGAAAGCTCTTGTTACTTGTTAAAAGATGAAAACGGAAAAGATCACGCTCTTTTTAGCGGAGATACTTTATTTTTAGGAGACGTTGGTAGACCAGATTTAGCACAAAAAGGAGATATTACAGAAAAAGATTTGGCAGGTTTTTTATTTGATAGTTTAAGAAATAAAGTAATGCCTTTGGCAGATGATGTAATTGTATATCCAGCTCATGGAGCAGGTTCTGCTTGTGGTAAAAATTTAAGCAAAGAAACTGTAGGTACAATTGGCAATCAAAAAGAAACCAATTATGCATTAAGAGCAGACATGACAAAAGAGGAATTTGTAAAAGAAGTTACAGATGGTTTATTACCACCACCAGCTTATTTCCCTTTAAATGTTCAAATGAATAAAGAAGGTTATCAAGATATAGAAGATGTTATCAAAAATAGTGCAAAACCATTATCTGTTAATGATTTTGAAATTATAGCAAATGAAACTGATGCTATTATTTTAGATGTAAGACATCAATCAGAATTTATAAAAGGTTTTATTCCACAATCTATTTTTATTGGAGTCGATGGAGGTTTTGCACCTTGGGTTGGCGCTTTAATAAAAGATACAAAACAACCAATTTTGTTAGTTTCGGAAAATGGTAGAGAAGAAGAAGTAATTACTAGACTTTCTAGAGTTGGTTTCGATAATGTTCTAGGTTATTTAGAAGGAAGTTTCGACTCATGGAAAAAAAACGATAAAGAATACGATACTTTAGAATCTGTTTCTGTAGATGTTTTAGAAGAAAAAATTAAAGAAAAAGCATTAGTTTTCGATGTAAGAAAACCAGGTGAATATGCAAGCGAACATATAAAAGTAGCAGAAAGTACGCCATTAGATTTCTTAAATAAACATATTTCTGATTTTCCAAAGAAGCAAGAATTTTATGTGCATTGTGCGGGAGGTTATCGTTCTGTAATTGCAGCATCTATTTTAAAGGCTAGAGGATTTCATAATGTTATAGATGTTGCAGGAGGTTATGCAGCAATTAGAAATACAAATATCGAGAGAACAGATGCAGTTTGTCCATCAACCTTAAAATAGTATGAGAAAATTTCTATACGTCTTTGTTATAAGTTTCTTTTTTATAAATTGTGATAAAAACCAAACTTTAGAAACAATAACAACAGCGGAATTAAAAACACTATTAAGCAAAAAGAAAATTCAATTAATAGATGTTAGAACACCACAAGAAATAAAAGAAGGTTTTATCGCAACAGCCATATTTGCCAATTATTTTGAAGATGATTTTGCTGAAAAAGCAATACGTAAATTAGATAAAGATAAACCAGTTTATTTGATTTGTAGAAGTGGTAATAGAAGTGAAAAAGCTGCCTTAATATTAAAAGAAAAAGGGTATAATGTAATAAATGTTTCTGGCGGATACAACCAATGGAAAAAAGAAAATTAATTAAAATGAAAACAGATATACAAATAGAAAATTTAAAATGTGGTGGTTGTGCAGCAACTATTAAAAAGGGGTTATTAAGTTTAGAAAACGTAAGTGAAGTAGAAATAGATATTGAGAATTCAATTGTTTCTGTAACTTCAACTGATAGTTCTACAGAACAAATAAAAGAAAAACTTTCTAAATTAGGTTACCCAGAAGTTGGAGATAAAAATACAATTGTTCACAAAGCAAAATCTTTTGTAAGTTGTGCAGTTGGTAGAATTGATTCTTAATTTTTTTTAAGATATAACTATTTAAAGCGAACATTTTATGTTCGCTTTTTTTATAAATTCAAATTAGAAAATTTGATATTATTAAAACAAATTTGTTCGTACTTTTGTATTCTATGATAGATTCAAAAGAAGCCATTTCAGAAAAAGCCGTTTTAATCGGTATAATTACTCAAAATCAAGATGAAACTCAATCTGAAGAATTTTTAGATGAGTTAGAATTCTTAACAACAACTGCAGGTGGAGTTGCTGTAAAACGTTTTACCCAAAAGTTAGAAAGACCAAACCCTAAAACATTTTTAGGAACAGGAAAATTAGAAGAGGTAAAACAGTTTATAGAAACCAAAAATATTGGTACCGCTATTTTTGATGATGAATTATCGCCAGCGCAATTAAGAAATATCGAAAAGATTCTTGATTGTAAAATCTTGGATAGAACCAATCTAATACTTGATATTTTTGCACAAAGAGCACAATCTAGTTCTGCAAAAACACAAGTAGAATTAGCCCAACATCAATATTTATTGCCACGTTTAACCCGACTTTGGACGCACCTTGACAAGCAAAAAGGGGGAATTGGAATGCGTGGACCTGGAGAAACAGAAATTGAAACGGATAGGCGTATTATTAACGATAGAATCGTGCTTCTAAAAAAGAAGTTGCTTACTATTGATAAACAAATGGCAACCCAACGTAAAAATCGTGGGAAAATAGTTCGTGTCGCTTTAGTTGGTTATACAAACGTTGGTAAATCTACGTTGATGAACGTAATAAGTAAAAGTGATGTTTTTGCTGAAAACAAACTCTTTGCTACATTAGATACAACCGTTAGAAAAGTGGTTATTAAGAACATTCCTTTTTTAATGACAGACACAGTTGGTTTTATTAGAAAACTACCAACTCAATTGGTAGAATCTTTTAAATCTACATTAGATGAGGTTCGTGAAGCAGATTTATTATTACATGTTGTAGATATTTCTCACCCAAATTTTGAAGATCATATTGCATCTGTAAATACCATTTTAGATGATATTAAATGTGCAGACAAGCCTACATTAATGGTTTTTAATAAGATTGATGCTTATTCTCATGAAACAATCGATGAAGATGATTTAGTTTCAGAAAAGACAAAAGAACATTATACATTACAAGATTGGAAAAAAACTTGGATGAACGATAAAGAGGTTTCATCTATATTTATTTCTGCCTTAAACAAAGAGAATTTAGAAGATTTTAAAGAAGAAGTGTACGAAGAAGTAAAGAAAATTCACATTCAGCGTTTTCCTTACAACGATTTTTTATATTATGAATATAAAGAAGAATAGTAATAATTAGAAAACTTTTTAAGCTTTAAAAGCCTTGTGCAATTTTTTCTAAAGCTGATTCATCTAAAATTTTGATTTCTTTCCCACGAAATTCAATAATTTGTTTCTTCTTTAATTCAGACAATAAACGAATTGCAGATTCAGTTGCAGTTCCAATAATATTAGCGATGTCTTCTCTAGAAAGCTGAACATCTATTATACCATCTTCGTTAAGATCAAACCTTTCTTTTAGGTTTATAAGAGTTTCTGCTAAACGTTGTTTTACGGTTTTTTGAGCCATATCTACAATAACATTATCTGCAGATTTAAGCATGCTAGCCATATTTTTTAAAACTGCCATTGTAAAGTCAGGGTTTTTTTCTAAATCTTTAATTATTTCTTCTTTTGGAACAAAACAAATCTCCATATCACTTAAAGCAACAGCTTTTAAGTTTGCAACTTCATCAGAAACTAAACTTCTTTCACCTAATATATCGCCTCTTTTTACTAAACTAATAATTTGATTTCTTCCATTCTCGCTCATTTTTGAGACTTTACAAACACCGTTTTTTATACAGAAGACACCATTTAAATGCTCACCTTCTTCAAAAATAGATTCTCCTTTTTTAATAACCAAAGAAGTTTTACAAGCAGAAATACGCAATAGTTCATCTTTAGAAAGATGTTTTAAAGTGTTAAATTGACGAACAATACACTGTTCACATTTGCTCATAATAGTTAGAAATAGTTAGTAACTCAAATATATTAAAAAACTGACAATTATCATGTTTTAAATTGCTTTCTTAACGGAAATTTGCAATAGGCAAAAGAGTAAATATGAAATCTACACAATGTTACCACTGTGGCGATTCTTGTGATGACAATAGCATTAAATTTGATGAAAAAAACTTCTGTTGTAATGGTTGTAAGACTGTTTATGAGATTTTTTCGGAGAACGATTTAACTTGTTACTACAATTTTCAAGACAATCCAGGAGCAATTCCCGCTGAAATTCAGGGGAAATATGACTTCTTGGACAACAAAGAAATTGCGGAAAAGTTATTAGATTTTTCAGATGGTAATCTTCACATTACAACATTATATATTCCACACATACATTGTAGTTCTTGTATTTGGGTTTTAGAGAATTTACATAAATTAAATGAGAAAATATCTTCTTCTCAAGTAGATTTTCCAAAAAAAACAGTTAGAATCACTTATAATTCAGAAACAACTTCTCTTAAAGAAATTGTACTCTTATTAAGTTCAATTGGCTATGAACCATATATTAGTTTAGAAGATTACGAAGCTGGAAAAAAAGCAGTAGATAGAAGCTTAACTTATAAGTTAGGAATTGCAGGTTTTGCGTTTGGAAACGTAATGTTTCTCTCATTTCCAGAATATTTTCAGGTGGATGGTTTTTGGATAGAAAAATATAAAAATATCTTTAGATGGTTAATGTTTTTCTTTTCTTTACCAGTAGTTTTTTATGCAGGGAAAGACTATTTTATTTCAGCTTATAAAGGTTTACGCTCTAAGATTTTAAATATTGATGTTCCTATTGCACTTGGAATATCTGTGTTATTTATAAGAAGTTCTGTAGAAATTATTTTCGATTTAGGAACCGGTTTTTTTGACAGTTTAACAGGTTTGGTTTTCTTTTTATTATTAGGGAAATTTTTTCAGCAGAAAACGTATAATTTTTTGTCTTTCGAACGAGATTATAAATCTTATTTTCCAATTGCAGTTACTAGAATTTCATCCAAAGGAAAAGAAGAAAATGTACAAATTTATGACATTGAAAAAGGAAACAGATTATTAATTAGAAACCAAGAATTAATTCCTGTAGATGGAATTTTAATCAATGGAAATGCAGAAATAGATTACAGTTTTGTTACTGGTGAAGCAAATGCAGTCCATAAAAAATCTGGAGATAAACTATTTGCAGGAGGAAAACAATTATCTGGAGTGATAGAAATGGAAGTTTTGTCTTCTGTCTCGCAAAGTTATTTAACTCAATTGTGGAGTAACGATGTTTTTCAGAAAGACAACAAATCTCCTTTTAAAACTATTACAGATAACATCAGTAAAAACTTTACTATTGCTGTTTTGTTAATTGCATTTCTTTCTACTGCTTATTGGTTGTTTTTTGATGCCAGTAAAGCTTTAAATGTTTTTACAGCTGTTTTAATTATTGCTTGTCCTTGTGCAATTGCTTTGGCTGCACCTTTCACTTTGGGAAATATGCTACGTATTTTTGGAAAACAGAAATTCTATTTAAAAAACGCCACTGTAATTGAGCAATTAGCAAAAATAGATACACTAATTTTCGATAAAACAGGAACCTTAACTACCAACAAAGAAAGTAAAATTAACTATGAGGGTATTGCCTTAAATCAGCAAGAAAAAAGCATTTTAAAAAGTGCTTTAAGGGCTTCAAATCATCCTTTAAGCAGAACTTTGTATACTACTTTTAATGAGGTTGAAAACCTTGCTATTACTGATTATAATGAAGTTGTAGGGAAAGGAATTGCTGCAAATTATCAAGAAAATATCATAAAATTAGGATCTGCATTTTTTGTAAATAATAATAACGAAAAAGTAACTTTAGACACTGCTGTTCACGTAAGTTTTAATGATGAGTACAAAGGGAAATTCATTTTTAAAAATGCGTATAGAAAAGGTGTGAAGGCATTGTTTTCATCTTTAGAGAAAACTTATAATTTATCAGTTGTTTCAGGAGATAATGAAGGAGAAAAAACATATTTACAAGAAAATTTACCTGAAGGAACGAATTTGTTATTCAATCAAAAACCCGAAGATAAATTAGAGGTTGTTGCGAAACTTCAAAAAGAAAATAAAAAAGTGGCCATGATTGGCGATGGTTTAAATGATGCTGGTGCTTTGGCACAAAGTGATGTTGGTATAGCTTTATCAGAAAATATAAACGTTTTTTCTCCTGCTTGTGATGGAATTTTAGATGCAGAAAAATTTAATAAAATAGGAACTTATATAAACGCATCTAAAAAGGCAATCAAAATTATAAAATATTGTTTTATTCTCTCTTTATGCTATAATGTAGTTGGATTGTATTTTGCAGTTACAGGACAATTAATGCCAGTTATTGCAGCGATTTTAATGCCATTAAGTTCTATAAGTATTGTCGTTTTTACAACGATTTCAACAAATATACTAGGTAATAAAATAAAATAAAGTTTATGAATATAGCCTCTTTTTTAGAAGATATAAAGTACAGTGAAGATAAGCCAGCATTGTCTCTTTTGTTAGATACAGATTTCTCTAAAGAAATAAGAATTGTTTTTAAGAAAGGGCAAACGATGGAAGATCACCAAGCACCATTTGCAATAATTGTACATATTGTTGAAGGAATTATCGATTTTGGAGTAGATGGAGAGGTAAGAAGATTAACTTCTGGGCATATTCTCTCTTTAAAACCACATGAGATTCATAATTTAACAGCAGTTGAAAACAGTATTGTGCGTTTGTCTTTATCGAAAACCGACAGTGTAAAACGCGTTAAAGAAGTATTATAGTTATGAAAAAATCACTAATTCAGAAATACAATATTCCAGGACCAAGATATACCAGTTATCCAACAGTTCCTTATTGGAATAAAGAAGGAATAGACAAACAAGATTGGATTGCTTCTTTTCAAAAATCGTTTATAGAGAGCAATTATTCAGAAGGAATTAGCATTTATATTCATTTGCCTTTTTGCGAGAGTTTGTGTACGTTTTGTGCCTGTCATAAACACATTACAAAACGTCATGAAGTGGAAGAAGAATATATAGAAACTGTTTTAAAAGAATGGAAATTATATGTTGCTTTAGTAGATGAAAAACCAATTATTAAAGAGTTACATTTAGGAGGAGGAACACCTACTTTTTTCTCCAAAGAAAACTTAAAATATTTAATGGATGGTATTTTTTCAATTGCTGAAAAACATCCAGATCACGAGTTTAGTTTTGAAGGTCATCCAAATAATACAACCAAAGAACAATTACAAACATTGTTCGATTGTGGGTTTACTAGAGTTAGTTTTGGAGTGCAAGATTATAATGAAAAAGTACAAAAATCGATTCATAGAATTCAGCCTTTTGAAGCTGTAGAACAAGTAACAAAATGGTCAAGAGAAATTGGCTACGATTCTGTGAGTCACGATTTAATTTTTGGCTTGCCATTTCAAACGAAGGAAGCTGTAATTCATACCATTAATAAAACGAAAGAATTACAACCAGATAGAATTTCATTTTACAGTTATGCTCATGTTCCTTGGGTAAAAGGAGTAGGTCAAAGAGGTTTTAATGAAGACGATTTACCAAAGAATGACGAAAAAAGAGAGTTATACGAAATCGGAAAAGAATTGTTCGCAGAATTAGGCTACGAAGAAATAGGAATGGATCATTTTGCGTTAAAGACAGATAGTTTGTATGAAGCAACTATCAACAAAACAATCCATAGAAATTTTATGGGGTATACAGCTAACAAAACTTTATTAATGGTCGGTTTGGGTATGTCTGCAATTTCTGATTCTTGGTACGCATTTGCGCAGAATGTAAAGACAGTTAAGGAATATCAAAAATTAGTAAATGAAGGTGAAATTCCAATTTTTAGAGGACATTTATTATCCGAAGAAGATAGAATTATGAGAAAACATATTTTAAATATGATGTGTAATTTCACTACTTCTTGGGAAGCAGACCATATGAAAATAAAGAATGTAGAAAAACATTTAAAGTTGTTAGAAGAAATGGAGAAAGATGGTTTGGTTGAGGTTTATGAGAATTCGCTTTCAATTCCAGAAAAAGCAAGACCTTATGTTCGTAACATTTGTATGGCTTTCGATCTTCATTTATTAGAAAACAAACCAAAAACACAATTATTTTCGATGACTATTTAGATTTTTTTAACAAAAAATTAGGAAATATGATAATTGTCATATTTTGAATAACAAATCAATATTATTTTTGATGTATTAATTATCAGGCAAGATATGAGCGTAATATACCTACTACTTTCACTAAGTATTTTAGTGGCAATTGTATTCTTTATCGCATTTATTTATTCAGTAAAACAAGGGCAGTATGATGATTCATATACGCCATCTGTTCGTATGCTATTTGATGATGAACTTGTAAAAGAAAAACCAAAAAAATTAACTAAAGATTAAATATTAAATTATGGAAATGCAACAATTTTATTACGATAATAAAATCGTAAAAAAATTCATCTACGCAACCCTATTATGGGGAATTGTGGGGTTCTCTGTGGGGTTATTATTGGCAACAATGTTTTTATTCCCGAATTTAACAGACGGGATTTCGTGGTTAAGTTTTGGGCGTTTAAGACCACTACATACCAATGCAGTTATTTTTGCCTTTGTAGGTAATGCAATTTATGCGGGTGTTTATTATTCGCTTCAAAGATTGCTAAAAGCTAGAATGGCAAGTAACTTTTTAAGTAATTTTAACTTTTGGGGTTGGCAAGCAATTATTGTTGCAGCCGCAATAACACTGCCATTAGGATATACATCTTCTAAAGAATATGCAGAATTAGAATGGCCAATTGATATTGCCATTGCTTTAGTTTGGGTTGCCTTTGGAGCTAATATGATTTGGACAATTCTTCAAAGAAGACAACGTCATTTGTATGTTGCAATTTGGTTCTATTTAGGAACATTTGTAACTGTTGCAGTTTTACATATATTTAATAGTTTAGCATTACCAGTTGGTTTCTTAAAATCATATTCTGTTTACGCAGGAGTTCAAGATGCACTGGTACAATGGTGGTATGGACATAATGCCGTAGCATTTTTCTTAACAACACCATTTTTAGGGTTAATGTATTATTTTGTACCAAAAGCAGCAAACAGACCTGTATATTCTTACAGACTTTCTATTGTTCATTTTTGGTCTTTAATCTTTATTTACATCTGGGCTGGACCTCACCATTTATTATACACATCTTTACCAGAATGGGCACAAAATCTAGGAGTTGCCTTTTCTGTAATGCTTTTAGCACCTTCTTGGGGAGGAATGATAAATGGATTATTAACTTTACGTGGAGCTTGGGATAAAGTTAGAACAGATCCTGTTTTAAAGTTTATGGTTGTAGCCATTACCGGTTATGGTATGGCAACTTTTGAAGGCCCATTATTATCTTTAAAAAATGTAAATGCAATTGCGCATTTTAGTGACTGGATTATTGCACACGTTCATGTTGGAGCATTGGCTTGGAACGGGTTTTTAGCTTTTGGTATGTTATATTGGATGATACCAAGATTATTTAAAACAAAATTATATTCTATAGCATTAGCAAACGTCCATTTCTGGATAGGAACATTAGGAATCATTTTATATGCATTACCAATGTATGTTGCAGGTTTTGTTCAAGCTTCTATGTGGAAACAATTTAACCCAGACGGTTCTTTAACCTATGGAAATTTCTTGGAAACAGTAAATGAAATTATTCCAATGTATTGGATGCGTGCAATTGGGGGTAGTTTATACATCCTTGGTGCATTTGTAATGTTATACAATGTAATAAGAACTGTAAGATCAGGAAGTGCAGTTACAGATGAATTAGCAGAAGCTCCGGCTTTAACAAAAGTTTCTAAATATAGAACCAAAGGAGAAGGATGGCATACTTGGTTAGAAAGAAAACCTGTTAAATTAACAGTTTATGCAACCATTGCTATTTTAATAGGGGGAGCAGTACAAATTATACCTACAATATTAGTGAAATCTAACATACCAACAATTAGTAGCGTAAAGCCTTATACACCTTTAGAGTTAGAAGGTAGAGATCTTTACATTAGAGAAGGTTGTGTGGGTTGTCACTCTCAAATGGTAAGACCATTTAGAAGTGAAGTAGAACGTTATGGAGAGTATTCTAAAGCAGGAGAATTTGTTTACGATCATCCTTTTTTATGGGGAAGTAAACGTACTGGACCAGATTTGCATAGAGTTGGTCAAAAATATAACGATAGTTGGCACTTAAATCACATGTATGATCCGCAAAGTACGTCACCTGGTTCAATTATGCCGTCATACAAATGGTTAGTTTCAAGTGAATTGGATAAGTCTTCAACTGAAGATAAGATGGAGGTTATGGTTTCTTTAGGTGTTCCATATACGGAGGAAGAAATTGCAAACGCACAACAACACATGTTAGAGCAAGGAACCAAAATTGAAGAAAACCTTTATGGAGACCCAGATTTTGCTAAAACTTATGATGCTGATAAAAAGTATGCAGAAGAAAATGGTGAAGCTTTTATAGAAATGAAGAACAGAGAAATTGTAGCACTTATAGCATACATTCAACGTTTGGGAACAGATATTAAAGTAAAAGACGAACAGAAAACCGCTAAAAATTAGAAACCATGTTTAAGTTTATAAAAGGGCATTTAGAAAGTATTACAGGAATAGAAATTTATCCAATGATATCACTACTTATATTTTTTACTTTTTTTGTAATTCTATTTTGGTGGGTTTTTACAGCAAAAAAAGAATATATAAATAAGGTAAGTAGTTTACCATTAGATCACTAAAAACAATAAAAATGAAAAGATCTTTTCAATCCACAGTATATATAATTTTTGTAATTGTTACGTTTATAGCACTTGCAAAATCGTTTATGGTGTACGAAAACCCATTTAATCTTTACGAGAACCCATTAGTTTGGCTGGCTTTAATAGGCTTTATTTTAGTTCTTGTTTTAAAGGAAGTTGTAAATACTTTAGCTGTTAAAAGAGCAACAGAGTTACAAAATGAAAAAGATGGTATTGTACCTGAAGCTTCAAATGTTTGGATTCAAAAACTATTAAAATCTTGGACAAAAGCCAAAGGAATAGAACAAGAAGAAGAAATAGTTTTAGACCACAATTACGATGGTATAAAAGAGTTAGATAATTCGTTACCACCTTGGTGGGTTTATATGTTTTATGCTACTATAATTTTTGCAGTTGTTTATTTAGTAAGATTCGAAGTTTTAGATGGAGATAATCAAATTGTTGAGTATGATAAAGCCGTAGCAGAAGCAAAGGCAGAATTAAATAAATATAGAGCAACCGCAACAGATTTAATTACATCTGATAATGTTGTATTATTAACAGATGCAAAAGATTTAGGTAGAGGTAAAGCAATATTTAATTTAAACTGTGCATCTTGTCATTTAGGTGATGGAGGTGGTTCTATTGGACCTAATTTAACAGATGAATATTGGATTTTAGGTGGTGGAATTAAGAACGTATTTAATACTATCCACAATGGAGGTAGAGATGGAAAAGGAATGATAGCTTGGGATAAAACCTTAAAATCTGCAGATATTGCAAAAGTAGCTAGTTATGTAATCTCTTTACAAGGCACAACACCAGCAGTGGCAAAAGCTCCTCAAGGAGAAAAATGGAGTGCTGAATAATATAAACATAAGTTAAATTTCAGTTTAATTGATGATGGAAACACCCAAAGACGAACAATTTAGGGATAGTATTGGTACTATAGATAAAGAAGGAAAACGTTCTTGGGTTTTTCCAAAAAAACCAAGTGGACCCTTTTATAAATACAGAAGTTATGTAAGTTATTTCTTATTAGCTTTTTTACTTTCTGCACCATTTATAAAAATTAACGGAAATCAGTTTTTACTTTTTAATGTATTAGAACGTAAGTTTAATATTTTTGGATTCCCTTTCTGGCCGCAAGACTTTCATTTGTTAGTAATTTCAATGATTGTTGGTGTCGTTTTTGTAATCTTATTTACCGTAATTTTTGGTCGAATTTTCTGTGGTTGGATTTGTCCACAAACCATTTTTTTGGAAATGGTTTTCAGAAAAATAGAATATTGGATAGATGGAGATAGGGGAAAACAAATCCGTTTAGACAAGCAACCTTGGAATGCCGAAAAAATTAGAAAAAGACTTTTAAAATGGTTTATTTTCTTTGTTATATCTTTCATTATTGCTAATGTATTTTTGGCGTATTTAATTGGCGGAGATACTTTAATTAGCTACATCACTGGCAATCCTTTAGATAATATTAATACACTTATTTCATTAACAATTTTTACGTGTGTTTTCTATTTTATATTCGCTTGGTTTAGAGAGCAGGTTTGTATTATTGCTTGCCCTTATGGACGCTTACAAGGTGTTTTATTAGACAATAAAACCATTAATGTTGCTTATGATCATAAACGTGGAGAAAGGGAAACTGGGAGAGCAAAGTTCAAGAAAAATGAAGATAGAGAAGCTCTTGGAAAAGGAGATTGTATAGATTGTAAACAATGTGTTGTTGTGTGTCCAACTGGTATAGATATTAGAAATGGTACACAATTAGAATGTGTAAATTGTACAGCTTGTATAGATGAATGCGACCATATAATGGAAAGTATTAATTTACCAAAGGGATTAATTAGGTACGCAAGCGAAGACAATATTGTAAAGAAAAAACCTTTTGAATTTTCTGCAAGAATAAAAGGATATTCTGCTGTTTTATTAATTTTAATTGGTGTTTTAGTAGGAATGTTATTTTTAAGAAATGATGTTGAAGCAAGGATTTTAAGATTGCCAGGACAATTATATGAGCACAAAGAAAACAACATAATTAGCAACGTTTATACCTATAAAGTTATTAATAAAACAACTAAAAATATAGAAGATGTTAGCTATAAATTATTGTCTCACAAAGGAACAATAAAGTTAGTATCAAATCATAATTTTCAAATTCCTAAACAAGGTTTAGCAGAAGGAACTCTATTTATAGAACTAAATGCATCAGCATTAAAAAGTGATAAAGACAAAATTGAAATTGGTGTTTTTAGTGGAGATAAATTAATTGAAACAACCATAACCAATTTTTTAGGACCTAGAAGTTATAAGTAAAGTTTAATACTATTTAACAGTTGGCAAAAATAAAAACTTTTTGACACTGCTTTTTGATAGATAAAAAAAAGATGAAATGAAATTTAACTGGGGAACTGGAATTGTAATTGCTATTATATGTTTTATGGGCTTTATCTTATACATGGTAATTACTATGAGTACAGATAAATCATATAGTTATGATTTGGTTACCGAAAAATATTATCAAAAAGAATTAAAATTTCAAGATGAAATTAATGCTGAAAAAAACGCATTAACCTTAAAAGAAAAGGTACAAATTTCTACAACTGAATTAGGATTAAAAATTGAATTTCCTTCAGAATTTATACCAAAAGATATCAAAGGAAAAGTGTTCCTATACAGACCATCTAATAAACAATTAGATTTTGAGATTCCTATTTCAATATCTAATACATATTTGCTCGTGCCTGAGAAACGTTTGTTAGGTGGTCGTTGGAACATTACCGTTCTTTGGAACTATAAAAATAAAGATTATTTATTTAAAAAAGAATTAGTTTACTAATGTTTCTAACGGCACTAATATTTGGTTTATTGGGAAGTTTCCATTGTGTGGGAATGTGCGGTCCAATTGCTTTTATGTTGCCAATTGATAGAAAAAATAAAACCAAAGGCTTTTTTCAAATTTTAAGTTATCATTTAGGAAGATTGATAACTTACAGCTTAATAGGCTTGCTTTTTGGACTTTTAGGAAAAAGTTTTTATTTCTTCGGATTTCAACAGCAACTCTCTATAATTGTTGGGGTTTCTATGATTTTAGTAATTATTTTTCCAAAGATTTTCTCTAAAATAAATTTCTCAAAAAATATAAATACCCTAATTTTTAAAGTTAAAAATGCCTTGGGAAAAGAACTGAAGAAAAAAGGAAATGATACTTTTTTTACAATTGGTTTTTTAAACGGATTTTTACCTTGCGGTCTAGTTTATATGGCAGTTTTTGGAGCATTAACAACAACCAATGCTCTATCTGGTAGTTTATACATGTTCTTATTTGGTTTGGGTACAATTCCGTTAATGACATCTGTCGTGTATTTAGGGAATTTTACAAAAGGAACATTAAGAAAAAGAATACAAAAAGCAATACCTATTGTAGTTGTTTTTATTGGTGTTTTATTTGTTTTAAGAGGTTTAGGGTTGGGAATACCTTATGTTTCTCCAAGTCCAGTTTTAGATGTGGTTTCTTCTACAAATGCTTGTCATTAAGTTTTAAAATTTAATTAATTCTTTATAAATTTATTTAATAAGTGTAAAAAGCAATAAATGTTTAAAAAAAAAGTTAAATAACAATGTTAAAACTTTAAGTTGTAAAGTATTTATTCTTTTAAAAACAATATATTTGAGAACTTAAAAATAATCTAGCTTTAATGAAGTTAATTTACGTACGTTTTTGTTTTTTATGTTTGGCTTTTTTTTCATTAAAAAATAGCGGTCAAGAAACCTTGCCAATTTATACAGATTATTTATCTGACAATGTATATTTAGTTCATCCTTCTGCTGCAGGTATTGGTAATTCTAGCAAATTACGTTTAACTGCAAGACAACAATGGGCAGGTATTGCAGATGCACCAGCTTTACAAACGTTAAGTTTTCATACAAAATTTGGTGAGTATTCTAATGCTGGATATGGATTTGTTTTATTTAACGATAAAAACGGATTTCATTCTCAAAAAGGTTTACAAGGAACATATGCATATCATTTACCATTGAGTGATGGTAGAATGTTTGAGCAATTGTCTTTTGGTTTGGCATTTACATATGTACAAAACCAATCAGATCAAACAACTTTTCAAGGAGATCCTTCAGTAGCTCAAATAGTGCAAAGTACAAGTTACTACAATGCAGATTTTAGTGTGGCTTATCACAGAGGAGGTTTATCTTCTTATTTTACAGTTAAAAATTTATTGTTAACAGCAAAAAATAATTTAAATGTTCAAGAACCACTAGATTTAAGAAATTATATTTTTTCTGCTGGTTATTATTATGGTGTTGATAATTTTGTGCAATTAGAGCCTTCGATAATGGTACAGTTTAGAGAAAGTACAGGACAAAGAATTGCCGATTTTAATATTAAAGCATACAAAACTATTTCTCAAACACAGTTTTGGGCAGCTTTATCTTATAGAAGAAGTTTCGATTCTAATACGATTGAAAATTCACAATTCATTTCGCCAATTATTGGGGTAAACTATAATAATTTTATGTTTTCTTACACCTATACAAATCAAATGAATGATGTTGTATTAACCAGTTCTGGTTTTCATCAAATTACATTAGGTCTTAATTTGTGGACAAGAGAACAGAGAGGAGCCGCTTGTCCGAATATTAATGCAGCTTTTGGAGGTTTCTAAAAATATTTTTCAGCTATTTTTACATTTACATTCTTACTAGAAACAAGAAGTTCTAACACACTTTTATCTTTATTAATGTACAACTGATGTTTTCCACTAGAAACACTTTTATTTAAAAGATTATTGGCTTCTAATATGTTTTTAGTTTGTTTAGCAACTGCTTGTCCAGAATCTATAATCTGTAACTTGTTACCAACAATTTCTTTAATTTGAGGAATTAAATATGGGTAATGTGTACAACCTAAAACCAAAGAATCTACTTTTTCTGCCATCATTGGTTGTAAATATGAGGTTAGTAGATTTGTCATTTTTTTTGAATGCAATTTTCCTCCTTCAATTAACTCAACCAAACCCTTACCAATAGTTTCTTTTACAATAATTTCTTTATTAATAGTACTAGATGTCTTTTCAAATAGTTCGCTGTTTAAAGTACCTTTAGTAGCTAAAATTCCTATAGTATTTGTTTTTGTTTGAAGTGCAGCAGGTTTAATAGCAGGCTCAATTCCAATAAAAGGAACAGTATATTTATTCCTTAAAATTTTTATTGCATTTGTAGTGGCAGTATTACAGGCAACAACAATTAGTTTGCAATTTTGTTGTAAGAGAAATTCTGTATTTTTTATTGATAAATCAATGATTTCTTGCGCGCTTTTTTCTCCATAAGGAGCGTTTTTACTATCAGAAAGGTAGATTGTGTTTTCTGATGGTAAAAGTGCAGTAATTTCTTTCCAAATAGATGTTCCTCCAACACCAGAGTCGAAAATACCAATAGGAAAGTTGTTTGATTTCATAAATGTAAAAATAAAAAAACCTACTTTAAAAAGTAGGTTTTAGATATATTATTAAGAAAGTGTTTTTTTAGAAACCTAATTTTGCTTTTACAGCATTAAAGATATCTTCACCCTTACTTACTAAAAGTCCTTTTCCTTTAGAAGCATCTAATACATACAAAATACCTTTAGCAGCAGCAACTTCGTCAATAGCTTTTTGAGCTTTTTCGATAATTGGACCTAACTTATCATTTTGTTGTTTTTGCATATCTTGATAAGCAAATTGTCTTGCTTGCTCATATTTAGCTCCTTCTTGTTGTAATTCTACAGCTCTTTGATCATTTGTTTCTTTAGTCTGACCTTCAGATTCTGCAATATACTTCTTTCTTTTAGCATCTAATTTTTTAGCGATTCCTTCAATTTCATCTTGGTAAGTTTTACCTAACTTTTCAATGTCTAATTTTAGCGCTTTTGTTTGTGGCATTTCTGCTACTAATTTTTCAAAGTCTATATGACCTACTTTTTGTGCATTTGCAACACCAGCTACTCCTAAAGTAAATACAGCAATTAATAGTAACGTTTTTAAATTTTTCATTCTTGTTTTAATTTAATTATTATTCTTGTCTTCTTTGTTATTTTTTTCTTGTTCTTTCTTTTTTCTAGCAGCTTCTTTCTTTTCTCTTAATAATCTTCTTTTTTCTTCTCTTTTTTTAGCTAACTCTTCTCTTCTTTCTTGTATTGCTTTCTTCTTGGCCTCGTTATCTGCAATTTTTTTCTCTTTTGCGTCTTTTCTATTGTCTAGAACTTCTTTCTGTTTTGCAGTTAGTTCTTTGTTAGGCGCAGCTTTCTTTTCGTTTTGTTTTTCTTTTTTTTCGTCAATTAATCTTGTTCTGTCTATGGTAGATAAAACGAGGTCGCTAATATCGTATTTTTTATTGGAAAATAACATGACTAAATCACTAGATTTATCAAAAACAAAGTCATATTTTTTTCTTTTTGCAATACCCTGTATTGCATTGTAAACTTGGTCTTGTATTGGCTTTACTAATTGCTTTCTAACTAAAAACAAATCTCCTTTTGGACCAAAGTATAAAGATTCTAATCTTCTTAACTCTTCTTGTTTTAATGCAATTTCTTCTTCTTTTTCATCGATTAAATCTTTAGTAAGAATTGCTTTTTCGTTTGCCAAGTCAGATTTAAGAACTTCAATATGTCTTGCTTGCTCATCTAATTTTTTTCTCCATTTAGCAACTTTTGCATCTAGAGTGTTTTGAGCTTCTAAATATTCTGGAACATTTTCTAGAATGTATTCCATGTCTATATAGGCAATAATTTGATTTCTTTGCGACCAAGAGAATGTAACGCTAAATAAAAGAACGATTAATAAAAATACTTTTTTCATTTCTATAATGTGTTTAGAAAAAACCGTGCCAAAAAAACTTTTGACATTACAAATGTACAGTTTTCCTAGAATTGTCTTCCGATAATAAAATGTGTTTGCCATCCAGATTTAACATTTTGTCCTGGTAAAGGATCAAAACCGTGAGCAAAATCGATTCCTAATAAACCAAATGCTGGCATAAATATACGTACACCTAAACCTGCTGAACGTTTTAATTCAAACGGATTAAATGTGCTAAAATTGTCATAAGAATTACCAGCTTCTAAAAAACCTAATGTATAAATAGAAGCAGATGGAGAATCTGTAATAGAATAACGTAATTCTAATTGAAATTTATTAAAAATTGTACCACCTTCTATAGAAGAAATTCTATTGTTTTCATATCCTCTTAAACCTATGGTTTCTCTACCATCTAATTGAAATTGTGCAATTCCATCTCCACCAACAAAATAACGTTCTACTGGTGGCGCACCTAGTTCTTTGTTATAAGATCCTAAATAACCTAATTCAGCATTAGACATTAATACTAATTTATCGGTAAATGAAGTGTACCATTTTCCTTTAGCACTAAATTTATAGTATTCTAACCATTTGTATTTATCTTCTGGAGGCAACCCAGAATAGTCTTTTTTATTTACTAATGAATAAGGGAATGTTGCTTTTGCACCAAAAGAAAATTCTGAACCATAAGTTGGAAAAATTAAACTTGGCCCTGCAGAGTTTCTACTAATTGTTGCGTTGTAAGATAAATTATTTAATGTTCCATTATCTATTCTAACACCACCTAAACCAAAGCTATAATTTTTTACAACTAAAGCTTGATAGCTAATTGTTTGAGATAATTGAAAGAAATCATCTGGCCATTTTAGACGTTGTCCTAAACCTAAAGATGCTCCAACAATATTTAAATTTTGAGTATCATCTACCTCAAAAGTATTTCTATCAATACCATATTGATTAGATGAATAAACAGAAAATGATAATGATTTAGGTTTTTTACCACCTAACCATGGTTCTGTAAAAGAAAAACTATACGTATTGTAGGTTCTACTAGATTGTAAACGTAAAGATAATTTTTGTCCATCTCCCATAGGTAATGGTTTGTATGCATCTTTATTAAATATATTTCTAATAGAAAAATTATTAAAAGATAAACCTAGAGTTCCAATAAAAGAACCACCACCATAACCACCTTGTAGTTCAATTTGGCTACCACCTTTTTCTACAACTGCAAAATTAATATCTGCTGTTTTGTTTTGATAATCTGGTACTACGTCTGGTGAAACATTAGAATCGAAGAAACCTAATTGACCAATTTCTCTAATAGATCTAATAATAGCGCTTCTACTAAATAAATCTCCTGGTTTTACACGTAGCTCTCTAAAAAGTACATGGTCGTTTGTTTTATCATTTCCAGAAACAGTAACCTTTTTTATTCTTGCTTTTTCGTCTTCTCTAATTCTAATTTCTACAGTAATAGAATCATTTTTAACTTTGGTTTCTACGGCATTTACTTGCGAAAATAAGAACCCATTATCTTGGTATAAAGTAGATATATCTTGAGATGTTGGTGTTCCATCACCTTTAACTCTTTCTTTTAAAACAGCACCATTGTATACATCACCTTTATCAATTTTTAAATATTGATTTAATTGTTCATCTGTATATTCTTTATTACCAACAAATATTATTTCTGCAAAACGATATTGTCTACCTTCTTCTAAATCTATATTGATATTAATGGTGTTATCATCATTCCAAGACATGTTTTCACTTAAAATACGCGCATCTCTGTAACCAAGTCTGCTGTACTTGTCTAAAATGTTTTCTAAATCTTCTTGGTAATCTTCTTCAATATATTTTGATGTTTTCCAAAAACGACCTAAAAATTTTTCTTTAGTGTTTTTCATTGCCTTTCTAAGACTTCTTCCAGAAAGTGCTTTATTACCAGTAAAAATAATGTCTTTAATTTTTATTCTTTTTCCTTTATCAACAAAAATAGACATGTTTACGATGTTAACATCTGAAGTGTCTTTTTTAACATCTAAATTTACTTTGGTTTTTAAGAAACCTTTGTCTGTGTATTTTTTTGTGATGTAGTTCTTTGTAGTTACAACAAGATTGTCTGTAACCATTGCACCAGTTTTTATTTCGGTTTCCTTTTTTAATTCTTTGGCTTTAGATTTTTTAATACCTGTTATTTTAACGTTGTTAAGTTGAGGTAATTCTAAAACATCAAATTGTAAATAAACGGTGTTACCATCTATTTTAGCTAAATAAACATCTACATTACTAAACTGTTTACTTTCGTACAATTTTTTAATAGCACTTGTTAATTTATCTCCTGGTAATTTAATTGGTTGCCCGTTTCTTAGACCAGTAAAAACTCTAACAGTTTCTTCACTAAACTTTTTTAAGCCAGTAACAGAAATGCTTCCTAAAATATATTCTTTACCTTTTTCGAAAGAAGGATTGTTAGTAGATAATGTATCTTTTTTTACAATTGATAAACTATCTATTTTTGTTTGTGCTGTTGCACTAAAAGTAAAAAATAGTGCTATAAACACTATTGCAGCAGAAAGTAATTTCATAAAAAATTTATTCTGTAAGTTGTTCGCTTGTTTTTCCAAATCTTCGTTCTCTATTCTGATAATCTATGATTGCATCGTAAAAATGCTCTTCTCTAAAATCTGGCCAAAGTATATCTGTAAAATATAATTCGGCATATGCCATTTGCCATAATAAGAAATTACTAATGCGTTGTTCTCCACTAGTTCTTATCATTAAATCAACATCGGGCAAATTAAATGTATATAAATGGTTATTTATAGTATTTTCATCAATATTTTCTAAATCAAGCTCTTTATTAACAACTTTTTTAGATATGTTTTTGATTGCATTAACAATTTCTTCTCTTGAGCCGTAACTTAAAGCGAAGGTTAATACAATATCTGTGTTATTTTTGGTTTCAGAAATAACATCATTTAAAACTCTTTGTGCTTTTTTGGGTAAAGTATCTATTGCTCCAATAGAATTAACTTTAACTCCATTTTTCATAAAGTCTGGTAATTCTTTTTTTAATGAATTTATTAATAAACTCATTAAAGCATCTACTTCTAATTTTGGGCGGTTCCAGTTTTCTGTAGAAAAGGCATACAACGTAATTGCTTCAACATTTACTTGAGAGGCTGCTTTTACAGATTCTCTAACTGCAGTAAGGGCATTTCTATGACCAAAAATTCTATTCATTCCTTTACCTTTTGCCCAACGTCCATTACCGTCCATAATAATGGCAACGTGTTTTGGGGTTTTTAGTAAATCGATGCGTAGTTTTTTATCCATATTTTTATAATCCTTCTGTGTAACAAGCTGGTCTACCAAACGTGTAAATTAATGAAACACCTGTAAACATATACCAATCTTTACCATTTGTACCAAAATCTAAAGATTGAATTCTACTAGTAGAATAATCTAAATCATCTTCAAAAGTGTATCTAAATTTTGCTTCAATAGCAAATGCTAAAGTACCATATAATTTAGACTTATAGCCAATTCCTATTGGTATTGCATAAGATGTTTTATTTGTATATTCATAAACTCCAGGACTTGTTTCAGATTTTACAGTTTTATAATTAAAAGCTGCAAGTTCTAATAAAATATAAGGTGTCCAACTTTTATCTTCTGATGAAATATCATATTCATAAAAATTAAACTCCATTCCTAAAGCTAGTTCATTAATAGTATTGTTAAAACTTAACCCTCTATTTTGTTTAAAATCTGTATCAGCATTTTTATCGTCAGCACCAATTGGTAAATAACTATATGTTGCTCTTAAAGTAATTCTAGGGTTCCAGTTATACTTAAAAAACACAGCTGCAGCAGGTTTGTTTGGATAGATGTAATTAGTTCTACCAATGTCACCAACATAGTTTGTACCTCCTAAAGAGAGCCCAACTTCATACTCTTGCCCCAAAAATATTGAAGAAAAGCTTACAAATACGATAAATAATATACTGTTTTTCATTCTAAAAAATAGCGAGCAAATATAGGAATTTCAATTTGCTTTATAAAGTTAATATTCAGTCTTTTTTGAATAACTGCTATTTTGTTCTTTTATTGTTGAAACTGCGTTAAAGATTGGTTTCATTTCTTGTGTCTTCTCCCCAGAGTAATTTACTGCGTAAGGTTTGTAAAAAAGATTGATTTTTAGGAATAATACTTTTTACTTTAAATGCAGCTTTTTTAATGTGAACTTTAGTGTTTTTAGGTACAGTAGCAATTCTTGAATCTAAAGAAATTAGAAAATCTTTTTCTCTAGAATCTACTTCTAGTTGAATAGCAGTTTCGTCTGAAATAACCATTGATCTTGCGTTTAAATTATGAGGTGCTATAGGTGTAATAACCAGGTTTTTAGAATCTGGCGAAATTACTGGTCCGTTACAGCTTAAAGAGTAGCCTGTAGAACCTGTTGGTGTTGCAATTATTAAGCCATCTGCCCAATAATTGGTTAAATATTCGTTATTTAAATTGGTTCTTACACCAATCATAGATGTTGTATTTTTTCTTGCAATTGTAACTTCGTTTAAAGCAAAATTAAGTTCAGAAAAATCGTGTGTTTTTGGTTCAGTTTCTATAGATAAAAGAGTTCTTTCTTGTATAGAATACTCACCTTCTAATATAAGTTCTACGCTTTCTTTAATTACATTTTTATTTATAGTTGCCAAGAAACCTAATCTACCTGTATTAATACCTAAAATAGGTATGTCTAAATTTCTAGTAAAAGTTACAGCTCTTAAAATTGTACCATCTCCACCTACTGTAAACATTATATCGAAAGAATCATTTAAGTCTGAAAAATGAGAAAATGTAGGATATTTTTTATCCAAACTATCATCTTTAATTAATAAGTCATAGAATTGTTTTTCTATAAAAACAACAATATTATTTTCTTGAAGAACCTCCAACAGAATTTTAATTTCTTTTTCTGCGGAAATTGAATATGATTGACCGTAAACTGCTACTTTCTTCAAAATTTATGTTTTATTTTAATCTTTTAATTTAGAAAGTTATTGTATTAAAACTTCCAACTTCCAACTCAAGAACTACATTTCTAAATATTTCTGTAAATAATCGGATCTATTTTTTAAATCTTCTAAATAAATATCATTCTCGTGAGTAGAAACTATCTTGTAATCATACCTTCTAAAAGTTTGTATAATTTCGTTAATTTCATTGGTAACAATTTTAAGCGTTACTTGAATAAAATCATTCGATTTAGAAGAAACGTAAACACCCAATAATTTAGCGCCATTTGCTTCCACAATTTGTGCAACTTCTCCCATAGAATAATCATTTTCTAATTTTTCTACAATTAAAGTTTCGCTTTCTTCAATTAAAAACGGACTTGTAGAAAAGACATCTAAAACATCACCCAAATCATAATACCCCATATAATTTCTTTCCTTGTTTAAAACAGGAATAATATTGGTGTCATTATCAGCAAAAATCTTTAACAATTCTAAAACTGTGGCTTTTTCATCAGCAAAAAAAGAATTCATTAAGTGTGCGTAAGCAACTAATTCTTCATCTTTGTTTTCGATTGTTTGCAAATCATCTTCAGCAAAAGAACCTAGTAATTTATCATCTTCAATAACAGGAAAATGAGTAATTGGGTAGTTTTTAAAGACTTTTTGCGCATTTTTTACGCTATCTTTTAAACGTAATGCCTTAATCTCTTTTAATATGTAATCGTTTATGTTCATTCAGTACGAATATAGGATAAAATGATTAAATCAGTTATCTTTACAGCCTAATTTTAGACAATGACAAAGTTAAGTGTAAATATTAATAAAATAGCAACTTTACGTAATTCTCGTGGAGGAAACGTACCAAATTTATTAAAAGTTGCAACCGATATTCAAGAATTTGGAGCAGAAGGAATTACGATTCACCCAAGACCAGATGAAAGACACATTCGCTACCAAGATGCAAGAGATTTGGTTTCTGTGGTTAAAACTGAATATAATATTGAAGGAAATCCAATTAAATCTTTTATAGATTTAGTGTTAGAAACGAAACCAACGCAAGTTACTTTGGTGCCAGATGCAATAGATGCAATTACGTCGAATGCTGGTTGGGATACAATTACGCATCAATCTTTTTTACAGGAAGTAATTAAGGAATTTCAACAAAACGGAATTAGAACTTCAATTTTTATTGATACAGATGCTAAATTAATAGAAGCCGCAGCAAAAACGGGTGCAGATAGAATTGAATTATACACAGAAGAATTTGCAACGCAATTCGATTTAGGAAATAAGAATGGCGTAAAACCTTATACTGAAGCTGCAATTTTAGCACACAAATTAGGTTTAGGAATTAATGCAGGACATGATTTGAGTTTAGAAAACATCAAGTTTTTTAAGGAGAATATTCCGAATTTAGCAGAAGTTTCAATTGGGCACGCATTAATTGCAGAAAGTTTGTATTTAGGATTAGAGAATGTTGTAAACATGTATTTGCACCGTTTGAAATAGTAGTAAATTTTTTAATCTCAATTAATACAGATAATACAGATGTCAAAAAATCCAATATTACATTCAACCATAAAAGGCGAAGGAAAACCATTGTTAATTTTACACGGTTATTTTGGCATGTCTGATAATTGGAAAACGTTAGGAAATCAATTTTCGGAAGATTTTGAAGTTCATTTATTAGACCAAAGAAATCACGGAAGAAGTTTTCATTCAGAGGAGTTTAATTATGAGGTTTTAGTTGAAGATTTACACAAATATATAACACATTATCAGTTAGAAAACATCTATTTAATTGGGCATTCTATGGGAGGGAAAACAGCAATGTTATTTGCAGTTACCTATCCTGAATTGGTAGATAAATTAGTAATTGTAGATATTTCGCCAAGAATGTACCAACCACATCATAACGCAATTTTAGCGGGTTTAAATTCTGTTGATTTCTCAATTCAAAACTCAAGAAGTTTGGTAGATAAAAAAATAGCAGAACTCATACCAGAGTTTGGTGTTCGTCAGTTTTTATTGAAGAATGTGTATTGGATAGAAAAAGGACAATTAGCCTATCGTTTTAATTTAGAATCTTTAACAGAAAATAATTCTGAAATCGGCGAAGCATTGCCACCTTTTACAGTTTTTGAGAAAGAAACTTTATTTTTAAAAGGAGACAAATCTAATTACATTACAGAAAATGAAGAGCCAATTATTGAGGCACATTTTCCAAACTCTAAAATTGTAGAAATTAAAAATGCAGGCCATTGGTTACATGCAGAAAACCCGAAACAATTTTACGATGAAGTTTGTGATTTTTTTAAGTGATTCGCTAACGTTGTTGTGTATGATTAGTTGCGTGTTTTAAGCACTAAAGTTAGCAAATAAAACACAGATAGAAAGTCCGCGAGGACTTTCGTAAATTGGCTAAAACCAAGCAATTAAATATACACGGTGTTAGCAAATGTTTTTTATTCGTTTGTTATTATTTCAGAGTTTTAATTCCATTTTTATATTCATTAAGGCAATATTCATCTAACTTTATTTCGTGATTATAAGTCGAGTTTCCTTGATTAATTGATACTTCTATATCAATTATCTCTAAAGTCTCTAAATCTATTAAAATCGTATATCCAAAATCCTTGTTTTTCTGGGAAATGTCAAAATTCAGATAGTATGGCATTATATCTTTTGAATGATACCACGAAGCTGATAATTTCAATTTAGGTTTTTCGTGAATGTCAAAATAGTAATTCATACAACTTGGCAAAACAATTTCTTTGTCTTTTATTCTCAAGTATTTTTTACTTAAGTCAAATTTTGTAATTCCAAATTCTTTCGGCAAACCAATTATATTTCCATTTTCATCAATTCGTAGTATTGTATCTTGATGAACTATATTTGAATTCGTAATAAATATAAATGAGATTAGAATCAGAAGCGTTTTCATTCGTAGAGATTGGTTTTTAATATTTGCTAACTCTGATGATAAGGTGAGTTTAAATTCACTCTATGGTAAGTTAACTAAGTTATATTTTTTTAATTTTAGAAACAAACTATATTGTTTTTCAAAGTTTTGTTTTTTAATGTTTTAAATATTTTTCACATCAAATAAACTCTTATGAAACATTAATATCAATGCAATATTTTTTTGTTCTACTCTTTGGCAATTAAAAACTGCAGCTTCTAATTCGTTTGCAATATTGTTAAACTCTCCGTTTTCAAAAATTAAACCAGGTTTTCTATCAAACTTTCCTGTATCTATAATTGCTTCTTTAAATTCAGTAATATCATCTATGTTAGGTAATTGCTTAAACTCAATTTTGTCTATTTTAGAAAGGGTATCATTCAAATTAAAATGAAGGTCTTTAATTCTATTTCCAAAAGAAGTAACTGTATTTTGTTCGACATCAGTTCTTGCTTGTAAATCATTTAATTCATTAAAAATAGTATTTTTAGTAGCAACAATATCTCTGTAAATTTCAGAAATAACTGCGTGTTGTTTGTAAATTTTTAGAAGCTCTGCATCTTTAGCTTCTTTTTTTGCAATTGCCAAATGTGATGCGCAAAAGTCAATATCCCATTCTTTAAAACTATCATTAAAAATCTTTTCTTTTTCTTGAATTAAAAAGATATAACCTTCTTGTACGGTTTTTTTATTGAATTCTTTTTCTTTATATTTAAATGAAGTTTCCTTGGCAGTTCCTTCAGAAATTTTCACCACTTTTTCTATCAATAAATCAATTTCTTGAACAGGTTTCATTAGAGCTACAAGTTCCGTTTTTAAACTTTCTATGGTTTTAGAAGTTCCGTTTTCTGCTTTAGAAAGCAGTACCTTTTCTTCTTCAATGTGTAAAAAACGATCTTGAAATGTATTTAAGTATTCTTCTGCCAATTCTTTTCCTATTTGTTCTTGCACAATAAAGTTCTCAAAAACGGTAGCTTCAGAAAATTCTTCGGGCGTTTTATTAATGTATTTCTCATGAATTAAAGCAGTCATGGTTTCTTGTAATTCTTCATTATTATTATTAAATAATAACCAAGGAGAACGTGTGTCTTCAATACAAGCAACAAAAGGAACTTTCGCATTATGTTCTCTTTTGTCATTTGGTGGGTGACTTAAATACATGTTTGCTTTTGAAACTTCAGAATTTGTAAAAAACGTTTTTCCTCCTCTTTTATCTACTGGTAAGTTTTCTAATTTCGTGTTTAGTTCTTCTTTGTTTCTTTCTAAAGCTAAATTATTATGTAAGTACAAATTTTTAACAAATACTTTCTTTTTAGAAGCTAAAAAAGCATTGTTTATAGTATTGTTCCAGTTTTCGAAACCTGTATCTAATTTCCAAAGTGCAGAAATTATGGCATCACTTCCAGAAGTACTTACAGCAACTTTGTCTGCGTTAAACTCCATTTCTCTAGAAAGCGAAGAATACATAATATTTAAAAACTGATAAAATAATGCTAGAACTTGTCTAATAATCCAAATAAGTGGTGTTATTGCCCAAGCAGCAGCAGATAATCGTAAATCTGATGCTCTCCATTGATCTAGAATATCATCCCATTTATCTCTCGAATAAATCATATCATGTATAATTGTATTTGCAGAGTTAATATAGCTTCCTATTTTCATACTACTTTGTGCAAAATGTCCAAATTCATGACTTACTACTGCTTTAAATTCTGATAAGTTTAAGCAACTTGTTAAACCTAAACCAATAGTGAGTTCTTTTTTTATTGGTAAAAATAAACTCAACCAAATATTAGAGTAAGAAACATAGGCATTTACATCTGGGTCTATGTAAATATTTTTTGGTTTAGGTGCTCCAGTTTCTTTACAAATCTGGTCAATGAAGCTCCACAATTCTTTATGCTCTTCTTTTTTTAATTTAATTCTGTTTTCTGGCTTGTGGTTTTTAAGTTTAAAAAAAAACTTTAATGTAAATATTAATAGCATTAAAGAACCACCAATAGCTCCAATTTTAAGTAGAATTGTAATGGTATTAATTAATGAAACTTCATAAATAAAAGCGTAATAAACCAAAAAAAACAAACCAACAACCAAGGCAGCATACAAAGTAAAAAACAATACAATAGCAACAATTGCTAAAAATGCTTTAAATTTATAAGATGAAGGTAAAGAAGTTAGTTTTAAAGGTACGTTTTTCGGACTTTCTGGATAGTAAATAGTTGACATGAAATAGCAATTTTATTTTTTTTAAAACTAATTAAAAAAAATAAAAGACCAAATTATTTTAGAACCTTTATATTTGATTTTTTTAAATTCTTCAATATTTCAATACAAGAAAAATGAACATAGAAAACGCACAAAAACAAGTAGATGATTGGATTAAAAATCACGGAGTTCGTTATTTTAATGAGCTTACAAACATGGCCCAACTTACAGAAGAAGTTGGAGAAGTGGCAAGAATTATTGCAAGACGTTATGGAGAGCAAAGTGAAAAAGAATCGGATAAAAATAAAGATTTAGGTGAAGAATTAGCAGATGTATTATTTGTTGTTTTATGTTTGGCAAATCAAACAGGAATCAATTTACAAGATGCTTTTGAGAAGAAATTAGATATTAAAACAAAACGCGATCATGATCGTCATCATAACAATCAAAAATTAAAATAAAATGACTTTTTTAGAAAAAATAAAACAACCACTTTTTTGGACGAATTTCGCAAAAGTTGCCATTCCTTTTTTTATTATGGTTACTTTAATTTCATTATTTATGAATAGCTGGAAAGAAATATTTGCTGGTGATTTTGCAAAAGTGAATGAAATAAATTTCGCTGGCAATAAATGGAAAACTTTTTGGGGATTAAAAATTGTAATAAGTACTTTTTATGGTATTTGGGTTACTAGTAAAAAAATGAAATAGGTAATTAGTTATTGCTGTTAAAGCGTTAAATATATAAGATAATAAAAGGGTCAGTTTCAAAATTTTTGAAACTGACCCTTTTATTTTAAGTTAATTTTAGAAAGACTAATCTAATTGAATCAAATCAATATCACTTTCTTTTACTTTTTGGTTTAACTCTCTCACTCCATTTACAAATAAGGCATTTAGTTTTGTCAATTCTGCATCAATGTCTTTAGTAATTGCATTTTTAAAATCAATGGCTTGTTGTGTTGGAGCATAATTTCCAATTCTTGTTAATGAGTTTAAATGTGCTAATTTATTGTTCAAACGAATTGGGTAATTTAATGGATCTTGTCCGCTTTTAGATTTTGTTTGATACAACGTTTCTTCAATTTTGGTCATGTTTTTTACCAAAGTATCAGCATATTCTAACAATGCATTGTGCTTTTCTTTGTCTTTAATAGATTTCTTTAACAAACCAACTTGACTTCTAACTTTCTTCACATTTTTTAATGCTTTATGAATTTCAGTCATTTTGGTGTTAATGTCATTTATAAAATCAAATTGTGCTTTCATATCACTTTCTGTAGCTTCCGAAGTTGGATTCCTTAAAATATTAAAATTCTGATGCATCTTTTTATCATTCACAGCCAATTCCACTTTGTAATTTCCTGGCAATGCCATTGGTCCGTTTAATGAAGCCCACCAAAGAATCATTCCTTTAACTTTTTCAGCTCCAGGATACATCATATTCCAATAGAAAATATTATTTCCATCTTCTAATTTTAATTCTTCTTCCTTATTTTCTTTATCAGGTTTTGTTGAATATTTTTTGATGATATTGTCGTTAGTATCATAAAATGATAAACTAATAATGTCGTCTTCTTTTTTCTCTTTGATAAAATAATTTACAGCAACGCCACCAGGATGATTTGTTCCTTGAGTTTTCGAAGTTCTACCATTTCCACCACTCATATTATAAGCATTTTTTGGCTTGTATAAAACAATTTCTTCTTTTAAAGTTGATGAATTTAGTTGATGAATTGGTGTTAAATCGTCTATAATCCAAAGCGAACGACCTTGAGTTGCAGCAATTAAATTATCGTTTTTAATAGCCAAATCTGTAATAGGTACAATTGGTAAGTTTTGCTGAAAAGATTCCCAACTTTTTCCATCATTAAAAGAAATATACATACCTTTTTCTGTTCCAGCATACAACAAATCTTTACGTTTTGGGTCTGCTCTTAAAGCTCTTGTAAAAGCTTCGTTTTCAATTCCATCTACAATTAATTTCCAAGATTTTCCGTAGTTTTCTGTTTTGTAGATGTAAGGTTTGTAATCTCCAGATTTGTATTTCGTTCCTACAATATAAGCACCACCTTTTGTAAAAGGATCTACTTCAATGCAGTTAATCATCATCCATTCTGGCATTTTCTTTGGAGTAACATTGTCCCAAGAATCGCCATTATTTTTAGAAACATGTACCAAACCATCATCTGAACCTGTCCAAATTAAACCAGCTTCAAAAGGCGATTCTGTAGCTGCGAAAATAGTTCCATAATATTCTACACCAGTATTATCTTGTGTAATTGGTCCACCAGAAGATTTTAAAGTTTTTGGGTCGTTTCTCGTTAAATCCGGACTGATTAATTTCCAAGATTGTCCTTCATCTTCTGAAGCGTGTAAATGATTAGAAGCGGCATACAAACGTTTTTTGTTATTTGGAGAAAAGAAAATAGGGAAATTCCATTGGAAACGATATTTAAAATCTTCAGCTCCATGACCCATTGGGTCATCTGGCCAAACATTTATAGCTCTTGTTTCTCCAGTTTTATGATTTTTTCGGGTTAACAAACCACCATAACTTCCACCATAAACAATATCATCATTTAAAGGATCTACAGCAATATGCGCACTTTCTCCACCAGCAGTAGATTCCCAGTCGGATTCTGTAATAAACCTTCCAGCAGTTCTGTGAGAAATTCTAACGGTTGAATTATCTTGTTGTGCAGCTAAAATTCTATATGGAAAATGATTATCTGTAGTAACTCTGTAAAATTGAGAAGTTGGTTGATTCATATACGTACTCCAATTCTCGCCAGCATCAAAAGAAATTTGTGCACCTCCATCGTCTCCAATAATCATTCTTTGGTTGTCTTCTGGAGCAATCCACAAATCGTGATGATCTCCATGAGGTGCATTATAAGTCGAATATGTTTTTCCACCATCAGTAGATTTATGATAACGTACATTTAAAACATATAAAATATCTTCATCTTGTGTATCTGCATACAAACGTGTGTAATACCAAGCTCGCTGACGTAATTTTCTTTCGGAATTGATGAGTTTCCAATTTTTTCCAGCATCTGTAGATTTGTAAACACCTCCTTTATCGTTTTCAATTAATGCCCAAACAATATCGGAATTTACAGGAGAAACTGTAACTCCAGAAATTCCCCAAGTTCCTTTTGGTAAACCTTTGTTTTCAGAAATATTGGTCCAAGTTTCTCCTTCGTCTGTACTTTTAAATATGGCAGAACCTTTTCCGCCAGAAGATAAACTGTAAGGAGTTCTGCGAACATCCCAAGTAGTTGCGTATAAAATCCTTGGGTTATTTGGATCGATAATTAAATCGATAACTCCAGAATTTTCATCCGAAAACAATACTTTTTTCCAGTTTTCTCCACCATCAATAGATTTGTAAACTCCTCTTTCTTGGGTTGGTTTGTATAAATCTCCCATAACTCCTGCAAAAACGATATCTGGATTTTTAGGATGAATTCTCATTCTCGGAACGTGTCTAGAGTTTTTTAAGCCCATATGTTTCCAGGTTTTTCCAGCATTTTCCGATTTCCAAATTCCATCTCCAGAAGAAACATTTCCACGAACGGTTTTTTCTCCCATTCCAACATAAATCACATTATTATCCGATTTAGAAACGGCTACAGAACCCACAGAACCTCCAAAAAATCCGTCGGAAATATTCTGCCAAGTATTACCAGCATCTGTAGTTTTCCAAACGCCACCACCAGTTGCACCCATGTAAAAAAGATTCGCTTTACCAGAAACCCCAGTAACAGCAGCACTTCTTCCTCCTCTAAAAGGGCCAATGTTTCGCCATTCTACCGCGCTAAAATATTGGTTAGAAACTTTGTTAGCATTTTTTTGTGCATTAACTTTGGCATTCGAAAAGAAAATCATGCAAATTGCCAGGAAAATATATTTTTTCATGTTTGGTAAGTTGTAGTTTTGAAGTTTAAAAATAAGAATTAAAATCAGGTTTTAGAATGGACATATTGTTAAATGTTTTAGAGGATAAAAAAATAAAAGAAGAAATAACAATTTCTGGTTCTAAAAGTGAATCTAACAGATTACTGATTTTACAAAACTTATTTCCTGAAATTTCTATTGAAAATTTATCAGATTCAGACGATTCTATTCATATGCAACACGCTTTATCAACAGATAAAGAAATAGTAGATATTGGGCATGCAGGAACAGCAATGCGCTTTTTAACATCTTATTTTGCTGTAAAAGAAGGTAGAGATACTGTACTTACAGGTTCCGAAAGAATGCAAAACAGACCTATTGAAATCTTGGTAAATGCACTTAAAGATTTAGGAGCAGATGTTTCTTACGAAGATAAAGTTGGATATCCACCAATAAGAATAAAAGGAAGAAAATTAATTACGGATAAAGTCCAAATTAATGGAAACGTAAGTAGCCAATATATTTCTTCTTTATTATTGATTGCTTCAAAATTAGAAAACGGATTAACTATAGAATTGGTAGGAGAAATTACATCAATTCCATACATAAATATGACGTTGAGTTTATTACATCAATTAAATATTGAAGCAAATTTCGAAGGAAATATTATAAAGGTACTTCCAAAGAAAGAAATTGCAAAACAAACAGTTGTGGTAGAAAGCGATTGGTCTTCTGCAAGTTATTTTTATTCGATAGTTGCATCTGCAGAAATTGGTTCTTCTATAAAATTATCAGCATATAAAAAAGAAAGTTTACAAGGCGATTCTTGCTTGGCAGAAATCTATAAACATTTTGGAGTTTCAACAACTTTCGGTGAGAATTTTATCAACCTTAAAAAAGAAAAAGCATCTAATAAAGAAGTATTAGAAATCGATTTAAGAAACGCACCAGATATTGCACAAACAATTGCAGTAACTTGTTTTTCTGAAGGAATTTCTTGTAATTTAACTGGTTTACATACTTTAAAAATTAAAGAAACAGACAGATTAGAAGCTTTAAAAGAAGAATTAACCAATTTAGGCGCTTCAATATCAGTAACTAATGAGAGTTTGCATTTAGAAAAATCATCAGAAATTAAAGAGCATATTTCTATAAAAACTTACAACGATCATAGAATGGCAATGGCTTTTGCACCTTTGGCATTAAGAGTTCCTATTAAAATTTTAAATGCAGAAGTAGTTACAAAATCGTTTCAGAAATTTTGGGATGATATGCAACAAATTGGAATTAAAATAGATAAACTGTAAATTAAACGGCGAAACACTTGACAACGCCTATTCCCATATCGTATATTTGCCATCCTTATAGCAAAATATATATATGAAATTATCACATTTTGAATTTGAGTTACCAGAAGAATTGTTAGCATTATATCCTGCTGAACATAGAGATGAATCTCGTTTAATGGTTTTAAATAGAAAAGAACAAACTATAGAACATAAACAGTTTAAAGACGTTATAAATTACTTCGATGAAGGAGATGTTTTAATGTTGAATAACACCAAGGTTTTTCCTGCTAGAATGTTCGGTAATAAAGAAAAAACTGGTGCAAGAATTGAAGTTTTCTTATTAAGAGAATTAAATGCAGAGAATAGATTGTGGGATGTTTTAGTAGATCCAGCAAGAAAAATTAGAATTGGAAATAAATTATTTTTTGGAGAAGATGATAGTTTAGTAGCAGAAGTTATAGACAACACAACTTCTAGAGGAAGAACTTTACGTTTCTTATTTGATGGTTCTTACGAAGAGTTTAGAGCTAAATTATTAGAATTGGGCGAAACTCCATTACCAAAAGAAATAAAAAGAGAAGTAGAAGCTTCAGACGAAGAACGTTACCAAACAATTTTCGCAAAACACGAAGGAGCAGTAGCAGCACCAACAGCAGGTTTACATTTTTCTAAACATTTATTAAAACGTTTAGAGATTAAAGGAGTAGATTTTGCAGAGTTAACATTGCATGTAGGTTTAGGTACTTTTAGTTCTGTAGAAGTAGAAGATTTATCGAAGCATAAAATGGATTCTGAGCAAATTGTTATTCCAGAAACATCTGCAAATATGATTAACAAAGCTAAGAAAGAAAAAAGAAGAGTTTGTGCAGTAGGTACTACAGTTATGAGAACCGTAGAATCTTCAGTATCTTCTAAACAAGAATTAAACGCTTTCGAAGGTTGGACAAATAAATTCATTTTTCCTCCTTATGATTTCAGTATTGCTAACACAATGATTACTAATTTCCATCAACCAAAATCTACTTTAATGATGCAGGCAGCTGCATTTGCTGGGTACGACTTTTTAATGGAAGCATACAAAGTAGCCATTAAAGAAGGTTACAAATTCTCTACTTATGGAGATGCAATGTTAATTATCTAAATAAAAAAACATTATAATTTAAAGGCTGATAATTATTAATTGTCAGTCTTTTTTTTTGGCATTTCCTTTCAGGTCGCGCTTTCCATTATATCTTTTTTTCGTTCCTCAAAAAAGGATGCCATTTCAATCGCTAATGCACCTATTTGCTAGCTTTAGCCATAACTTCAAATTATATGTGTATTTTTGCAACACAATTATTTTAACTTTTTAAAATCATAGAAAACTTGACTAAAAAGAAAGACATAAGAGCCTTAACAAAAGAACAATTAAGAGATTTTTTTGTAGAAAATGGCGACAAAGCATTTCGTGGAAATCAAGTTTATGAATGGCTTTGGAGCAAGTCTTTACATACTTTTGAAGCAATGACAAACATTTCTAAAGAAACCAGAGAAATGTTAGAGGCAAACTTTGTTATCAATCATATCAAAGTAGATTCTATGCAAAAAAGTAAAGATGGAACCATAAAAAACGGAATTAAATTACACGATGGTTTGGTAGTAGAGTCCGTTTTAATTCCTACTCCAAAAAGAACTACGGCTTGTGTATCTAGTCAAGTTGGTTGTAGTTTAGATTGTAAATTCTGTGCAACTGCACGTTTAAAAAGAATGCGAAATCTAAATCCAGATGAAATTTACGACCAAGTTGTTGTAATCGACAAACAAAGTAGGTTATACCATAATAAAAAACTGACTAATATTGTTTTTATGGGAATGGGAGAACCTCTTATGAATTATAAAAACGTGCTAAAATCTATTGAGATGATTACCTCGCCAGAAGGTTTAGGAATGTCGTCCAAAAGAATTACAGTTTCTACTTCTGGAGTGCCAAAAATGATTAAAAAAATGGCAGATGAAGAAGTGAAATTTAATTTAGCAGTTTCGCTACATTCAGCAATAGATGAAGTTAGAACTTCAATTATGCCTTTTAATGTTAATTTTCCTTTAGCAGATTTAAGAGAGTCTTTAGAGTATTGGTACGAAAAAACAAACCGACCAATAACCTACGAATATATAGTTTGGGGCGGAATTAACGACCGTAAAGAAGACATAAAAGCATTGGTAGAATTTTGTAAATATGTGCCTTGTAAAATCAATTTAATAGAATACAACCCAATTGACGATGGTGAGTTTCAACAAGCAAGCTCTTCTGCAATAAATAATTACATTTCCAATTTAGAAATGAATGATATTACCGTAAATGTTAGGCGTTCTAGAGGAAAAGATATTGATGCAGCTTGTGGACAATTAGCCAATAAATCGTAAAAATAAAATAATTACTTTTACTCTGTGAAACCAGTAGAACTTATAAAACTTCCCATAAAAAATGAAATGGAACTCTTTGAAGAAAAGTTCAAAGAATCTATGCTTTCTAAAGTTCCATTATTAAACAGAATTACGTATTATATTGTTCGTAGAAAAGGTAAGCAAATGAGACCAATGTTTGTTTTTCTAGTAGCAAAAATGGTTTCTGATGGAGGTTTTGACGAGCGAACTTATAGAGGAGCATCAGTTGTAGAGTTAATTCACACAGCAACTTTAGTGCATGATGATGTTGTAGATGATTCTAACAGACGTAGAGGTTTTTTCTCTATAAATGCACTTTGGAAAAATAAAATTGCAGTTTTAGTGGGTGATTTTATGCTCTCAAAAGGATTGCTACTTTCTATTGATAATGAAGATTTCGATTTATTAAAATTAATTTCTATTGCCGTTCGCGAAATGAGTGAAGGGGAATTACTTCAAATAGAAAAAGCAAGAAAACTAGACATTACAGAAGCTGTTTATTTTGATATTATCAGAAAAAAAACAGCCACTTTAATTGCTGCCTGTTGTGGAATTGGAGCGGCTTCCGTTGGTGCAAATCAAGACTGTGTGCAACAAATGCGAAAATTCGGAGAATATATTGGTATCGCCTTTCAAATTAAAGACGATTTATTTGATTACACAGAGGCAGA
This sequence comes from Polaribacter pectinis, assembly GCF_014352875.1. NCBI lineage: Bacteria > Pseudomonadati > Bacteroidota > Flavobacteriia > Flavobacteriales > Flavobacteriaceae > Polaribacter > Polaribacter pectinis. Next base: position 3,455,752 of record NZ_CP060695.1, read on the forward strand.
AATTGGAAAACCTACAGGAATAGATATTAAAGAGCAAAAAATGACATTGCCTTTAATTTATACCTTAAATAATTGCACTAAAAAAGAGAAAGCTTGGTTAATTAACTCTGTTAAGAAACACAATAAGGATAAAAAAAGAGTAAAAGAAGTAATTGCTTTTGTAAAAGAAAATGGAGGTATAGAATACACTACCAACCAAATGAACGACTATAAAAACAAAGCAATTGCAATTTTAAATAATTTCCCAGATTCAGAGTACAAAAAATCTTTACTTACAATGATTGATTATGTTGTAGAGCGTAAGATTTAATTAACTGTTCAGTTCACCCATTTTTTCAATTTTGTTTAACCATTTTTCTCGATAAGATTCTTTAGAGTTTCTTAAAGAACCAATCGTTGTAAATTTTACTGGTTTTATTCCAACAAAATCACAAGTTAATTTTTTTATGGAAGTATGACTTGGGTGTTTATTAATCCATTTGTAATACCAAGCAGGTTGGTCTAAAGTAGAAATAACTCTTGCAGATTTTCCTGTTAGATGTTTATCCCACCAAACAGAATTTTCTCTTTTTTGAAAAGCAAAACCTGGTAAGAAAACTCTATCAATAAAACCTTTTAAAATTGCAGGATAAGAACCCCACCAAACAGGATAAATCCAAACAATATGGTTTGCCCATTTAATTTTTTCTTGTGCTTCTAATAAATCAGGTTCTAATTCTGTTCGTTTTCTGTAGCCAAATTCTAAATTTAAATTAAAATCTAAATCACGAATTGTAATTTCTTTTAATTCAGCATTCGATTTTAATACTCCTTTCTTGTAAGAATTGTGTATTCCATAACAAAAACTTTCTTTGTCTGGATGTCCGTTAATTATCAGTATTTTTTTCATAGAGAGAATCCATTTTAAAGTTTTAAAAGTTCCTCTACAAATTCTCTAGAGTTAGAAAGTCTTGGTACTTTATGTTGTCCACCCAATTTTTTCTTTTTCTTTAGCCAATCGTAAAACAAACCTGGTTTTGCTTTGTGAATTTTTGGTAAAGCTAACGTCATGTTTTGGTAACGTTTTGCTTCGTAATCTGAATTGATAGACTTTAAAGCATTGTCTAAAATTTCAGTAAAATAATCCATGCTTTTTGGCGCATTTTCAAATTCGATAATCCATTCATGTCCACCACTTTTTGTGCCATCCATAAAAATTGGGCCAACAGTATATTCGTTTATTGTTGCATTTGTTTTCTCACAAGCTAATTTTAAACCTTCTTCTGCATTTTCTATTATTAACTCTTCACCAAAAACATTAATGTGATGTTTGGTACGCCCAGTAATTTTAATTCGATAAGGATCAGTTGAGGTAAACTTTACAGTATCTCCAATTAAATAACGCCACAAACCTGCATTTGTAGTAATTAAAATAGCATAATTAATTCCTTTTTTAACTTCAGAAAGAGGAATTGCTTTAGAGTTTTCGCCATCATAATCGCTCATAGGAATAAACTCATAGAAAATTCCATAATCTAACATCAACAACAATTCTTTAGAACCGTTTTTATCTTGAATGGCAAAAAAACCTTCAGAAGCATTGTAGGTTTCATAGTATTTAAAATCTGCTTTCGGAATCAGTTTTTTATACTGTTCTCTGTAAGGATTAAAGTTTACGCCACCATGAAAATACACTTCCAGATTTGGCCAAACTTCTAAAATATTATCTTTTCCGGTTTTTTCTAAAACTCTATTTAATAAAACCAACATCCAAGAAGGAACACCAACCAAACTAGTGATGTTTTCGTTGATAGTTTCATTAATTATAGCTTCCATTTTGGTTTCCCATTCTGCTAATAAAGCTACTTCCATGCTAGGAGCAGAGCTAAAATCTGCCCAAAAAGGCAAGTTTTCTGTAATGATTGCAGACAAATCTCCAAAGTAAGAATTGTTGTCTTTATAAACTTCCGAACTACCACCCAAACGCAAACCTTTCCCCGTAAAAAGCTGGGCATTTTCATTATTATTAATGTACAAACACAACATGTCTTTACCAGCTTTCATATGGCAATATTCTAAAGCTTCATCGGAAACTGGAATAAATTTACTTTTTGCATTTGTGGTTCCGCTACTTTTTGCAAACCATTTTATAGGTGTTGGCCAAAATAAATTTTGTTCTCCTTTTCTACAACGTTCAATTAAAGGTTCGAAGGTTTCATATTGTTGAATAGGAACATTCGCGGCAAAGTCTTTATAATTTCTGAAGGATGAAAAACTATGTTGTTTACCAAATTCTGTTCTTTTAGCAGAAGAAATCAATTTTAATAACAACTCTTCTTGTACATCATTTGGGTATTTTAAAAACAACTCAATTTGATGTTTTCGTTTCTTTAAAAACCAAGAAATTATAGAATTGATAATCTGAAACGCCATAGAAATTCGTAAGTTTGTTTGGTTCGATTTTTTGAATTGAGTTTTAAAAATCGTTTGATAAAAATACTAAAATCTTTTATATGATTTACCAAGGAGTTCTAAAAAAAATGATGACAGAAAACGCGGAAGAAATTCAGTATTATTTGAATATGGAATCCGATTTTATAAACATGAACCAACTTTTAGATAAAGAAATAACGCTCTCTTTTGTAAAGTATGAGTGTTTAAATTGTCATTTAAATAAAGAAATTTACAGACAAGGTTTTTGCAAATCTTGTTTTTTTGATATTCCTTCTGCTGGCGATTGGATTATGAGACCAGAGTTAAGTACAGCACATTTAGACCAAGAAGACAGAGATTTAGCGTACGAAAAATCGGTTCAGTTAAAACCACATATAGTCTATTTGGCAAATTCGAGCAACGTAAAAGTTGGTGTAACAAGAAAAGCACAAGTTCCCACACGTTGGATAGATCAAGGAGCTCATGAAGCCATAGAAATTGTAGAAGTACCAAACAGATATTTAGCAGGAATTACAGAAGTTGCGTTAAAAGAATTTGTTGGAGACAAAACCAATTGGCGCAAAATGCTAAAGAATGATATTGAAGATGAAAATTTAGTGGAATGGAGAGATAAATTAAAGCAACACATTCCAGATGAAGCAAAACAATATTTCATCGAAAATAATGCGGAAACAAATTTGAATTTTCCAGTTAAAAAATATCCCCTAAAACCAAAGAGTTTAAATTTAATTAAGACACCAACTTACACAGGTAAATTAGTTGGAATAAAAGGACAGTATTTAATTTTTGATGATGAAACCGTTTTCAATGTTAGGAGCAATGAAGGTTTGGTTGTGAGTATTGATATATAGAAATGGAAATTGTTGAAACTTTTTTTATTATTGAAGCACTTCTATTCATATTAACGTATTCGTTAATTTTTTATCAAAATACCTGGATTTATTATTGTTTGAATCGAGATAAACATAAGTGGTTTCCGATTTTTTTAAATCCTTTAGCATTAAGTTCATATGAATTAATGTTGAATTCGATGTTTACATTTACTTGGCAAGAAAAAGAAGGAGAAAATATAAAGTTAAGAAAGAATGTAAACAAACTCTCAAGGTTTTTAGGAATCTTAATTTTATCAGTATTTTTAACCATAATTGTCACTTTATTTATATAGTAAATGAAAAAGAACTTATTAAAAGTAGCATTAGCACAAATTTCACCAGTTTGGTTAAACAAACAAAAAACAATCGAAAAGATTGAGAAATCTATTTTTGATGCAGCAAAAGAAAACTGCGAACTCATTGTTTTTGGAGAAGCATTATTGCCAGGTTATCCTTTTTGGGTTTCGCTAACAAATGGTGCAGAATGGAATTCTAAAACTCAAAAAGAAATTCATGCGCATTATGTTAGAAATTCTGTTACGATTGAGAAAGGCGAATTAGATTCCGTTTGTAATTTGGCAAAAGAAAACAAAATTGCTATTTATTTAGGAATTATGGAACGCGCACAAAATAGAGGAGGACACAGTATTTACGCCTCTTTGGTATATATAAATGAAGCAGGAGAAATAAAATCTGTCCACAGAAAATTACAACCAACTTATGATGAACGTTTAACTTGGGCTCCAGGAGATGGAAATGGTTTGCAAGTTCATTCGCTTAAAGAATTTACAGTTGGTGGTTTAAATTGTTGGGAAAATTGGATGCCTTTACCAAGAACTGCTTTGTATGGTTTGGGCGAAAATTTGCATATTGCTGTTTGGCCAGGAAGTAAACACAATACAAAAGATATTACTCGTTTTATAGCAAGAGAATCTCGTTCTTTTGTTATTTCTGTTTCAAGTTTAATGGCAAAGGCAGATTTTCCAAAAGAGGTTCCTCATTATGATAAAATTGTAAAAGATGCGCCAGAAGTTTTAGCAAATGGAGGTTCTTGTATTGCTTCACCAGATGGAGAATGGTTGGTAGCGCCTGTTTTAAATAAAGAAGGTTTAATAATTGAAACTTTGGATTTTAATCGTGTTTTAGAAGAAAGACAAAATTTTGATGTTGTTGGCCATTATTCTAGACCTGATGTAACAAAGTTGCAAGTAAATAGAGAAAGACAAAGTACGGTTTCTTATGAGGAATAAAACTCTCTGAAAAAGAATGCCACACAGAGTTTCACAAAGAAAAAAATAACTTATTCTTAAAGGTAATTATTTAGAATGAGTATTTTCCTTTTAAGAAGATTAATAGGGTTTATTATTTTCAGTCAACTTTTCTAAAACACGCTCAACACCAAAATTATCATTGCTTTCTGTAGAAAAATTTGCCAGCTCTTTAATGTCTTTATGAGCATTTTTCATGGCGAAACTAAAGTCAGCTTCGTGTAGCATTTCTATATCATTATGGTAATCGCCAAAAACCATGGTTTCTTCTTTAGAAACATTCAATATTTTTTGAACATGTCTTAAAGCATTTCCTTTATTGGCTTTTTCATCAGAAATATCTAACCAATTTTGTCCAGAGACTTTTAGTAAAACTTCGTCTTTTAAATGTTTTATTGCAGGGTAAGTAAAATCTTCTGATGATTTGAAATGATAAACCGCAATTTTAAAAACCGGAATTGTTTTGGCAACGTCTAATAAATCATCAACTTGTTTAAAACTATGATAATACTCTTGAAATAAGTTTATAAAGTGAGCATCTTTACTTTCTATATAAGCAGAATTATCGCAACACAAAACTATATTCGCGTCTTCTATTTCTCTTAAAACAGGAATTAGTTTTATTACTTTTTCCGCTTTTAAGAAGTTAGAAAGTAATACTTCTTTTCCCATTTTAGCAACTCCACCATTTTCTGCAATTACATAAATTTCTTCTTTTATAGAAGCTAATTTATTTACAATGCTGTTGTGTTGTCTTCCGCTTGCGGCGCAAAAATGAATATTTTGTTCTTGTAATTTTTTAAAGAGTTTAAAGAATTGATTACTAACTTCACCTTTAGAGTTTAGTAAAGTTCCATCCATATCAGAAACTACTAATTTTACTTTTTCTAAATTCATAAATAGTTAGTAAATACTTGTAAATTATGCTTTTTTGGTAGAATTACGTTCAACAATATCAGTTTTAATAATTACTGTTTTTGGTGGAACTTCTTCTCCTTTATTTTCTAATTTATCAATTAAAATTTTTGCAGCTGTAGCGCCCATTCTTTCTCCATGTTGACTAACAGTAGTCATTTTAGGACTAGAATGTCTTGCTAAAATTCCGTTAGAAAAAGAAACCACGGCAAAGTTTTCTGGTATTTTATGACCTTTTCTCTGTGCAACTTTCATGGCAGCAATTGCAGAAGATTCATCTGTTGCAATTACGGCATCGATTTCGTTTGCGTCAAAAATAGGTTTTAAAATACTTTCATAATCTTTATAATCTTCATCAATAATATTAATAATTAAATTATCATTTATTGGTAAACCTGTATTCTCTAAACCTTTTATGTAACCTTGGTGCCTTTTTTTACCAACTTTTAAATTACTAATTGTAGAAATAAAAGCAATGTTTTTACTGCCAGATTTTGCTAAATATTTAACGGTTTCAGAAGTTCCTTTAAAATCATCTGCAATTACTTTATCGCAATTTATAGGTTCTGCAACTCTATCGAACATAACAATTGGTGTTCCGTTATTAAGAACATCTTCAAAATGTTTAAAGTCGTTTTTAAGAATAGTTTCTTCTGCAATAGAAAGGATAAAACCGTCTATACTACCGTTAGAAAGCATTTCTATAGTTTCTACTTCTTTCTTAAAAGATTCGTTAGAAATACAAGAAATAATTTTGTAGCCTTTTTCATTAGCTACTTTTTCTATACCGTTAAAAACTTGAGCAAAGAAATAATTTAACATACTAGGAATGATGATTCCTATTGTTTTTGTCTGTCTGTTTTTTAAACTTAAAGCGTTAAAATTGGGCTTGTAGTTATTTTCTTTAGCGTACTTCTGAATCTTTTCTTTGGTACTTACGCTAATTTCATAACTGTCATTAAGAGCTTTAGAAACGGTAGAAATAGATACACTAAATTCTTGAGCTATGTCTTTTATGGTAAGTCTTTTCATTTATAAAAAATATAAGTCACTAAAATACAAAAATCTCACTAGATATAAAGAAGAATGCTGTTATTTTAAATTTTCTTTAATTTTTTGTGCTTCAATACTTCATAGATTAAAAAAGAAAAAACGACTAAATATTCTAAAAAAACGAACCATAAATTTTCCTTCCAAGGAAAATTAGCATAGGCTTGGTAGCTTAAAATAATAACTAAACTCCAAACTATTGGGAATTTATATTTTGTGAAAACACACAGAATTAGTGGAGTTGCAACATACCATGGATGTACAGTTGTTGCTGTAAAATAATAGAAACATAAGCAAAATAACATGGCAGTTATTAATTGATTTATATTTTTATTTTTTTTGAAGAACGTTATATAAAGTAGAAATAATATTGTTAAAACAGGAGTTATTTTACCAATAATTGCAATTTCATTATAACCTCTAAAGTAATAACCAATTTCTCTAAAAATATAATAGAAACTTGCATTGAACTCAAAATTTCTAAACCATAAGCCTATTGATTTTGAGTAATTTGCTAAAAATTCTGATGATAAAAATGGAAGAAAAAGTAGTAATGTGGTTAATATAATAATTACGTAGAAACTCAATAGTTTTATTATTCTTGCTAAAGTAGAAACTTGTTTTTCCTCATTTCTATCTTGTGAGTGTTTTACAAACCACTGAAAAAATAAGGGTAAAAACAATAACGGAATTAATTTTACAGAAATAGAACATGCTATTAAAACTGCTGCATAAATCCATTTTTGTTGATGCAATTTGTAGAAACTCCAGATTAAGAAGAACAGCATTACAGGTTCAAAATGCAAGTTTCCTGTCATTTCTATAATTATAAAAGGATTTAAAACATACCAAAAAATGTTTTTGATTGGTAGATTTAACCTTTCTAATATTTTTTTTCCAAAGTATAAAATTCCAATATCAGCTAAAATAATTATCAACCTTAAAATAATTACAGAACCAAAAATACTTTTACTAGCAAAGAGCGCAGCAATTAAAAAACACAACTGATTAATAGGTGGGTAATTTGTATAATGGCTTCCGTTTAATTCGCCCATTCCATCATACAAAAGATTTGCTTCTGCAATAGGTTTTAAACCTTGTTGTATATAGGTTTCGGGTAAAGATAAATACGGATTTATTCCTTCGAAAATCATTCTTCCATCCCAAATAAATCTGTAAAAATCTTGTGATAGATTGGGAATTGCAAAAAGAAAAATAAGTCTAAAGAGTATTGTAATTCCTACTAGTGTAGAATAGTTGATGGTTTTACTTTTTATCAAAAAATAGAAACAGCCAAATAAAGAAAACCATAAAAATATGAGTTTATTAAATTCGGTTCTTTCTAAAAAATAAGCAAAGACAAAGTACAGAATTGTACTTGCTAAAATTAATAAAACATCTTTATATTTTTTAAAAAAAGACATTAAGCTTTCGAAAATATAGATTTGAAAAACACATAACTAAAACCAATAAAAAGCATAAAGTGAAAAGGAAATAAACCAAAATCTCCACCTTCATTACCAACGATAAAAGCACTGTACATACCAAATACAAAATAGAGCGCTAATATTCCTTCTAAAACAACATGAATAGAAGGTTTTTTCTTGATGTATTTGTTGTTTTTCCAACCATCTTTTATGGTTTTTATATTGAATTTTGGAGTTCTAACAAATTCACTTTTCTTACCAAAATGACCTTCTAAAACAGCAATTGTATTGTGTAGAGAAAAACCCATCGCTATTGAGAAAAAGGTAAAAAATGCACCTATATATTTAAAGAAATTCTTAATTCCGCTACCATAAATATTTTTATACATGTGCCAATAACAAATGAAAAATATAATAGAACTAACAATAAAAAAACTCATTACATAAAAGTAATTTTTTAAATGAGCATATTCATTTTTTATATACAGCATTGGTATACTTAAAACGGCAACTAAAAAAATGCACGTAAACATAGAGCTGTTTAGCAAGTGCAATAAGCTATGAATTTTTGTTCTAAAAGGGACGTTTTTACTAGTAATAACACGTCTCATCATTTTCTGAAAATTCTCTGCACCACCTTTATTCCATCGAAATTGCTGCGATCTTGCTGCACTAATAACCACAGGTAATTCCGCTGGAGTTTCAACATTTTCTAAATATTTAAACTTCCAATTTTTTAATTGTGCTCTGTAGCTTAAATCTAAATCTTCAGTGAGTGTATCTCCTTCCCAATTTCCTGCATCGTAAATACATTCTTTTCTCCAAACACCTGCAGTTCCGTTAAAATTTATAAAATGTCCTTTACTATTTCTACCAACTTGTTCTAATGTAAAATGAGCATCTAAAGCAAAAGCTTGAATTTTTGTAAGTGTAGAATAATTTCTATTAATATGACCCCATCTTGTTTGTACAACACCAATATTATCATCCTTAAAATAAGGAACCGTTTGATATAACCAATCTTTTTGAGGTAAAAAATCTGCATCAAAAATGGCGATAAATTCACCTTTTGCAGTTATTAAACCTTCTTTTAGTGCGCCAGCTTTAAAACCTTTTCTATTTGTTCTTTGTATGTGCTGAATATCAATACCTAATTCTTGTATTTTTTTGATGTGTTTTGCAGTAGTAATTACAGATTCGTCTGTAGAATCGTCTAAAACCTGAATTTCTAATTTTTCTCTAGGATATTCTAATTTAGCGATATTTTTAAGCAAACGTTTCATTACATACAACTCATTGTAAACAGGCAATTGTATAGTTATATAAGGGATTTCATCAGCATTATTAAAATCGAATTTTTCTGAATTGTCTTCCTTCTTTTTTGCCTTTAAGTAGTTTATTAATAAGTTTAATTGCGCTAATGAATACATAAAAATAAGCAATAGCGAAACTGAATAAACGAATATGATGATGTACTCTAAAATCATTATTTAAAACTATATTTAAAAATCCAACCTAAAATTTTTACTCCGGCAAAAATACTACCTTTTACGGTACCAGAAACTTTAGAAACTCCAATTCTATTTCTATATTTTACAGGAATTTCAATATAAGATAATTTTTGTTTTAATGCTTTTAATTGCATTTCTACTGTCCAACCATATGTTTTGTCTTCCATTTTAAGGGCTAATAATTTATCATACTTTATAGCTCTAAAAGGGCCTAAATCTGTAAATTTTGCTCCAAAAAACAACTTCATTAAAAAGGTTGCTAACCAATTTCCAAAAACTTGTTGAGGTGTCATAGAACCATTTTCGCGTAATTTTTTTACACGCGCACCAATTACAAAATCTATATTGTTGTTTGTTATTGGATAAATTAATTCTAATAATTGTTCAGGATAATCAGAATAATCTCCATCTAAAAAAACAATAATTTCTGGTTTAGTTTCTTGTTTAGCAATATATTCCATTCCTTTTAAACAAGCATAACCATATCCTTTTCTGTTTTCAGATAAAACTGTAGCACCCGCATTTTTTGCGTTAATTTCTGTGTTATCTGTAGAATTATTGCTGATAACAATTACTTCATCTACAATTTTTGGAATGTCATGAATAACATTTGCAATAGAATTTTGCTCATTGTAAGCAGGAATAATAACTTTAATAATTGGTGTCATATTCATAAATCATTTAGATTATTTTCATCTTTAAAGGATGAAAAATCTGTCCATTCTTTTAATTTTTTGCCATTTTTAAATTTTGATGCTTTTATCAATTTTCGATTTTTATACATCAAACAATATCCGTTTTTTAGATTATTTTCTAACTGACATTTGTGGTCTACATAACCATTTTTATCATAAAATAACCACCAATTATTTTGAATTCCTTTTTTAAAATGACCTTCTTTTATTATCGTAGAATTCAGGCTGTAAAAGTACCAATATTTGCTTTCTAAATTGTTTTTATAACGACCTTCTTTTTTGATGTTTCCATTTTTGTAATAAAATTTCCAATAATCTGTCTTTTTATTATTTAAAAGCCAACCTTCTTGTTTTAATTTTCCGTTTTTATAAAACTCTTTATGATATTTCTTTTGTGCAGAAAGATTAAAACTTATAAAAATAAAAAGGATGTAATAAAGTTTCATTTTAACTATTTAATATTCGGAATTTTATATGTTTAATTGTAAACGGAATACTTATTTCTTGTTTACTAATTCCATTAAATCAACATCATTTCCTAATAAAATATCAGTAGGGTTTATCCTTCCTTCTTCTGGACCATTTTCTAATTTTAAAACTCCTCTTGGACAAACTGCAGAACAAACTCCACAACCAACACAACTAGAACGTATAATGTTTTCACCTTTTTGTGCATAGGCTCTAACGTCTATTCCCATTTCGCAATAGGTAGAGCAATTTCCACAAGAGATACATTGGCCACCATTTGTAGTAATTCTAAATCTAGATTTAAAACGTTGTACAAAACCTAAGTAAGCAGCTAAAGGGCAACCAAATCTACACCAAACACGATTTCCGAAAATAGGGTAGAAGCCAGTACCAATTACACCTGCAAAAATAGAACCTATTAAAAATCCGTAAATATCTTGTATTGTTTGTGTTTTAATACCTAAAACTTCACTTGCTCCAGAGAAGAAAGTATATAGAGCAAAACCAGTCATTACCAATGCAAAAATTAATACAGAATGAATAACAATACGTTCTACTCTCCAAGAAAGTAACGTTTTACTAGATAATTGTCTGTAAGGATCTCCTAAAGTTTCTGCCAATCCTCCACAACCGCAAACCCAAGAACAATACCATCTTTTTCCGAAGAAATAAACCATTACTGGAACCACAACTATAGTTAAGACAATACCCCAAACTAAAATGAATAAACCAAAAGTTCCGCTAGAGAGTAGTTCTTCTAAATTCCATTTAAAGAAGAAGTCGTAATCTAAAGGAAATGCATTTTTGAAATCGTACCATGGCTTTTCGAAACGAACTAAAATTTCTGGAATTAAAAACGCAAAAACTATCTGGAAAAATAAAACCGAAGTTGTTCTTAATATTTGATATTTATTATGACGGTATTTTATATACATTCTAATTGCCATTACTGTCATTACAGTACAATACAAAAATCCATATAAAAACCATTGACTAGCAGAATTTCCACTTAAGGATTCGCTAATTGGGTCTACTAAATACACCCAATTTACTATTAAATCTGGGTAAAAATAAAGCAGAATATAAAACCCAACCAAAAAGATAAATGCAAACCAGCCAATCCAACCTCTATTAGTTGCCGCTTCTAGAAATATTCCGTCATTTTTTATTCCAGGTGGACCTAAAATTATAACATTAGGCACTATAAACATTAACGCACCAATGACACCTAAACCAAAAGTTAAAAACCAGTATAATCCTTTGTTTTCTGGAATGCTGCCAATTCCTGCTGCTTTTATAAATTGGTAAGATAAACTATGTGGTTTGTCCCAAATAACTTTGTCCCATTCTTTATTTTTTCTATGAATTTTATTGGCAGTTTCTACTGAAGTAGTAATTTCTGAAGAAAGTTTAAATGTACCTGTAAATTCTTTATCTACTATTTTTGTTTTTAATGAGTTGATAAACCATTCGCTTTTTATGCCTTTATTTTTAATTGTTGAGTTAAAAATTTCTGAAGTTACATTGAATTTTCCTATAAAAATCAGGGATGTAAATGCTAATAAGCCTATTAAAAAGACAATTAATCCTATTTGTTTTATTAATTTCATCTTCTTAAGCTTTTGTAAAAATTCGTGTCCAACTTTTCTTCTTTAACTGAATATTTGCATTATTTTCTAAATTGAATTTTGCTACAATTTCTGCTTCATGTAGTTTGTAAAATTCAGGATCGAAATTAGCATCTGCTAAATATTCTAATACATGTTCTATTGATTTTTCTTGGGTTAACCAACTGTCAAAGATTTCATGGCGCATTCGTATACCAAATGTATTTATTCCTAAAAATTGATTTGTGTTTTTATCAAAAGAAATAGTAATACATTTATTTTCTGTTGGATGTTGCCATTGAAAATACGCTTCATTTTCTTTTTTATTACGCTCGCTAAAAACCCAACCATAAGTTTGATATTCAATATCTAAAAACTTTGCAGAATTAAACCAATGACCTGGATTATACTCCGTTTTTTTGTTACAAATGGTTTGAGCAAGTGCTTCTCCCATCATTCTTCCAGTATACCAAACAGCTTCAATATTTCTTCTTTGCCCAATTGCTTCATGTTGTTCTGCACAATCACCTATGGCATATATTCCTTCAACATTAGTTTCTAAAAAACGATTTACCAAAACACCTCTTTTAATATCAATTTTAGAATCTTTAAGAAAATCTATATTTGGTGTAACTCCTGCTGTTAGTCCAACTAAATTACAGAAAATCTCTTCACCAGTTTCTTCAATAATTACAGATCTTACACGTCCATTTTCATCTGATTTTATTTCTTTTAAATTGGTACTTAAGCGTAAATCTATGTGATGTTCTTTAATATGTTTATTAATCATTTCCGATTCTTGGGCGGGTAAAACACCGTTCCAAAAACTATCTTCTCTCACTAAAAAAGTTACAGGAATATCTCTACTTCGCAACATTTCTGCAAGCTCAATACCAATTAAACCACCACCTACAATTACGGCTCTATTGCAGGCTTTATTATTAGGTGCATACTTTTCTAATTTTTCTAAATCTTGTTTATGATACATGCCCATAACACCATCTAAATCTTGCCCAGGCCAGCCAAATTTATTTGGTTTAGAACCAGTAGCTATAATTAGTTTATTGTAAGTAATTGAAGTTCCATTTGTAAGTTCAAGAATTTTATCGTCAGTATTTATTTTACCAACATAGCCTTGTTTTAACTCAATATTATTTTTCTTCCAAAACCAATTTTCATAAGGTTGAGTGTGTTCGAACTTCATGTGTCCCATGTACACATACATTAATGCAGTTCTAGAAAAAAAGTATTTTGTTTCCGCAGAAACTAATGTAATTTTTTTATTCGAATTTTTTCTGATATGCCTTGCAGCGGTTACTCCAGAAATTCCGTTACCAATAATAACAATTTGCTCCATAGTTGATTGATTGTTGCTTTTATGTCGAAGCTAAAGTTAAGAACTTAAACGTAAACTTTAATTTAGAATGGATATAAATAAAATTCAATGCAGAATATTGTAAGTTCATTTATTAAGTTCAGACTGATGTATAAATTTTATAATCATCCAACTCATATAAAATCAATAGACAATGAAATTACATTCAAAATTAATTTTTACAGCTTTTTTCCTTTTAGGAATAAATTCTTTCGCCCAAGAAGATGAAGACACCAAAAGTAACATACAAACTTATACACCCTCTAAACTATTAGATAAAGGACAATGGGATATTAAGTTTTTTAATAATCTATATACAGAAACTTCTTTTAGATCTAATGGAGTAAAAGGAGACAAGCCAAGAGAAAACTATTTTACTTCTACAATTGAAGCTTTTACAGGAATTTCTAACAATAATAGAATTAATATTGGTGCAATTATAGAATATCGTTCTAACACAATTGGAGATAGAAGTGTATTTTCTGTTTTTAGTTTAAATGATAGTGAAACTGCCAGAAGAGGAATAACTTCATTTGCACCTGCAATTAAGATTCAGCCATTTGAAAACATTGGTAACTTTTCTATACAATCTGCAATACACATTCCTTTAGTTAAAAATGAAACAAAAGATGGTGTGTTTTTAGACCAAGCAAGTTATACTTTTCAGAATCGTTTTTTTTATGATTATACCTTGCCAAGTGGAAATTGGCAGTTGTTTACAGAGTTAAATACAGAGTATAATTTCGGAAAAAAAGAAGTTAATACTTTTGATGCTCAAAATAGAAAAACAACTTTAGAAGGAAGCTTTGCAACTAACACGTTTGTAGTTGCTCCTGGTTTATTTATGAGTTATTTTCCTACAGACAAATCTACAATTTTAGGATTTTTACAGCATTCACAGCGTTTTGGAGATTTTACACAAAACTTTACAACGTTAGGTTTTGGTGGTAAATATCAATTAAACCAAACACTAAATTTAGAAGTTTTATACGGTAAATTTATTAGAGGAAATGACACAGGTTTAGGACAAAGTTTTAACATTGGTTTAAGAGCGTTGTTTTAGGAAAACAGTATTTTTAGGGAGATTTATGAAAACACAAAAACTCCTTTTTTTATTGCTGATTTTACTTCAGTTATCATGTAATAGTCAATCTAAAAAAATTAATGGTGTTAGTTTTGTAGCCTCGAGAGATTCTATAAGTTCAGAACACATTAACCCAGTTTTAAAGGCACAAAGCAATTATGTTGCATTGATGCCTTTTGGTTTTATTAAAGAACTGTCATCCCCAAAAATAACCCATAATACAGACAGACAATGGTTTGGTGAAACTAAAAACGGACTGTTGCAATACGCAGAAAAGTTTAAAAAGGAAGGTGTTAAAATAATGGTAAAGCCACATATTTGGGTTTGGAAAGGTGAGTTTACCGGAAATATAAAAATGGATTCTGAAGAAAATTGGAAAATTTTAGAAGATTCTTATACAGAGTTTATTTTAACCTATGCAAAAGCTGCTGAAGATTTAAATGCAGAAATTCTTTGTATAGGAACAGAATTAGAACAATTTGTAATTAACAGACCAGATTATTGGCGAAAACTAATTGAAAAAATAGAAAAACCTACAAAGGAAATCTAACTTATGCAGCAAATTGGGACGAATTTAAAACGAGTTTCTTTTTGGGATGCTTTAGACTATATTGGTGTTGATGCTTATTTCCTTTAAGTGAAGAAAAAAACACCATCTATAGAAGATTTTGAACTTGGATGGAAACCTCATAAACAA